>NZ_AMGM01000030.1 GCF_000298295.1 Cecembia lonarensis LW9
ACTCAATCATATAATCCGCAATCTGCCTTCTCAGCTCCTTGGTATTGACCAAATCAGCCTTGGTCCAACGCTTCAAGCCCATCAACATCACCTTCTGTTCATCACCCTTTGCAAAAGCAGCGATGGCCTCCTTGGCAGCAGTCTGAATTTTTTCCACCGCTTCAAACAAGTACACCTGTGTCATGGCAATCTGATGCTTGCAGGCTTCCTCACCCCTCATACTGACCAGTTTCTCGGTTCTCAGAATGGCAGATTCTGCCGCATAGATTTCAATCATCACATCCGCCAAATTCATCATCACTTCCTGCTCTGACTCAATCTTATCCTGTAAAGCCATGGCCGCCTTGCCACCTACCATCAGGAATACTTTCTTCAGTTTCTTGATTACATCTTTCTCAGAGGCAAACAATTCTGAGGTATCAATGCTCTCAAAGCTCGGTACGGAGGTCAACTCATTGCCTACAGCCATGGCCGGCTCAAACAAATTGATCTCTCCCTTCATGGCCCGCTTCAACAACATGCCCACCATCAACATCCTGTTGATCTCATTGGTGCCTTCATAAATCCTGGAAATCCTCGCATCTCTATAAGCCCTTTCCATTGGCGCATCCGCAGAATAACCCATACCACCATAAACCTGCACGCCCTGATCCACCACATAATCCAATACCTCAGAACCGTGCACCTTGGCAATGGCCGCCTCAATGGCAAACTGCTCCAAAGCTTTCAATTTGGCCTCGGCATCTTCCATTCCTTCCGCAGCCAAAGCAGCCATCCTGTCTTCAATGTCCTGACCGGCACGGTAACACAAGGCTTCACAGGCATAGGTCCTCACGGCCATCTCTGCCAGCTTTTGTTTGACCGCTCCAAAAGTATTGATGGATACGCCAAACTGCTTTCTTTCTCCAGCATACTTGATGGCATAGGAAGCTACCGTCCTGCAGCCACCCAATACACCAGCTCCCAATTTGATCCTACCAATGTTCAGGATATTTACCGCAATCTTGAAACCGTTCTGACGCTCAGAAAGTAAGTTCTCTACCGGTACCTTGCAATCATTGAAGAATACCTGACGGGTGGAAGAACCCTTGATCCCCATCTTCTTCTCTTCTTCGTTCATCGTGATACCACCAAACCCCTTTTCCACAATAAAAGCAGACAGGTTCTTGTCGTCATCAATCTTGGCAAAAACGATGAAGAGATCAGCAAAACCCGCATTGGAAATCCACATCTTCTGTCCATTGATGATGTAATGCTTCCCATCCTCAGTCAACACTGCCTTGGTCTTACCACTGTTGGCATCTGAACCAGCATCTGGCTCTGTCAAACAGTAGCAGGCTGCCCACTCACCGGTAGCCAATTTGGGTAAATACTTGGCCTTTTGCGCTTCATTGCCATAATACAAAATCGGCAAGGTACCGATTCCGGTATGGGCACCATAGGTAGTGGAGAAGGAACCGGCACCACCAATGATATCAGCGATCAACATGGAGGTATTGAAACTCATCCCCATTCCACCGAATTCCTCCGGCACAGAAATACCCAATAAACCCAATTCCCCTGCCTTTTTGAAAATGGAAGGTACCAATTCCGGATGCTTCATGCTGTCGATTTCCTCGATATTGGGATGGATCTCCGTATCGATAAAATCCTGACAGGCCTGCGCCATCATTTTTTGCTCTTCTGTGAACTCTTCAAAGATGAAGATGTCCTGGGCTTCTGTTTCCTTGATCAGGAACTCCCCGCCGTTGATTGATTTTTTTGCTACAGTTGACATATGGTATAATGTTTATTTTTTTAGAATCTAGAATCAAGAATCAAGAGTCAAGACGGTCTTGTCTCTTGGTTCTTGGTTCTTGTCTCTACTTTAACAGTTCAAATACTCCCGCAACGCCCTGTCCTCCGCCGACGCAGGCCGTAACCATGCCGTACCTCTTGTTCTGTCTGCGGAGCTCATTGAAGAGTTGGACGGAAAGTTTAGCGCCTGTACAACCCAGCGGATGGCCGAGTGCTACTGCACCACCGTTGACATTGACCTTGTCTATATCCATGTCCAAGGATTTGATGACCGCCAGTCCTTGGGCAGCGAAGGCCTCATTCAGTTCAATCAGGTCGATTTTATCCAAGGTCAGCCCCGCCTGCTTCAAAGCTTTTGGCACAGCCTCCTTAGGACCTATACCCATGATGCGCGGTTCTACACCTGCCACGGAATAGGACATCATTCTCGCGATAGGTTCCAGGTTCAATTGCTTTACCATTCTTTCTGACATTACCAGGACGAATGCAGCACCATCAGAAGTCTGAGAAGAGTTACCCGCTGTCACCTGACCGCCCATTTTAAAGGCTGGCTTCAGATTGGAAAGCCCTTCAATCGAGGTACCAGGTCTTGGCCCTTCATCTGTATCCACAATATATTTCCTGGTTTTTCTTTTGCCTTTTTCGTCGAGGTAAGTTTCTTCCACTTCTACAGGAACGATCTCATCCTTGAACTTGCCTTCTGCTATGGCTTTCAAGGCTCGGTCATGGGAACGCACCGAAAACTCATCCGCTTGCTCACGGGTGATTTCGTAGTCTTTGGCCAGTTCTTCTGCCGTCAATCCCATGCTTAGATAATAATCGGGGGTTTGGGAAGCAATTTTCCAGTTGAGGGCAGTCTTGTAACCCATCATAGGGAGCAATGACATGGATTCTGTACCACCGGCTATGATACAATCTGCCATTCCTGCTTTGATTTTTCCGACAGCCAGGGCGATAGCCTCCAGACCGGAACCACAGTAGCGGTTGATGATAAAGCCCGGGTTATCAATTCCCAAAGCCAATAGGGAAATCATTCTTCCCATCTGCATGCCCTGCTCCGCTTCGGGAATGGCATTGCCCACAATCAGGTCATCTACCAATTTTGCTTCCAGGCCAGGCGTACTTGCTACTAAGTGTTTGATGACATCTGCTGCCAGGTCATCCGGGCGGTAGAAGCGAAAGCCTCCTTTTTTGGCCTTTCCCACCGCTGATCTATATCCGTTTATGATGTATGCTTCCATTTCGTCTATGTTCTAATGCGTTTATTGTTAATATTGGTTTTTTCTATACTCCGAATGTATAAGAATCAAGAATCAAGAGCCAAGAATCAAGACTTGTAGCTAGTAAGGATTGGATTCAAGTGTTTGCATGAAACCGTGGATCATCCTTTGGACTTCAGAGAGATCTACCCCCAATTCATCAAAAGTTTTTTGATCCAAAAGACCAACCCTGTGAGCAATGATCGCTTGGGTTTCGAGTTCGAAGCTTTCACCTAAACTAATATCCAATGAGTTTAAAACAGCTTTAGAAGTATTTCTTGCTGTTCCTTCAGCAATATTGGAAGGAATAGAAACACTAGATCTTCTCATTTGAGAAGTCATGCCAAATTTTTCTTCATTCGGAAACTCATTCGTGACCTGGTAAACCTTTACAGCCAAATCCACGGACTTTTCCCAAACTTTCAAATTTTTAAAATTATGCTTCCTTCTCATCTCTTTTAATTTTTAGGTTAAACATCTTCTGTACTCAAATCCATCTTGATTCTTGCTTCTTGTCTCTTGTCTCTTGTCTCTAGTTTCTCGCTTCTCGTCTCTCGCTTCTAATTCCTCAACGGTTTTCCCTTAAACAAAATACTATGTATGCGCTCCAGCGTCTTTTTCTCACCGGTCAAGCTCAAGAAGGCCTCACGCTCAAGGTCGAGTAAGTACTGCTCACTTACTTCTGTAGGAGAAGAAAGGTCACCACCGGACATCACCCAGGCCAGTTTTCTGGCAATCTTGGCATCATGCTCTGAAATATACTTTCCATACAACATGCCGGTAATCCCTGCTTCAAACAAGGCCAGGGAAGATTTACCTAGGACTTTGACATCGGTCTGCTGTACCGGTTGTGTATAACCTGACTCATACAATGCAAGTACCTTGGCTTTGGCATCGGCCAAGACCCGCTTCCTATTCAAAGTGATGCTATCCTTAGCCTGTAAGTACCCCAAACCTCTGGCCTCAGCAGCAGACATGGACACTTTGGCCGTAGCAATGTTCATGAAATATTCCTGTAAGCGGTTCAATTCCACATCTCCGGATTTGATCTCATTGGAAAATCTCAGAGTCATTTCCTTGGTACCTCCTCCTGCTGGAATCAAGCCTACGCCAAATTCAACCAGCCCCATATACAGTTCTGCATGCGCTTGTATAGCATCGGCATGTAAAGAAAGTTCACAACCTCCTCCCAGAGCCATATTATGAGGTGCGACTACTACTGGAATGGAAGAGTACCTGGCACGCATCATGGTATTTTGGAAACCTGCAATCATCAGGTTGATCTCATCAAATTCCTGGTCACCGGCAAACATAAAGAGCATGGCAAGGTTGGCACCTGCCGAGAAATTGGCACCTTCGTTACCGATTACAAGGCCTTTGTAGGATTTTTCTGCCATGTTGATGGCGGTATTGATACCTTCGATCACTTCCTGGCCCAAAGCATTCATCTTGGTGTGGAATTCCAACCCAATGACATCATCGCCCATGTCATAAATACTGGCACCGGCATTGCCCCATATTTTCTTATCGGCTCCTTTAAGCGTATCCAATAGAATAAATTCATCTGTTCCAGGAATGGCCTTGTAGGATTTGGAGGGGATGTCATAATATTTTCTAACCCCACCATCGACTTTATAGAAGGAGCTATGGCCTGCTGCCAGCATTTCATGAACCCAAGCTGCTGCTTTTTCACCGGCAGCTTCCATTTTCTCGACGGTCTCTTTTACGCCGAGCACATCCCATGTTTCAAATGGACCTAATTCCCAGCCAAAGCCTGCGGATACTGCCTGATCAATTCTGTACAATTCGTCAGCAATTTCAGGTATGCGGTGGGATACATATTTAAATAAGTCATAGAAAGATGCCCTATAAAATTCTCCGGCTCGGTCATCAAAGTTCACCAGGAACTTGATCCGCTTTTTCAGATCATCAATTTCCTTGGAAGCTTCCAAAGCTTTGAATTTTGGCTTTTCAGCATCCTTGTATTCAAAAGTTTTAAGGTCCAATTCCTTTAATTCTTTGGAGCCATCCTTATGACGGATCATTTTGAAGTAACCCTGGCCGGTTTTGTCTCCCCACCATTTGTTGTCGTAAAGTACTTTGACAATATTGGGCAACTGGAATTTATCCCTTGATTCATCATGGGTAAGGGTCTTATACAAGTTATTAGCTACATTGACCGTGGTATCTAAACCCACCACATCCATGGTTCTAAAAGTGGCCGATTTGGCACGGCCAATCACTGTTCCGGTCAGTTTATCTACTTCGGAAACGCCCATGCCCATTTTCTCAATGGCATGCATACCTGAGATAATGGCATAGACCCCAATCCGGTTGGCGATAAAGGCAGGAGTATCTTTACACAATACTGTTTCTTTGCCCAAGTACCTGTCTCCATAATCCATCAGGAAATCCACAATTTCAGGCTTGGTTTTTGGACCTGGGATGATTTCAAGCAAGCGGAGGTATCTTGGTGGGTTGAAAAAGTGTGTACCTGCAAAATACGCTTGAAAATCTTCGGATCTGCCTTCACACATCAATTGCATGGGAATACCTGAAGTATTGGAAGTGATCAATGAACCTGGTTTTCGGTATTGTTCTACTTTATCAAAAAGGGATTTTTTAATATCCAATTTCTCCACGACCACTTCAATGACCCAATCATAATCTTTGATTTTTGGAAGATCATCATCAAAATTTCCTGTAGTTATCCTGGATACATGGGACGCATCATAAAGGGAAGCAGGCTTTGACTTCAAGGTATTCTGAAGGGCTGTATTCACCAATCTGTTACGTACCGATTTGTCCGAAAGGCTTAACCCTTTCTTTTGCTCGTCTTCATTCAGTTCGAAAGGAACGATATCAAGCAATAAAACCTGCACACCTATATTGGCAAAGTGGCAGGCAATTCTTGATCCCATTACACCCGAACCTAAAATGGCAACTTTCTTAATGGTTCTTTTCATATTTTTTTGGTTTTAGAGTCCGTACAATTGATTATCGTACGCATTGGGGTTTATAGTTTCTGATTGAAAATTTTCAATTACTTGATTGATCTTGTAAAAAACACCAAAAAAGGTTTCCAGCTCCTCCTCTGATACCAATTCTCTCACCGCCAAATTGAATTCTTTGATGGTCTGAACCGATATTTCTTTTTTCCTTTTTCCTTCCGGCGTCAGAAAAATCCGGACAGAGCGTTTGTCTACCGGATCCGGTTTTTTAAAGATCAAACCTTTCTCCTCCATATTCTTGAGCATCCTTGTCAAGCTTCTTGCTTCCAGTCCCATCAGAGGTGCAATCTTGGTGGCCGGGGTTCCTTCTTTAGAATTGATATTTATCAGTACGAATCCTATAGAAGTGGTAAAATCTTCCTGTGCCGCTTTCTGATTGTACATCCTGGAAATGGCATGCCAAGCGCTTTTGATATGGTAATCAACTGTGTCTTCACGCTTCATAGGCTTATCTTTCATACGTCCAAGTTACAAAAAAGATTGTATGCATGCATACTATTTTTAAAAAAAGTTATGCATGCATAAGAAATATTAAACAATCAAAGATGAAATAAAAAAAACTATATTCTGATTTTAATCAAAATATAGTTTTTAAAGATGTATAAGTATTGAAAATACCTATTTTATCAAAATAAGTTTCTAGATATATTAGCTATACAAGGCCTCAATTTCTTTGGAAAATTTACTGTGTATGACTTTACGTTTGAGCTTCATGGTTGGTGTCAATTCACCTGTTTCTACGCCCCATTGGCTATTAAGTACTTTAAACCGTTTGACCTGCTCCCATTTACCAAAATACTTGTTCAGATTATCAACTTCTTTTTGAAACTTTTCAATGATTTCTGGCTTCTCCAACATTTCTTCATCTGTAGTATAAGGAATATCTTTATGCTTACACCAATCCTGTAAACCGAGAATACTGGGAACAATCAAAGCTGCAGGATAATTTTTATTTTCACCTACAATAATGATCTGTTCTATTACGGGAGACTCTTTAAATTTATTCTCCATAGGTTGTGGAGCAATATACTTACCACCAGAGGTTTTAAACATCTCCTTCTTCCTATCTGTAATTTTAAGGTATTCTACCTCATGTAATTCACCAATATCACCAGTATGAAACCAGCCATCATTATCAATTACTTCAGCTGTTAGTTCAGGTTGTTTATAGTATCCCTGCATGACATTAGGACCTTTAACGAGAATTTCTCCATCTGCCGCTATTTTGACTTGGACATCTTTGACGATTTTTCCCACCATACCAATTCTGATATCATCTAAATTGCAAATGGAAGCAGAAACCACGGGAGAGGTTTCAGTCAAACCATACCCTTCACAAACTGGAATACCAGCAGACCAAAATACCCTGGCCAACCTGGGCTGTAAAGCAGAGGCTCCTGAATTAATTTGCATGATATTACCACCCAAAGCTTCTCTCCACTTACTGAATATGATTTTATTGGCCAATTTCAATTGGAAGTTGTACCATCCTCCTTGATCCTTGTTGGGTTCATATTTCAAACCTAAGTTGAGCGCCCAAAAAAACAGAGATTTTTTTACTCCGGTCAATTCATAGCCTTTGGATACAATTTTATCATAAACTTTTTCCAGAAGCCTAGGTACAGTATTGAATACATGGGGTTGTATTTCCTTCAGATTATCACCAATGGTCTCCATACTTTCAGCATAGTAAATGGATATGCCCATATAAAGAAAAGCAAAAGATCCTGT
The DNA here is from genome assembly GCF_000298295.1 of Cecembia lonarensis LW9. Taxonomy (GTDB): domain Bacteria; phylum Bacteroidota; class Bacteroidia; order Cytophagales; family Cyclobacteriaceae; genus Cecembia; species Cecembia lonarensis. The sequence goes on from NZ_AMGM01000030.1 coordinate 7,799, forward strand.
ACGCTCATATATATGGCAGAGTGGTAAAAAACTCAATGCTTTTCCTTCTCCTGGAGGAGCTACTATCCTATCTTCAACGGCAAATAAATTGTGTATCACATTGGCATGGGTGAGCATAACTCCTTTTGGTCTACCTGTAGTACCAGAGGTATAAATGATGGTAAAAAGATCATTTGATTTGACAGCCTCCTTTTTGGCATCTAACTCTGCCAAATTACCCGCCTCTCCTTTCGCCATGAAGTCTTCCCAATATTCGCATCCATCTAGCTTATCAAAAGAAATAATTCGCACATCCATTTCTTTGGAGCCTTCACGGGCTTTCTCCATAATTTCTGCATCTCCAACAAAAATCTGTTTAACTTCAGCATGGTTGAAAATGTAATTATAATCCTCAGCAGAAATTGTTGGATACATGGGTACAGAAATCGCTCCTATTTGTTGCAAAGCCAAATCAATAAAATTCCATTCAGGCCTGTTATTAGATATAATGGCTACTTTGTCATCTTTTTTAATGCCAGTGGCTAAAAATGCCAAACTTAGGTTGTCTACAATTTTTTTTAGATCCCTGGAAGAATATGTTTTCCACTGTCCATCTAATTTTTGAGCTAATGCAACTTTCTTATCATAAGTCGCAATCTGATGATTGATGAGGTCAAATAGTCTGGTGATTTGCATATTATTTTGGGTTACACTTTTTGAAAATATGAAAAACCTTTCATTAAAACAAAATCGTTAGATTTTAGAATCCACAGACTTATATATATATTATTTTATTTATTTAAATAAAAACTATTAAAGTTATTATGCTGTGGATTTGTTGATAAAATAAATCCAAATTTTAACCCACAGCTTATTTCTAATTTAATCAATTGCTATCCACTATTTATTCACAATAATTGTGATCGCTTAGTATCTGTTTTTCTATGCTTTAAATATTTTTTGTATGAAGATGTTGGTAACATTTGATTTTCTAATTGTATACAATTATGCGTTGAAAAAATTGTTTGTCATTGTTGATAAATGGGTAGTTATTTTACACTGGTCAATAAAAATCCCAAGACCTTATGAGGTCTTGGGATAAGTTCTAAGTTATGCTCAAGTTATTGACAGATTTCCACAAAAAAATCATAGGTTATCGACATTATTTTTTTCCTGAATGGCTGTATTTTCCTTATTTATTCCCTGTGGTAAATATGGTTCTATGGTCAAATCCAATGACCAACCTCCTCTGATTGTTACATCTCTTGGGTTATCTGCTCCTTCATTTTCCATATAATATACAGGTTCAGCATACCTGTTTTGATGCATGTTTGAAGTATCCCATCTTCTGTTTTTGTTCCGATCTACGATAGCCCGTATGTAGTAAGTTCCAGGTTCAACATGGTTTAGAGTCACCTCATTCTTCTCTTCTAAATATCTTTCTTCTAATATTTCATCTCTTTTTGTAAGTATTTGGATGATTATTGGTAATTCATCTGTATTAACCTTTATATTAATTTGATCAGATAAGGATTCTTTATTTAATTTTCTAAATGATGTTTCGACTTTCTCTTTATTAAATATGCCTTCTACATCGGAAAATGTTGAATCTCCTACATATAATATAAAGGTCTCTTTACTAATGGTATCTGGTACTGTCCATGCAATATTTAAAACTGTTCTGTCTATACTGTCTTTAAAATAGATCCATTCTTTTTCTATTGGTATTATTGAAGCTGTATCATATCTTATATATAATGAATCATAATTGATGGCTTTAATGGGCTTGTTGAATGTTAGTTCTGCAATAAGTGCATCCAAAAAGTTCTTTTTCCCCCCTACTTTAAGTTCTAGTTCTTCTTTTCTCCTATCACTCTCTTCAAATTTTGCGTATATGACTGTATCCAGTGAGATTCCCGTTGAATCTTTTAAATTGAGGTTTATTGCGGTACTGTCATTTGTAAGTCTTGTATGGTAAAAACGAATGGTTTTATCATTTCTTCTGTAAAATATATTTTCGTTTAGTGCTTCATGGCCTATTTTGATATCCACTGGAAATTTACTCAGAACGACGTCATAATTTGTTCCTATTGTCGAAGCCCTATTAATTTTAAATTCTGATAAATCCGCTTTGTTTAAATAGAATTGTGCTCCCGATAAGTTTTCGTTGATATTTAACGTATCAATGATGAATGAATAAGCTTCTTGTTTTTCTTCTGCCTTTAATGAATTATTGGGGTCATGCCAGGCATATGCTTTGTATTTTCCTGCCTTGATGTTTGTCAATGTAAATCGACCTATCGAATCAGTTGATCCTATATAATAAGGAGGGGCTGTTAAAACATCTGTTGTATCGTTGAGTTCGTATAACCCCACGTAGATATCTTTTAATTTTGGGTCTCTTTGGTGGAACATATAATCTACCTTACCCGAAAATGTCAGGCTATCAATGTCTGGGCCTGTGGAAAATACCAACCTTAAATCAGGTGGTACATTACCTTCTGTGATATCCTTAATACTGTTCTGAAAGTTGAATACATAAGTGGTACTGTCTTCTAGATCTTGATTCATTTTTATGGTTACACGGTTTTTATTAGCCGTTACTTCCATTTCTTCTTTCTTAATCCTTGGTGTAATGATGATTTGCTTATTGGGATTCTCTAGCGCTATGTATTCATTGAATTCAATTTCAATGATATTGGTACGTACATCTGTTGATTCGTTATTGGGATTAATTGAAAGTAAGATAGGTGGTTCCTCGTCCTTTGGGCCACCCATAGGTGTACTCTGTTTTGCACAGGAATACAATGAAATAATTAAAATAAAGCTTAATATTTGTATTAAATATTTCATACTTTCTTTAAAATAAACAATATACTTGAATAATTGTCTTGGTTATTTTTAGCCCAAAGATTTGATTTTAGTCCTGTAATTAACCCATGGCTATATTGTTGGATTATATTTGATTTGACTTTTTGATATTTTTCTGATAATAAGGATACATAATAACTGTCAAATTTCATGGGAATGATTGCCTGTATTTTTAACCCAACTAGTTCAGCAAATTGTTGTATTGTTTCTGGGGTAAAATGATAAAGATGTCTTGGTACATCTAATCCTGCCCAATATGGTCCGTAATATTTGGCATCATAGGAATTAATATTTGGAACTGCTATCATTAAAGTTCCCCCATTTTTGAGCATTTTAGACAGCTGTTTACCAGTTTTCCTAAGCTCATGTATATGTTCTAAGACATGATATAGGCTGATACATTGGTATTGATCTTTTTTAAATAACTCGGAAATTGATTTTTTAACTTTGATTTTTTTATTCTTGGCTAATTTTCTGGCGGTCTGATCTGGTTCTATACCAGATACTGACCAACCATTTTTAGCCGCCGCTTCCAAAAAGTAACCTGTTCCGCATCCTATATCCAGTAAATTTCCTTTTTTTTCATTGTATTGATTTAGCCAAGATACTTTTTGCTTAATTGTTATTTTTCGTACTTGCTTATAAATAAAATTTGTGAGGTTATTTGATTGATCTTGGTGTGATATGTAATCTGTTGATTGATAATATTGTGCTATATGCTCTATATCCGGTCTTGGATTTGTAAAAATCAATTGGCAATTACTGCACTGGCAAAGCATAAATTTTTCTCCTGATATGGAATGGTCTACGACCTCCTGAAGATTAAGAAAAAGCCCACTTTTACAGAGTGGGCATTTGTTCAATCTTTCCATTGTATTCATTATCTTCCTAGATATACTGTCAATATGGACAAATCTGCTGGAGAAACGCCACTGATGCGTGAAGCTTGTCCTAATGTTTCTGGCTTTATCTTGTGAAGTTTCTGTTTTCCTTCTGCTGATAGTGCCGGAACAGACAAATAATCAAATGTGGTAGGTATTTTGAAGTTCTCCATACTGTTTAACTTTTCCACCATTTGTTGCTCCTTATCTATGTAGCTTTCGTATTTGATTTGTATTTCTGCTTGTTCTAGTACCTCTTTTGGGTATTTGGTTAAATAGGTTTTGATTTCTGAATCTAGGTTCATTATCTCTTTTAAGCCTAATTGTGGTCTTTTGAGTAGTTTTTCAATGGTGACTTTTTCCCTAATGGTAGCAGTCTCAAACTCCTCTAGTCCCATATTGATGTTTTCGGGAGATAATTTCTTTTGTTTTAGATCATTAATCAACTTGGATGTATCTGATTTCTTATCCAACATCTTCTCCATCCTTACATCATCTGCAAGCCCTATTTGATGTCCTAATTGCGTCAATCTCAAATCTGCATTGTCTTGTCTTAAAAGAAGACGGAATTCAGCTCTTGATGTAAACATCCTATAGGGTTCTTCTGTACCTTTATTGATCAAATCATCTATAAGAACACCTATATATGCATCTGATCTTTTTAAGATGAATGGCTCTGCTTCTTTAATTTTCAAAGCGGCATTGATGCCTGCCACAAGGCCCTGTGATGCTGCCTCTTCATATCCTGTAGTACCATTGATTTGACCAGCGAAGTAGAGGTTTCCAACCAAATGTGTTTCTAAGGTCAATTTCAATTGAGTGGGTGGAAAGAAATCATACTCTATAGCATACCCTGGACGGAACATTTTAGCATTTTCAAACCCAGGTATCTTGCGCATGGCTTTGTGTTGTACATCTTCTGGTAAGGAAGTAGAAAAGCCATTGACATAAATTTCAACAGTATTCCAGCCTTCTGGCTCGACAAAGATCTGATGTCTTTCCCTTTCAGCAAAACGGTTGATTTTATCTTCTATTGATGGGCAGTATCGAGGACCTAATCCCTGAATTCGCCCATTGAACATAGGTGATCTGTCAAATCCTGTCTCTAATGTTTCGTGAACACTTTTATTGGTATAAGTGATCCAGCAATTCCTCTGTTCTTGTAAGGGGCTTGTTTCATCTGAATAAGAGAATTTTTCCGGTTGGCTGTCTCCTTCTTGAACTTCCATTTTACTGTAGTCTAAGGAGCGTCCATCGACCCTTGGAGGAGTTCCAGTCTTCATTCTTCCTGCTTCAAAACCTAGGGATACCAATTGTTCTGTAATTCCTTTTGCTGCTGATTCTCCAGTTCTTCCCCCTCCGAATTGTTTTTCTCCTATATGTATAATACCGTTTAGAAATGTACCATTTGTAAGCACCACAGATTTTGCTTTAATTTCAAGTCCAATTCCTGTTTTTACGCCCACTACCCTATTTTCCTTTACTACAATCCCATTTACCATTTCTTGCCAGAAATCAACATTAGGTGTCCTTTCTAAAGCTAATCTCCATTCTTCAGCGAATCGCATCCTGTCATTTTGTGTTCTTGGTGACCACATAGCAGGACCTTTTGATCTATTGAGCATGCGAAACTGTATCATGGATTTATCAGAAATAATTCCTGACATACCTCCTAGTGCATCAATTTCTCTTACTATCTGTCCTTTAGCTACGCCTCCCATAGCTGGATTGCAGGACATTTGGGCAATCGTGTTCATGTTCATGGTGCATAAAAGGACTTTAGCACCCATTTTGGCAGCAGCATTGGCCGCCTCACAGCCAGCGTGACCTGCCCCTACTACGATTACATCATATTCTGGAAACATTCTTTTTCCTTTTAATAGGTGTTCCACGTGGAACACTTGATGATTAAATAAATGATTTGTTTTTGATTCTTGAGATGTTCCACGTGGAACATCAGGAAGAAAAGAGTCCAATGGACTTGTTTTCCATTTTTCTCATTTCAATTTGATCTTCTTGATTTTTATCCTTGTAGCCCATGAGATGTAGTAATCCATGGCTCATGACCCTGAGTAGTTCTTTTTCAAAATCAATTTTTTCTATCTCCGCATTTTCCCTTACGCGTTCTATACTGATGAAAATATCCCCTTCTATAGTTTTGCTATCTTCAGTATTATCAAATGTTATGATGTCAGTATATGTTTTATGGTTCAGGTATTCTACATTGATTTGATATAGGTATTCATCCGAACAGAATATGTAATTCAATTCTTTGATTTTCCTATTTTGGTCTGATGCAATTTTCCTCAACCAATTTTTGTATTTGTTTTTTCCCTTCAAAGGAAAGCGAATGTCTTCTTCAAAAAAGAGGATGGCCATATTACACGTAAAATGTTAATATTGCTTTTCTACCCTCATCTTCAAATTTGACGTCATCTGAAAGGTGTTTCATGATAAATATTCCCCTACCTCCTGCTTTTTCTAAATTTTCTGGTGCTGTAGGGTCATCTAAGTGGACATAATCAAACCCCTTGCCTTCATCGGTAATGATAAACTGAATTTCCTCATCATTAAGGTGTAATTCTAAGTTTACCTTTTTGCTACCATCCAATTTGTTACCGTGCACGATGGCATTGGTCACGCATTCTGTAACAGAAATCATAATATTTCCATAAATGTCATCATTGATGGCATATTTTTCCCTGGCATTATCAATGAAACTCTCTATGATTTTGATATTCTCAATTATAGAAGGGATTGAAATTTTAATAGAATTCATCAAGGTTTTATGGATAAATTAATGTTTGTATTTTCTTTTAATTATCTATTTCTATGAGAATAGGGCAATGATCTGAATGTTGTGCATCCGGTAAAATCACTGAATTGTTAATCCTATCTTTCATGCCTGATGTGGTCATATGATAGTCAATACGCCAACCTAAGTTTTTTCCTCTTGATCCTGCCCTATAGCTCCACCAAGTATAATGATGCGGATCTTGATTGAACATCCTAAAGCTGTCATCAAAGCCTGAACTGGTAAACTTATCCATCCATGCCCTTTCTTCCGGAAGAAATCCAGAAGAATTCTTATTGGATACTGGATTATGGATATCAATGTGTTTATGACAGATGTTATAATCCCCGCTGAGAATCAAATTAGGGTAGCCCTGAATCAAGTCCTGTGTATACCCGTAGATATCATCAAGAAATTGGTATTTAAAATCCTGTCTCACATCTCCGGTAGTTCCTGAAGGAAAATAAGCAGATACAAATGAAAAATCTTCATAGTCTGCCCTGATCATTCTACCTTCATCATCATATACGGATAAACCCATGCCATAGGCTATGTTTTTCGGTTTTACCTTACTCAATATCGCTACACCACTGTATCCTTTCTTAACAGCGGGAAACCAATAAATATGATATCCCATATCTTCAAATATGCGCGTATCAAATTGATTTTCCAAAGCTTTAACTTCCTGTAAACCAATAATATCAGGGTCCTCCTGCTTGAGCCATTCGGCAAAACCTTTGTTTAGTGCAGCCCTTATACCATTGACATTATAGGATACGATTTTCATTTAATTTTAGTGGTTTTATGCTACAATTTACTGATCCTTACTTAATTTCTACGTCAAATTCTTTCTCAAAATACTCCAATACCTGAATTTTGAGGAGTTTTTCTTGTTCTAAAATGTCAAAATGCGGAAGTTTTTTCATGAGTTTCCAATGGGGCCAGCCGTCCTGATCTATATAATCCAATTCATAAAAACCTGCATAGCTCAATACCTTACAAATCGCTATATGCATCAGGTCTTGTTTCTGCTCTTTGGAAAAGGTTTTGTTTCCTTGACCCAGTTCCTGCACGCCGATTAAAAACAGAACCCCATTCAGGTCACTGGGTTTTTTTCCGACCAATTCAGCAAGTCCCTGAAGTAACTTACTCCAGCGTTTCTCCAGGTCAAGATCTTTTTTATACATCCTGTCTTCCTTCTTTTTCCAATAATTCCCAATACTCTACAGCCCTTCTCAAATGGGGTATTACAATAGAACCCCCTATGATTGTTGCTATAGAAAATACTTCAAATACCTCTTCCTTGTTCAAACCTGCTTCATAAGATTTGCCCAAATGATATTTGATACAATCGTCACAACGCAGTACCATAGAACATGCCAAACCGATCATTTCCTTTGTTTTGACATCTACAGCGCCATCAGCATAGGTATTGGTGTCTAGGTTGAAAAACCTTTTGATCACTTTATTGTCAGAAGCCATGATTTTTTCATTCATTTCGCTCCTATAGGCATTGAATTCTTCTATTAAATTCATTAAATTTTAAGTTCTTAATTTAACCTGCAAATATAACAGGTATTTTACTGTCATTCAGTTCTAACAAGCCTTTTTGGAAATGCGTTTCCCTATTTTTGAAGATTTTTTATCCCTTGTTTTCCCAAAGACCTGCTGTCTTTGTAAAAGGAGCCTTTATGACTTCGAAATACAACTTTGTAAATGGTGCATTGCTTCCCTTCCCATTACCCATTACCACCTGCAGCCCCATCAAAATGATTTGCAAGTCAAGCTGATGGGCCTAACCCAAACGGGAAGGGTAATGGCTTTTCTAAGGTTTACCAAAAAAGGAGATAGCCAAAAGCTATTGCATCAGCTCAAATACAAAAACAAACCTGAAATAGGAGTTGAGCTTGGGAGAATTTATGGTTACTTACTGAAGGAACATGGGTTTCAACCTTTTTGGGACCAAATCACTCCTGTACCTCTGCACCCTTTGAAACAAAAACGTCGGGGATATAACCAAAGTGAACAATTTGCATTGGGTCTTAGTGAAGCCTTGGAAATTCCCGTAAGCATGGACTTAGAAAGGATACAGTTTACAGAAACACAAACCAAAAAATCCCGCCTGCAGCGCTTGGCCAATGTAGCTGATGTATTTCAAATCAAAAATGGTAAGCAAGTGCTAGGGAAAAAAATTCTATTGGTAGATGATGTGATGACCACCGGAGCCACTTTAGCCACTTGCGCCAATGTGCTTTGGTCAGCTCATGCCAGCAGTATAGATTTGGCCGTATTGGCTGCTGGAAGAAACTAATTTAGGGTTTAACCTGCTTGACTTTTTTTCACCTGAAATGCATAAAGGAAGGAAGAATCCACTTGAATTTCTTGCTTACCAGCTTCCACCAGCACCTCCTCCTCCAAAGGAACCCCCTCCAAATCCACCGAAACCACCTCCTCCAAATCCACCACCAAAGGATCCTTTTCCGGTTCGGAAATCCCCGTATTTTCCTTTACTCCCACCTTTGAGCATATTGGCCAACATGATGGTTGTCCAAATGTCAATTGATCCCCCTCTTCCTCCCATATGGTTATTGTTGTCCTTTTTGTTTTTGATCAAAGGAAGAATGATGAAAAGGAAGATAAACAAGAGAAAGAAAACCAATGCACCTCCATGATCCCCTGTATTCGTTACTTGTTTGGCTTTGTACTCCCCGGATGCCAATTTGAATATCATATCCGTGGATTTATCCAGACCGGTATAATAGTTTCCCATTTTGAAGTTGGGTACAATTAATTGGTCCACGATTCTTTTTGCCAATATATCCGGGATAACTCCCTCCATGCCATAGCCTGTGGCAATAAAAACCCTCCTGTCTTCCATGGCGGCAAGGATCAGAACGCCATTGTCCCTGTCTTTTTGGCCTATGCCCCAGCGGTCTCCCAATTGAAAAGCATAGTCACTGATTTCATAAGGCCCCAATGACCGGATCATTACAATCGTAACCTGAGAAGAAGTGGAGTCATTGTAGGCCACTAATTTCCTTTCCAACCGGTCCTTTTCACTGGCTGATAGCGTATTGGTGAAGTCATTGACCAATTTTGGCGGATTTGGTACTGGAGGAAAATCACCCTGCGCCCAAACAACTCCTGTCAATAAGAAAACGGATAAAAAGAGAATAATGGATTTGTTGTACATTTTATCAACCAAAAGAAATTTCATCAGGCAACTCGTTGGTATCGCCTTTTTCGTCATAAGGGAAATGGGATTGGAGCTGCTGCCCACAGAGATTTATACCTTTGCACAATCCTGTCGTGAATTTGGATTCTTTGAAATCTGCTATCATTTGATGCTTAATATTTTCCCAAAAACCCTCAGCAACAACAGCGTTGATACCACAGTCTCCTAAAACGGCGAATTGATGGTCTTCTACAGCCAAGTAAAACAGAACGGCGTTTCTTTCCCTGGTTTTATGCATTTTGAGGGTTTCAAAAACTTCAGCAGCCCTGTCCATCACATTCTGTCCGCAGTGGTTTTCTATGTGTACCTGTATTTCCCCGGAAGTAGCTTTTTCAGCTTCCTGAATGGCAGAAATGATTTTTTCCCGGTCTTGATCTGAAAACAATCGCTCTGGCATAGGCTTAAAATTGTACGGTGGGTGCAGTCTCTGCGCCTTGGGCTGCTTCGAAGTAGCCTTTCCTTTCAAATCCATACCAACCTGCAAAAACATTATTGGGGAAAGTTCTTATGTTGGCATTGTAAGACTGTACAGTTTGGTTAAAATTTCTCCTTGCCACTGCAATTCTATTTTCAGTCCCCTCCAATTGTGCTTGAAGTTCCAGGAAGCTTTGGTTGGCTTTCAGATCAGGATACCTTTCTACGGTAACAAGCAACCTGCTTAAGGCTCCGCTCAATTGGTCCTGAGCTTGTTGGTATTGGGAAAGTTTTTCTGGAGTCAATTCATCAACATTTAAATTGATAGAAGTGGCTTTGGCTCTTGCTTCTACAACTCCGGTTAATGTTTCTTGTTCAAAGTCAGCATAACCCCTTACCGTGTTGACCAAATTGGGAATTAGATCAGCCCTTCTTTGATATTGTGTTTCTACTTCTGCCCAAGTTCCGTTGATACTTTCTTCATTTTGGACGAGCATATTGTAAACGCCTACAGCTTTGACATAGACAAATAATCCAATCAATCCTATGACGAGAATGGGAATAAAAGCTTTTTTCATGTGTTTTAGGTTTTACTAAATTAAATTTTGCCAAATTTATCAACCTCAAAGGTAATCTTGATTGCCCAATTCCGGAGATTTTAGATTTTTCAGGTAAATTTTGAAAGTTGTGCCTTTTCCAACGCTACTTTCCACTTTGAGGTTGCCATCATGTGCCCTGATTTGTTCACGGACGAGGTAAAGCCCCAAACCTTTGCCTTCCACATGCGAATGAAACCTTTGATACAGTCCAAAAAGCCTATCACCATAGCGCTCTAAGTCTATTCCAATACCGTTATCTTCAAATTCCAAAACCACAAAATTATTTTTTAGGTAAGTGCTGATTTTGATTACCGGTGTCCTTTCGGGATGTTTGTATTTCAGCGCATTAGTGGTCAGGTTGATCAGAAAATTTTCCAAATGGGAATAAATATAATTTATGACAGGAACTTCTGAAAAATCCTGATGGATAATCGCTTTTGCATCCCTAAGTTGTTTGGATAGGCTTTTCTCCACATTTTTGGTAAGTTTTCCAAAATCAATTCGCTCTATTTTGGGTACTTTATTCTTTTTGATGGAAACGACTTCTATGAGGTCATCCAAAGTTCCGTTGAGAATCGAGGTAGAAATTTTTAAGTTCTCAATTACTTCTTTGTTCTCTGGATTTTGTGGGTTTTTATCATCATAAAGTTCCAATAAGGAGGTGATATTGACAATAGGTGCCCTTAAATTATGTGATGTGATATAGGCAAACCGCTGCAATTCTTCATTTTGGGATTTGAGATCACGAATGAGCTGCTCCCGTTCTTCCTCGGCCAGTTTGGTTTCTGTAATATTTTGTGTAACCAAAAGTATACGGTCAATTTCTCCGCTGTTATTTTCTAGAGGTACACCACTTTTAAGATAGTATTGTTCATTGATGAAAACTTCAAACATCACAGATTCTCCTAAGAGCACCTTGTCAAGGTATTTCCTCAATTCATTGGAAATGTAATCCCCATACTTGGAAAGATGAGGTGTACCGATGAGGTCTCTAGGATTGATCCCCATGTCTTTAAACTCTTTTCCTTCAGCGTATACATAGATCAGATTTTTGTCCAAAACCTCGACCGTGCCCTTTGGAAAATTCTCTGCGATACTTCTAAAGAGCATTTCTGAAGACACGAGTTTCTGTTCATAGTTGATCCGAACCATTTCAGCTCCAATTCTATCTGCTAGAATTTTGAGAAAACTTGATAGGTTCAGGTTATAAGGCCTTGCCTTTTCATCCATGAGGACAAGAATACCAAGTTTGACTTGGTTAATATCCGTAATGGGTACGCCCATATAGGTGGAAATATCCATTTTTTGTAAGCCTTCATCCTTGGGGTATAATGATTTGGCATTGGACAGGACGATATGTGGTTCGTTTTTTTCCAGGCAATCCAAACAAGGAGAGTTTTCCAGTTTATAGACGTAATTATCTCCCTTTTTCCCATTTTTATAGGAAGAAATGATTTTTGCTTGCTTTATTTTTGAATCAACTTCGGCAATAAAACAATGTGACATTTCCAGCTTATTGCTGAGAAATTTTGTCAGTTCATCAAAAAAAGCTTTCCCTCCAAGCCGTGAAGTTTTCTCGGTCAATTGGGAAATGATATTATGGATATATTGCTGATCACTGATATCCTCCAGAATGGCCTGGAATGTTTCTCCAGCATCAATGGTTTTGGAAGTCATTCTCAGGTGAAAAAGCTTATTGTTAAAATGGCTGACATAGGGTCCCTCATATCGTGCAAATCCTTCTTTTAGGCTTTGCTTGTAAGCCGACCTTATTGGGTTTTTTCCTAAAAAATCAAAAAGGTTTTTTCCTACTAGTAGGTTTTTGTCTTTAATATCAATTTTCTCTATAAAGCTTCTGTTGACTTCCAGAATTTTTCCTTCTTTATCGTATTGAAAAATGGGTAAAGGATTTTCTTCAAATAGTGTTTTATACCACTGCCAATTCTGTATGGATTCTAATTCTTTTTGCTTGGTGTATGTGAAATCTACAAAAATACCTGCCCAAATGGACTCATTATGATATTGTTTCAGCCGGTTGGAGGCACCATAAAGCCATTTCTCCTCTCCTTTGGGAGTAATAATCCTAAAGTAAGCTTCAAATTTTTTGTCTTCCAGGTAGGCTTCTCTATCAATCGTTAAAAGCCCATCTATATCTTCAGGATGTACCAAACTTGAAAAATTACTTTCATTGCTGATGATACTTTTTGGGTCCAATCCCAATAAGTTTTTGCAGCCTTCGCTGATATACAGAAAGTTGTGGCTCAAATCTGAATTGGTTTTCATCAAATACACCATACCGGGAACTACACCGGTCAGCTCGTCCAAAACAGACTTTTTTTGTAAGAGATCTTTTTCAATCTCTTTAAGGGCTGTGACATCTGAAATAACCCCTAACAGCAAGCCATTTTTCTCATCAGTCCGTCTAATTTCTTCTTCTAAAAATATATAATACCCACTTCTATGCAGAAACCGGTATGTAAATTTTCCCACCTTATTCAAATGGCTTTGATACAGATGTAAATCTTCCGGATGGACTAAATTCTCCCACTTTTTACCGCTTATGGTAGAAAAAAATGTATCGGGATAGCCGGTAATTTTTTCTGTAGCCCCACTCATAAGGAGTTTGTCATCCTTGGATTCGTATTCATAGAATATAAGATCAGGCAGTTCATCTACAAATTTGCTTTCGCCATGAACCGGAGAATAGGTCAATTCCAATAAGCAATACTGATCAGTTAAGGAGGTTTTTTGTAAGTATAAATGATTAGGAAAAATAGGTAGAGTTCCGGAGCCTTTCTTTTTGAAAAACTCCAGGAGAATATCTTCCTTTATAAATTCAAATTTTCTACAGATAAACTGAAGTACTTCTTGGCTGTTTTTTAACTCAGCCTCATGTTGGATTCCTGTATAAACCTCGTGTGAATGCTTATTTATCAACCAAGAAAATTTGATATTGCTATTCCATTCAATAGGAGATATCAACACATTGATAAGATAAGAGTGATCCTCCTGAGCTATCACATAACCTTCAATTTGGACACAGCGAAACAGGTTTCCATTCAAGATGATAGGACAAATGAACCGTTCTCCTGTTCCCAACGATGCAAAGAGGAATTCAAAAACTTTTTGGGGGAGGGTGGGGAACAAAGTATTGAAAAATGACTCTTCGTAGAATTTTTCGCCTTGTCCTATAAGATTCCGAACTTCAGAAGAAATATATAAGAGCTCAAAAGTTCCTTCTTGATATTTCTTCAGTGTTAAGAGTATATTTTGAAAACTAATGCTTGTATAACCTGGCATGAGTGGGGCATCCTAAATGAATAGATTTTTAAAAAACTTCTGATCTATTGACATCAAATATAACGATTCCTCCCTAATTTTTACCGATCCTATTGATAAGTTTGGTTCAATAGTCAATCCTCTTAAATCTGTCTTTTCAGTTCAAAATTGGTTTCGATGATTTCAAAATCCTCCGGGTCATCACTTCTGTATCTTCTCAGTTTAACCGATATTTTCCTTTCCTCCTCAGAACGGAAAAGTTTGATCATATCTGCCAATTCCCAAAAATCTACTGGAACCCTGTTGATTTCCAAAAATTCATCATTTTTTTGTATTCCTGCCAAGGCAGCCGGAGAGTCTTTTCTTAAGTTGCCCACAATAAACCTTTTCTCTTCTGTGGGTAGCATTTTTGGTGTTATACCACTCATATCGAATTCAAATGGATTATTAAAAGTATTGCCCCTTCTGAACATAAAGCGCTCCCTTTGGTAATCCAAAATGATTTTGGTTCTTCCTAAGAGTTCAGAGCCCAAACTTCCCTGTCTTCCGCTTTCTTTGATCACATAGCTGAATTCTGTTTCTTCTGGAAAAGAAGTAATGATGTTATTAAACTTCAGCCCACCAAACTTCAAAGACCTAACCCTTCCAACAAAACCAAATAAGTCACCGCCCAAAGATCGCCCTAAATCACTTTCTATGAACTGGGGAGGTAATTGTATTTTATCTGAGGTCTCCATATTCAGTAAAAGGCCATGATTGGCACCCAGATCTACTAATAATTTGGCATCTACATCCTCTCCAACCAACTGCCGTACTTTTCCATGAATATATGGCTTACTATTTTCAATTTTCATGGCAACTTTTCTGAAACCAATGGGTCGCCATTTTAATCTTCCTGATTCATAAAAAGTGATCAAGCTTTTATCGTAATCAATTCGGACAGGGTTGTATTTGAAAAACTCATAACCGATTACACCATAGACGGGTACACCAATTACCATCTCCAGTTCAAAAAAATCATCATCCAAAACCAAGATGGTTTGCAGTATGCCTTCAATATCCCCAAGGTCTAGATGATTGCTCGGAGAGACATTGGCCGTCAATACAGTGGTTCCATCAGCACCTACCAAATCCAATTTTCGGGTATAATTAAGTTCCAATTGATCCCCAATAGTTTTACTGAAAAGTATGTTGGTTTTTACCCCTGTATCTATTAGAAAATTAACAGGAGGACCTTCGTTGATGGAAACAGGTAAAATGATTAAATTATTGGAAGCGAGGAAGGGTATTTCAATTTTTTTTCCTGGTTCTTTCATATAAAAACCGGGTACCTGAGCCATGACTAATAGGCTTGGAAATAATATGAACAAACAGCTTAAGAGCAGTGAATTTTTGATCATGAAAGGTGAATAAGTCTGGTTTTGAGTATAATATAAGAATATTACGCTTCTTTTTCATCTTGTTATACCAGTAAGAAGGCTTTCTTGTTGGTCTTTTTCAGAAAAAAATTTAATTCTGTTAAAAATTTTCGTCTTTTAGATACTGTCCCTCGTACATATTTTTGAAAACTTGTAAAAATCCTGCATATTTAATTTTCGATAAGTGTAATTATGGCAGAAAAATCAGTTGTAGATAAAGCTAAAAAAATTTTTGAAAACTACCTTGCCCGCCAAGGAAGCCGAAAAACCCCAGAAAGGTTTTCGGTGATCGATGAACTGTACGCACTTCCCCAGGATGAACATATTGATGTTGAAGGTTTATTTTTACTGATGAGAAATAAAGGATATTCCATAAGCAGGGCCACCATTTATAATACATTGGACTTACTGGTGGAATGTGGATTGGCTGTGAAACATCAGTTTAAGGACAAAGTGGCTTTATACGAACAGGCTTTGACCTATAAGCATCACGATCACCATGTCTGTAACCAATGCAGAAAAATTAGAGAGTTTTCAGATGAAAGGTTAAATTTGATCAAAGAAGCGATGGGACGGGAGTTTCAGTCTGCCATCACCAGCCACTCTCTGGTCTTATATGGTGACTGTAAGATCCCCGACTGTGATAATTTCCGAATCATTTGATTCGGAATATTTTTTTATAGATAGGCTTGCGGTACAGGAACTGAAGGTAAAGCACAGGGTAGAGTAACAAGGTCAGCAACCTTAAAGGTGCTTCAAATTCAATTTCATCTACAATGATACTGTATTTACCTGCATTTACGATACGGTGCTTATGTTTCCAGGACTTAAGAAAGAAAGGTAGCTTAATGCCTTCATCAATGAAATAAAACTCATGTGCATCTGTCCGGTCTTCCGTGATGTCAGAAATCCATTGTTGTTTGAACAAAAGGAAATTCAATTCCAAAATTACCTGATCACCTTTAGAGGAACCATCGAAACGAAGGAGCTTGACAGGAGGAAAAGGTGGATTGAGCTTCAAAAATAGGGATTCATTGAAACCTGATTTGACAGTTAAATAATCTTGCTCTACCGGAGTTGAAATGGAGATACGCATAACTGATGATATAAAGCAATTCGTTCTATTTTTGTTTACAAAAAAGGCATATTCATCTATGAAAACTCAGTGAGGCAGGCACATAAATGCTTCTGCTTACTTATCCATGAAGTTACGGATATCCTTAACCAATTTTTCAAAATCCGGTCGGTGGTTGTACATCATATGCCCTCCCTCATAATAGGTCATTTTAACCCTTTCCATGGGAATATCATGACGGGCAAAGGTATATTCTGCATCAAGAAACGGTGTAATCAGATCATAATATCCATTGGCTACCATCACTTTTAGGTCTTTGTTTCTACGCATAGACTCCCCAAGAGTTCTGGCTACATTCACATAGGAAGGCTCCCAATAAGCACCTTCAGGCAGGGGTCTCCAGTTCCACTTAGCGCCTATGGCCCTATTGGAGGTCAAATATGGTCTGTCAACTTTCACTTTTAGGTTTCTGGTAAAATAATCGTTTAATGCTGCTGTGTATGCCGCATCAATACCGTAGCTGGAAGGATCTCCTAAAGTTGGCCGGTCAGCTGTCTGATCTCCTTCTTCCCCTAGGTATCTGCTATCTAAAGTCCCAATGGTTTTTCCTGCATCACGCAATAGTTCTTTTTTGAAACGTGAAGTCAGAATGCGGTTGTCTGACTTTAGGATGTAGGTCTTATCCAGACCGGTGAAGTAAGCAATTTTATCAGCCAAAGTATTTTTATCAGTCGTAGATAACTGATTGCCCATATAAAGCGCAGGTAAGTAACTTTGATAGGCAAATACCCTTGCCTCTTGTACAAAATCCTCTAAACTTTTGCCTTGTCCTGCTTTCCCATGGTACCATGCCGTGGCCGCCATGGTCGGAAAATAGGTAAAATAGGAAGCAATGTTATCATGAACAGAGGTACTGCCTTGATAATCCAAGGCTTGGGAAATCAAAATAAGTCCATTGAGCGCCATGGTCTGTCCCCCACCTTCAAGCGCTGCAGTTACGGCCGCCGCACGTGTGGTTCCGAAACTTTCACCGGCAATGTATTTAGGTGACTGCCAGCGTTGATTTTGAGTTATCCACAACCTTATAAACTGTGCAATTGACTTTGCATCTTCATTCAGACCCCAGAAATCCTCATTTTTACCTTTTCCAACTATAGTTGAAAAACCAGTTCCGATAGGATCTACGAACACCAGGTCTGTGATGTCCAGCAAGGCCAGTTCATTATCGACCATATCAAAAGGAGCAGCGCCATCATCTTCATTGGCTTCTGAATCTACTTTGACAATTTTTGGACCGAAAACCCCCATGTGTAACCAGACAGAGGCAGAGCCCGGGCCACCGTTGAAAATAAACATTACTGGCCTTTTGGCGGAATTAGGTTCTTCTTTAAGGTAAGCAGTAGACCATAATGCGGCAACGGTTTCTCCATCACCATTCTTAAGGTGGGTTTCTCCTGCTATTGCTTTGTATTTAATGCTTTTTCCATGGAAAACACCATCATGTAAAGTTTCAAAAACCAAAGGATCTTTGATTGGCTTTTTCTCTTCTTGTGCCAGAATACTTGTTGCCGTAACAAGCAATGCCAGTAAAGTTATCCAGGTATTTCTCATAATTTCTCCTTTAAACGTGGTCATATGTTATTGATTAAGCTTGAATTCGGTGTGTTAAAGATTTGCCTCTGCTTCAATTTCTACTAAATATCCCTTTCCTACCAGCTTTGCCTCTACCAAAGTATTAACAGGTTGAATTTCAGCAAATTTTTTTCCATGTGCTTTGGCCACTGCTTCCCAATCCTCAATACGGTGGACAAATATTCTTGTCCTTGTGACATCTTCCAATGTGCCGCCCAAAGAAACAATGGCAGCTTCTATTTTATCCAGTACAAAGTAAGCCTGAGCACCTGCATCATCTCCCCCGATCAGTTTATCCTTATGGGTAGCTGTGGTTCCGGATACGGAAATCCGATCACCCTTGCGAAGGGCACGGCAATAACCCGCCATAGGTTCCCAGGGTGTGCCACTGAATATTTTGGTACTGCCTTTAGGTCCATCAACGGCCTCATAGGGTTTGGGCATACTTTCCAAATGATGGCTTAAATCACCCGAGGCTGTCAAGAAAGGTGGTTTCCTGTATTCATCTCCACAATCACCCGGAATAGGACTCAATTCTTGCTGTGCATTGTGGATAACATTTTTGTCTTCCTCATCTAATTCAAAATCAAAAAGCTTCATGGTTTCTTCTACATGGGCACTTTCTCCTAATCTTGCACCAATGATGATGCCTCCGACATAATCTTGATCCAGAATATATTTTGTCGCCACATTGGCGATGGAGATATTGTGTTTTTTGGACACTTGATGGATCATTTCCAATAAATTTTGGAATTTATCCCAACCCCCAGCTGCATCAATAAAGCGTTTATATTTCATTTGGGACCAAGTAGCTTCGGTGGAAACTTGTGGTGCTACTTTTCCCAACCATTTATCAGAAAGAAATCCACCACATAGGGTGCCGAAGGCCAATACTTTCACCCCAAACTCCTGACAAACTGCAGCCATTTCTCCGCTTGCCCTTTGGTCAATCACAGAATGACAGACCTGATTGGAGACAATGGGAATGCCAGATGCACAGGCGATGCGCAAATGGGCAGCATCAAAATTGGTCAGGCCCAGATGCTGGATCAAACCTTCTTCTCTCAACTCATTCAACCAAAACAGCTGATCCAGCCAAGTCGGATCAAGATAATTCCAAGCATGATATTGCAATAGGTCGATTCGCTCTGCCTGTAAACGTGCTAAAGAAAGTTCTACCGCTGCCCTTGTTTCCGCCTTACTAGATTTTCCTGGCTTAGGGACCCATTTGGTTAGCATTTGGGCCTTCGGACCAAGCGCATGTTTTGTAGAGAATGTTCCTGCTATGACTTCTGCCGAACCGTAATGGTCTGCCATGTCAAATGTGCTGAGACCAGCTTCTACGTATGAAGCCATGTGTTGGGATGTTGCCACAGGGTCAAGGTTATTGCCATTTTTTTCCATATCGGCAATTTGCCATAGGCCAGTCAAAACGCGGGAAATCTTTAAACCAGGTGCCAGTTCTGTGTAAAGTTGTGTCATGCTTAAGGTAGTTTTTTGAAAAGAGACTCTGTATCAATGCCCGATTGCTTCATCTGTCGGTATTTGTAAAAAAAGATTAAAGATGCCAAGGCCATTACAATCAGCCAGATTGGGGTAGAGTGAAAGTACCAGGCACCTGTTTCTGATTGAAGGTCTTTCCAGGTGTGGATAAGTAGGAATGTAAGTAGTACCAAAGTACCTGTCCAACCAACCAAATTCCTACCTAAAGATGAAGGGAAAACCTTAATTTCTTTGGATAGTAGAGGGTTTACCTTAGAAATACTTAATAAGGTGACACACATCAAAAGAAAGTTGACCATCATTGACGTCACCATGATGTCTATGCCCAAAAAGAAGTCTCCGGCAAAATGACTGCCTAAAATCCCCAAACTCGCCATAACCCCACTCAACACAACTGCTAAATAAGGCGTTTGGTATTTGCTATGGATTTTTGTAATACTTTTTGGGAAAATGCCATCTTCTGCCCAGGCAAACATGAGCCTGGATACCGATAAAAGCATGGCGGGCAAATCATTGATCAAGGCGATAGCCGCTCCTGCCACTATGATGACTGTTAACCAAGACGGTAACAAGTAGCCTAAAAGTCCTGGAGCTGTGATGTCTTTACTCATTGCTTCTTCTGCGACAAATGACCATGGGACTGTACTGTAAACGGCAGCCGTGAAAAACAGGTAATACCCGCCAACAATCAATATCGTAAGGCCAATAGCCAACGGTAGTTTTCTGATAGGGTCTTTGGCTTCTCCTCCTGCTTGAGCTATGCTGTCAAACCCGATAAAACTGGCAAATAATAGAGCTCCTGCTGAAAGGAAAGTAGGTAGATGAAATGCAAGAGGTCCATCGGTTTGTATCAAGCGACCTGTTTTTTCCTGAAATGATTGAACAAAATCATTTTGTGTAAAATAAAAACCAGTCACAATGACCACTGAGCCCATTAAAAACATAAGTATCATCAGTGGGATGATGGTTTTTTCGTAAGATTTGGCGCCTTTTACATTGACCCAAACAAAAACCCAAACCATTAGCAATGCCAATCCAACCCTTATCGCTCCTATTTCTAAAAATGCAGCTAATTCAGCCAAGCCCATATTTTCCAGAATATCCCGAATGAATGGAACAGTTACATAGGCTACTACGCCTATGACTATGGAAAGGCCAAACCATTGGGAAAAGCTCGCCACAAAACCCAAATAAGAATTTAAACCCCTGCTGGCATAAATATAACTCCCACCAGCCCTAGGCATGGCAGTGGCCAACATGCTATAGGCAAAGGCTGCTAATATAGCCGGTATGGCAGCAAAAACAAATGCGTGAATTACATATGGGCCTATGCCCGGGACATGCCTTTGGATCATAAATGGTACCACATTGATGGATGCTCCTAACATGGAACATACCCCTGTAGCTATCAGTCCTATTAATCCAAGCTGTCTGCTAAGTGAAGAATTGCTCATCTGATCTCTATTTGCAGATAAGCAAAATCTAACTTATTTCAATCAATTCAAAACAGTAATTGCGTAGTGTACTGAATTAAAGGAACAATGGCCCTGATGCAGCATGATTATAAGTGCATGCCGACTTTTTTGACATGCTGCTTGTTCACTTTGTATTTTCTTTGGTAATAAATAATTAGCGGGGTGAAGACCACGGTCGGTAATAACCAAGCTATAAATACAGGATCAGTCTGCCAGTTTTGTACCAGGAATGCGGTGACTGTGGCAATAAAAGCACCCATCATTCTACTTATATGCATTTGTAAGAACCAAGCGCTGGGGTATGTGGATAACTTTTTTCCGATGCTCAGGTCTCCAAATAGCATTCCCGTTAATATCAAACCAAAAACACCGAATACTACCGCAAAACCGCCGATCTTTACCCATCCAATCTGAGTGAAGTAAATGCTTGGAATGATCAAGGTGGTAAAGCCAATCATAATTAAGGAATAATCCCAAAACCCAAAACACAAAGACTTATTTCTCCTGAATTGCAAAAACCGATAGCCAGTCAGTGTCATGTAGGTACTGAATCCACCAATCATCAGTAGAAACATGTTTCCTTTAGGAATGGCGATAGCAAAAGCTGTTAACCCTATCCCGATCATGGCCGAATAATATATCTTTCCGCTGATGTTATGTCCCTTTTTGCCTTTGGGAAAAACAATGGCGGCAATTCCTGACAATAAGGCAAAGACCCCTGCTGCAATGTGGATAAATAATAAAATCTGCAAAATCTTTTCCATGGCGTTTTTTATTTCAAAAGTAGCCGATCCATTGGCACCATGCTTGAATTAGGGATTTGCAGCAAGGTTTAGGGATAAATGTCAAATTTGCTTTTTAAGCCAGGCTTTAACCTGAGGGGCATATTTCCTGGAAACAGGGACGGCTTGTTCAAATCCTTTGAAAAAAAGCTGATAACCTTGGGCATTTCCCTTAATATGAATAACCTGGTTTAAATTAACCATGTAAGACCGGTGTGTCCGTAATATTCCTTTTGTTGATAAACTTTCCTCCAATTCCGATAGCGTTGTTCTGACCAAAGATTTTTTAACTTTCCCATCTCGGACACCAACTACCTCAGCATAATTGTCGGCTGAACTTATCCACAGTAGTTCTGACAAAGGCAGGGACAAATCTTCCTGTTGATATTTTGAGCTGATACTTACAATAGCCGCTTCAGTGGTCAATGGTCTTTTTTGGATAGCCATTTCCATTTTTTGGGCTTCCATCAAATTGCTCTTTAGCACCTTGGCGTAGCTGAGGAAAACCAAGACGGTTATTGGGAAAATTCCGACTGCCATGGTAGCCATTAGCAAAAAGATAAAATTTGAAAAGCTCCAAAAAGCGCCTCCGATGATCAGGGTATAGGAATAGTTACCCATACCTATTAAAAGTAGAATACCGAGGTTTTCTATCATCTCCTTCCCTGTGGTCCAGGATTCTTCCTTAAAAAATCCAGGAAAGATTTGTTTAACTCCCATCTGAAATAAAAGAATTGCGGTAAAAGTGATTCCACCATAGCCTAATATATAAAGCAGTCTAAACTGAGAAGGAATTTGTTCTAGTCCAAAAGGCTGGAAAATCATCAGGAAAACGGCAATAAATGCACCTATCCCCGTGGCTAGTCGGAGGCTTCTTCCCCAAGTGGGCGGGTCATAGGGATAAGGCTTTTTCAAAAAACGGATAACTTTCATGAATAGAAAACCGGCAAATGTGGAACAAAAATTAATGCTTGAATTAGAAGGTATTTTGGGAAACCATTATTTTTCGACTTTAATATCTGAATAAAATTTTATAATTTTCGAACTAGTTTGATGTCAAAAAAAGCGTCCAGGTATTGGATTGCTTTGATTGATAGGCCAGCACTATGAAAGTTTCCCCAGAACAACCCTTTCAGATTATCTATTCTTTATTCAGCCATGAATTCTTAGGGCTGCTCTTTGAATCCTTTGTGGTACAACTGGATGAGAAGGGAAGATTGTCTTTTGCCCATCAAAATATCTCATCCATCAATGCAAGGGAATTCTCCTCTGGTTTGGATGACACGGATTATAAGCTGATTAAGTGGATGGACGAAATGCAGCAGGAAAATGTGGTCAAGAACTTCAATACAAAAAAACTAAAACCTAAAGAATTTTTAAGGAAAATCTACGATCCCAAAACTGGAAACAGGGCCATTCAGGAAGTTATAGAACTCAAATTAGAAGGTTTGCGGGCTAAAATTTTGGAAAAACTTACGGGAAAGAGGTTTTTTGAAATGGGGAATGATGGTAATCCCATTTGGAGGGAAATAGAAATCATGCCTGATAAGGCTTCCGTACTTTTCCATTTTAGAAGAAATGAGGAGAATACCCATTATTTTCCTACCATAAAATATGGCGCTGACAAACTGGAATGGCAATATAAAAATGCTTACCTCATTTGTCATGAGCCCGCTTGGTTGGTGGTAGATTACATGTTGTACAATTTTAAAAAAGGGGTTGACGGCAATAAGCTGAAGCCTTTTCTGAATAAGAAGTTTATTGTTATTCCAAAAAAGGTGGAAGAACAATACTATAAAAAGTTTGTGACCCAATTGGTGGCTTCCTTTGATGTCTATGCAGTGGGTTTCGATATCAAAGTGGAGAGAAGTGAACCACAAGCCATTCTTTCTTTAAGCGACCTGCCTTCCAGTCCCAAAACCGATCTTTTTGGCCATGCCGTGGAGGAGGAAGAGGACGACAAAATTGTATTTGACTTGCATTTCCAATATGGGCCATATGTTTTTCGTTCGGAAAATAGGCAGGATAATAATGTTGAGTTGGAAAAAATCGGGGACAATTACACTTTTTACAAAGTAGTTAGACGTCCTGAAGAGGAAAAGAATTTTGGCGATTTCCTTAAAAACTTAGGCTTGCCCGTGAAGCTGGGGAGGTTTTCCATGGAAAAATCCAAAGCATTTGGTTGGATCAATACACACCGTGAAGCCTTGGAAGAAAGGCAGATTAGCATACAACAAGCCCTTAACCAAAAAGGAAAGAGATATTTTATTGGCAGTGCACAGATATCTGTAGAAATCAAAGAAAATATTGATTGGTTTGACGTCTATGCCATCATCAAGTTTGGTCCTTATGAAATACCTTTTCATAAGCTGCGTAAATTGTTGTTACAAGGAAAATCTGAATTTGAATTGCCCAACGGAGAGTTGGCAGTGATCCCCAATTCCTGGTTTGTCAATTATTCGGAGATGTTTGCTTTCATGGAAGAGCAGGAAGAGGAGCAGCATACTGCCAATTTGGTGTTGAAAAAACACCACCTCGCCCTGGCCCAAGAGCTGCAACAGGGGAACTTGCTCCAATTGACTTTGAGCAGGAAGCTGGAAAAACTGAGAGATTTCAGCCAGATTGAGGATTATGATTTGCCTGCTACCTTCAAAGGAAAACTCCGGCCTTACCAGAAGGCTGGTTATAATTGGTTGAGGTTTCTCAACGAATACCGTTTTGGTGGTTGTCTGGCGGATGATATGGGGTTGGGTAAGACCGTTCAGACGTTGGCCATGCTGGCCTATGAAAAAGAGGCCAACCCAGATGCTACCTCCCTTTTGGTCATGCCCACCTCTTTGATTTATAACTGGGAATTAGAGGCCAAAAAGTTTACACCAAAATTAAAGATTTTGACTTATACCGGTACTCAGCGAATCAAAGATAACCGGAGATTTGCCAAGTATGATCTTGTTTTAACTTCTTATGGCATTACCCGGATGGATGTGGATATCTTAAAGGACTTTTATTTTAATTATGTCATATTGGATGAATCCCAGGCCATCAAAAATCCTGGTAGCATCATTTCAAAAGCAGTCAACGAGCTCAACTGTAGACAAAGGTTGATTTTGACGGGAACCCCTGTGGAAAACGGTACCATGGATCTCTGGTCACAAATGAACTTTATCAACAAGGGATTGCTGGGGACACAGGGAATGTTTAAAAAACAATTTCTTCAGCCCATTGAAAAGAAAAATGACATGGATAAAGCGGCCAAGCTGCATGCCATGATCAAACCATTTATATTGAGGAGGCTGAAAACTCAAGTAGCGACTGATCTACCGGAAAAAGTCATCAATGTGAAGTATTCTACCATGACTCCGGAGCAAGAGAAGGCATATGAAGAAGTGAAAGGCTATTATAGGGAAAAGATTGTCAATGAGATGACCATTCCTGGATTGCGTAACCAACAGTTTACGCTTTTAAGAGGATTGACCCAACTCCGGCAGATAGCCAATCATCCGCGATTGACAGATAAATCGTACAAGGGTGATTCCGGAAAGCTGGAAGATGTTATCCACATGTTAGAAGCTACGGCAAGTGAAGGGCATAAGGTTTTGGTATTTAGCCAATTTGTAAGGCATCTGGGTATTGTTAGGGAATATTTGGATGAACAGGGCATCAAATATGCTTATTTGGACGGGGCAACCAAAGACCGTCAGGGGCAGGTGAGGGAGTTTCAGGAAAATCAGGAGATGAAGATCTTCTTGATATCCTTAAAAGCTGGTGGTGTAGGTCTTAACCTTACCAAAGCAGAATACGTTTTTCTTTTAGACCCTTGGTGGAATCCAGCTGTGGAGGCTCAGGCCATTGATAGGGCACACCGGATCGGGCAAGAAAATAAGGTTATGATTTATAAATTCATTACCCATAACACGGTGGAGGAAAAAATCATGGCGCTTCAGGAAAGGAAAATGGCTTTAGCTGGAGAATTGATCAGTACAGAGGAAAGCTTTATGAAGAGCCTAAGTAAGGATGATATTGAAGCTTTATTGATTTGATTTTCAATCAGAACCAATTTTTATTCGGCGCTTTATGCATGTTGATAATTGAAAGCGATAAACCCAAAGATAGCCTTTCTAATTTATCGTATTTATCAAGAAATTGTGGATAACTTTTAAATTCAATCAGCTGTGGAAAAGTCAATTTTAATCATTCAATGCAAAGACCAAAAAGGCATAGTAGCCAGTGTATCTGACTTTCTTTTCAAGTATAATGGGAATATTCTGGAAGTAGATCAGCATGTAGATGAAGAGATTGGTGTGTTTTTTATGCGTGCTGCTTGGGAACAGGAAAGTTTTGGGTTGGAAAAAGAGGACATCAGGCCTGTCTTTGAAAATGAGGTGGCCAACAAGTTTCAAATGAAATTCGATCTCTATTTCAATTTTCCCAAACCGAGGATGGCCATTTTTGTATCAAAATTATCCCATTGTCTATTCGATATTTTAAGTAGGTATTATGCAGGACAATTTGATGTGGAAATTCCTTTGGTTATTTCTAACCATTTGGATTTAAAAAGGGTGGTCACCGCTTTTCGGATTCCTTTTTACCACCTCCCTGTGGATAAGTTCAATAAAGCAGCTGTCGAAAATGAGCAAATTGCCCTTCTGAAGGAGTATAAGGTTGATTTTGTGGTCTTAGCCAGGTATATGCAAATTTTATCTGGTAGCTTCATTCAGGAATTTCCCAATCAAGTGATTAACATTCACCATTCCTTCCTTCCAGCATTTGTGGGAGCAAAACCTTATCATGCTGCATACGAAAGAGGGGTAAAAATCATCGGTGCCA
This sequence comes from Cecembia lonarensis LW9, assembly GCF_000298295.1. Taxonomy (GTDB): domain Bacteria; phylum Bacteroidota; class Bacteroidia; order Cytophagales; family Cyclobacteriaceae; genus Cecembia; species Cecembia lonarensis. The sequence goes on from NZ_AMGM01000030.1 coordinate 34,563, forward strand.
CAGCACACTACGTAACAGAAGAATTGGATGCAGGCCCCATTATTGAGCAAGAAGTAGCCAGGGTAAGGCACCACAATTCACCCTCAGATTTGGTTCAGATCGGTCAGGATGTGGAAAAGGTTGTTTTATCTAAGGCAATCAAATATCATTTGGAAAGAAAAGTTTTGGCCTACGGTAATAAAACAGTCATTTTTTATTAAGCGTTGTCCTATGACTTATCAAATAGGTAGTATTTTATTGTTTGGCCTTCAAATATAAAAATACAGGAAAGCTTACTTAGATATAATTTAGTTGAATTTTTGTAGTTTGAAGATAAAATTTTTCACTTTGTAATAAAATATTTTGCATATTCCCATTTTTTATTAAAAAAGTTTTGAGTTAATCAAAATATTGCCAATTTTGTACTTAATTCTTTGTGAATAACTGCTTGACAAAAGGTTAAGCCGTTGTGTTAATGCCAGATTTAGGTACTGCGCTATTGTTGTCATGAAGGCGTAGTAACAAATCAATGGTTGTTTAGTTATCCACATTTTTGGATTTGATAATTATACAACTCTCATAGCGCTATACTGATAAGCGTTTTTACTATTGAGCATTTGTGCATGTATTTTACTATTGAAAAATTAAGACTGTTTTAATATAGATCACCATCATGTTCAGATTTTTAAAATCATTGATGCTATTTCCAATAAGAAAAGTATTTCTAATACTTTTCTCGCTTTTTTGTTTCCTATTTTTTCAAATCGGTACCCAAGCGCAGCAGGCCATTTTAAGATATGCGGATACCCAATATAATTTGGAAAATTATTATCAGGCCGCAAAAGCTTACAAAAAAGCTTATAATAAGGATGCTAAATATGAAACTGCTGTCAAATTAGCCAATACATTGGAAAAGTTTGGTTCTTATGATGAGGCCTATGAATGGTGGACAATAGTAATTGGCCACTCTGAATCTACTAAGCATAACTATTTACATTATCTGAACGCTGCACTTAAGATCCATAATTGGGAGGAAATAGATAAACTGTTGGAAAAAGGCGGTTATGCCTCCTCTGATTTCCCCGAATTGAATATTGATGGAATAAGAAAATTAGCTGAAAAATCACGCAACTTCAAATTGCTTCCTGTTGGAGAAATCAATTCTGATGCTTCTGAATTGGGAGTATCCTTTGACAAAAATGGAAATTTGCTTTTTTCAAGCGACAGGGGTGCAGTAGGTAATGGTAAGTCTATTCCATCTCTGAGATTAGATGCCAAAAATGACATTTTTAGTAAAGACAAGAGCGAGTATAATGAGCGTGAATTTTATAAAATGTACAAGAAAAATTCAAAAGGGGAAGTTGCAGAGCTGACATCAGATTTGCAGAATGCTTTTCATGTCACTGATCCACATTATTTTCCTGAAAAGGAGCTTATTTTTTACACTGCTTTTGTAGCGAAAACAAAGGTCAGAAGAAGAAAAAATTTAGTGAATCATGCTGGAGTTTATTTTGGAAAAATAGATGAATTAGGAAAAATTAGGGATAGTAAACCTTTTCCATTTAATGACCACCTGGCTTTTGGTGTGATGAATCCCTATGTGGATAAGTCTACCAATAGGCTATATTTTGCCTCAGATATGCCTGGTGGACAAGGTGGTTTTGATATCTATTACTCTGAATTTGACGACAATTTGAATTTTTCAAAGCCAGTTAACCTTGGCCCAAAAATCAATACCCCGCAAAATGAAAGCCATCCCTCAATTTTTGGAGATAAACTCTATTTTGCCTCCCGCGGTCATATTGGTTTTGGAGGGATCGATCTTTTTGAAGCTGACTTTATTGAAGGAAATGTGGATAATGTCCAAAATATGGGACTTCCTTACAATAGCAGTAGAGATGATTTCTTTTTTGTCATCGCTGAAAATGGGAATAAATATTTTACTTCTGATAGACTAGGTGGACAGGGATTGGATGATATATACACTATTGAAGAGTTAAATAAATTTCTGAAAGTTATTGTCGAAGATTGCAATGGGGAACCTATAAAGAATTATGAGGCACTTCTTGTGGATAACTCAGGAAACCCCGTCTCGACCTCCCAAAACAAAAAGGGAGATTTGATAGCAGAATTAGAACTGGAAAGTGAGTATTTACTATCTCTTGGAAAAAAAGGTTACTTCAGCCTTAGCGACAGTACTTTGTCTACTCTTGGCTTTGAGGGAGATACTTTAGTTAGAAAGTACACCTTGACTGCCATACCTTATAAGTCCAAATTGTTTGCAGATAATATTTATTATGATTTTGATAAATCAGATATAAGAGATTCCGAAAAATCAACCCTTGAAAATATTGGAAAACTGTTGATAGAAAATCCGCATACCGTATTGTATGTTAGTTCACATACCGATTCCAGAGGATCTAATGCTTATAATGATGCTTTGAGTGAGCGTAGGGCACAAGCTGTCTATCAATATTTGGGAGAAAAAGGTATTGCCAGTGATAGAATCAAGCTGGAATGGTTTGGTGAAGCAAACTTGGCAAATAATTGTACAGATGGAGTTCCGTGTGCTGAAATAAATCATCAATTGAACAGAAGAAGTGAACTTGTCCTTTCAGCTTTTGCGGATGAAGACATGTCATATGAGCTTCCTGAGGTTGTGGATAATCCATGTGATTTCATGGCACAATATGATACGCCTTCTTATCAGAAAGAAGAGGAAAAAAATGTTGATAACTTAACTAAAAAGGAAACGGTTCAAGATTTACCTACTGTTTATTTTGATTTTGACCGGAGCGATCTAAAGTCTGTCCATCAAAAAGAATTGGATCAAGTCATTAATCAAATGAAAAGTAATCTTTCCCTTAATTTGATTGTTGAGGGACATACCGATCAGAGAGGAAGTGATGTGTATAACGAATATTTATCAGAGAAGCGGGCAAGATCAGTTGTGGATTACCTGATCCAAAATGGTATTGATCGCAATAGGATTGAATATTCCTTTTATGGAGAACACCTTCCTACTAATGATTGCAGCATTAGGGGTTGTCCTGAGGTGTTGCATCAGGCAAACCGGCGCACAACATTAAAATGGAATAAAAATACCTACTAGTACCAATGGTTTCTTTCGCTCGGAATCTGCAACCTAAACTTCAGTATGCGATTGGAGGGGGCGCTACTATTGATGGCAACAACCTGCTATGGGGTCTCAAAATGAGCAATGAGCTTAACTACAGATTAGGAAAGAGAACCTCTCTGAATGCCGGACTCTCCTTTTATCAATCTCTTGGAAATCTTGAAAATAGAGCCGTCAATGTTTTTGCAGAAAGTATTGATCAATCTTCAGGTATTTTTTATCTGAGATATTCAATTTTTAACATGATTTAATCATCAGGATATTTATCCACATTCTGAATGTTGATTCAAGTAATTGAATATTGAGTTACATCCTTTCCAAAGTTTAATCCCACCAATCAAAATCAATCCAAAGCCCTTGAGGAAATTAGGAATAGGAAATATTTGTAATCTTATCTAAATTCAGCTGATGAGCATTTAGTTTCTCAAAACCTATTTCAACCCATTAACCTATGAAAAAGTATTTTCTGATTGGGCTTATCTTTTGTTTGAGTGTATATCAAGCAAAGGCCCAAATTGGTACCAAGGAACGCATCAAAGTCTACAGTGCAGCCTTAGAAGGCAACCTGATCGGTGACCCGGCTGAAAGGGAAGTAACGGTCTATCTTCCTCCTTCCTATCAAAAAAACCCTGAAAACCGCTTTCCTGTCCTGTACATGCTTCATGGATTTACAGATACCGACTCCCAATGGTTTGGCTGGGAGGAACACTGGATCAACCTTCAAACCGTCATTGAACAATCTCTGGCTGAAGGGCTTTCCAAAGAAATGATCGTCGTGATGCCCAATGCCTATAACCGTTTCAAAGGCAGTATGTATGCAAGTTCGGCTACGATAGGTGACTGGGAAACCTTCGTTACCAAGGAACTGGTGCAATTTATTGATGCCAATTACCGCACCTTGGCCCATAAGAACAGTCGCGGGTTGGCCGGGCATTCTATGGGAGGGTATGGCACTTTACGCTTGGGTATGAAATATCCGGAAGTCTATGCCGCTATTTATGTCCTTAGCCCCTGCTGCATGGATGGAGGGGCCAACACAAATGCAGAATTAATGGCCAAGTTGGAGGCATTTACACCTGAGCAATTGGAAGGAGCCAATTTCTTTGAAATTGCGACATTGGCTACTTCTGCTGCTTTTGCACCAAACCCACAAAACCCACCTTTTTACCTTGACCTTCCGGCAAAAAATGGTGAACCACGACAGGAGGTGATCAACAAGATCATCGCCAACCGGACCTTGAACTTTGTGGATCAATACATCCTAAACCTTAAAAAGCTTAAGGCCATCGCTTTGGATGCAGGATTACAGGATAGGGGAATCAGTGAAGCCACCAAATCCCTTCATGAAATATTGGAATCATACCAAATCCCACATTTCTATGAAAGTTATGAAGGGGATCACCTCAATCGTATTGCAGAAAGGATTCAAACGCTGACGCTTCCCTTTTTCTCCAAGAACCTGGTATTCCAAAGTACCCTTTCCGAAATCATCGAAAATGGTGGCACCGGAGATTACCCTGCTATCATGGCGACCGAAGCTTCTCTCCCCACGCATACTGTGTTTAAGCCTCAGGATCTGACTCAATTTGGTCAAAAAATCAAGCTCCCCATCATCGCATGGGGAAATGGAGCCTGCTTCGATTCGCCATTTGAGCATGTCAATTTCCTTAATGAAGTTGCCTCTCATGGATTTTTAGTGGTAGCTATTGGTAACATGCCCAAGCAAACTGATGTCCGGTCCAAATCCCAAAAATTATTGGATGCGATAGATTGGGCAATGGCACAGAACGCTGACCCAAACAGTCCTTACTACCAAAAACTGGACACGGGAAAAATTGCCGTCAGCGGTATGTCCTGCGGAGGACTTCAGACGCTTGAGGTGGCAGGAGACCCGAGAATTACTACCATTGGCGTCTTCAACAGCGGGGTACTGCCCAATCCAGGTGCCGGGATGCCAGGCATGCCACAGGTGACCAAAGATCAGCTGAATAGCATCAAAGTTCCTACACTTTATCTTTTGGGAGGAGAGTCGGATATTGCCTATGGCAATGGGATGGATGACTTTAATCGGATCAACCATGTCCCGGTTTTTGTTGGTAACCTTGATGTTGGTCATGGCGGGACTTATGCACAACCTTTTGGAGGAGATTATGCCATTGTTGCTACCCAATGGTACAATTGGCAGCTCAAAGGGGATAAGGAAGCAGGGAAGCTATTCACAGGCAAAAAACCGGGAATATCTAAGTTAGAGGGTTGGAACTGGGACAAGAAGAATATGGATTAATATTTCCACTTATTCGCCAGACTCACCAGGTGCAGCATCACCGGCACTTCTACCAAAACACCCACTACCGTGACCAATGCAGCTGGACTGTCCAAACCAAAAAGGGCGATTGCAACCGCCACGGCCAGTTCAAAGAAATTGCTGGCCCCGATCATGGATGCCGGTGCACAGACCGCATGCCTGAGGTTTAATTTCCTTCCTCCATACCATGCCAAAAAGAAGATAAAATAAGTTTGGATGATCAGGGGTATGGCGATCAAAATAATGATCAGTGGATTATTCAGGATATTGGGCCCTTGAAATGCGAAAAGCAAGATCAAAGTCAGTAACAAAGCAACGACACTCACCGGTTTGAATTTTGGCAGGAATTCAGATTTGAACCATTCCTCCCCTTTTTTGGCAATCAGGCTTTTATTGGTTATCACACCTGCTACCAAGGGTATGACAACAAAGATGACCACGGAAGCCACTAAAGTTTCATAAGGAACAGTCACATTGGTAATTCCTAGAAGCAAACCCACCAAAGGGACAAAGGCCACCAATATGATCAGATCATTGACAGATACCTGCACCAGGGTATAGTTAGGGTCCCCATCGGTAAGGTAGGACCATACAAATACCATGGCCGTACAAGGGGCGACGCCCAGTAATATCGCACCAGCAATATATTCCCCGGCCATGTCCGGTTCAATGTAGGCCGAATAGAGTTGGTCAAAGAAAATCCAAGCGAAAAAAGCCATGGTGAATGGTTTGATCAGCCAGTTGATCACTAAAGTCCAGACAATACCCTTTGGAGCTTTACCAATACCTTTGATGCTTCCAAAATCGATCTGCAACATCATCGGATAGATCATCAGCCAGATCAATATAGCAATGGGCAAATTGACATTGTAAATTTCTAAATCAGACAGTACCGAGATATCATCCCCAGCCAAATGACCGATTAGGATTCCAACTCCAATACATAAAGCAACCCATAAGGTCAGGTATTTTTCGAAGAAGGCTATTTTTTTGGTTTCTGACATTTTATTCCAATTGATATATTTTAGAAATAAGGTTGATATAAAATTGAAATATGGTAGAAATAGGATAGAAATGAGATTGATGTATCTCGGAAATAAAGTAGAAATATGATTGAAATACTGTAGAAATATGGTTTATCCCTATTTCGGCGAACTTGTTTTCTGATGGGTGGAGCCATATCTCTATTTATTTCGCCGAAGGCATATTTCAATTGTATTTCAATCAGTATATTTCACTTTTTAATTTTTGAAAAGACATATAGCATCTCCGACGCTATCTGCAAAGATCGTGTATCATACATCTCAGCCTCCTTTTCCGTATCATCAAAGGCTTTTGGATCTTCATAGCGCACAGGGATTCTGGCTTCCGCACCGGGAATAAATGGGCAGTTTTCATCTGCATGGGAACAGGTCATTACTGCTGCGAACCCTTTCGGAGCATTGGCAGGATCGTCATAGACTTTGCTGAAAGTAACAATGGGATCCTCATCATCTGAAAAGAAAACAAAGTATTTGGGATTTCCATTTCCTTCTTTGCTTACCTTGAATCCAAACCTTTGGATAGAGGCCACGGCCCTTTCATTGAAGGCAGTTACTTCCACTCCACCAGAATAGGAGTTGATGTCTATGCCATGGTAAGCCGCTGCTACCTTTCCCCAAATCTGAGAGAATTGGCTCCTGCGGGAATTGTGGGTACAAATAAAATTCAGGTTGATTTCCCGATTCTGATCGACTTTTTGCTGGACATAGTCAATAAGCACTTGAAGAACATCTTTGCGTTCTTCAGCTATCGGCAGCGCCTGCGCTTGCTCGATGTAGGATTGGAGGGTTGGGTATAGATTCATTTCTTTAGAGTCAAGAGGCAAGAAGCAAGAATCAAGACGCAAGTAATGCGACGCTTGAGTCGAGACTTATCTCATCCTGAAATAACCTGATTTTTTTTAAGAATAATTTTCTTATTTACACGCACCTAATATATCGCTAAGGTATATTTCAACTTTATTTCGCGCTAGCATATTTCATCTATTTCCTTTCGCTTCTAGTCCCTGTCTTGTATCTTATGTCTTGATTCTTGCATCTTTATCAACAGCAGCCCGATCCAGGTTCACAGCTATTCGCTGCCTGAAGGGAGGCAAGTGAAACACGGATTTTTGGTTTTTCCGAAACAGGTCCACAGCAAGCAGCTGCTTTTTCCTCGGGTGTGGTAGCTCTGTCCTTGGCTTTGCAGGTGGTCTGATCAGGCGTGAGTTGTACGATCAGGGCATTACCTGTATCCTTGATGTTATGAACAGGTAATATGGCTGTCGGGAATACTGAATTTCCATATTCAAATTTGATATCAGTATTAGGATAGGTTTCCCTCACACGATTGACCACTTCAAAGATTTTCAGTGCCTTAGTGGTGTCTACGGCGTGATCAGGCTCGGGAATTTCATTTTCCCACAACTGCACATGCACTTCTGACCATTGGTTGCGGATACCTCCACAGTCTACGGTGTCAAAGTTCACGTTTTTGATTTCGGTAATATGGTAATCTGTTCGGACATATTGCCCAGCCTGGTATTCGAAGAAAAGCGCCTTTTCTGGGTTTTCTTGAAGGATGTTGGTGAATTCTTTTGTTTTCATTTGTTTGTGGTTTAAACCTTTGAGGTCTTTTTTTGACCTCGAAGGTTTTCAAGATTGGATAAAGATTTTAGTCTTTTCTGATTTAAATAATCTTTGTCGAAATTAAACCTTCGAGGTTTTAAAAACCTCAAAGGTTTAGCAGCATCCCGAAATCTTCGGAAAACCACTGAATAAATCTTGGAATAAATTCTGAACTTCAGCCCAACGGATAGGGTCAATACAATAGTTGACAGAAACTCCTTCTATACTGCCTTTAATCAGGCCGATTTCCTTGAGTTCACGTAGATGCTGGGAGATGGTGGCTTGGGCCAGTCCGAGTTCCTGCACCAAATCCCCATTGATACAAGAGTTGGCCTGGATCAAATATTCAAGAATGGCGATGCGCGCAGGATGAGCAAAGACTTTGGCGATTTTCGCCAGTTCGTTTTGCTGGTCGGTGAAGAGATCTGTTTTGGTAACACCCATGTGGAGACAGTTAGAGATTAGAAGCGAGAAGCGAGCCCTTCGACAGGCTCAGGGACCGAGATTTGAATTTAGATACAAGAATCAAGAGGCAAGAGACAAGATGGAAATAGTAAGTTGCCCATATCCCACCTATTTATGAAAGGCTGATGAAAGCCATATTTCAACCGTGTTTCGGCCTAGGCGTATTTCTACCTTATTTCAATTTCACTTTGCGAAGCTTGTCTCGGCAAAGCCATATTTCATTCATTATTACATCGCAATATTACGATAAATTGGCGTTAGAAACCAAGTCCATCCAATCATTTTTTCATCTATTTTTTTATTACCACATTTCTTTTCATATTTGCAATAAAGTTGCAAATAAGGCGGGGTTTGATATGAATGAAACTAAATTAATGATCAAGCTCTGTTTATGCAGTTTTGTTAATCAATTGATTCCCTACTTTTCTTGCCAATCAAATCATGGAAAAGAAATTACCCGTAACCGTACTCAGTGGCTTTCTTGGAGCCGGAAAAACAACCTTATTGAACCATATTCTCCATAACAAGGAGGGGCTCAAAGTAGCCGTGATTGTGAATGATATGAGTGAAGTCAATGTGGATGCACAATTGGTGAGAAGTGAAAACACACTTTCCAGAACAGAGGAAAAGTTGGTGGAAATGAGTAATGGTTGTATTTGCTGTACACTCAGGGAAGATTTGATGCTGGAAGTAGAGCGTTTGGCCAAGGAAAATCGTTTTGATTATTTATTGATAGAAAGTACGGGTATTTCAGAACCACTGCCTGTTGCCCAAACATTCAGTTTCGTAGATGAAGAAAAGGGTATAGACCTTTCCAAGTTCAGTCGTTTGGATACCTTGGTGACCGTAGTAGATGCTTTTAACTTTTACAAAGATTTTGGTTCGGCGGATACCGTGTACTCCAAAATGCTCAACGATGACCCTGAAGATCAGCGATCTATTGTAAATCTATTGACAGATCAGATTGAATTTGCCAATGTGATTATCATCAATAAGGCAGACCTTGTTTCGAAAGAAACCGTGGAAGAATTGGCTGCGATCATTCACAAGTTAAACCCAGGAGCGAAGATCATCAGCACTTCCAATAGTAAAGTGGATCCTAAAGAAATCCTCAATACAGGCTATTTTGATTTTGAAGAGGCTTCCAATTCTGCAGGTTGGCAAGAAGAACTCCAAAAAGACCATCATACGCCAGAAACGGAGGAGTACGGGATATCTTCCTTTGTTTTCCGAAATAAGAAACCGTTTCATCCCCAACGTTTTTGGAAGTACATTTCAGAAAACTGGCCTGCCGGAATTATCAGAAGTAAGGGGCTTTTCTACATTGCTTCCAGAAAAGACCAGGCACTTTCCTGGTCACAGGCAGGAGGTTCATTGAAAGCAGAACCTATAGGGGTTTGGTGGGCCAGCATGCCTTTCAAAGAACGAACAAGCTATACTTCCTACATCGAAAATCAAGCATACATTGAATCTAAATGGGATAAGATCTTTGGAGACCGGATGAATGAGCTTGTCTTGATCGGACAGGACTTAGATCAGGAGCAGATTACCAAGGAACTAGAAGGATGTCTGCTCAACAATTTAGAATTGGCAGAATACCTCAATGGTAAAAAGTTTACGGATAATTGGCCGATTTAAGTAGCACTCGATGATGTGTTCATTTCCAAGGAAAGTTGAATTTTGGATACAATCAGTTTGCCCGCGCTTGATTAAAGGTATACCATGGCCAATAATAGCCATGGTATTGTTTTTTTAAAAAATGTAAGACACAACGTATTTTTTTAGAAATCAATTTGAGGAATTTCAGGAACGCAATTCGATTATTTGAGTGTTGAATAATGAGTCTTTGAATTTACAGGCAGAGATTCCCATTCCCAATCAACCTGAAACCCCCAAGGGTTTTAAAATGGCCACTCATGGAAATTTCTTGTTTGTTGCAGCACTGGGCTATAACCAAATTCGGGTATTGCAATTATCAACGCTGAATTTCCTAGGACAATTCAACTCGGAAGTGGCTTTGAGTGACTTTAAAGTTTTCTAATACTTCAAATTTGTGATCAAAACTATGGAGAAAATCAAGATTGGTATGCTTACTTGTTCTGATAGGGCTGCGGCCAATATTTATGAGGATATTTCAGGCAAAGAAATCATGAGCTTTTTTGAAGAGGTGCTTCAAAACCCCTGGAAGCCAATTTATCGGGTGATACCAGATGAAAAGGAACATATAGTATCAACCTTGAAATCTATGGCCGAAGAGCAATGTGCCTTGATCGTCACCACAGGTGGAACCGGTCCTGCTCCAAGAGATGTAACTCCTGAGGCCACGGAAGAAGTCTGTGATAAACTATTACCGGGATTTGGGGAACTGATGAGGCAAGTGAGCTTGCAATATGTCCCCACAGCCATTTTATCACGACAGACAGCAGGGATATATAAACAAAGTCTGATTGTCAATCTTCCTGGTAAGCCCTCTGCTATCCGTCAATGTCTGGACGCCGTTTTCCCGGCGATTCCCTATTGCCTGGATTTGATCGGAGGGCCCTATTTGGTCTGCGATGAAATGAAGGTAAAGGTTTTTAGGCCTAAAAGATAGCATAATAGATGAAAATGAATTTAAAATGAAACTTCAGTCCTAACCCTCCAATTCCAAAAAAGAGTAGGGATACTTCCTTTGCCCGCGCAAGAGTATAGCTCTGGCAGATCCTTATGTTGGCTTCTGTCAATCAGGAGGCATTTGAATACAACATTAAACAACGATTAGCCGCATTCTGCGGAACCTCCCGAAAAGAACTATGTGTAAAAGAGGAATCATCTGGGAACACATTAGGAAAAGATAAAATCTTACTATTGGCAATCTCTACAATATCCCTCAAGGGCAATGGATTCCAAACTATAATTTCGTCCTTCTAATTGGTTCAAATATCCATCAGGTAATTCGGGAAGTTCTTCCACTTTTTGACAGGTTTTGCACCTAAAACTTGGACTATGTAATTTGGATTGGGTTACATTTTTCAATGCAAAAAGTAAATTGCCATCCGAACATGGGATTTTCTTAAGAATCCCATTATCAGTGAATAAAACCAAGATTCGGTAAACAGTTGTCCTGTCCATTTGACCCTTGAGTATTTCATAGAGTGTACAAAGCGAATGGGCTTTATGGTCATCTATAAAGTATTTGATCACCAAGCTTCGGTTGGTGTTGGGTTTTATTCCATGACTTTTAAGGACTTCATTTAGTCTTTCCATCGCATTTGCATTTTTTGGGTACTGGGTCATATCCGAAAGTTCCCCAGGGATGGCATTTGGATAGTCTTTTGATACCCAGCCATAGTCCACCAAAACTTCCATGTTCTTGGATAGCCTGTATCATATAATTAGAGCAACTGGGTTCATGTCTGCAAGATGCAGGAAATAAAGGACTGATCAACCATTGGTACATTCTAACGGGCAATATGAACATCCACCGGAGTCTCATTCAAAGTCTTTATAGAGCATACTTGCCTGAATGCCTGTATTATTTTGGTATTTTCCCGACCGGTAAGTATCAAACGGCCTGGAAATATCATGGTAGTAAATCTGACAGATTTCTACGCCTGCATAAATTCGTATAGGTTGTACGCAGAAAATTTCCAGCGTCCAGTACCCTCTAAAACCCACATCTCCGAAACCGGCTGTGATATGGACAAACAAACCTAACCTGCCTATAGATGATCTTCCTTCAAGCATGGGTACAATGTTTTCAGTATGGGTATATTCGATCGTCTTTCCTAGATACAAGCGGTTAGGTTCTAGGACCAAACCTGCTTCAGGTATGGTCAGTTCCTCAGTTTCATGTGCGGTTTTCATATCCAGAAGAGATGACTTGTAGACCAAAAGCTTTTCATCCAATCTTAAATTGTAGCTGTTGGGATTGAGCCTGCTTTCATCAAAAGGATCTATAAAGATATCCCTGTTCAGTCTGTTTTTAATTTCAATGCCACTCAGAATCATATCAAGAGGAAATGGTTTCGTTTATCAAAGCTTTATTAATGAGTCTTTCCAGTCCTTGACGCTCGATATCTCTACCAATAAAAACCATCACCAATTCGGGAATTTTCTCTCCTTCAGGTAGTGGAGTAATGGTAAGCTTATTTCCTGTTGACTGAACCAATACAGGATTTTCTTCTCCTAATAACCTCACAAAACCTTTGATTCGGTAGATTTGGTGATAGTGTAAAAAAATGGACATCGAAAACGTAACATAGAGTTGGGTACGGTCAAATTCGTAAGGAACTTCTATGGCTATACTTTTCATGCGATGTCCCTCTTTCTTTGCCTGTTTAGAAAGCTCAATTTGATCTGATAGATTTTCAATCGGTGCATTTTGCATCAATAAAGGGGAGTCTAACTTTCCAAATTCAGTTGTTATGATTTTGGCTAATGGATTAATGCTCGAAATGCTGGTTTGGATGGATCCGATATAGGAGGCTTGTACCAGATCACACTTGTTGATCAATATCAAATCTGATGCAACAATTTGTCTGTACATTTCAGGAACTTCTTCGATTCTATCTTCAAAATTTTCTGCATCAATCAGGCAAATGACCTGCTTTAGATCAAAATATTGCATCACATCATCTCTCTTGAAAATGGATGCCAATTGTCCTGCATCCGCTACCCCCGAGGCTTCAATAAATAAATTGTCCGGTAATTTATCTGCTTGGATCAACTGTGCAAGAACGGTAACCAACTCTCCATCAAGAGAACAGCAAATGCACCCATTATTCAATTCAAAAAGCTCTTGGTAGTTTTTTGAAACCAAATTGCCATCCACTGATACCTTTCCAAACTCATTTTCAATTACGTAGTTTAATTTATCTTTTTTGTTTTCCAACAGGTTGTTCAGAAGGGTGGTTTTCCCAGCACCTAGAAAGCCTGTAAGCAAATAAACAGTAATTTTTTTTTGCATTATTTTCATTGTTTAAGGCTAAGATATGAGATAAAAAATTTAAACGCAACAAAGTTGCATTAACTAGAGTCCTGTAAAGTTTGGGTGTAAAGAATTTGTGTGAATCAAAATCAATCATTTATTAAAATTATCGTATTTTTAAGGGAAACATAAAATCCAAAGTCAATGAAAAAGCTCTATTTCTTAACCGCTATCTTATTTCTCTGTGTTTTCTCGGTTGTCAATGCCAAAGACAATGACAAGCTTATCGGTACTTGGGATGTAACCGTTCAGGATACTCCTCAGGGAACGGTGAATGTCCACTTGACGATTGAGAAAGAAGATGGTAAAATGAAGGCTAAATTCAAGCAAGTAGGTTCTGACCAAGTAACCAATGCTACTGTCAATGAACAGGAAAATGGAATAATGCTTTATTTTTATGCAGAAGGATATGACTTATATATGACCGTAAGGCCCGATGGAGATGATGCTGTTTCGGGCTATTTGGTGGATCAGTTTCCCGTAAAGGGAAAAAGAATCAATTAATCGGTTTTAGAAAAACCAAAAA
>NZ_AMGM01000031.1 GCF_000298295.1 Cecembia lonarensis LW9
CCTCCATCACGCTATTTCAACCTAAAATTTACGATTTTAAAGAACTTAATCAAATTCCAAACTAATGAAATGGGATTATTGGGATAGGGATTGAAACATCAATTCCAAATACCCTTTTGCCTTCTTCACATGGCTAAGTTTTGTTCCCGCTTCCCTATCCGATTGGGTATTTAAAAAGCAAAATTGGCCCGGACATTGGCACGCAGGGCCTTGTAATACCAGAGTAATTTCGGGCTTGCAATTCAAAAAACAAATGATTTTGCACAGGCTTTTGAAAAAACAACTTATCTTATATTCACCTTAGCCAATAATAACCATGAGAACCTATCTGTTGATCCTTTCAGCTTTCCTTTTTATATCCTGTTCCAAAAAAGCAGAAAATGAACCTGAAAAAGACTTTATTAAAGGCGTCTATGGCCATCCAGCCGCCTTACTGGATATGGGTTACCGCTTTGATTCCCTTGGGATCAATGCGGTTTTTGTCAGGAGCATTTCACTCAACCCAACTTTTTTTACCACCGCAAAAGAACAGGAGGCAGCGGTGTACGTGGAATTCCCCACACTCAATGGCAAGGGCTATGTCGAAGCACATCCCGATGCCTGGCCCATTGATGAAAAAGGCCAACCTTCTCCTCCGGCAGACTGGTTTATGGGTGTATGCCCTACCCATCCCGGTTTCAAGGAATTCCGTTCCCAACAGCTTTGGGAGATTTTGAAGGAGTATGCCGTTGACGGAATCTTTTTGGATTATGTGCATTGGCATGCACAGTTTGAAACCAAGGACCCGATTTTACCCGAAACCTGTTTCTGCGAGCGCTGTACTGCTATTTTTGGGGAGGGAATCAACCAAGAAATCCCAGGGGAAAGTATCGCTGAAAAAGCGGATTGGATCCTTAGCCATGAAGACAAGGCCTGGAGAAAATGGAGGGCGGATATTTTAAATGGCTGGGTAGAAGATATGGGCAAGATTGTCAAAGCAGAACAGCCTCAGGCCAAGCTGGGCGTATTTTATTGTTCCTGGTACCCCGCTGATTATGATTCGGCTTTGTACAATACCTTAGGCATTGACCCTATGGCTTTTGCCCAAAGGGCAGATGTGCTATCTCCTATGCTTTTTCACAGCATGAAGGAAAGGCCTACATCCTGGGTAGGGGAATATGTGAGTTGGTTGGGGGAGGTTTTAGGGTCTAAAGACAGGTCCAAGTCTGAAGAATGGTCCAAGTCTGAAGGGTCCAAGCCTGTTTGGACAGGCGGGTCTGAAGACTTGAACCAGTTCGAGTTTGTGGACATCTGGCCCATAGTACAGGCCCATAACAGTCCTGGGACGGTCAGTCCGGAGGAATTCCATCAGGTGTTGATGGAAGGGTCCAAAAGCCCCGCTTCAGGAATCATGATGTTTTCTGCGGAGTCCATTGCCCAGGAACCAGCAAAAATCGAGGTGCTAAGACAATTTTACCGCCATAAAAATTGAAAAGATTAAATTCGGGTTCTTAGACATCATTTAAAAAAATATTTAGTTACTATCATAATATTCTTGACAAAAAGTGTTTGGTAAAAATCGCGATATTGAGAACGAAATCGTCTTAATAGGGCGGGGAGGAATGAATTTCGTCCGGGCCGGTGTTGGCCTTGTGGGGGGAAGGATTCGAAATTCTTGATCTTTTTGGTTACTTTTTGTATCAAGACAAAAAGTGACAAAGAGAAAATGTTAAAAATCTACTCAGTTCGGTTAAATTGAAATTTATATTTTGATCCCTATTACAGGTATGTTAGATGGAACATTATAGTTCTTTGTCGCATGTCCTGGTGGATGTCGGAAAGAGTACAAAAAACCACAAAAGGACACAATAGTCACAAAAGAATGGTAGTAAACCGTTTAAAGGCATATTGACTTTTGTTTCTTTTCCCGAACTTCGGGACAACTTGTGGTTCAAAAAAAAGCCTCTAATCTCTTAATAATTGACCTGTAATATGAAGTTGCTTAGTAATTTGAATACAAAGTGGGGAAAGATGAATTCAATTAGAAAGCCTATTACTTCTCTCTCAAAAAAACAGTCTTATGCATTCTTTCATAAACAATTAGTGAATCTCCAAATATCTCATAGGTAACTTGTTCACTCGTATTTATCGAAGGGACTTTAAGGTTTAATTTTTTATTTGAAATAGTAGAATAATAAAAGATAGGTATATCAGTAAATTGAAATTCACCTCCATTTTTTCTATCAAGATCTCTAAAAAACCTCGAATCATGGATATACCGACCATCTTTTGTATAGACTACTTTATAGTTTTTGGATGAATTATCAAGCGCTTTATTCAAAGAACCATCTAGATTATAAGTCTGCTTTTCTTTCCAAGTTCCAATCAATCTTTTATCAATTTCTTCCTTAATGGATGATGATTTTAAACCTACTGAGGATTTATTTAAAGAAGAAAAACTTACCTTATGCTTCTCCTGTTCCAATACGAATTCTAAAGTGAGCATGTCTCCTTCTCTTTTTGCAAATACCTCAAGTTCTTCTCCATCATTTAAAGGGATTTCAAAAGACAATCCATTGGATTTTTTCATTCCAACACTCAGAATTGATGTATTCTCTCCTGTATGTAAAGTAACTTTATAATGCTTGTTATCTTTTTCAATTAGTATCAAATCATGAGAACCTATCAAGCTTCCAAGATATGTCCCTTCAAAATTTTGACTAAAGGAAGGTAACCTCATAAAGAAACTTAGAAATAATAGCAACAAAAACGCTCTCATTACGAATTTATTTTTTAGCTTAAAAATTTATTTAGCTCTATAATTTTTCTTAAATAACTTAAAACTTAGCTAAAAATAAAAGCAGGCAAAATAATTTCTAAGTCTAACCCTTAACTTATCCGTTTAATTAATCGGATAAATTGTTTTTCGTATATTGTATTGAAGTTTTCAATACCTTGATCATTTGATGAATAACCCAAAATGAAAGACCTCAAATACCTACTCGCCTACTCCATACCGCTGTCCGCAGTACTGGCCTTGTTATGGCAGGGATGGTGGTCCTGGGCCACGGTGATTTTGGCCTTTGGCATATTCCCACTGCTTGATGCGCTTATTCCAGCCTCCACAGAAAACTATTCCGAAAGGGAAGAAAAAAGCAGGTTGTCCAACCGCTTTTTTGACCTACTCCTTTACCTCTGTGCCCCCATCTGTTTTGTTCTGGTTTTTTTCTATTTTAAAACCATACAAACAGGTGGTTTGGCCACTTACGAATGGCTGGGGCTGACTTTCAGTATAGGTGTAGTCTTAGGGGCATTGGGTATCAATGTGGCACACGAATTGGGACATCGGGCCAATAAATGGGAGCAGTTTTTGGCAAAGGCAGGTTTACTGACTGTGCTTTACCAACACTTTTTCATCGAACACAACAGGGGTCACCACAAGCATGTCTCTACAGACAAGGACCCAGCTACCGCCAGAAAAAATGAATGGGTTTATGCCTTTTTCTTCCGTTCTATTATTGGACAATACATCAGCGCCTGGCAATTGGAAAATGATCGCTTGCGCAAAAAAGGGCTTTCTCTTTTTTCCTGGGAAAATGAAATGATCCGCTTTACAGTTTACCAAACGGCTTATCTGCTGGTAGTTGTCGGAATATTCGGTTGGGGCATGCTGCCATATGCCTTGGCCATTGCCTTGATCGGGGTGTTGCTATTGGAAACCATCAATTACATCGAACACTATGGTTTGAGAAGGAAAATGCTGCCCAGCGGAAGGCCTGAGCGGGTGCTTCCCAAGCATTCCTGGAATTCTGACCATGAAATGGGCAGGATTGTGCTTTTTGAACTGACCAGACATTCAGACCATCACTATTTGGCATCAAGAAAATACCAAATCCTTCGGCACATGGAGGAAAGTCCGCAATTGCCTACCGGATATCCCGGCAGCATGCTGATGGCTTTGGTACCTCCGCTTTGGTTTTTGGTGATGAATAAAAGGTTGGAAGATCAAGCCCGTCAATTGGAGCTCCCTTAATTTCCAAATTAATTTAAACCACATAGAAACATAGAATACATAGCAAGAATCCAGCACATAATACGGTCATCAGAGCCAGGCCGGTCCAAAACCAAAAACGATATCAGAAATGGTAAAACTATGTTGGCTATGTCACTATGTGGTCCAAAAGTTTACCCAAAATCCCACCGGTACGCCATTAATTTTGCCACAACTTGTCCCGCATGCGGGATAGAATCATAGGACAAATAGCGCAAGCGAATTCTCTTGGCTAAACTCCACTGCTTTAAAGCGCATCAAACCATGTTTTCTTTGTCGCTAGGTGGTAAAAAAATAAATACTTACTAGAAAAACCCATAACTAAACTAAGCTTATGCTAGTGCTTTCAAAATCTTGGAATTCGGTTTAAATTTACCTGAAATGATAAAAGCATTATCCAGTTTTCTACTACTGACCTTTTTGAGCCAATTCAGCTATGGCCAGGAAAAAAATTTCACTTATGGCACCAACAATGCCGAAGCTTTGAGGTATTATGAACAAGGCTGGGAGTACATTCTGGACAAAGGCGAGTGGCAAAAAGCAGAAGATGCTTTCAGATCGGCGGTAGCCATAGACCCGGAATTCCTTTTGGGCTGGAGCCAAGTGGGCAGGATCAGTCATGATCCGGAAGAAAGGGCTGCCATTTTCACTAAACTCAAGCAACAAAAAGAAAAATTGAATGACTGGGAAAAAGGGTTGTTGGAGGTGTATCTCGCAAGTTTGGAAATCATCGATGCCAAGGACAGGGGCATTCCGATTACGCCGGAAAAAGTCAAGGCATTTTACCAGACCTCAGAACAAAATTTCTCGGAATTTCTGAAGCATTATCCTCATGAACGGTATGTGCATGCAGAGTACATTGAGGTGATTCATGGAATTTACGGCGCACAAGCAGGTTTGGACAGTTTGGAAAAACACCAAAAAGAGCGCCTGGAATTGATCCCTTTTCTCGTGAGTTACCAAGCCCAATTAATGGCAGAAACCAAGCAATTTGAACAAGCCCTCAAAACCGCCCTTCAACTGGAAAAACGTCTTGACAATCCCGATTTACCCATCATTCCTTTTACCTATGGATATATTGCATTTGAAAAGGGGGAATATGAGGTAGCTGCCATGCTCATCGACAAAACCCTAAGCCTAGACCCCAAGCATGTGATCGCCCAACGCCTCCAAAAAAAGATTCAGGATCAATTGAATCGGCCTGCTAAATAATATCCATCCATATCCCAATTTCTACCAATATCTTACTAAGAATCATCGGAGAAAATTGAAAATCAACCTATTCCCTATTATCAAGTCGCCCGCTCCCTGAGTACCCCTTTCCTTTTAAATACAAATCTGAATACATACTTCAAAAATACCCAAAAAGCAGACAAATTGGGCTTAGGACCCTTACATTCCCCGATCCGCTCCAACTGCTCCCTGTACCAAACCGTCTCCATCACACTCATCCGGTCTATGGGACCAAAACCGGTTTTCACTTTTTCGATCTTATGCAGGGGGTCTTTCCCCACCAAAAGTTGATGTGCAGCATCAGGCTCAATGGCCAATAAGCGGGCCAAACCCACCATATCCACATCTCCTGATGCAATGGCAGCTTTCATCCCCTGATAGCTTTTAAAACCTCCGGTAAGGACTAAGGGAACATCGACTGCTTTGCGGACCTTGACCGCAAAATCCATAAAGTAAGCCTCTCTTTCCAAAGTGCTCTGACTGGCTTTGCTGCCCACCATGGCCGGGGCTTCATAGGTACCTCCCGAAACTTCAATCAGGTCAATTCCCAAGTCTGTCAAAAGTTGTATGGTCTCTAAGGATTCTTCTTCCGTAAAGCCTCCCCTTTGAAAGTCTGCAGAGTTCAACTTGATACCCACTGGAAAATCCTTCCCAACAGCCTCCCTAATGGCCTTGTAAACCTCCCTGACAAATTTCCTGCGTTTTTCGGGACTGCCTCCCCAGTCATCAGTTCTTTGGTTGTGCTTGGGAGATAAAAACTGACTGACCAAATAGCCATGTGCCCCATGAATCTGTACACCTGAAAAACCGGCTTTTTTGACGACTTCAGATGCCTTTCCAAACCTCTTTACTATGTCCCAAATTTCATCTTCTTTCAGTTCCCTTGGCGTATCAAAAAAGGCCTGCATATCCTTTCGAAAGGGAATGGCTGATGGGGACACATTTTCTTTGTTCAGCCCTTTGGGTGCCTGCTTACCGGGATGGTTGAGTTGCACCCAACAATGCGTTCCATTCACCTTGGCGGCTGCTGCCCAAGTTTGCAAGGCTTCCAAGTGACGCTGATCTTCAACAACCACATTACCGGGTTCCCCCAAAGCCCTGCTGTCGATCATTACATTTCCAGTAACACATAAACCTATGCCTCCCTCTGCCCAAATACGGTACAATTTGGACAGGGCAGGTTTGGGAGAACCTCCTTTCTCCCCCAAACCTTCACTCATGGCCGATTTGAAAATTCTGTTTTTGATGACCGCCCCGCAAGGAAGCGTAAGGGATTGATCCAAAGGATTCATAGAGAAAATTTTATACTTGAACGTAAAGATTTTTGACTAAAACCTTAAAATAAACTTTTGCCGGAAGAAGCAAGCCTACCATTTTGTATGGCTCCAATATCTGACAATATCCAATATCCATAAATATCCGACCCACTAAGAATATGAATAATACAAAGAACTATTTCCTGCATTTCATTTATTCCCCATACATCCTATCCATTCCTGGATTTTATCCCGCATACCAAGCAATTCATCTAAATCAACTGCCATATCTCCCATATTTTCCAGCAGTTTTAATGGGACTGATGCCCCCGCAGCTTGTAATGCTTTCCCCTCCCGGGTCAGGTGGATCATCACTTTCCTTTCATCCTCCTTCGCCTTTTCCCTTTTGATCAGGTCCATGGTTTCCATTCTTTTCAACAAAGGCGTAACTGTATTGGTATTCAGGATAAGCTTTTCGGATATATCCTGAACCGCCAAACCATCTTTTTCCCAAAGCACCAAAAGGACAAGGTACTGTGGGTAAGTAATGCCCAATTTTTCCAAATAGGGCTGATAGGCCCTGGTGATCAACCTGGAGATGGCATAAAAGGGAAAACAAATCTGGTTTTCAAGTTTCAGCTGTTCCATGGTTTTGAAGGGTAGGATGAAATAACAACATTCCTTTAGCCTAATTTCTTACTTAAATAGGCATCAATGGCATCAGGCTTGGTTATCGGGGAGAAACGCTTAACCGGCCTTCCTTTATCATCGATCAGAAACTTGGTAAAGTTCCACTTGATCCTTGAACCCAAAATACCTCCCAACTTACCTTTCAGGTATTTGAAAATAGGATGCGCGGTACCCCCATTCACATCTACTTTGGCAAACATGGGGAAAGTCACGCCATAGTTGAGGACACAGCCTTCCGAAATGGATTTTTCATCTCCGGGTTCCTGATTGCCAAACTGATTGCAGGGAAACCCCAAAATCACCAGCCCTTTGTCTTTGTATTTTTCATAAAGCTTTTCCAGGCCCTCATATTGGGGTGTCAGACCACATTGGCTGGCAGTATTGACCACAAGGATGGTTTTTCCTTTGAACTCCTCCATGGACAACTCTTTGCCCTGAAGGGTTTTGGCTTTGAAATCATAAAAGGTAGTTGCCATAATCAGATCAGGTTAATTTTTACATCTACATTTCCTTTAATGGCCCTGGAGTAAGGGCAACTTTCATGAGCCAGATCGAGCAATTTTTTGGCTTCAGCTTCTTCCAAGCCATTGATCTCTACATCCAGAGTCACATCCAGGTCCCAAGCTGTAGGCGTTCCCTGTATCAGGGCTACATGGGCAGTCACTTTGGAGGAAATGGCCAATCGCTGGCTTTTGGCAATGTAATTGAGGGCATTGTCGAAGCAGGCTGCATAGCCGGCCGCAAACAACTGTTCGGGATTGGTATAGTTACCGCCTACCCCTCCAAATACTTTGGGCAACCGTACTTCCAGGTCCAAAACGCCATCTGTGGATTTTACCCTTCCGTTTCTTCCGCCAACCGCATAGGCGGATGTTTCAAATAATTTTTGCATAGGTGTTTTATTTATATCGCACGCGATGTAATAACAGGTTTTGTAGAAGAATGTTTTTATAAGGACAATTCTTTTTAATAAAACTAGAATCAAGCCATCCACCAGCAAAAGGCCAGCTACTCAAATAAGCCTCTCCTTTGTCACCTCGACGAAGGAGAGGTCTAAAACAAAGAAGATTTCTCTCCGCCACGGCGGATCTAAACGACAAGGGGAAGTCTTTGCTTTTATCAACCCATCTGAGCGAGGAGAGGTCTATTCAAAAAAAATTTTTACTATTTTTAGGTATAACTTTTAAGATTCCATTTTTATGAGAAGGCATGAATATTTTGTCTACATCTTAACAAATCAGAACAAAACAGTGCTCTACGTTGGGATGACAAATGACTTGTCAAGAAGATTATCGGAGCATACTGACAAATACAACCCCGAAGGCTTTACAGCAAAATACAAATGTAAATTCCTTTTGCACTGGGAATCGTATCAATATGTAAGGGATGCAATTGCCAGGGAAAAGGAAATCAAAAAATGGAGAAGGGAGAAAAAGGAAAAATTGATCAGTGAAAACAATCCAAACTGGGATTTTCTTAATAAAGAAGTTGTTGAAAATTGAGAAGATTTCTCTTTAAATTATAATTAGATTTCTCCCTCTGGTCGAAATGACAAAGAAAAGTCTTTGCTTATAGTTACCCCGCTTAGGAAGGATAACGTTTTTGAATCATCATTGAAACAAAGCCGTCCATCAGCAAAAGGCCAGCTATTTAAATAAGCATATCCTTGTCATTTCGAAGGAGGAACGACTGAGAAATCTAAGGGCTTCGGTTTAGGGTTTTGAGATTTCTTCCCGCAATGCTGCGGTACAGGCTCCTCTGGTCGGAATGACAAGGGGAAGTCTTTGGCATTAGTAAACCATCTGCTTGGGGATAACTTTTCCCTTCAACCAAAAAAATCAATGCCCCCAGTCATACCCTGCCATGTCTTCCAGGCAGGCTTTCAATAAAAGTATGCTATGGGCAATATCTTCTTTATGCGCCATTTCAATCACCTGATGCAAGTGCCTGGTCGGAATGGAAATCGCTCCGGCGATAGCCCCTTGTTTGCCCATTCGTTGTACACCGGCTGTATCAGTACCACCTGCTGTTAAAATTTCAGGCTGCCATTTGATGCGGTGATTATCCGCAGTCTGCTTCATAAAAGCGACCATCCTGTAATCACAGATCGTAGAAGCATCCATGATTTTTATGGCTGTACCTTTGCCCAATTCAGTAATCTTTTCGTGGGGCTGAGCGCCGGGCACGTCAAAAGCGATTGTGGTATCCAAAGCAATACCGAAGTCAGGATTGATACCATGAGCAGCCACATTGGCACCTCTCAACCCTACTTCTTCCTGTACGGTAAAAGTGGCATACACATCATAGGCAGGTTCTTTCAGCAGCTTTAATGTTTCCAACAAAATAAAAACGGCTACACGGTTATCAATTGATTTACAGTTGACACAATCTCCCATCTCCACCAACTCCCTGTCCCTGGTGATCGGATCCCCTATCGAGATGTATTTTTGAACCTCTTCCTTGGTCATTCCCAAATCAATAAAAAAATCCGTGGTTTTGGGGAGCTTGGTCTTTTCTTCAGGGCTCATCACATGGATGGGTTTGCTGCCCATCACGCCCAGTAAATCCTTTTTCCCATGGATGATTACACGTTGTGCGGTAAGCGTTTTGGGGTCAAAACCACCTAAGGTATGGAACCTTACAAAACCATTGTCATCAATATGTGTGACGATAAAGCCAATCTCATCCATATGCGCGGCCACCATAACTTTTTGGGCTTCAGGATTGTTTTTGGACTTTTTTACAGCAATCACATTGCCCAAATTATCGGTCCGAACCTCATCAACATAAGGCCCGACTGCTTCTATCACGAAATCCCGAACTCGTTTCTCATAGCCTGGGGCTCCTGCCAACTCACAAATTTCTTTTAAAAGTGCTGTATTTATTTCCATGTTCGATGCTTGCTTTTTCTTACGGTTGACGTTTTTTTAGTCCACCTTTTTCAGGCATTCAAATTTTAATACTTTGTACATGACATTTGGTACCTGCTTGGTACATTGTACTTGGTACTTGGTACATTATATCAATAAGCCCTTACGGTCTTTCCTTCCATAAAATTGGCAAATGCACGGTTTACAACCCGCATTCCTCCGGAGGTGGGAAAGTCACCTGTAAAATACCAGTCTCCCAAATGCTCAGGAATACACTTATGTAGATTTTCTACTGTTTGATAAATCACCTTCACCTCCGCTTTAATTTCGGATGTCGTGATAATATCAGCAATTTTATCTGAAATTTCCTGATCAGAAAAAGGTGCATACAGCAACTTCACATAATTCTCGGTCAAAATCTGCTGCGTGTTACACTTTTCATACACCTCCTCCAAAAGATAAGACATCCCTCTTTCTTTCAATAGCTCCAAGGTTGCCCTAAAGGCTATGAATTCCTTCATTTTGGACATATCTATGCCATAGCAATCCGGGAACCTGATCTGTGGTGCCGAAGATGCTATGACAATTCTTTTTGGATTAAGCTTATCTAATGTGGTAAGGATGCTTTTTTCAAGGGTGGTCCCTCTTACAATACTGTCATCAATCACCACCAAGGTATCAATTCCTGACCTGACCACTTCATAAGTGGTGTCGTACACATTGGCCACCATGGCATCCCTATCGGAGTCATTGGTAATAAAAGTTCTTAACTTCACGTCTTTACTGACCAGTTTTTCCACCCTTGGTCTAAAGCTCAGCAAAGACTCAGGGTCTTCCAAATGAGGCTTCCCCTCCAATAATACTTCCTTTCGTTTTGCAGCCAGGTAATCTTCCAAGCCTTCAATCATTCCCAGAAATGCGGTCTCTGCCGTATTGGGGATATAAGAGAATACGGTATTTTTAAGATCAAAATCAATTGCCTGAAGGATCTGTGGCACCAAGGCCCTACCCAACATTTTCCTCTCCCTATAAATTCCGGGATCGGTACCTCGGGAAAAATAGATCCGCTCAAAACTACAGGACTTTTTCTCTCTTGCCGGTAAAATTTCATGCTCTGCATAGGAGCCGTCTTTATTGATGACCAATGCGTGCCCTGGCTGTATCTCCTTAATTTCTTTATAATCAATGTTAAATGCAGACTTGATGGCCGGCTTTTCTGAAGCCACCACCACGATTTCATCATCCGCATAGTAATAAGCTGGCCTAATGCCCGAAGGATCCCTGACCACAAAGCTGGAGCCATTACCAATCAATCCAGCCATGGCATATCCTCCATCAAAATCCCTGCAGGACCTTCTTAAAATTCTGGCTACATCCAGTTCATTTTCGATGACAGCAGTAATCTGTTCGTTGGAATATTGGTGTTTGTATTTGTCAAAAATACGCTGGTTTTCTTCATCCAAAAAATGTCCGATCTTTTCCATGACCGTAACCGTATCCGTTTTTTCTTTGGGGTGCTGACCCAGTTCCACCAGTCTTCCAAATAGTTCCTCTACATTGGTCATGTTGAAATTACCTGCCATGACCAAGTTTCTGCTTCTCCAGTTATTCTGCTTTAAAAAAGGATGGCAGGTTTCAATGCTATTTTCACCATGCGTGCCATATCTCAGGTGGCCTAACCAAACTTCTCCGGTAAAAGCAATATTTTCCTTCAGCCATTGGGCATCTAATACCCCCTTTTCTCCTCCTTGCTTTTTGGCCTTTTTATATTTTTTCTGGATTTTATCAAATATAAAATTTACTGCCTGGGGCTCAATGGACCGGTACCTGCTGATATATCGGGTACCAGGACTGGTGTTGATTTTAATATTGGCCACTCCTGCGCCATCCTGGCCCCTGTTGATCTGCTTTTGCATCAACACATAAAGCCTGTTTGGTATATACAGTGGAGAGCCATATTTGTCTATGTAGTACTGAGGATCCTTTCTTAATCGGATCATCGCTATACCACATTCGTGTTTGATTTGGTCACTCATTGGGTCTGGTGTGAGATATTCTGACGCAACAAAGTTAGCTCTTTTTTAGAAGTTTAAGGAAGTAAATGAAATTTGGTTTACATTTTATTTTGCCGGCAGCAAAAGAAGATCTCTCAGACCAACCAATTTCAGCCTATCTCCCAAACTCAATGTATTGCCCTATATTTAAAAATGGCCCAAGCTGAACCGTAAATTTCATTTCAATCTTTATGGAATTTCATGCCGTTCTGAAATCTAAAAAAGGCATCCATTCTTCTGCATGACGCTCCGCATATTCTGCAATAAAAAAGCTAAGTGAAGGTCTAAAAGGCTCAGTTCTTAATTTAAAACCAACTTGTTCAGGCGTTTTATCTCCTTTGTATATATTACATCGATTACATGCCGTAATCAGGTTCATCCAATTGGTCTTGCCGCCCTTGGATTTAGGAATAATGTGGTCGATGGTAAGATTTTTAACAGAACCGCAATACTGGCACTCATGTCCATCTCTTCGGAAAATATTGGCCCTATTTAACAGCACTCCCTTATAGGGAATACTCTTATACTCATTTAAACGAATGACCGCAGGATACCTAAACTCCATGGTCACTGTCCTCACTACCAAACTTTCGTAATAACTCAAACAACTTACTTTGTCTAAAATGGATAAAACAAGAGCCTTCTGTGCCGATACGATCGATATGGGCGAATGGTCCAGGTTCAAGACTAAAACACGTTTTTCCATAATCTACTAATTTATAATGTTTGATCGGAAAAACCTGTTGTTGAATAAATTTGTTTTTAAAAACGCATTCTATCCAGCTCTCTTTTTACATCTTTAGTCTTGATATCCTGCCGCTTATCGTGTAGCTTTTTGCCTCTTGCCAATGCTATTTCCAGCTTGGCCAAACCTTTATCGTTGATAAAAATACGAACAGGAATTATCGATAAGCCCTTTTCTTCAAATTTGGATTCAAGCTTATCCAATTCCTTCTTATTCAAAAGCAATTTTCTTTCTCTGACTGCATCATGGTTATAGCTTGATGCCATGCTGTAGGGCGCGATATGCATCTGTTTGATAAAAAGCTCACCTCTTTTGAAATAACAATAGGCCTCTGTTAAAGAAACCTTGCCTTCCCTGATGGATTTTATCTCGGTTCCTCTAAGCACAATCCCGGCCACAAAAGTATCTAAGAATTCAAATTCAAAACTTGCCTTCTTATTTCTGATGTTGATGATCTTGTCAAACTTCTTCTTCTCGTTCCCCATTGATTTTTACTCCATCCTATTTTTAAAATTCAGTCCATTTTCAATCCTATTGTTAAATTGTCACGTCCTGATTTTACTTGACACTTACTTTATTTTCTTCTCTAGAGTTCGTTTCCCTTGGAGTCGGGATTCCCGAATATCAAATTTGCCTCTCCCACCCAGGGCAAATAACCTAAAGGGATTAAACCCCTATCGGGGTTGTTTTGTCACTATTTTAAGCAATTACCTTAATGAATTCCTTAAAACCTTAACTCCTTAATGGTTCCGAAATCCGACTTCCGAAATCAACCCTCTCCCTTCTCCCTAAAACTTCATCCTCGCCTCGGGCACCACATCCAGTCCGGAGAATTCCCCTTTTTGATATTTGAAATGTGCTGCCATAGCGATCATGGCCGCGTTATCCGTACAATACTCAAACTTGGGGATGTAAATTTTCCACCCTTGCTTGTCAGCCATCATCTTTAACGCTTCTCTTAGCCCTGAGTTAGCAGATACCCCTCCGGCAATGGCAATTTCCTTTACATTATGCATTTGCGCTGCCTTCTTCAACTTCTGCAAGAGTGTTTTGACCAATGTGTGCTGAATTGACGCACAAATATCCGCTAAGTTTTCGGTTATAAAACCGGGATTGTCTTTGATCTGATCCCTGAGGAAATACAAGACGGCTGTTTTGATACCTGAAAAAGAAAAATTCAACCCAGGGATATCTGATATGGGAAATTCATAAGCATTTGGATTGCCTTCTTTCGCATATTTATCTATTAAAGGTCCGCCAGGATAAGGCAAACCAAGCAATTTGGCAGTTTTATCAAAAGCCTCCCCCACTGCATCATCTGTAGTCTCCCCTATGATTTCCATATCCAGGTAATCTTTTACCAAAACCAACTGTGTATGCCCTCCACTAACCGTCAAACATACAAATGGAAACTTGGGCTGGGGTGAATCAATGAAATGGGCCAATATATGCGCCTGCATATGGTTGACCTCAATCAGTGGAATACCCAGCGCATAAGCAAATGATTTGGCAAAGGAGACCCCAACCATTAGAGACCCCATCAATCCTGGACCTTTGGTAAAGGCCACGGCATGCAGATCCTTTTTCAAAATACCAGAATCATTCATGGCCTCAGCTACAACCGGAATTAGGTGTTGTTGATGTGCCCGAGAGGCGAGCTCAGGAACCACGCCCCCATATTTTTCGTGTACTGATTGCGTGGCGATTATATTATTGAGTATTTTGCCATCAGAAATTACTGCTGCTGACGTTTCATCACAAGATGACTCTATTGCCAGTATATTGACCTTCATTACGCTTGTTCCTTGGAAAAGAACCCGAAAGTTACGGAAATTTTGCTGAAAGCCTTTAGGGTGAGCTTTAGGTTATTACTTTTCCTCATTCTTGGTATAGTAATCATGGCTACCCTTTTGCAGATACCTGGTATACAGACCAAGGTAATAGGTTGGGCTACGACTTATATTTCCAATAATACAGGCTTTTCCACAAATATTTCCAAAGTAAGAATCAGGTGGTGGGATGCCATTTCCTTAAATGATGTGGTCATCTATGACCATCAGGACAGCTTGATGATTGACCTGGAAGAGGTTTACATTGATTTTTCCCTACAGGGGCTTTTTGACAGGGTCAACCCCTCACTCGACCAAATCAAAATGCAAGGTGGTAACGTCAGGCTGATCTCGCATGATGATGAATTCCAGATCAACATATCGGAATTCTTCAGTCGCTTGAACAATTTGCTGCCCGGTAAAAAAGACCCTAACAAACCTCCTGTAAAATTCCTTATTGATAATATATTTTTTGATGAAACTTCTTTGGACATTTTAAATTATGCTGCTTTACCCGTGCAATCCGGATTTGATTACAACAACCTTAAATTCAGGGATCTAATCGCTGATGCAGATAATTTTTTAACAGAAGGTCCAAAGATCAGCATGAAGGTAAATTACCTCCGGGGGATAGAATCTAACTCTGGGATGGTTTTCCACCAACTGAAAACGGACTTTACGTATGCACCAAACTTCATGGAGTTCAGCGACCTGTTTTTAAGGTCCAATCAGACAGAAATCAAAGATTACCTGCGGTTTGACTTTGACTCTACTGAATCCCTTTCCAACTTCACAACTGAAGTACGCATCACTGCCAAATTGGATGAGTCCGCCTTAAATATTCAAGACTTAGGTTTTTTTTCGGATGCGCTACCAGATATTGAAGACAGGATTTTTCTCAGCGGTGAAATCAGAGGTACAGTTGCCAACCTCAGCTCTGAACAATTGTTGATCAGGTTTGGTAGGAGAAGTGCGCTATTTGGCAGATTCAAAATCGATGGCCTCCCAAATCTGAATGAAACCTTCTTCCAAATGTCCCTGATGAATTCAGTATTGAATAGTTCAGACCTTTCTCCCTACATATCAAAAGAGGCACAAAGAGAAATCAATAAATTCAGAGATATCCGCTTTGACACTGATTTCTCCGGCTACCTTCATTTTTTTACAGCAAATGGTAATTTTAGAACCGGCATCGGCAATATTATTGGAAGGTTGAATTACAGGACCATTGATAATGAGCCCACCTACTCGGGAAAAGTCGAATTGAGAAACCTGGATATCGGGGTGTTATTGGAAGATAGGCAAAGATTCCAAAAAGTCAATTTGACCGGGAACATCAAAGGCAGAGGACTGACTATTGTTGATGCACTGATTGAAGTCGATGCCGATATAAAAAATGCCGGAGTAAACGGCTACAATTATACCAACATAAAAACAGATGCTACATACGGCCGGGACCTTTTCAGTGGTAATCTGATGGTCAACGACCCCAACCTAAAAGGAGAAGCAAGAGGTATTCTTGATCTCCGTGATGGAAAAGACTCCATACGCCTAAATGTTCAACTGGACACCGCTTTCCTGCAGCCATTGGGATTCCTGGAAAAAGAATCTTTTGCCAGTGGAAAAATTGAGATGGACACCAAGGGCATCACCTTGGACAACATAGAGGGAATAGCCCGGTTTAGCGATGTAAACCTCATTTATGAAAGCCGAAGTTTTTACATTGACAACTTCTTTTTTCAATCTCTCTTTACAGATGACACCAGAGTCATTTCACTCAATTCGGATTTATTGGTTGCTGGGATTTCCGGAAACTTTGAAGTAAAAAGGCTAATCAATGATGTGGAAATTTTAGGCAAGGAATATTGGGCCATATTGACCAATGCGGAAAAACCTCAAACACAAATCGCAAGACGCATATCCGAACCCTACAACATTGACATCAATATGAACTTTATTGATATCAACCCCATCATCAACCTTTTTGAACCAAAAGCTTCTATCTCCAAAAACACCTTGATCGAAGGAGCCTTTTACCAAACTCCTGACAATACCATTCTCAATTTTTTTTCCAGCATTGACTCCATTTATTACAATGGAAACTTTTTATTTGACACCAACCTGGACTTCAACACCTCTAAATTGGTCTATGAGGATGATGTTTTGGCCTCTTTTTATGTTTACTCTAAAAAGCAAGTGCTTAATTCCGGTTTGACCTTCAACAACCTGATCATGGAAGCCATATGGGATCAGACCAATATTGATTTTACCTACCAACAAGACCAATTGGCGACTGGAAGTTATGTCAGGATAAAAAATGAAATTACTGTATATCCTGACCACACCACCATCATTTTTGACCCTTCTGAATTAAAAGTTTTAGACAAAACTTGGAGATTCGACCCCGATAATCTCATCTACATTACAGGAAAAAACCTACTTTTCAATAACCTGAAACTCTATTATCAAGATCAATTCATCTCCTTGAACGGCAATATTTCTGACAATCCGAATGATGTTTTGGGTCTTGAAATTCATCAGCTCAACTTGGATTTCTTTAATACACTCAGTACCAGAGAATTTACCGGTGCTGCCAACGGACAATTTGGACTCAGCAATTTCTATGAAAAACTTGGAGTAAACGGTCAGATCCAGATCGATGATGTCTACATCAACAACTTTTTAATTGGAAACATCGAAGCGGCGACTTACTTCTCCGACAAATTGATCAATCTGGGATTGAACAATTTCAGAGATGGAGAAAAAGTGATTGCCATTAATGGTTACTTGGGCAGTGAAGACGAGGAATTGGCACTGAAAGCCAGTTTAAAAGAAGCTAATCTTTCCATTCTGGAACCATTTTTATCTGATTACCTGACGCAGATGGGCGGAACGGTTTCCGGAGAACTGAATATAGAAGGAACACTAAACTTTCCTGTGGTAACAGGCACAGGCCAACTTAATGGGGGAACTGTTTTAATCAATTACCTCAATACCTTCTACACCGTTGACGGAAACATCGTCTTCGGTACCAATGAAATCAGTTTCAGGGAACTACAATTACGTGATGTGAATGGCAACCTGGCGAGAATGCGCGGAGGTATTTCCCATGATTATTTCTCAGACTTCATCTTGGACATCAGTTCGAACCTGGATAAATTCCAAGTACTGAATACCACCATCCGCGATAATGACCTATTCTATGGTACTGCCTATGCCAGTGGATCCCTGAATATTTTCGGGGCAGCCAACAACTTGGATATTACAGCCCGTGCTACTTCACAACCCAATACTAGGATTTTTATTCCCTTTGGAAGCAGCAGTATTCAAGCCCAAGAAGATTTTATTAATATCATCAATGTCAGGGATACCAGCAGGGTTATCACTTTTGAGGAAAGTGTGGAAAAATTGGCCATCAATAATGTAAGGATGAACTTCAACCTGGATGTCACTCCTGATGCCTACGTAGAAATTCAAATCGATCCAAGGACAGGTGAGATCATACAGGGAAGGGGCCGTGGCGTGCTCAACCTTAATATCGACACCCAAGGTAATTTCTCGATGTTGGGGAATTATGAAATTACAGAAGCCAGATATAATTTTTCATTATACAATATTATCCGCAGAGAATTCATTGTTCAGCCTGGAGGACGCATTTCGTGGTTCGGAGATCCTTATGAAGGCACCATGGATATCAAGGCTTATTATCAGGAAAGCGTTTCCCTACAAAATCTGCAAAATATTCAACCTGGAGGAATTGAAGACCCCCAAATGCGAAGAAGATTTCCGCTAAGGGTACTTATGGACCTTAAAGGAAATTTACTATCCCCAGAAATCAGTTTCAGTTTTGATTTTAGTGAATTCCCGACCGAGGGAAATATACAAACCTATATTTCAGCTTTTCAAAACAGGATTGCCAATGACGAGCAAGAAAAAAACAGACAGGTTTTTTCAGTCATCATGATGCGCTCACTTTCTCCCGAAGGACAGTTTTCAGGAGTGGGCAATATTGCTACTTCCAACTTAAGCCAATTGCTTTCTTCTCAGTTGAACAGCTTTATTGCACAGGTAGACCAAAACCTTGAAGTGGACATTGACTTGGCCAATTTGGATCAAAGTGCATTGGAAACATTCCAGTTACGGGTAGCTTACACATTTTTAGATGGAAGGCTCCGGGTCAGTAGAGATGGGGGATTTACAGACCTACAAGGCAACGCCGATCTCAATAGCATTGCTGGAGACTGGCAGGCCGAATATTTACTGACGGAAGATGGCAGGTACAGAATGAGAATATATAACAGGAACAACTTCAACACCTTTACCTCACTATCATTGGCCAGAAATGTGGCCACTTATGGTGTATCCGTTTCCCAAAACCTATCTTTTAATTCCTTTGGTGAATTATGGGACAAAATAAGAAGCAAAGAAAAAGAAAGGTTGAGGATCAATGACACAGATGATTTTTTAAGGTATCAGTTTGAAGAAGAAAACGGATGGCAACCGATTCCACTGGAAAACCTGGATAAGCGGGTCAGTCCCTTGGATTATCAGATAGACCAGCCTGTAAAAATTCTCAGAAAAGAAGATGAGGAATAAACAATTTAGCCATAACTGACATTCAATACCTGTACAATAGTATTCATTATGAAAAAAGTCAGCATATTTTGGTTTAGAAGAGACCTACGGTTAGAAGACAATACAGGGCTGTATCATGCATACAACCAAGAAAAAAACATTCTCCCCATATTTATTTTCGACCGGGATATCCTAGATAAATTAGAGGACAAAAAGGACGCACGGGTAACTTTTATTCACCACCAAATTGATATCCTGCAAAAGCATTTACAAGGATTCGGGACTTCAATCCTAACGAAATACGGCAAGCCTTTAGAGGTTTGGAAGGAATTGTTGGATAGCTATGACATTGAAAATGTCTACACAAACCGTGACTATGAACCTTACGCAAAAGAAAGAGATAAAGAAGTTGCCGCATTATTGAAAAGCCATGGTGTTCAGTTTTTAGATTTTAAAGACCAGGTCATCTTTGAGAAAAGTGAAGTAGTCAATGGAAGTGGTGACTTTTACAAGGTATTCACGCCTTACAGTAAGGTTTGGTTGGAAAAATTCAACCAAAACCCTCCACAAATAGTGACGCTGGACAAAAGAAAGAATAACTTTGTCCAAGTAGAGCCTTTTCCAATCGTTAGTTTGGAAAGTATGGGCTTTGAGGAAAGTGACGTCAATATCCCTTTGCTTGAAATAGACAAAAACCTAATCCAACAATACGATAAAGTCAGAAACTTCCCAGCCATAAATGGGACGTCCAGATTAGGGATCCACTTGAGATTTGGAACAGTCAGTGTGAGAAAACTCGCACTTGAAGCAGCCAGATTAAACGCCACCTTTCTCAATGAATTGATATGGCGAGAATTTTACATGATGATCTTATACCATAATCCACAAGTTGTAGATAAAGCCTTCAAGCCTCAATACGATAATATCCCGTGGAGGAGGAATGAAGATGACTTCATTAAATGGTGTGAAGGCAAAACCGGTTATCCCATAGTTGATGCTGGTATGAGGGAATTGAATGCCACAGGATACATGCATAACCGGGTTAGGATGATTGTTGCCAGTTTTCTTACCAAACATTTATTGATTGACTGGAGGTGGGGAGAAGCGTATTTTGCTAAAAAATTATTGGACTTTGAGCTTTCCTCCAATAATGGCGGCTGGCAATGGGCGGCTGGCACAGGAACAGATGCACAGCCTTATTTCCGGGTGTTCAATCCGGAGTCCCAAACAGAAAAGTTTGATAAAGAGCTCAAGTACATTAAAAAATGGGTCCCTGAATATGGCACTAAAGATTATCCTGAACCTATGGTCGCCCATAAATTTGCCAGAGAAAGGGCCATAGCCACTTATAAAGAAGCATTGAAAGCATGAATATAGGAGATAGAGTAAGGTTATTACATGGAAATGAAGAGGGGGTTATCACCAAAATTTCCTCCGGTGGAAGGGTTGAAGTTGAAATTGAGGATGGCTTTAGGATACCTGCTCTCAAAAGCGAAGTTGTAGTGATTTCAGCTGTTGAAGGCCAATACTTTGGGCAAGTTGAAGCAAAAGAAAGCACTGGGATTATCAGTACGGCAACCCATACTGGTCCTGATGAAAAAAGCGTCTACTTATGCTATATCCCCCTCAATGATAAAGACCACAGTGTATACCTTTCCAACCAAGATGAAAGGGATTATTTGGTGATGGCTTCAGAGTTATATGGGGATAATAGACAGACCATTTTTTCTGAAATTCTGGCATCAAAAACAGCAAAAAAGATTGCTGAAAAGTCTATTCAAAATTTTGAGGAATGGCCTCCACTCTTGTTGCAGTTCTTTCCTATCCACAAAAAGATAGAGAAAAGTCAGCATTCCTTTGAAAGAAAAATCAAATTTAAAGCCTCTGCTTTTTTTAAAAGCAAAGGAAATGCTCCTGTGTTGAACAAAGCAGGGTATGTGTTTAGGATTTCCGAATCTGCTAAAGAAATTGACATCAGACAATTGAATGAAGAGTTGAATGAAAAGCATAAGGTAAGTCAACCTCAATTTCAAAAACCACCAAAAGAAATTGACCTACACATTGAAAAATTGACCAAAGACTATGAGTTTATGAGCAACTCAGAAATGCTTATGCTTCAAATGGAGACTTTTGACAAAAACCTTAATTATGCTATAGCCAGTGGAATGGACGAAATCACATTCATCCATGGAATTGGTAACGGCGTATTGAGAAAAGAAATCCATAAGTATCTTAGCCAATTAGAAAATATTAAGTATTTTCAGGACACACAGAAAAGCCGCTTTGGTTATGGCGCTACTTTAGTCCGGATTTCTTAAGCATGAAAGGAAAAATTTCCCCGATATTTTCGCTGTTCCAACATCATTTTGATGAAGCACGTGCAGCTTTTGATGCATTGAGTAAACAGTATCGTGGCAAGAAAGCCATTGAACTGGAAAACAGACTTATATTTTTGGAGATATATATTGATTTGTTGTCTCGCATTCATTTCAAAGAAGATAAGTTGAAATTTAGATTATTTTCTCCTTTCAAGCATATTTTCAAAGGCCTGAAGAAAACCAAACACCTCAAAATGATCATGGGGCAGCTTGAGGAAATAAAAACCCGGGAAAACAATACTTTTAACTCATATCAAAAGATACTGGAATCGGAAAAAAACAAATTGTACAGCGAGGTGTATGAATTGGTGGTTTCCTCTCCACTTAAAGTCTGGGAAGATTTATACCAAGAAGCATCCCACTATAGCAAAGGGATAAAACCCCTGATGATTAATACGGCTACCACACAGATCATTGATGAAGAATTAGGTTTTTTTAAAATTGAAAATAACGGGAAACTGGACAGCAAAAACCTCAAGGATATCTATGAGGGTCTTAGGGTGATTACCGCGCTTGAAAATCTCAGGATAGAGTCTGGCTTCAATCCTGTTTTTGTCCAAGAAGTTCATGACAGGATGAGTGAGCTCCAAAAAATAATGCTCAAGTGGTACGAAAACCATCTCTTCATGCAGCATTTAGGCGGGTACCTTACTGATAAAGAGGATATTTCAAAAAAGTACCTGGATCTTTTGGCAAATTTGCAGAACAATCGGAAAAACTTTTCAAAACAAATTGAAAGTAAATGTAACCTACTTTTTGAGCGTATCCTGGAATGATTTTGTTCAGCTATCTATTGAACACATAACTTCTTAAGGATGTCCAGGCAATGAGTGTATAGCCAAAAGCCAACATCACATGAAAAACCAGCATTTCATAAGTGCCTGTATAAATCGAAAGGACTACAATCAGTGTAAAGATCACTGCCAAAAGGACTTCAAAATAAGTTGTAGGTGGTATTTGTAGCTGGTTATAAACATTCTCTGTCCAAGTATTTTGAGACTTTAAATTGTACTTGGGCGTTCTTATGAACGGGGATTTCTTGCCTGTAATTCCTTCCCAAACCGCTTGACCATTATGAAGGGCTAGCCCCATGGACACCGATAAGAACAACGGGAGTTCCCATAGGTACCTAAAGGCTTTTTTCCAAGAAAAACCTGTTAACCCCATATTGCCGAAAAAATAAACCAGGGCAATGATGACAAAGCCAACTAGGAAAATTGCAGCAGCTTGAAATAAATCATGGGAAATAATACCCTTATAGAAAGCAAACCAAACGGGAATACTGCTCAGACTTACCAATAAAACTGCAATGAAAATGACAGCATTCAGCAGATGGGCAGTGGCATGAACTTTTTTTGCCCAGCCAAAATTTCCTTTAAGTACACTGAGCAAGTGTTTTTTTTGCACACTCTGCCCCTCCCTTTGTCCACCGAAACTGTTGGGATTTTATAGCGGACATAACCGGAGGAAGTTCAGCAGGCGATTCTATATCAGGCCTATAAATAAATTCCCAACCCTTTTTTTGTGCCCTGTAGCTCAAATCCAAATCCTCTGTCAAGGTATCATCCTCCCAATTGCCCGCATCTAAAATGCAAGCCCTCCGCCAAATTCCTCCTGTACCATTAAAATTGATAAAAGCCCCTTGAGCGTTTCTGCCAATTTGCTCCACCATAAAATGTGCATCCAGCGCAAAAGCCTGAAGCCTGGTCAAAAGCGAATAACCTTCATTCAAGTGCGTCCATCTGCTTTGCACCAAACCTACTTCTTCATCTACAAAAAAACCTACTGTCTTCATCAAAAACGTCGTATCAGGTACAAAATCAGCATCAAAAATGGCAATCAATTCTCCTTTTGCGCTTGCCAACCCATGTTTTAAAGCGCCAGCCTTAAACCCAGCCCTATCTTTTCTGTGGATATACTGAAAATCTATTTCTGGAAAACCCTTTATTTTTTTCTGAATGATCAAGGATGTCTCATCAGTACTGTCATCAAGGATTTGAATTTCCAATTTATCTTTGGGATATTCCAATTCAGCTACTGCTTCAATCAAGCGGTCTATGACATACTTTTCATTATAAACAGGTAATTGAACTGTTACTTTTGGCAAATCCAAAGGATCAGGTAAAATAAGGGGCTTCATCCTTTTTTTACTTTGGAAAAAAAGGAATAGAAGATGGGCCTGAGCAAAACTGTAAAACAGTACAAAACACATGGCTAAAAGATAAATGACCAGAAAAAAGTACATGACTGACATCAGGATTTTACTTGGACTGATTTATTTCCGATAATGATGGGCATATCATTGATCCTTCCATCCTCAGTTCCATTCTCAAGCTTTAATACACCTCTCGGACAAACCGCTGAACAAACCCCACAGCCCACACAAGATGCCCTGACAATATTTTGCCCTCTTTGTGCATACCAGCGCACATCAATTCCCATTTCACAATAAGTCGAACAGTTACCACAGGATATGCACTGTCCTCCATTCGTGGTAATCCTGAACCTGGATTTGAACCGCTGAACGATTCCTAGGTAAGCGGCCAGAGGACAGCCAAACCTACACCAAACCCTATTGCCCATCAAAGGATAAAAGCCAGTGCCCACAACGCCCGCAAAAGCCGCCCCAATGGCAAAACCGTAAATCGAATGAAGCTGATTAGTAGCCTGACCAAGTAAGCCAAATTCCATGAAATAATTGGCCAGGGTCACCGCGGTCATCAATACAGCAAAAACCAAAACCCCATGAACCAAATACCTTTCTACTTTCCAGGCTTTTAAAGTTTTATCAGACAGCTGCCTATATGGATCACCCAAAGTCTCTGCCAATCCACCGCAACCGCAAACCCAAGAACAGTACCAGCGCTTTCCATAAAAATAAGTCAATAAGGGAACACCTATGACAATGAGAACAATCCCCCAAACCAACATAAACATGCCTAAAGCACCGGAGCTCACCATGCCTTCCAAGCGATAATCGTAAAAGAAAGAGTAATCCAAAGGCCAGATATTTTTAAAATCATGCCATGGTTTATTCAACAAAATCAATATTTCCGGAATGAGAAAGGCAAAGGCCAATTGAAAAAACATGACTGAAGCTGTCCTGATGGTCTGATACATATTGCCTTTATATTTTCTAAACATCCGAATTCCCATAACCAAAATGGCCAGGGTGTAAAGCAAGCCATATAAAAACCACTGACTGGCCTCCTGACCTGACAGCGCCTTAC
Organism: Cecembia lonarensis LW9; assembly: GCF_000298295.1. GTDB lineage: Bacteria > Bacteroidota > Bacteroidia > Cytophagales > Cyclobacteriaceae > Cecembia > Cecembia lonarensis. The sequence continues at coordinate 24,891 of NZ_AMGM01000031.1, forward strand.
TCAGGGGATCGACCATAATCACCAAATTGGCGATGTAGGCCGGGAACCAATATAATAGCACGTAAAACAGGATCAGGTATGTACCTGTAATGATACCCAAGAGTCCTCTGGACTTCATGGAAGAAAAATAAATTCCATTATTTTTTATGCCTTCAGGCTCCCCGCGATAAAGCGGAACAATGTAAAGCATTGCCCCAAAAATGGCCAAAAGCACAGACAAGGAAAAATAAGCCAAAGGATAATCGGAAATAGGTGTATTTGCGGCAGCCTTGGTAAGCGGAAAGGAATAATCATCCCATATTACTTCATCCCAAGCCTCTCTGATTTTTAAATCATCATTATGGGCATCAATTAGGCGGTTAAGGTCCGAAATAAACTGGAAATTAATTTGGTAGGTTTCCCCAAACATAGGCCTCAATATGCTAAGCATGACTTCTTGATGCTCGGACTTAACTTCTGCTTCGACCATGGTTTCTTCTAACTGATATTGGCCTATGAAAGGAAGATAAGAGAATATGGATAGGCCCACAATAAAGAGACCTAAGCCTAATACCTGTAATTTTTTCATGCCCTTGAACCTATTAGTTTATGAAAGAAAGAAGTTTTCCTGAACTTGACAGCCTTACCTCTAGTCTTATTGTATGCGTCTAGAACCAAGCGGTGGTAAGGTTTGTAAAATTCCGGGTTGAAACTTGATTTGTCCAACTGCCCAATCACCCGGTCTATGGTCCATTTTTCGGAAATTGCCCGATCAAAAAACTCATGTCGCAGCCTCCATCCAAAAGCATTTACGCCCTGAAAACATTCTGAATGCTTTAAATAATTGAACCGAATGGCAACCTTTCCAGACTTATCTTCCCAATAAAATGTCTCTGAGTCTTCTTCTATCTGAGGTGGAACATTACCATATGTCTGATACTCTATGTCAAAAAATTTAGCTGAGTTAAACCATACACCAGGTTGATATGGCATTACTCGGGCGCTGCTAAGGTTATGGGCCAAGGACTCTCCATGCATCCTTCCTGTATACCAGACTTGCTCAATTTTTTTCCTGTTTTCACCAATGGAATCTCTAAATTCAGCACAGTCTCCAATGGCATAAACATTTGCTAAATTGGTTCTGAAATAGGTATCCACCAAAATCCCTTTCCCTAATTCCAGGTCTGTGTCCCTCAAAAAGTCAATGTTTGGTATTACGCCAATGGTAATCCCAACAAATTCACAGGAAACGGTATCTCCATTCTTGGTTCGGATTGCCTTTACGTTTCCTTTTCCATCGTCCAAAATCTCATCCAGTTCTGTGGACAGACGTAGGTCAATCCCATGTTCCCGTATATGCTTATTGATGAGCATGGCTTCCTCTTTTGGGAGTACATTATCCCAAAAATTAGATTCCCTGACAATAAAAGTCACATGGATTTTTCGGCTTGCCAGCATTTCTGCCATTTCTATTCCAATCAATCCTCCTCCTACTACCACGGCACTTTTTATGCCTTTGGTTTTTTCTGCCATCAATTCTAAATCCTGATAAGAATAAAGCCCTTGTACACCATTCAGCTGCTTACCAGGCCAATCCAAGATAGCAGGTTTAGAACCGGTAGCCAGGATAAGATGATCATAATGAATGGTATCGCCATTGTGACAGATGAGCTTTTTTTGCTGAAAGTCAACCAGCTCTATCCAAGCCTGAAGTAAGTCTATCCGGTTTTTTTCCCAAAACCAGTCCTCATAAGGTTTTGTATGTTCAAATTTCATATGCCCCATGTAGATATACATGAGGGCTGTTCGGGAATAAAAATATTTAGTCTCTCCGGATATCACCAAGATATCTGCCTGTTCATCATTTTTCCTGATATTTCTGGCACAGGTAATTCCGGAAATGCCGTTACCAATTATTACTATTTTACGCTTACTCATTGAGTGACCAATCGTAGGTAAGATGGCTTATTTTTGCCTTTTTGTTGATTTTAACTTTGGAATATTGGTTAAGATAATCAATTAAATCCCCTTTGCGAGTAAAATCTTCCTTAAACCATGAAAAAATCTGAGAAACCTTGATATTCTCAGCACTGATGCTGTTGCGTTTGGTGTCATTGATAAAATTGAACGCTGCCTTTTCCAACTGTAATTCAAGCCTTTCGGGTACAAATGCCTCATTGGACAGGACGGGACAGGAAAATGAAGCACAATTGATGGCAAAATGTATCCTGGGTTCATCAAATTCTTTTCTCAGTATTTTATGCTCTATTTCATCCAATGATGCCGGCTTACCTCCTATCTCAAAAAATTCTATGTGCCAGACTGTGTTGAGAAGTGGAACCGGGTATTTAGGCTTGATGTCCCTGATGCTTTTTACGGGATAATGATCAATGATCAATTTGATCGTAAAAGCATTGTAAGCATTGATCCAATAAGCCAATTGCTCTTCTTTGGTCCAGACTTTGCGATCAGGTGGATTTTTACTTAATACATTCAAATAATCATCCAACTGCTTTTTTTCCCTCATAAAGCCTTTGTAATCAACTTTACCATCTATGCTTACAAATTCCTGAAGCAATTTATCAAAATCTCGATGTGAAGGAGCGACCGTTCCACTTTGACCTAAGTCTGAACGACCACAAGCAAGATTGATGAGTAAAATGGAAAAGACGACAAGAAGGGAGTGCATGTGTGAGGCTATTTTTTTTTCGGAAGGAACTCAATATACTTTTTCACCCTTAGAGAGCCAAATTCCCCAAGCCCGATTGTAAGCATGGACTTTTTGGGTTGACTGTCCATTGGTATAAACGGGTAATTCTTCATTGACCCAATGAAAAATACCTCCATAAAGATTATAAACCCTAAGAAAACCAGCTTCTTTAAGTTTCTTACCAATTTCTTGGCTTCTGGCTCCAATGGAACAGTAAACTACTATCGGTTTATCCTTATCCAGGTCTTTTACCCTTTTCAAATCAAATTCATTGAAGCCCACCCACCGTGCATTCTGTAAATGACTGACTTCGTATTCCTCTCTTTCTCTGGTATCCAAGAATATAGCAGCCTCTAAGACATCTTGATCATCAATATTTACCAAAGGAAATTCTTTATCATAAACCCCCTTCAGTAATGTTTTATAAGCCATACTCTGTGCATCAGAGGTTTTGTAGGCGAATACAAACAATACTATCCAAAGGCATCGCGTGATTTTCATACATATTAAACCAAAAAGAATAAAAAATGATTGCATGTAAATGCTGTTCATTTTTCACCTAGAAATCAAAAAAACAGAAAACCTGGATTTTCAACCATAAAAATCTGACAGTCTTGCCAAGCCTTTTTTATCAATAACAATTATTTTCTTGCCCTCAAAATCTATCAATTCATCCTTTTTGAATTCAGAAAGCAACCTGATGACTGTTTCAGTGGCAGTGCCAACAATTCCGGCAATTTCTTCCCTTGTCAATACAATATCAATCTTCTCTCCTTCTTTTCCGTCTATGCCATAGGTTTCAGAAAGCTTTAATAAGGTAAAAGCCAAACGCTCCCTTATGGACTTTTGGGTAGCATCAGTAAGCTTACTTTCCATTACTCCCAAATCGTTGCATAATGCCTTGGTAACCCGCTGATGAAATGCATTATCTTCAGATAGCACTTTGAGGAAACTCTCTCTTGGCACAAAGCAAATATTGGCATCTTCAACAATGGTAGCTGAGTTGGAATAAGCTTCCTCTCCTAATAGAGAAGCATAACCCAAAAAATCTCCCTTCTTAGCCAACCTTATAATTTGTTCCTTACCGTTGGATGCAGTTTTATAAACCTTTACCACGCCATCACTGATACAAAAAACACCCAGTGGCTTGGTACCTTCATAAAAAAGAATCTGACCTTTTTTATGGGTAATCAGGTTTTTTGATTCAGATAATTGACATAAGTGAGGTTCAGAAACATCTGCAAACAAAGAAAATTTCCTGCTTATACAGAGTTGGCAAGGGGTATTTTTTTGCTGAACTTTCATAGGGGCTGGTATTAATTTAACTACAAACTTATATCCTAAATATAAGGAAATACATGACAAAAGTCATAATTTTCATTATGTAAATTTTGGGAGATCGTGTAATTGCTCATAACGGGCACTAATCCGGTCCAGCTTGAAAAACACATGTTTTAATCCATTACTGATCCCAATAAATTCAGCATTAATGCTTTTGTTATACATACAGACCTGTTCCAAAGTTTTCTGAGAAAGCGGTACTTCAGGGGCTTTGCATTCAATGAGCAAAAAGGGATTTCCATCCCTGTTTAAAATAAGAATATCAAATCGCTTTTGAAGCTTATTGTATTGAAGGCCTTTTTCAAGTGCAAACAAACTTCTTGGATAACCTTTAAATTGGGTCAAAAAAAGTATCATATGTTGCCTCACCCATTCTTCGGGAGTTAATACCAAAAATTTCTTACGTAGCGGGTCAAAAACACTCCATTTTCCATCCTCCTGTCTAAGCTGATGTTCCATCTCGGGAAAATTAAGTCTTGTATCCAAATAAGTATACCTGTCCACAGCCATGCCACAAATATGCTAGATTTTCAGGTAGTAATTTCACTTTTACCAATAAGAATTATAAACGGATAATTGCGAATATACTTTGTAAGCTTCTGGGCAAGGCCGGGCCTGATCAAATTGGTAAGCTGCGTTGATTTTTTTTAAAATACCAAATAGGGACGCAAGCGCTCCAGCCAATTTTCATTAAATATTTTAATCTCAAGAAGGTCTTCTGGGGATTTATAAGGACCATGCTGTTCCCTGTAAGCCACTATTACCTTAGCTGCTCCATAGCTGATGTATGGATGCCGGGCTAAATCTGAAACTTCCATGTGGTTAATGTTGATTTTTTCCTGAATACCAGGTCTAAATGTGAAATATTCAAAGACTCTTTCCATTAGCTCAGGGTTCATACCATACACATCTAAAAGTTGCTCACGGTCATGTAGCCCTCCCATATTATCCCGGAATTTAACAATCCTACCGGCCATAGTCTGTCCAATTCCAGGCACTATCTGTAAAACAATGGAATCTGCCTCATTAAAGTCCAGTTTGTTGAGAACTGCAGTCCTGGAAGCTGGAAGATTCCTTTTTTTATTGCTGGAATCTTGTTGAATCAAACTTTGTACACCCACATACTCTGATATCTCCCAGCCGTTTTGTAAAAGGCTATCCAGTTTATTTTCATAATGCTCATACAAATGAATACTATGCTTTTGCAGGGACCAATCATACAAAGATGGAATGGAATAAAGGATAACAAGTGCAGGTATCACCAATATAAAACCCTTTGACTCCCTTCTTGAAAAACCAAAATAAGCCTTAAGATGGAAAAACAGATTTCTTTTCATAAAAATGCCGTTTATAAAAATTGATGCTTTGCATCATAGACCTTATCTATGACTCATAAGTTAATACAATTTGAAAATTTTTCAAAGTTTACCGATATTCGTGCCCTTAAATGACCAACAAACACCCTTAAATTATTTAGACAGATTTTAAATTGAGTATACGATTGGGAAAATTTTCTTTTGAATCGTAAACTGAATTAAATTTGTACGTTAAAGAAGCCTGGAATGCAAAATAGATTTAGAGCAATAAGTTTATCTTACAAAAATGCTCCTGTAGAAATACGGGAGGTCATTGCATTAGATGAAAGCTCTATTCATTCGCTTTTGGTCAAATTGAAGGATTTTTTCAGCATTACAGACACTTTAATTCTTTCTACCTGTAACAGGACTGAAGTCTACTATTCTCATGAACTTGATATCAGCACAGAGGTTATCAAACTCATTGGGTTAGAAAAAGGTCTCACTAATGTGGTGGACTACATTGATTATTTCAATGTGCTGTCTGATGATCAAGATGCGATTGAACACCTATTCAAAGTATCAGTGGGCTTGGAAGCACAGGTAGTAGGAGATATGCAGATTGCCAACCAGGTAAAGCGTGCCTATCAAGCCTCTGCTGATTTGGATATGGCGGGTCCCTTCCTTCACAGGTTGATGCATACCATTTTCTTCACCAACAAAAGGGTGGTACAGGAAACTGCATTCAGAGATGGGGCGGCTTCTGTATCTTATGCAGCTGTTGAGTTGATCGAAGAGCTAACATCAAATACTTTTCAACCAAGGGTATTATTAATAGGTGTCGGCGAAATTGGAGAAGATGTGGCCAAAAACATGGTGCATATCCCTGAGGCAAAAGTAACCATCACCAATAGGACTTTCGCAAAGGCCCAAGCTTTAGCTGATGAATTAGGGTTTGATGTCATCCCTTTTGAGGAATGCTTTGAAGCCATGAAAAGCGCCGATGTGGTTGTTTCTTCCATCATGAAGTCAGAGCCATTTATAACCAAAGCCTTGGTGAAATCCATGGACATCCCAAGCTATAAGCTCTTTGTGGACCTTTCTGTGCCTAGAAGCATTGAAACCACCATAGAAGATGTACCTGGTGTGCTGCTGTATAATGTGGATAACATCAGGAGTAAGGCATCAGCTACATTGGAAAAAAGATTGGCTTCTATTCCACAGGTGGAAAAGATCATTGAAGAAAGCATTGATGATTTCTTCAATTGGAAAAAAGAAATGATGGTTTCCCCAACCATCAATAAATTGAAAAACGCCTTAGAGCAAATCCGTCAGGAAGAAATGGCCAGGTTCCTGAAAAATGCAGATGAAAAACAGATTGCTATCATTGATAAAATCACCAAAAGCATGATGCAAAAAATCCTCAAAGTACCTGTGGTGCAATTGAGAGCTGCATGCCAACGTGACGATGCAGACAAAATGATAGATATCCTGTCTGACTTATTTGATCTTGAGAAGGTCAGTGAAAAGAAAAACGACGCTTAGTCATTGATTCTTAATTCTCTCCTAAGGAATTCATCCTCCAAACTGTTTTTGTTCCAGTAATCAATCTGCTTAAAACCTTTTCTTTTGGCAGTAGTAATTTCTTTTTGCCCTTCCTTGGTATTCAGGATTTCTTCCCACGCCATGATTTGAAAAGGAAATTCCTTCTCAAAATCAATATGAACTACCCTCTCACCTGAACTATAGGTCAACTCCATCCTGTTCCTGTCCCTGCTGATGTCGATAATTCTGATAAATGCCTCTTCGGCCTTAAATTCCTTATGACTGAACCTTTGATAAATCATCGATGGCAGCACTTTAACATTACCTGTGGGAACCTGATTGGGATTGATCCTGATCAAATTCCATATATCATCTTCTATCAAACCTGACACAGAAAATTCCTGATCTCCTTCTTCTTCAAAATAAGAATATAGCCTTCCTTTGTAATCCTGTCCACTTTTCAAATTCAGTTGTGTAAAAGTATGCCCGCACCATTCCTGAGAGGTTAAATTGAACTTCACCCCTAAGCTCGCTTCTTTGGTTGGGGTAAAGGCAGAAAGCATCATGTGATAGGGATAAATACCGGTCAGGAAATCCCTGGTTTGGTTCATTTTCAAAACACTTAACTTATCCCTGCCTGCTTCATTGGGCTGATCCAGCTTGACTTGTTTTTTCCTTGAAAAATCCTCAGTCACAAAGATAAGAACCGCTTCCCCCTCTCTTGCTTCTCCATATCTATACTGCACCAGATCATAACTGCTGATCTCAGCCTTCCCCTGAAACCAATAATTCCCCCAAGATTCAAAATCCACTTCCAGTCTTTCTTGTCTTCCACAGGAGAAAATCCCTAAAACAACAAGACAAAATAGTATAAGCTGATTATTCATAGGCGCTATTTTTTTCTTTCAGATAAATCCTCCTGCCTGATTTTGCTGATTCAATGGCATCGGACAAAATCTCAACCACCAAAAGGTATTCTCCAATGTATATAAACCAAATTCACTCATTTCCATACTTCCTTGGATTACTGCTCCAAAAAAATCAAATGGATTTGACTGAGTGCCAGTATCCTCTATATCTGGAAAAAACAAAGCATCATCCAGCTTATATCTTTCTTTAAATTGTTGAATTAAGTCGGAATTAGTTTCATGCATTTGAGGATGTTTTATAAAGTTAAGAAAAAAACTAGAGTATTCCCTGCTTACCAATATTTCCAGATCGTCCAAAGAATCTTATAACCCGCTCCAAACACTCCTTTCACTGTACCACTGACCTTGGAAACACCAATTCTTTTTTTGTAATCAACGGGCACCTCAGTTGTCTTTAAACCTGCCTTTGCAGCTTTGATCTGCATTTCTACTGTCCAGCCATAATTCTGATCCACCATTCCGAGAGCCACCAACCTTTCCCACCTAATCGCTCTGAATGGCCCTAAATCAGTATATTCAACTTTATAAATCCACCTCAAAAGTGTGGTAGCTAACCAGTTTCCAAAAACTTGAGGCAGGGTCATTGCGCCTTTCTCCCTGTTACCTCTCGCCCGTGATCCGATCACCATGTCATAGCCTTCTTTGACAATCGGTTCTATGAGATCAGGGAGTTGTTCAGGGTAATCGCTATAATCCCCATCTAAAAAAACCAAAATATCCGGCGGCTTTGGCAGCGAGGAAAGATAGGCCATTCCCTTTAGGCAGGCTTTACCATAACCCATTTGAGGCTCATCCAACACAATGGCACCTGCAGCCTTGGCAACGGAAGCCGTACCATCTGTTGAACAGTTATTGACTACAAGAATGTGACGCACCATTGCTGGCACATCATGTACTACCTTCCCAATCGAATCCTCTTCATTATAAGCTGGAATCAGTACATCTATAATGGGCTGAATGGGAGGTGCTGCTTCTTTTGGGGACATCCGAATTTATACTTTTGCAAGTGCAGCATCAAGATCTGCTTTCAAATCCTCCACATCTTCAATGCCTACACTTAAGCGGATCAAAGAATCAAGTAGACCAACTTTCTCACGCTCTGCTTTAGGGATGCTGGCATGTGTCATACTGGCAGGATGTCCGCACAGTGATTCAACACCACCTAATGATTCTGCCAGTGAAAAATAATGTAGGTTTTCAAGAACAGTTTTGGCATCATCAACCCGATCTCCCTTAATGGTAAATGAGATCATCCCTCCAAAATCACGCATTTGCTTCTTGGCCACCTCGTGATTGGGGTGGCTTTCAAAACCAGGCCAATATACCTTATCCACCTTAGGGTGTGACTTTAAAAAATGGGCTATTTCTCTCCCGTTTTGACAATGACGTTCCATCCTTAAATGGAGGGTTTTAATTCCTCTTAGTACCAAAAAGCAATCCTGTGGCCCAGGTGTAGCCCCACAGGCATTTTGAATAAATGCCAATTGGTCTGCCAGTGTTTGGTCGTTGACTACAATTGCACCCATCACGACATCAGAATGCCCACCGAGATATTTGGTTACCGAATGCATCACCATATCAGCGCCCAGGTCCAATGGATTTTGGAGAAAAGGTGTAGCAAAAGTATTATCAACAGCAAATAATAGCTGATGCTTTTTGGCTACCTTTCCGATTTGCTCAATGTCTATGATATTCATCATAGGGTTGGTCGGCGTCTCAGCCCAGATCAATTTGGTATTGGCATTCACATAATTTTCAATATCTGATGGATTTTCCATAGATATGAAATGAAATTTAATGCCGTATCGCTGAAAAACTTTCGTGAAAATCCGGTAAGACCCCCCATAAAGATCATTGGTACTGATTACCTCATCACCGGGATTCAGCAATTTGATAATGGCATCGATGGCACCTAGTCCTGAAGAAAAACACAAACCAAATTTTCCATTTTCCAGGGCCGCCAAATTATTCTGTAGGGCTGTCCTCGTGGGATTGTGGGTTCTTGAATATTCATACCCCTGATGGTCCCCAGGTGACTTTTGTACATAAGTGGAAGTTTGAAAAATAGGGGTCATAATGGCTCCTGTAGAAGAATCTGGTTCAATTCCCGCATGGATGGCTTTGGTTCCGAATTTCATAATAACTTATTTATGGGTTTTATCCTGTTAAATTTATTTCCTTTGCAGGAAATCAGCCCAAAGATGGAAAAAAAGAGAGGCATTTTCAAGGAATTCAAAGAAGCTAGCAGGATTAATCCCAAAATGGCTGCAGGTATTCTTTGGGTAAGCATCATGCCCGCATTGGGCAGTATGTTGGCTGTCCCTCTAGCTTTGACAAACAGTAAGTTTCTAGCTGAAATGAATTTTTATGATCCCTTGACTGGTTCTCTGGCATTGCTTACAGCAGTTGCCTTGATGGGCTTTGCTTTGATGCCCACTACCATGCTGGCAGCCCTATCAGGATTTCTTTTGGGTTGGTCTGCCTTTCCCTGGCTTGTTTTAGGTTATACATTGGCCACGCTTTTAGGGTATGGCTGGGGAAAAGGATTGGGACAAGACAGCTTGGATTTGCTACTGGAAAAATACCCCAAAGCCAAAGCACTACTTGATCAAAAAAAAGGCAGCATTGGAGAATTGATTTTCTTTGTCAGACTTAGCCCCATCATTCCCTTTGCACTTTCCAATTTATTGTTTGCACTCATGCACTCCGGTTGGAAAAAGCTGGTCATTTTCGGCACCATTGGCATGTTGCCGAGGACGACGCTGGTCTTTCTTTCAGGCACCATGGTTTCAAGCATGTATGAAGCGATCAAGTCTGAAGGAATTACTGGTAAAGGTTGGATTTTTGCAGGACTTTTATTGTTGAGTATATGGGGGATTTGGAGGTTTTTTAGAACAGACAACCATTGACAGCTATCAAGTTTTTCAAATTGACAATATTTTTGCTGATTTGATTATTTATTTTTAATAAAAGTGAAAATTTATTGTTCTAATGAAAAAATTGGCATAGAATTTATGGATATTTATAATTGTCCACGAGACATAAAACAATCTAAAAAATGAAAAAAAGCATCCTTGCACTAGCAATCGCTGCAACGGCCTTCATGGCATCTTGCGGCTCCAAAACTACTCAAGAAGTGACTTCTGAGGAAGTTGAAAGCACAATCGAAGAAGCTTCCGAAGAGGAAATTCCAGTATTGGAAGAGGAAATTGAAGAAGATTCCTCTGATGTATCAGAAAATTGATTTTAAAATTGAATCCAGTAATAACCCGCCTTCTGGCGGGTTATTTTTTTATCTCAACAAATACATTTTTCCATAACCTTGCCTAAAGGCCCTATCCCCTGCTGTGGCCCTAGGCTCGACAAAAGCTCCATTTTTCCTCACAAGCACCCGGTAAATGTAAACCCCGTTGGCCAACTGATCGCCAAACTCATCTCTCCCATCCCAAGCATATTCGGTGATGTTGTTGCCAATTCTTAAGGGGCCGAGCTCATCCTGTAATATTTCCCTTACGACTCTTCCTGTAACGGTCATGATCTGAATTTTGATCTGATCGGGAACCTCAGACCCAGTTACAGTGAATACAAAGCGTACAGAGGTACTAAAAGGATTGGGATAGGGATAAAAATTGGTAATGGTAGCCTCATTGATTACCTCAAAAGTAATTTCATAGGGTTTATCTACACCTAACTCTTCGGTCACCACCCTAAACGTATAGATACCGTCCTCTAGAGGTCCAGGCCTGAGCTCCACCCTAAAACTGCTGTTGGCGGTAGCTTCCGACCAACTTATTTTTGGACTGGAAAAATTTTTCCGCTCAAACTGGCACCCATCACAATGCTTCCTCAGAAACAACTCCATTCCCAAAGTATCTTTTTTCAATATCAGGGATTTCTCATTCTTTAGCATGGAAGTTATCATCACAGTAGGCGATACAATATCCCCATCCATGATATATACACCATCAAAGTTTACATCAAGGATGGAAGTTGTATTGTCCGGATTGACTATAAAATAGGTGCCAAGATCAATCAGGTTATTCCTGAAGGTTTGCTCCATGATGATCCTTGGATTGGCAAATACCTCAAAATTATTGTTCCCTCCCCAACCAATGGAGTTAAATGTAATGGTAAACTCATGGGATTCACCAGCTTTTACTGCAGGAATTTTCTTCCTGAATTTTTCAGTTTTTCTTCTGGTATTATTGCTTACTGTCCACTCGACAACTATTGAGTCTAGAAAATCAAACCTTGCCAGGTTTATAAATTCAAACGCTAATGTTGACTCCTCGCCTTCCTGAAGATTGATCTGTTCCTCTTTACCTTTGAATACCAAAACACCTTCCGGAACACCCGTATAATTAACCTGCCACTTGGCCAATTGAGCAGGAGCAGTGGCTTCTTCATCCTCCATGGCATAACGAAGTCTCAGGAAAGGATATAAGCTTGGGTTGACACTGGAAATATCCAGTTGATTTTCCTGAATATTTGAAAAAATCACCTGTTCTTCTCCATTAGCCTTCACACCGAAAACATCAAAGTGGGTGAGCTCTTCATTGATCCAATCACGGCTTCTTAATTCATTGAAAAACAATTTCCACTCGGAAGAGGGACCAATTCTTGGCGTCAAAATACTGCCTGCCGTAAAATATCCATCTAAGGTAGTTTCAAAATCGATGGCCTGCTGATTGGTCTCCAATTCTATATCGCGCTTGGCAACAACTTCTACGGATTCCCCTGGCCTCATACCTTTCCTGCCAAAAAGAATGTAGGGGTCTCCATTTTGTAAATTTCTGAGCACCGCTTCATTGGCTCCCAGTTCACGGAGTTTTTGGATAGGCACATCAGACCACTGTCTGAAATTAACAGCCCCAATGGTGAACAATACCACATAATCTCCTTCTTTTACACCATCCACATAATCTGCAACACTAAGGCCCGGTCTTTCAATCCAGGCATTTCTAATACTCTGAATGACCTGTGGAACTTTGCCACAACTCCTTCCATCTAAAATATCAAATCCCGGTACGGGTATGGCTAAGTATGGTGTCAAGGAGCGTTGATCAAATGCAACAAGGCCCAATGAGCCATCTGGACACAAACGGGCACTTCCATCCACAAAACTGTCAATGATCTGCGGAACGCCATCGAGGATAAACTGCGCATTCCTAAAGGTCAAACTATCCGCATCATTACCAAAAGTAAACACTTCGATATCCAGACTGGTATCTTTAAATTTCCATTCCCTTTTTACAGGATCTATCTCTAAATTGCTCAGCAAATTGCTGTCCATTTGTGGCATGACACGTTGTGTCCAACCTTCAGGTCCATTTTGAATGAAACTAAAGCTGCTTACTGTCCAACCATCATTTTCTCCTTCTCTTGGATCCAAAAAGCGTGTCCTCCAATAAAAAGTAACAGAATCCATCTGCTGAATATTCTGAAAAAGATCTACTTCCCATGTTGCTGTACTGGATGTGGTAAGCCTGATTTCTCTTCTTCTTGCTGAGGAAAAATTGGCCGCAGTATCTATCTGAAACACTAAGTTTCTTGGCTCTAGTGATTTCCCGGATATCTGAGCCGTCAAAGGGATTTTCTCTTCATTAACAATAGCAAAATTATAGGGCAGGATATTTAAAGTACCACTCAAAGGGACAAATTTGTTTACAGTGACACTGTTGTTTAAATAAGTCATTTCGGGAATAACCCTACTGGGATTGATGGTAATGGTAAAAAGATTTTCCCCAAAGGCATTGATGCCCGTATTCGGTACTAAAAATTCGATGGTATCTCTCCTAAATACAGGGGCAATCTTGGATAATGGATAATCAATTGATGTGCCATCAGGCAGACGTCTGTTGACGGAAAACTCCACGGAATCCAGATCCACCCTTCCCAAATTCCTTAACGCAAAAGACAAGTTCAGAAACTCTGCATTGGCATTGAGCTCTTCCCCGTCCAAGCCTTCCAAACTGACATCTTCTTCTCTTATGGCATAATCTGCTCTGTCAGCAGGAAAAATTCTAGCAGCCGGGTCACCTAACAAAACCAATTGCTCTGCATGGGACCTGTTGACCACCGATGTCCCAAATCTTTGATAAAAAAGCTTTTCTGCTTCCTTCCTCACTTCACCAACACTGCGGTAAATCATACTGGAATCTGCAAAGGCTTTATTATAGAATGACTCAGAGTACCTTCTCAGATAAATGTCCACGCCTATATTGGCATGTGCCAGAAAATTGGAAGCGCCTTTAAAAGGTGTCAAAATCCAGTCCTCCCCAAATGTGCGGATGTTGCCGAAGGAATTACCCGCATCACAACCATTCATTAAAATCATGGGGTATTTACCCCTGTTATTATACCCCTGAGCGGGGTCTGAAGCAAGCCCAATTTCAATATCAATCACTGTGGGAGCTGCATGACCAAAAAATGTAATTAAACTAAGCCCCCGATTGACATCTGAAGATATGTCAATTAGTTCAACGGTAGAATTGGACCGCTTTCGGTAGGTTTTCACATTTCCTCCTAAAAAGGGCCCTTCCGCAATGTTTTTAAACCCATTCAAAAAATTAAAAAACCTGGTCAATTCAAAGGAAGATATCCCGCCACTGAGGTGGACAATATCTTTCTGCCAATCCTCAGATACACCTAAGGCGTCTTTTTCTTTTATTTTTTCCAAATAATCCGTCACATCTTGAGGGGTTCGGGCAGGTATTCTTCCAAAACCCAAAGCCGGCACGAATGGGTTGCTCCTGTCCAGCCCGATCACATAATTATTATCGGCATAAGGGTAGCCTGCCGGGGGAATCAAATCCTGAAAAGTAAAACGCTCAGGAGCTTGTCGGTAAAAGAAGTTAACCCTATCCTGCCTTACTGTACTGTACATACCCAAAGACCTCCCTATCAACAATAAATGCTCAGGTTGGAATTTCGGATAATAAGCCCTCATAAATTCAAAGATGGCCAGGGGCGTCTTCTCACCGTAGGAAAATTGATCATACAGCTCGCTGATATTAACGGTCAAGGTATCAAAACGTCCCCCTTCATTGGACGCACGGTATTGTGCATAAGCCCTGACCGGATCAGGGTGTATGGAAGATTGTCTTCTCAGGCTTCTATGTGAAATAATCAGAAAATCTGCCGGTTGATTTAGAAGGTCCCTAAACCGAATTCTTTGGATGCCACTGACTGCACGCACATTCATGGTATTTTCGAGCCAGACTTTACTGGAATTATTGGCTGCCGCTTTTAGGCGGAGTGTATTTCCACTTTTTTGAACGGGTATTCTAACAGGGTTATTGGTGTCGGAAATCTCATAGGCTACGTAATTGGCAAGCATATTACCCAACTGCAACGCTTCTTGACCTGGCTCTACTATAAAAAGCTCAGCATCCCTGTCTCCATTCTGTACAGTCTTAGGATAGGTGATCCTTACATAAGCGATAGAAATATTATCTACTGCCTCCGGACCATTGGAGGTAACCCTGATCGTAATATTCCCGGATGGATCAAAATCTGCCGCTGTGAGTTCAATTTCCCTGTTCAAGACATTAAAGTCCCGGTATTCAAACCTGGCCAATTCTCTAACACTGCCCAATGTAGGCCCTGCAAGTACGGCAGTGACATGAGGGTTTTCAGACCTGCCGGTCAAACCTATTTCCAGTTTAGCCGAGCCTGAAGCCGGTATCTGCCCAAGATCAGAAAAGGTAATATTTCTAGGCGCACTTTTGGTAACAGGAGCACTCATCCATCCTTGTCCTTCCTCATATTCTGCCAAGCGGACTCCAGGGAAATACAACCTGCCCAAATTATATTGCTGGAAATAAACTTCCATGTTCTGGGTATGATATTGAGCCAAGATAGGCTCTGAACCATCAGGCTGTGGCCTGCTTCCCATCCTTTTTCCAGGTGTCCCGGGAGTAACTGTCAGGAAAAAAGCAGTACTGTCATTATGATGGTTGTACATGATATTCCCAATGTGATTGGGATTTCTAAAAAGTTTTCTGTCCAACGTTGCATCGTTTCTCTTCCCATAAAAATCAATGAAGTCATTGGGGTCAAAGCGACCATCTTCCTCTCCCTGCACAAAAATAGATACCTCTTCCCCCCTATGATACAACCTGATATTTCTTGGATCTATGGCATTGGGGTTTAATCCTGCGCTGGAAAGGGCAGCAAAAGAAATACGATGAACGCCATCCTGTACCGTCGGAATTTTGTAATAAGGCAGGTTATAATCAATCCAATTATTTTGAGCCTGGGCCAATCCGGTCAAAATCAAGGGAATCAGTATGGTCAATAGCAGCCGGTTCATATCAATTGTTCCAACCTTTGTTTATCCTAAACTTTCCATCATACTCCTGCAAACTCACTTTTACACTGATCACATGGGAATAAGGTGTCTGAGACACGCCCCCAATATCGGTCAAAGCATAATCAATCTGAAATTTCTCATTCAGAAATACACCCAATCCAAAACTTGGTTTCCAGGACATGTAAAATGTATTGTCAAAGTCTTTGATTCTCTGCACATTACTTCCACCAACCCGCAAAAACACTAAATTGCGGTAAGCTCCTTCCAGACCAAGCCGGGGATCAAAACTCACCAAATTGGTCCTAAATATGGTATTCCTCCTACCATCAAAGGTGAAGTCAAGGTCCAACACCCCCTGCACCCGGATATCCTCCCCAAATTCCACATCCCTTGTGACTGAAAAAATAGCACGGGGAAGGGTAAGTTCTATAGAGTTTACGGGAATCACATTGTCTGTTTGTGCATAGATGTCCCTGACCATTTCTGCATTGTGAAACCAGGCATTAAAGGTACTCGTCACATCCCTGAGCATTACACCAAAACGCCATTGATCCATCAAATAAATCCCACCTACATCCAAGCCAAATCCCCAAGCCTGGGCAAATTTACCAACATTTCTATGGATTATTTTTGTATTTACCCCTAGCTTAAAAGCATCGCTCACATCCCGGGCATAGGAAAGCAATAAGGCATAATCCGCAGCATTGAAAAATTGGATGTTATTATAATTCAAAACCCCATTGGCATCATATAAAAAACGGGTATCTGGAATATCATCTACCCCAAAACGAATAAGTGAAACCCCAATCTGATTGTCCGCATCAATGGCAGTGGTATAACCTAAGTAATCAAATTTCGCTATCCCTGCAAAATATTCGGCATGCATAAGAGAAAACTCATGCTTATGCTTTACCCCTATGAGACCGGCAGGATTCCAATAAGAAGCAGTCACATCCCTCACAGAAGATACCTGAGCGCCTCCCATGGCCAAAGCCCTTGCCCCTATTCCGATATTCATAAACTCATTGGAATATTTGGGTGCTATAGTTTGAGCACTAAGCCATCCACTTAGAAGAAAAAATAAAAAACTGATAAAAACCCTGAAAATGAACATGTACTACGCGTAATTCACCAATGCAAAGTAAAAATAAATACTTAAGTTATTGTCGAAATTGAGAAAAAATAAACGCTTCTCCAAATCCCAAACTGTACGCTTTCGGACAAGTAACTGTCCATTCAGATCACATCCTAATTTTTCAAAATCTGAAATTGTATATGGTGCTCAAAAAAAATCATTTTACCCCTTATTTTGAAAAAACTGCGAATCTGGAAAGATATCATGGTTTTATGCTAAGGAAATAAAAAAATCAGTACCCTTATTACACCATTTAGCTTGTAATACAAGGTAGCTTTTCACACTTTGGTATAGTTTTTCTATCTAAACATAAAAACAACAGCTTATGCTACACAGCAGAAGCAGACAAATAAGAAAAAAACTAACTATGAACGCTTCAAACACCCAGATTCAAATGCGGAAAGGCCTATTGGAGTTCTGCATTTTGCATATCATCAAAAGGGGGGAAGTATATGCCTCAGATATGATAGAAGAACTTACTGAAGCCAAAATGATAGTCGTAGAGGGAACACTCTATCCATTGCTTCAAAGATTGAAAAATGCTTCCCTGGTTTCTTACCGTTGGGTAGAATCAGAATCCGGACCTCCTCGGAAATACTATTCCATTACTGAAGAAGGAAAGCAATTTCTGGAAACACTTAATGCAACATGGGATTCACTGGTACAATCCACCCAACAAATCACTTCAAAGCAAAAATAACATGAAAAAGACCATAAGCATCAATATCAGCGGCATCCTTTTTCACATTGAAGAGGATGGTTACGCTAGCTTGAAAAAGTATCTGGAAGCCATCAACAGACACTTCTCACATTATTCAGACAATCAAGAAATCATTTCAGACATTGAAAACCGGATTGCAGAGATTTTTCTGAGCAATCTCAAAAACAACAAACAGGTAATCACTGCTGAAAATGTAACCCGGCTGATCGAAAAAATGGGGACCATCGCAGACTTCAAAGCTGAAGAAATGGCAGAAGAGGTACAGCAGGAAAAGGTAGATCAGGAAAATGACTTCTATAAATACATCACCCCTCCAGGTCAGGAAGGCAAGGGGTATAAAAAACTCACCCGTCTGGAGAATAGAAAAATCTTAGGCGGGGTTTGTGCAGGAATGGCCCATTACTTATCAATAGATCCTCTTTGGACACGATTGGTAGCCCTATTGCTTCTCTTTAGCGGGAAGCTGAATTTTGGTCGTCCGGCTTGGGACTTTCTTCCATGGAATTTCAATTTCTCTTTCTCCTTAGGGATTTGGGCATTGATAGCTTATGTGATATTATGGGTGATTTTGCCTGTTTCCTATGATGAACCCGAGGATAAGCATATTAAAAAACTTTACCGAAATCCAGATGACAGGACTTTAGGTGGTGTAGCAAGTGGCTTGGCAGCCTACTTTAACATTGAGGTCTTGTGGGTAAGGTTACTCTTTATCGCACTGATCTTTGCAGGAGGAGCAGGCTTTGTCATCTATATCATCCTATGGATCATAACTCCCCAGGCAAAATCCATCACAGAAAGAATTCAAATGAAGGGCGGAGCGATAACCTTGGATAACATAGAAAGTACCATCAAAGAAAACATGAATCCTTTGCCCATAAAAGAAGAAAGTCAAACAAAAAAAGTTTTACTCGCTCCATTTAGATTCTTGGGAAAAGTCCTCAATAAATTGGGGGAAGCACTGGGACCATTTGGTTTATTCTTGCTGGCTGTAATCCGAGTAATATTCGGTTTGATCATCAGCTTTATCGGAGTCAGTCTTTTTATGACACCCCTTATCTTGCTCGGCGTATATTTTCAAATAGTACCCCTGGATAGTTCCATGGTACAGTTATACGATATCCCTACTGAATGGATTAAGGATGTGGTGCCTTTATACCTGGCCATAGCCATAACTTTTGCCATATTGATTCCAGGCTTGGTCATCCTGCTTCTGGGTATCAGTGTAATCATTAAGAAAAGTATCATCAATGGCAGATTTGGCCTATTGGTACTTGGAGTATGGTTACTTAGCATCGGTGTCGCAGGATTCCAAATACCCAAAACCGTTTCTCAGTTTAAAACGATAGCCACGCACACAGTGGAAACACCCATTGCGTTCAATGAAGGCACCTTGGTATTGAAAGCAGTTAGTGAAGCCAAAAATTCAAACATGTACGAAATGGTTGAGTTGCAACTTGAAGGAACAGATGGAAAGGAAATCATGCTTGTCCAAGACTTTAAATCCAGAGGAAAAGGATATGAAGATGCTCTTAATAATGCCGCTGCGATACCTTATGGTTTTTCAATGGCGGATTCTGTACTGACACTTGAAAGAGGGATCAACCTTAATCAATTGGAAAAATTCAGAGGACAGCATCTCTCTCTAATCCTGGAAATACCGCTTAACCAACCTTTTGTGATGGACAAATCTATCTTGCCGATTTTACGTAATACTTTAAATAAGGCAGGGTACAGAAGTAGAGACGTAAGTAGTAGGAACTATTGGGTCTTCAATGAAAATGGCTTGTTATGCTTGAATTGCAATAACGACGGGAAAACCACGGAAGTAGACAGTCTTTCAAGGGCCAAGTTCAGAGATGCCTATTTCATGAAGTAAATACAAATGAACTAAACCAACACTACCAAGCTGCCGCTTAATTTGTGGCAGCTTTTTTTATGTTATTTGTTCAAAAAAATAGGTGCAGTAAATTATGACGGGCAATTATTGTTGAAGAGAAAATAATTCCCAACTATGTTTGCTTGATTACCTTTAATTATCTTGTACATTTAGTAAAACAATATCCCAAAATAATATGCAGCTAAAAGTTAAATTTTTAGGGGGAGCCAAAACAGTGACAGGTTCACGTTACCTTATAGAAATGGATCAAATGAAGTTCATGATAGATTGTGGACTGTTTCAGGGATTGAAGGACTACCGACTCAGGAACTGGGAAGATTTCCCAATTGATCCAAGCACCATAAATTTCATTATCTTGACACATGCCCATATTGACCACAGCGGCTATTTGCCCAAACTGGTCAAAGAGGGCTTTAAGGGAAAGATATATTGCACCTTCCCAACAGAAGAGCTGGTCAAAATTCTATTACTTGATTCAGGCAAACTCCAGGAAGAAGATGCAAAGTATGCCCAGAAAAAAGGTTATTCCAAACACGAAAAACCACTGCCTTTGTACACTACCGAAGATGCTGAAAAAGTATTTCCCTTGTTGGAGCCAGTGGAATTGGAAACCGAATTAAGGATAGAAGACCGAATTTCTATCACCTTTTATAATGCTGGCCATATTTTGGGGGCTGCCATTGTGAAAGTAAAAGTAAGAGGAGCCAATCAGGAGAAAAAACTGGTGTTCTCAGGAGACTTGGGCAGGTACAATGACCCTATTTTTCATTCGCCCAACCGTATTCCCTTTGCGGATGTTTTATTTATGGAGTCCACCTATGGGAATAGACCACAGAAAGATCAAAAACCTGTAGAAGAGCTTGGGCGTGCCATTAGAGAGACCTATAGAAACGGAGGAATAGCAGTAATACCGGCATTTGCGGTGGGAAGGACACAAATGATTCTATATTACCTACACCGTTTGCAGCAAAAAGGCAAGATTCCGGATATCCCTATTTATGTAGATAGTCCAATGGCTATTGATGTGACCAAATTATATAAACGTTTTCACCAGTACCACAGGCTTGGTCCTGTAATTGATGAGGCAGATGCCAACCCCTTTCTGCACAAAAACCTACACTACTATAAAAGTCAAGAGGCCTCAATGTCCCTCAACAACCTGAGGGGGGATGCCATCATCATTTCTGCCAGCGGTATGGCGACAGGGGGCAGAATACTTCATCACCTTTACCACCGGTTACCCAATGAACAGGACAGCATCATCTTTGTCGGCTACCAGGCAGAAGGCACCAGGGGGAGGAGACTCCTTGAAGGTGAAGAGACCTCAAGAATGTATGGCATGGAAATCCCTGTAAAAGCCAAAATCCATTATATCGAAGGTTTATCCGCACATGCAGATCAGGAAGAGTTGATGGAATGGGCAGAAGGATTTGTCAGTAAACCTAAAATGACTTTTATGATCCATGGAGAAAAAGAAGCTTCGGAAGCCTTATCGGAAAAATTAAAAGAAGAACTGGAATGGAATACTATTGTGCCCGAATATTTAGAAAGTTTTG
>NZ_AMGM01000032.1 GCF_000298295.1 Cecembia lonarensis LW9
TGTAATTCCTGCCTGTGGCAGACAGGCGTGTAATTAGTGGACAAAAAATTCCATTTCTTCAACAGAACAAGACTCTCAAACCTTCAAAGCTCCCACTTGGCTCTTTTGCCTTTTGCCTTGGCTCTTTCTTTTTGTTCAAGGTTCAAGGTTCAGATGTTAAATATTAAATGTTAACCTTTAACTCTTAACCGTTAACATTTTGACTCATTCCAAGGTGGTATTGTCAACATTTCAAGCAATTTCCTTAATGAAATCCTTAAGACCTTAACTTCTTAATGGTTCACAATCTTCCCAAATCCGGCTTTCCTCTAATCTCCACTCCTCACTTTTCATTCATCACTCCTCACTATTCACTCCCCCCTCCTCAAACCCCTATCCCATAATGCTCAAATCCCAATCCCTTCAAATACTCCCTATCATAAATGTTCCTCCCATCAAACACCACCTTATCTTTCAGCAACTTGCCCAAAACCTCCCAACTCGGAATACGGAATTCATGCCATTCGGTCACGAGCAACAAGGCATCTGCATCCACACAGGCATCATAGGCGTCCTTGGCATAAGTCACCGTATCCCCCAAGTACAGGTGCTGTGCTTCCTTCATCGCCACAGGGTCATAGGCCCTCACTTGGGCACCTAAAGCCAACAACTGCTCGATAATCACCGTCGCCGGTGCCTCCCGCATATCATCTGTATTGGGTTTAAAGGCCAATCCCCATACCGCAAAGGTCTTGCCCGAAAGGTCCTTCCCATAATGCTGCTTCACCTTCTCCACCATCACCTGCTTCTGAAACTCATTCACTTCCTCTACTGCCTGAAGTACCTTCAGTTCATAACCAAACTGCCGTGCCGTACGGATAATGGCCTTCACATCCTTGGGGAAACAGGAACCCCCATAACCCACGCCCGGATAGATAAACTTGTTCCCGATCCGAGGATCCGTTCCAATCCCCCTCCGCACCATTTTGGCATTGGCCCCAACCCGCTCGCAGAGGTTGGCGATGTCATTCATAAAGGAAATCTTGGTAGCCAACATGGCATTGGCCGCATACTTGGTCATCTCCGCGGAGGGAATATCCATAAAGATGATGCGGTCACCGTTCAACTGAAAAGGTTTGTATAGGCGTTTCATGATTTCTTCCGCCCGTGCCTCGTCCACTCCGATTACAATGCGGTCCGGCTTCATAAAGTCCTCTACAGCAGCTCCTTCTTTCAGAAATTCCGGATTGGAAGCCACTGCAAAGGGCAGGTCTGCCCCACGTTTTTCCAGTGCCTGCTGCAAGGTATTCCGAACTTTCTCCCCTGTACCTACGGGGACGGTACTCTTGGTCGCCACCACCATATAATCTGAAAGGTGCTGTCCGATTTCATCGGCTACTGCCAGCACATATTTCAAGTCTGCGGAGCCATCCTCACCGGGAGGGGTGCCCACAGCGATAAAGGCCACTTCGGAACCCTGAATGGCTTCTCCCAAGTTGGTAGAGAAAGCCAGCCTACCCTGGGCATAATTTCTTTTGACGATTTCTTCCAGTCCGGGTTCATAGATGGGCATGATCCCATTTTTTAGCCCATCGATTTTTTTCTGGTCCACGTCCACACAGACCACTTGGATACCTACTTCCGCAAAACATGCGCCTGACACCAGACCTACATAGCCGGTGCCTACTACGGTGATTTTCATAATTTATTGTTAAATGTTCAGTTGTTCAAAGTTCAGTTGTTCAAAGTTCAGTTGTTAATGCTTGCTCCGAAGAATTTCGGAGGGTTAAGAGTTAACTGTTAACCTTTAACATTTTAACCGTTAACCGTTAACATTTTAACCGGAGAGCTTTGGATTGTTCAGTTGTTAAATATTAAGGTGTGTATCCCTGATTAGTGCTGACCGTTAACGCTTAACCGTTAACATTTTAACTATTAATAGTTAAAATCCTGATTTGAGAGCTTACTCTTTTATTGAATGCGGAGGGGAAAGTTGTTCAGCGTTCAATTGTTCAGATGTTACTGTTTCATTGTTAACCGCTAATACTTGCTCCGAATTGGTCATGATTTTAATGTTTCTCAATAAATTGCGTACTTAGTTCCTTTTCAAAATAGGCTATAGTCTTGGCAAGTCCTTCTTTCAGCTGAATAGTGGGTTGCCAATTAAGTTTTTCCTTAGCCAAAGAAATATCGGGTTGTCTTTGCAGAGGGTCGTCCTGTGGAAGTGGCTTGAAAATAAGACTACTGCTGCTATTCGTCAATTCCAAGACCAATTCCGCCAATTCGAGAATAGTGAATTCATTAGGATTACCAATATTCACTGGTCCCACAAATCCCACTTCATTATTCATTAACCTAACCATGCCTTCAAGCAAATCATCCACATAACAAAAACTTCTGGTTTGGCTACCAGCGCCATAAATGGTGATCGGATCCCCTTTAAGGGCTTGAATAATAAAATTACTGACCACCCTGCCATCATCAGGATGCATATTAGGTCCATAAGTATTGAATATTCTCATGATTCGGATATCCACCTTATGTTGCCTATGATAATCAAAAAACAAAGTTTCTGCACAACGTTTTCCTTCATCATAACATGCCCTAGGCCCAATTGGGTTAACATTCCCCTTATATTCCTCTGTTTGTGGATGAACTAAAGGATCTCCATAAACTTCAGAGGTACTGGCCTGTAGAATTTTAATTTTCAACCTTTTGGCCAAACCAAGCATATTAATTGCGCCCAAGACAGAAGTTTTTGTGGTTTGCACAGGGTCAAATTGATAATGTATGGGGCTAGCTGGACTTGCTAAATTGTAAATCTCATCAACTTCTACATAAAGTGGCCAAGTAATGTCATGCCTTAGAAACTCGAATCGAGGATTACCTAGAAGATGATAGATATTCGATTTTCTTCCCGTAAATAAATTGTCAACGCATACCACCTCATTCCCTGCGTTCAACAATTTTGCACACAGATGAGATCCCAGGAAACCAGAGCCTCCCGTAACAAGAATTCTTTTCATGGATTAAACTATTTAAATTTTAATTTTATTTGCTTACTATATTTCCCTGTGCCTTTAAAACTTTGAAATATGACTATGCTACAGTGAAGATTTATTTTGTTCATATTCAGGATTGAAACCTGGTTTAAAGTATTTCGGAGGGGTCAATTGTTCAGATGTTAAGCGTTAAAGCTTGCTCCGAAGAATTTCGGAGGTTTAAATATTAACTGTTAACCATTAACTTTTAACCGTTAACATTCTGATTCAAGATAGATTCATTAAAAGTTGACAAGCTATTTCTATAAAGCGAAGGAGCGGAGAGGCGAAGGAGCGAAGGGAAAACCCAACTTTTTACTTTTTCCTTTTGCCTTGGCTCTTTCTTTTGTTCAGGGTTCAATTGTTCAGTTGTTCAAGGTTCAGTTGTTCAAGGTTAATGGTTAACTGTTAACTGTTAACCTTTAACTTTTAACCGTTAACATCCTGATTTGAAAGCTTACCCGTTGATAAAAAGCGAAGGAGCGGAGAGGCGAAGGAGCTGAGAGGCGAAGGGGAAACTTCAAGTTAGTCTGAACCGCATTTGGAAACGGAACATTCGCGGAAATTCGTAAGCTCTGCGCCTAATTCTTTTTTCCCATTCTACCTGTAAAAAATTACAATAATTGAAGGCGGGCGAGGGCAGTTATTTACAGATCAGAAATTGGCAGTATTGCTTTATGAAGTTTAAAGTTTTAGCAGAAACTAAATAGTTTATCAAATTAGTCTAGCAATACTAAATATTTTCAAATTCCATAAATGTAAAACAAGAAGGGTAAAAAGATTCAATTTCTCACTAAAGACCCAATATAAAGAACTGCCGAGGCCATGGCCACTTCTCTGGTATGTGAAATACTTACTGAGATAGCGTAATTTGAATGATCAAAAAATGGATGGTGAACTACAGGTAAAGGATAGCCCTTCGCATGTTTTACAATTTCTATATCTGTTATGGCTACTTCAATTTGAGGAGACAATGCCTTTAACACGGCTTCTTTAGCACACCAGATACCTGTTAATGTGGAAGCAGGACTTGCTTTTGAGAAAGCATAAACCCACTCTGATTCATAAAATATTTTTTTTACCAATTGTGGTTTACGGACAAGCAAGTTCTCCAGCCTAGAAATATTTTCAATATCAGTCCCTACAAACATGGTTAAAGGTAAAGCTCCCAATTTACATCTCCTGCAACACACATTTCTAAATGGCCAGGACAGATCCAATCTCCCTCTTTTATCTTATCTCTTAATTTTCTGATACTTTCCTTCGCTAGCTCTTTATTTCCAGTTTTCAATTTAGTGACAACAGGAACATTTGGAATTAATGCATCACCGGTAAAGAAATACTTACCGTATTTAAAGGTCAGCGATCCTGGATCATGACCAGGAGTTTCTAATACCTCTATTTTTTCACCACCAAAAATCATGACACTATCTTGATCGCCTACAAGAGCTACATTTTCTGGTATAAACTCAATAGGCGCTTCATGATAAAAGGAAAGATTTATTTTAGAGGACCTTAAGCCTTTTTGTGTAAATTCGGAGCAGTAAATAGACAAATTGGGAAAACGTTCCTGAAGTACTTTTAAGTCTTGAATATGGTCATAATGGGCATGTGTAAGAAAAACTCCCCTGACGGATTTTAATCCATCAAGGGCGTTTCTCAAACCTGAAATGCAACCTGCATCAATCAAATAAATTTCACCGGGTGCGCTTGCATCAGAAAGAATGTAACAGTTTGAAGTAAACTTTCCTCCAGGGAGTCTTTCAATAGAAACCATTTCATGAAAGGAAGGCAACTATATCTCCCACCGTTTTAAAATCCCTCAATTGTTCACCAGTTAGTTTTTTTCCAAACTCATCATCAGCAAGCACAATAATGGTCAATTTGGCCATTGAATCGTATTCAGGGATATCCTCCAAAGCCTTGTCTTCCGTCAAAGAATTCACATCAAGTTCTAATGCTTCCTCAATAAGATTTAATTTTTCTTGGACTGTCATAGTTTTTTGTTTTTTAGTTTTAATTTACTTTTTCATTAAAGTCATGGACTACTTGCAGCATAATTATTCTATATGCTCAAAAGCCATTAGCTACATTTTAACAGGAAAATAAAGGATTTTATAAGGGTACGTTTCTAAATATAGTCTATAGATTAAACCATATTATTTCACATAAAATCAAAAGACTAATTCTTTGCTACTGCAGGTAGCCCCCATCTGCTGGGAATGAAGTGCCATTGATAAAGCAAGAACTCTCACTTAATAAAAAAATACAGGCATTTACCAAGTTTGAAGGCTGAAGAAGCCCCATATATTGTCTTTCTAAAACAGCATCTTGCTTATCTTCTTTGCTGTTCATCAAAGCTTGATATGCCTCGGTATTTACTTGTCCACAGACTATGATATTGATTCTGATTTCTTTTTTATACAATTCTTTGGCAAGGCATCTTGTAGCGCTTTCCAAAGCACCTTTGGTGGCAGCATAGATGCTCACACCTGCGGCTCCAGAATGGGCAGAAATTGAAGAAATGCTCAGAATACTCAAACCTGACTGAAACCTTTTCTTTTTTGTAATCAATCTAATAACTTCCAAATAAGAAGTAAAGTTGGCATTAAAGGTATCTTGGATTATAGATACATTTAATAGATTAACTGGTCGTCGTAAGCGCACCCCTACGCAGTTTACAAACCCGTCTAATGGGCCAAAATCATCCAAAACCGACTGCAAACTAGCTTCTATTTCATGAGGCTTGAAAAAATCCGCTTGCCAAAAAGCGTGTCCACGTCCTTCAAAGTGAGTCCAAAGCCTTTCGTATCCTTCTTCACTTGAGGCATGTAGTAATAAGGATGTACCCTTGCTGTCCAATTCTTTAGCCAAGGCAAACCCGATTCCTTTGGATGCTCCTGTAATTAAAATTTTTTTCCTTTGAATGAATCCTCTATCATAGGGTATAGCCTCCGTCAAGCAATAAGTTTGTGCCAGTTAGTGTTTTTACTTGATCACTCAATAAGAATACTACCAAATTGGCTATTTCTTTGGGATCAATTGCACCTAACACCTGTTTTTCGAAATCATTATTTTCTGCAACAGCCATGTTGCTTTGAATAAAGTCTAGATTCATGTCGGTGATCACCCAACCTTTTTGGATGGAGTTCACTCTTATTTTTTTATCCGCCAATTCAGCAGCCATCCCTCTCACAGCAGCGTCTAGGGCTGCTTTTGAGGACGAATATACACTTTTTGATTTAAGACCTTTGATGCTGGATACGGAAGATAGTGCAACTATACTTGCTCCTTCGTTGATCAAGCGCTTTTTGGTCATTAGTCGGATGATTTCAAAAAAGGTAAAGACATTGTGGTGGAACATTTGACTTACAAAATCGGGAGAATTTAGCTTTAATGGACGCACACCTCCCATCCCACCTGCATATACAATCCCATCTATTTTTTCATTTCCCAATAATTCGACTAAGCGATCCAACTCGGTATTATCATAAAAATTTAGCTGGATAAATTCAACTGCTCCATTTTGGTCAAGGTCTACCTTTTCTGAACTCACGTAAAACAGTTTGCCAGCTTGATCAGAAACAATCCGCTCTGCAATCGATAAATTGATTTCAGAATTGCTGCCAAAAACAAGAATATTTTTACCGAGCAACATGGACTTATTTTTCACTGAGTTTTCTTTCTACCAAAGCTTGAATTGCACTTAAGGAATTGAAATTCTCAGGCTTCAAATCATGTACCCTAATATTGATTTCATAGGCATCATTTAATTCAGAGATGATGGACACAATATCAAAAGAGTCCAGTAATCCTCCCTCTACTAAAAGCGTCTCTGATTCAAAGTCAATATCAGGACGAACATCCGAAAGTATTTTTAAAATTTTTTCCATTTTATTTTTTCAACATTGAATATGATGATTTATTCAAATAGGTAAAACCAAATTTTTTATAAAGATTCACAGCAGGGGTGTTATCCTGAATGACCCAAAGCTGGAATTGCTTGCAACCAAGGGCTGAACCTTCTTTTAGATAGTAATTCACTAAACTGTTAGCCACCCCTTTACCTCTGTAATTCATGTCAACAACCACGTGCCCAAGCCAAAAAACAGCATTTTTAAAGTCTGCCTGTAAGATTCCGCATGGGTTTCCATCGAAATACGCCAAGTAAAGAAACCCATTCTCAGCGAATGTAGCAACTTCTTCCATACTTAGGTGGTCTCCCGTGAATCTATCTAGATTGGAGTCAATTAACTCTTTGGCATAACGGATTTCTTCTAAACTTTTGCCTTTTTTGATTTCTAAGGATAAACCAAGGTCTTCCACATTCAATGCAGTATTCTTTAAAAAGTAACAATCCCTGGTCAGATGAGATTTAAAAGATGCTGCTGACCAGTACTTCTGATGTATCGTTGGAAAATACTTTTCACCTCTGTAGAGAATTTCTAACACAATAGGTTCATCATAACTTAAATTATATACGATGTCAGGTTCATTGATAAAATAATACAATCTGAAGAATCCATCTTTTCTAACGTAAAAGAAAATATTTTCCCCCAGCTGATCATACCAAAGCGCTTGACTTTCAATAAGATTAGCATACTCTTCTCTGAGTATGTAATTGTTGGTTAAGGTCTCTTTTTTGAAAAAATCTGCCAAGACTTTATCCACAAAATCAATATCCAAAACAGGCTTCATATCAGCTTAATTCACCTTTGAAATACTTCTCTTTTAAGAGCGTACGGTCAATCTTTCCGTTTAAATTATACGGCAACTCTTCTAAGGAAATCAACACATTGGGAAACATAAATTTGGATACTTTATCCCGAAGCTCTCCATAAATGTATTTTCCATCTGCCCCCGTTCCTTTATACACAGCTATAATTTTCTGTTCCTCATGATCGTAGAAACAGATAGAAGCATCAATGCGGTCCATGGCATTGAGCAAAATTTCAATTTCGCCTAACTCTACCCGCTGCCCCATGTGCTTGACCTGATTGTCCTTTCTGGACATAAACATCACCTCGCCATACTCATTGAAGCGGGCCAAATCTCCTGTTCTATAGATCAATTCAGGAAAATGTGGGTTTAAGGGATTCTGACAAAAAGCAGCAGCTGTCTTTTCGGGATTGTTATAATAACCTAAGGCCAGGCAACAACCTTTAACACATAATTCCCCTGGTTCTCCTTCTTTTACTGCTTCGTTGTTTTCATTCAATATCAAGACTTCACAGTTTCTAAAAGGAATCCCTATTGGCAACACTTCATCATCTGCAAATGGTTTTTCAATTTTATAATAGGTACATACAGAAGTAATTTCCGTAGGACCATACAGATTCACAAATTGTGTATTAGGTAAATTCCTTCTCCAGTAATTCAATACCCGATTGTGCATCACTTCTCCTGAAAACATCACCTTCTTTAAGGCTGTTGGTTTTTCTTCTTCAAAGGCTTGGGCATTAGCCAACAAAGCAATGGCAGAAGCTGACCACATAATGGTGTCTATTTGGTGCTGATTGATATAGGAAACCAATTGACCAAGCATCATAAAATAGGATCGGGGGATAACATACATGGTTGCCCCGCACTTCACGGAACTGTAAATATCCTTGATAGAAGCATCGAAATAAAAAGGATTTTGATTGCCAAATACGTGGTTTTCATCGAAGTCAAATGTTTCCACCAAAGCCTCTGTCATATCGATGACAGATTGATGGCAGGTGATCACTCCTTTTGGTATGCCCGTTGAGCCGGAAGTAAACGTCGCATAGATAGGATCTCTGTCGACTATCTTCCTTCTAATCTTGACCAAACTATCGATATCAACAGGATATTCAATTGCCTGCTCATAATCAATCGCCATTAAATCAGGAGCTACCTCATACGAAAATTTCTTGGAAGCAGGAGTCACGACCATGGCAACGGGATTCAGCGTATTGAGAATCAGTTCTACCCTCAATTTTGGCATTTGAATGTCGATAGGTACATAGAAATTCCCACTGTAAGCAACTCCTAAAAAGGCCACCAAACTCTCAATATTCCTATCCACAAACACCACAATAGGTTTACGGATTTGTCCTTTGGTTTTCTGAATAATCGCCGAGCCTATGCTCTTTGCATACGCCTGAAGATTAGCATAGGTGATGCTATTTTTTTCATCTATAAAGGCGGATTTTTCGGGTACCCGCTGCGCTGAATCTTCTAAGTATTGTAAAATATTAATGATCATAATCGGATCCTAAAATTATAATTCTGATACTGAGCCAATAAAGCCTTCAGCAAAGCAATAATCACTTTCTTCAATAGGGAAAATATCTTCCGTATCGATTTCAAAAGAGGTTACTCCCCAGGAAATACCAACTCCAAAGCCTATCATCATGACCTTCAACTTTTTGGCTTCTTGATTTCCATAAAATTCACATAAACTTACCAAAGGAGAAGCACCCGAAGTATTTCCGTAAATCGGTAAGGTCAAGGGGATTTTTTCCATGGGGATTTTGAGCTTTTTAGCAATCTGTTTGATGATTAACAGATTGGCCTGATGGAAGGCAAAAACATCATAATTATCAATTGTGGTTTCTGTTATCGCCAAATAATCCTTCATGGCTTTCGGTACGTCAGAAATGGTAAAGGTGAAAACCGAAGTACCCTGCATAAAGGAATTATGTAAAGTTCTAGGGTTTCCGTCCTGACAAACTTCTTCTTGTACTGAAGCATTTAAATTTCTATAGCCACCTGCGGGAACTATCAAGTACCTATAACCCTCTCCGTCCGAACGTAACAACGAGCGAATCGGGGATACTTTTTCTGATGTTTTTTCCAAGTACACAGCAACAGCCGCTTCTCCAATCAGCATGATGGATGCCCGGTCATTAAGATTTGTCGTTTTACTTGTTGTGTCACCCAATACCAAAATGGCCTTATCAATATCCGAATTTACCATCATGGAGGCAACTACCTGCATGCCATATACCGCCGAAGAACAGCCCAAACTGATATCAAAAACGACTGTTTCTGTACTCAGTCCTAATTGTTTTTGTATCACAAAAGCGGAGGCAGGCCTTCTGTAGTCAGGACTGTGTGTACCAAATACCAGGGCTTTGATTTCCTTGGGATCCAAGCCCTTTTGCTTTATCAAGTTTTGGGCTGCTGCTGTGGCTAAGTCCGATGCGGTTTGTTTCTCTGAGGTCCAACGGGTTTGGGTGATGCCCGTCATCTCCATAAACTTATCTACCTCCTCGCTACCAAATCGATCTTTGAACCCTTCGGTTCGAATGATATTCTTGGGAATCACACAGCTAATTCCCCTGATTTTTATGTGATCAAATTTAAAATATGCCATTTATAAAACTGTTTTAAGGGCGGGGTTACCCATATAAAGGTTGTCATCTTTGGGTTTGGTCATGAGGACAGCCCCTGGCCCACTACGTACTTTATTTCCTATTTTTATTTTTTGCATGATCAAGGTATTTAACCCAAAAATATTGTGATCCCCTATTTTCACCTCTCCCGAAACCCTGGTTAGGGGCATGAAAACATTAAAAGAACCTACTTGAACATCATGTGCAAGTGCCGTTAGGCTATTAAATTGATTAAAATCTCCTACAGCAACATCTACTGAAAATGAACAGCCGCGAACTATCACGTTACCCCTTCCTATTTTGAAAGTTATTGGATCAGCAAAAAATACTTCCGGATGAATGATATTTGGATAATCAACTTGAGGGTTGATGATTTTCTTTACGAGTAGCTCAATGATTTTTGGCGAACCAATCGCAAAAACAACTGCAATTTTTGACGGCCAAGCATTTAAGGTGTCACATCCACCTAATACCTTTCCAAAATGAGAAATTTTTGTTCCTTCCAATACCCCATCATCAAAAAAACCAATTAATTCGTAAGACGGTTTGATTTCATTGATCTTATTGAGGATTGCGGCCACTTCCTTACCAAATCCTCCTGCTCCATAGATGGCGATTTTCTTCATTAATTTTTTCCATTAAAGGGTTGAAATGCTTTAGGATCTTCTGTAGTGATATCCTTCCGTTTGATGACCTTGATTAAGGTCAAAAAAAGTATTTTCATATCTAACCAAAAACTTTGGTGATCCACATACCACACATCCAATTCAAATTTTTTCTTCCAAGAAATATTGTTCCGACCATTCACCTGCGCCCATCCGGTTATGCCAGGTTTGACCTGATGCCTTCTAAACTGTTCTTCCGAATACAATGGAATATACTTCTCTAACAATGGCCGAGGGCCAACCAATGACATATCCCCTATCAATACATTGAATAATTGGGGCAACTCATCCAAGGACGTAGAGCGTACAAATCTACCTATGGGAGTCATGCGTTGTTCGTCTGTCAATAGCTTACCCTGTGCATCACGCTCGTCTGTCATGGTCTTGAACTTGATGATTTGAAAGAGTTTGGCATCTTTACCTGTACGGGTTTGGGTGAAAAAGGCGCCTGCTCCTTTGTTGAAAAATACCAATAGTATGGTAATGACACCCATTGGTATAGAAAGGAGTAGTAGCGCAATGGAACTTACGCTAAAGTCAATGAATCGTTTTAGCAAGGTAAAAACTTAAAAATTAAAACACATACTGAATTGCCATTTCATAATTAAAGTTTTTTGAAGCTTGGAAGGAGTTCCTCGATAATTGCTCAACTTTATCCTTATTACTCAACATTTTTAACACATAATTTTTAATTTCTGATACATCTTTCCCATCTGTGTAAAAACCTAATCTATGTCGCTTAATTAGCTTCTCAAGCTCAGATCCAGTGCTACCAATAGCTAATAATGGGGCACCAACAGCCATATAATTAAATGTTTTGCTTGGCACACTAGCGTGCGTTGCCTCTGGTTCTAAGGCTACGACTGCTAGGTCGCCAGCTGCTAATGAATACGGCAAAGTCTCCGCATCTTGCCATGTTAGAAAATGCACATTTTGTAATTTATACTTGGATGCCAAATCAATTAGCGTATTTTTCTTTGCTCCTTCACCTACAAACAAGAATAGTATTTCTTTCTTATCTTCAAGCTGCTTTGCAACGTCAATTAAAACTTCTAGTTTGTGCCCTATTCCCATATTTCCTGAGTAAAGAACAATGAATTTATCGACCCATTTGTGCTTTTTTAAAAATAGATTTGAATCCTTGGCAATAGGTTTAAATGTGTCAGATGCAGACCATACTGAAACTACTTTTACTTTTTCATCATTAACATAATTACCCAACTGCTTTTTCATCCCCTCACTAAGCGTAATGATTTGAACAGCTTTGGAAAACACTTTCTTATTTACTTTTTTCCAAATTCTATAAACAAATGAGGATTCCTTTATTCCAATTAACCTTAAAGCATCCGGATAGGTATCAAATACTACAATGCTAAATGGATTACTAAAAAAAAGCGCATTGAAATAAGACATGGGAGGATTTGTGTAATACAAAACATGATACCCACGGTATTTGAAGAGCAGCAAAAAAAACAAATGAAGCGTACAAACACCCCAAGTCCATAAACGCTTTACGGTGGAGCTTCTATTGTACTTAATCGTTTTTTGAATTTTAATGTCAGGATGAAAATTTCGCTCGGTTACTCTATTCATCCCATACATCACCACAACTTCTTCGTATTTTTCTTTAAAGGTATTGGCTACATCAATAGTCAGGTATCCTGAATTTTGATTGACAATCAATATTTTTCGTTTCATGAAAAAATTTTATTCATCCTGCTGATAAACAGCATGTCCTGCCTTTTGCAAATCCAAGTCCTTTTTAAACAAGAGCAAATCCGACTCCATCATCTCTTTTACCAGCATCGGCAAATCGTATTTCGGTGCCCAATTGAGTTTGGTTTTGGCTTTGCTTGAATCGCCAATCAACAAATCAACTTCCGTAGGACGAAAGTAGCGGGGGTCGATGCGAACAATTGGCGTGTTGAGGGTTAAATGCTGCACGTTAAGGCTTAATTCGGAGTACTCTGAACTTTTAATCGTTAACTCAGAACCCTTAACCATTAACTCAAGACCTGTTGCCTCTGTGTATTTCTCCAAATCAACACTTTCTAAAATTCCCACTTCATCTACACCTTCGCCTTCCCATCTAAGATTCATTCCCACTTCTGAGAAGGTCATGTTGATAAAGTCTCGGACTTTGGTAGTAACACCGGTTGCAATAATGAAGTCTTCGGGTTCATCTTGCTGAAGCATCAAATACATGGCTTCTACATAGTCTTTAGCGTGACCCCAATCCCTTAAAGCATCCAAATTGCCCATGTACAGGGTCTGCTGAAGACCCAAAGCAATTTTTGAAGCTGCTCGGGTAATTTTTCTCGTTACAAAAGTCTCACCTCTCCTTGGCGACTCATGATTGAAAAGAATGCCATTACAGGCAAATATATTATAAGCTTCCCGGTAATTCTTGGTAATCCAAAAACCATAAATTTTGGCTGCACCGTAAGGTGAACGTGGGTAAAAAGGCGATTGCTCATCGTACATCCCATTGGCATTCTTATTTTCTTCCATTCCTCCATATAGCTCTGAAGTAGATGCCTGATATATTCTGGTTTTTTTCTCTAGGCCCAGGATACGGACTGCCTCCAAAATCCGGAGTGTCCCAATACCATCAACATTGGCCACATATTCTGGTGAGTCAAAACTCACCTTAACATGGGACATTGCACCCAAATTATAGATTTCATCAGGTTGGGTTTCCTGAATTATACGGATCAAATTGGTGGAATCAGTCAAATCTCCATAGTGAAGTTTAAAATTGACATGGGATTCATGCTGATCCACATAGAGGTGATCCACGCGCTGGGTATTGAATGAAGAAGCTCTTCTTTTGATCCCATGAACCATGTACCCCTTTTCTAAAAGTAATTCTGCTAAATAGGACCCGTCTTGCCCAGTTATCCCTGTTATTAATGCTACTTTTTGCATGAAGTGAATTGGTTGTTTTGTTAAATGTTAAGACGCTTCGCTGTTAAGGGTTAAGGTCCAATTAACACTTAACCTTTAACTCTTAACCTCTTTACTCTCTATCATAATCATCCTCGATTCTCACGATATCATCCTCCCCAAAGTATGTTCCTAGCTGTACTTCGATAAAGACCACATCTTCACCCGTCTGATTCTGAATTCTATGCTTGGCTCCCAAGGGAATCTTGGCGACTTCTCCTTTTTTGTAAATCTTATCCTCTCCATCAAGGGTAATAATTGCCTCACCTTGGACAATGGTCCAAACCTCTGCTCTATGATGATGGTACTGATAGGAAAGCCTTCCTTCAGGTTTGACGATAATTCTTTTGACTTTATGTGTCGGGGCATCTTCCAATACAAAGTACTCTCCCCCAGGTCGTATGTCGTGTTCCATATTTTTCGGTTTATTAAATGTTAAGAAGCTACGGTGTTAAGCGTTAAGTCGCTTCGCTGTTAAGTGTTAAATGTTAAACGTTAAGTCGCTCGACTGAACGTAGAACAATGAACGTCTAATTATTCCACCAATGCACTCCCCTCTTTCGCCAGGCGCTCGTAAATCTTTTTCACCTCCTGCGACATGGATAAGGGCATGACCATCAAGGCTCCTTGATGCTGAATCACCATCACATTTTCCAAACCATGGAGCTCTACTTGATCATCGGTGATGATGAGATTGGAACCGGAAACAAAGGCTGATTTTTCCCTGAAGTATTCAAATAAGGATTCAAAGGAACCCAAATCCGACCATTTGAATTGACTTCGGACAACTTTAATCCTATCAGACCTTTCCATGACCGCATAGTCAATACTTTCTGAAGGAATAGCCTCGGAAAGCTTCTCGTGTAACTCCTCTTGATGAGAATTTCTGATCACTTTTTGACATGCTAAAAATATATCCGGACGGTATTGCTTTAATTCTTCCAAATAAACCCCTGCCTTAAAGGCAAAAATTCCACTGTTCCAGTAATAATTGCCCTCACTTAAAAATTGCTTGGCTTTATCCGGTGAAGGCTTTTCATGAAAAGCAATCACATCTGAACCTTCACTTTGAATGTAACCGTAACCTGTTTCAGGCTTATGGGGTTGTATTCCGAAAGTCACCAAATATCCTTTTGATGCCCAATCAAAGGCCTCCTCCACTGCGCTGACATAGGCTTCCCTATTTTCAATGACATGGTCGGAAGGCGTCACCAAAAGCAAATCCTCCAAATCAGCTTGGAATGCGGCAAAAGCAATTGCTGCAGCTGTATTTTTAGGTTTGGACTCTACGATACACCTGTAATTGTCAAAACTTCCCTTGGACAATACTTCTTGGGTAACTTTTAAGGAAGACTTATTAAGCACTACTACCCCTTGCTGACAAAGTTCCGCATTGAGACGGATAGCCTTTTCAAACAAACTCATCCCCTCAAAAATCGGAATATACTGTTTAGTTTGTGATTTTCTGGAAAGTGGCCATAATCGACTTCCCGAACCACCCGAAAGGAGGACGTGGATTTTTTTTCCGATCATTAAAGTTTTTTTAAACTAAGATTTTTAGATCTTAATAGTGTACCTACTAGACTGTGAAGCGGTAAATAATAAAGATTGGTCTAAACAACTATTAAGCGGCTTGGAACACTCAATAAACGGGTTAGGCTTAAAAGTATGGATGATAACATATATAAATTAAATGAGAGACAAGCTTGAACCCTGAATCCTCCGCTTCTTTGCTTCTTCGCTCCTTTGCATCTGCGCCATTCAGGAAAAGCTTAGCAACTTTAAATGTATCGTACTTGAACAATTGAACACTGAACATTTAACCATTCCCCTTAACCTCAATCCTTACTTCCTTCACTTCCTTTTGATGCTCTAAAAACCACTTATATGTTTTGGTTATTCCCTCTTCGAGATCAATCGATGGTTTCCAGCCCAATTTCATTAGCTTAGAGCTATCCATCCATTTACGTGGTGTTCCATCAGGTTTTGAGGCGTCCCAATGGATTTGTCCTTTGTGACTAACGATATTTTGGATTAGTGATGCCAATTCTTTTATAGAAATGTCTGAACCAAATCCCACGTTATATAAATGTTCTGGCAACCTATTTTCTAAAGCAAAGCAAACAGCCTCTGCCAGGTCATCTACGTGTAAAAACTCTCTCATGGGTGTTCCAGAACCCCACAGTTCGACAGGCTCACTGACCGCAGTTCTTTTTTCATTTACCATAGCCTCATGAAATTTACGGATCATCGCAGGAAGTACATGGGAAGTATGGAGATCGAAGTTATCAAAAGGACCATACAAGTTTGTAGGCATCAAACTGACAAAATCCTTCCCGTATTGCTTTCGGATGGCTTCACAGGCTTTTACGCCCGCAATCTTGGCGATGGCATACCATTCATTGGTAGGTTCTAAGGAGCCAGTTAACAAATACTCCTCTCTCAGTGGCTGAGGAGCCATTTTGGGATAAATACAGGAAGAACCCAAGAAAATAAACTTTTGAACAGCTGACTGTAAGGCAGCATCTATCAGGTTATTTTGAATTTGCAGGTTTTCCATCAAAAATTGATACGGGTAGGTATTATTTGCTAGTATCCCTCCTACCCTTGCTGCTGCATCAATCACTACATCTGGTTTCTCCCTTGTGAAAAGCTCCTGGACTGCAGCTTGATTTCTTAGATCTAGTTCTTTACTACTTCTACCTACCAGGTTGGTATAGCCTATGTATTCCAACCGCCTCCAAATGGCAGATCCAACCATACCCTTGTGGCCGGCGATATAAATTTTTTGATTCATGATTAATTTCTTAAAAAGACCTTGGAATTCTTTTTACATTCAGAAAATTCATAGCTGAGTGACTAACAGTTATCTTGACTTATATCTCATGAGGTATTTTGAAGTTCATGAAACACCCCTAGCAAAAAATAAAAGTTTACTTCCCACTTTTAATAGTCTATCAGGAAATGACTTCCTTAAAATTAATGTAATACTAGTAATCATTATACTTCTGCCGATTTTGGTTGAATTAAATTTTGGTTAAATTGAAACCCAATTCGATCAGCTTCAACTGCCACTGCCACGCCGAGGTCATCATATCATTTACATCATATTGTGCCTCCCAGCCGAGTACGCGTTTTGCTTTTTGTGGTAAAGAATAAATGGCTTCTACGTCGCCTTCTCTTCTATCTCCCATTTTATAGTTAACTTTTACTCCGCTAACTTCTTCAAAAGATTTTATGGCTTCAAAAACACTAACGCCTTTGCCACTTCCTAAATTGATTATCTCAAATTGGTTATTCCACTCGGGGTGAAATAGTTTTTGTAAAGCCAGTACATGGGCCAGAGCTATATCTGTCACATGAATATAATCACGAATGCAGGACCCATCCCTGGTATTCCAATTATCCCCAAAAACCGTCATATGGTCACGAATACCAGCCGCAGTTTGTGTTATAATTGGGACAAGATTATTGGAATGTTTTGAGGGAAACTCCCCTAACTGCCCGGAAGGATGTGCTCCAACCGGATTAAAATAACGCAAAGCAAACACCTTCAGGTTGCTCACCTCACAAATTGATTTTAAAAAGACTTCTCCATTTTGCTTACTATATGCATAAGGAGATTCTGCTTTTCTTATAGGGGTATCTTCCTGTACGGGTAAATCCTCAGGACTGACATTTCCATACACAGAACAGGAGGAAGAGAAAACCAGATTTTTTACATTATACTTATTAGCATAATGAGCAATAATAAGTGTACTGTTATTATTGTTTTGATAACAAAAAATAGGATTTGCAACGCTATCGGGTACGGACTTTAAAGCAGCAAAGTGAATAATCCCATCAATTTGGTTTTCTTGAAAAACAATTTCTACATCATTTTTATCAGCAAGGTCTAATTGGTATTTTTTAATCTTCGCTCCTGTAATTTCTTCTACCAGTTGATAAGATAAGTCAATTGAATTATAGTAATTATCAACTGAAATGACCCTAAAACCTGCTTTGATTAATTCTAAAAGAGTATGACTACCTATATAACCTGCGCCTCCAGTTACCAATATATTTTTCATAAAAACAATAAATACAATGTAAATTACTTTTCTTTTCTTATAGTTTTTCCCAATTCAAACGAACTCATAAACTCCACATCAGGCCATTTCTTGAGTACAGCAGTCAGCAAATGCTTTAGCTCCGTTAACCCTTTCTCCCTATTTTCAGGTCGGATACTTCCAACATAATTTACCCGATGGGAAGATATCACCGCAGGTTTTCTCCAACGGAAGGCTATTTCAATTTCTTTCAGGCAACTATCCACCCAATCCGTAATATGTTCCTGTTCCCCAAAGCAAACAGGTTCAAAGAAGGCATTCCGATTGATAATCACTTGATCATATTCATTTTTTTTACCAATGAAATTCCATTCTTTAGCAAAAACACCATCTCCTAACGGATACACTCTTTTTTTAGAACGGGTCAGGTATTGTACGCCAATTTGCTTTAAAGAAGACTCCAATTCCTTGGGTTCCTCCGCATTGGGGGCAATAAATACCCTCGGATAATAGCCCATATACTTATGAAAAAGTTTACCACCTTCTAATACATACTGATGCAACTCAGGAATCTCATCTTTAGCCTCTGGATGCAAAGCTCCCAAATAATTGGGATAATTTATGCCATTGTATCCTGATGGTCCAACGGAATGGTGCTCCAAGGCGTACCGTAATCCCTCCTTCCCTTTGTGGGACTGAAGAATTTTCATGTAGCGACGGACATTGATATGCTCTCTACCATGGATTTCAGGAACAAAAATATTTTGATTAAAACCTTGTCTCCATAAGTCCAAAACTCGATCACTTTGAGGGAACTCTTCCAAGGTTTCATGCAAGGGCTGGAAAAAATATTCCTGATAATCGGATACTTTAATTTTTTCAAAATCAGGATTACCCATAATACACATAGGTGTGAAGACAGGATGCTTGCCATTTTTATCTTTAAACCCTTGGAGTAAATCGAATAACATCTCCATATCCCTGTTGCTTTCCATAGATTCTACAGAATCGTAATGGATACGGCCTACATTCAGACCTTTATCTTTTAATGCCTCGTAAGCTACCTTATCTTTGATGCGAACTGCACCCCAATCATCTGATTCAATGACTAAAATCTTTCGATTGGTTCTCCAACCTGGGATATTGGAAATGTTTCTTCTTAAACTTTCTTTAATTCTTGACATGCTTCTTGTTTAGCATTTCTTGAAAAATGTTTAAATAATCCAGATACCTTATCTTTTTATCGAATAGGAGTTCTGCCCTTGCTCGACAAGCTTCTGATAACTGTTCATAATCCCTTTTTTCAAGCTCCTCAATTGCTTTTAAAATACCCGAAATGCTCCCTTTTTCCACGACAAGCCCTGTTTCCTTATCTATAGCTTCTGGACTCCCTCCAGTATTGTAAGTAATCACAGGCGTACCACAAGCAAGTGCTTCCAAGTTAGTGGTCGGAAAATTATCCTGAGATGTAGGATTCACAAAAATATGTGCCAAAGAATACCATTGTGCCAATTCCTGAACACTTTCTGTTCGCTCAAGGCCGATGATATTGTCAGGAAGTGCATTTAACTCTTTTGTATTCAACCCAATCATGACAATCTGATAGTCATTACTAAGTTTTTTGGATAATTCCACAAAATCCATATAGCCTTTTCGATTGGACCAAGTACTGGCACAGCCTAAAACCACTTTTTTATCACCCAGCTCATAACAATCTCTCAATTTAGATTGCAAAGGCTTAAATAAATCCAGATTGATCGCTGAAGGTGTTACATGAACTGTATAATTTTTTAAAAATGATTTTTTCACTAAATCACCCAACCATTGCGAATGCGTGATTAATTCCATTTTTTTAACAGATGTAAATAAATCCTGCTTTGCTTCAAAATTATCAAAGGAGTTGTCCACCCAAGAAGATGGATATCGTTTATGCTTGGGGCATTTTTCGCAGTGGCTTTCCCATTTTTTACAATTAATGTCATCAAAATACGTACAATGCCCGGTAAAAGCCCAGCAATCAAACAAGGTCCAAACTACGGGAATTTTATGCATATTGATATATGCAAAAAGCGTTGGTAAATGGATATAATATCCATGCAGATTATGTAAGGCGATCAAATCGGGCTTGATTTTTTCAACTTCCTTAATAAAGTTTTCAGTAGCCTTTTTTGAGGCAAATCCATGTTTATCCGTCAACAAGGTATAGGCCCCATGCAAATACACATCCATTTGCGAACCAATTTTAATAAGTTTGGATGCACTTGTTGCATTACCCCGACCATAAGCAATGTAGCTTTCATGGCCGTGGGCCAAGAGTACATTACCAATTTCCTCAGCGATGCGTCCTGTGGACCCGCTATTGGCGACGGCGTTAATTTGGAGAATTTTCATCTACATTAATTTGGCAAAAGAAAATCCATATATAATTTACCAAGAGTATCCAAACTATTCGTATTTCTTACTTCTTGAGAGTTTGTTGACATATTATGTAATAAATCTTCATTTTGAATTAAATTTTTAATGTAATGAGCCATAGAATCTGTATCTCCAACCTCCATTAAGTAACCATTTACTCCATGTTTAATGATATCGGAAGGGCCTGCAATACAATCAAATGATACAGGCACACAACCTTGAGCCATTGACTCAATAATTGCATTTGGATAACCTTCTGTGAGAGAAGTGAACACAAAAACTTTAGATTGAGCTAAATATTTATCTACTTCATTTGAAAAACCTAAAAATTCAATTCTATTTAAAACATTTAATTTCTTAGCATAGGTTTTTAAATCTGCCAACTCAGGACCATCACCCAATAAAATAAATCTCCAATTATTTTTTGCTAATTTTTTTACAACGTCTATAAAATGCTTTTGTCCTTTTTCAGGTACGGCTCTACCAACTGTAATGATAATATTTTCTTTTTTAATTTCGGGAAATATTCCATTTCCTTTAAAAAGTTAGGAATTACTCTAATAGAACATTTGAAACTTCTACTATATACTTCAGCTGCTGTTTGAGTCTGTGCAATTATTCCATCTACTCTACTATTTAAAAGCCAATATGAAAATTTATAAATCCCATTAAGAACTTTTGTTTTCGGAAATCTCACTCTATAGGGACTAGTTCGATTAGAAATAATTACTCTCGATTTAATTCCAAATGATGCAATCAAAGAAAAAAGTATATACCCAAGGCATAAAATACTATCTGGTTTTATGTTTTTTAAATTTTTTCTTAGGAATAAAATCAAATATGGTAAATATAATACTCTTCCAAGTTTGTCCCTAACTGCTGGCAATGGTTCTATAATTTTTACCCGCTTGTCCAAATTAAAAAAATGAGGATAATTGAACATTAATAAAATCGATACATCAATGTCATGGGATACCAAATAGTTTGCCAACTCTGCCGCAGTTCTCTCAGTACCACCCGCAGTTAATTTTGGTAAAATAATGGTAATTTTTTTCCTCATTTCTGTGTGGAAAGAATCGCAGCTGCTACGAGTTTAGGACTAATAGATTGGGAAAGTTCTCTACTTTTTTTTCCCATTTCGGATAATTGCTTTGGATTCAAGGAAAAAATTTTACTCAAAGCCGCTTGGACATCTGAAGATGAATGGGCTTTTATGGAGAAACCATTATAATTATTCTTCAAAAAATGAGGCGAAGCACCACAAACATCCGAAATAATCAGAGGCATTCCGGCAGCAGCGAATTCATGGACAACTACTCCCCAGGGTTCAAAAATAGATGGCAAAATAAAAGCTTTACATTTAAAAGCCAATTCTGCTAAATACTCTTGGTTGCTGAATGTATGGATAACAATATCATTAGGTAATTCTAATTTGTCCAAATAGGTGCCATTACCTACTAGATGTAATTTTGCGCCATTCTTATTTTCAATTTGTCTCCAGCCATCCAATAGATAATTTATTCCTTTGACTTTATTAAACCTACCAACAAACAATATATCCTTAGCTTCTTCAAATCTGCTTATACCCAAAGGAATTTGTTTAAAGGTTTTTACATCCGCTGAATACATTGGCCAAATAATCTTATCATTGGCAAATCCCAACTTTTTGGCATATTCAAACTGTCTTATTCCGGCCACTAGCATATGGGAAAAAAAACGCTTGTGTCGAAACCAAGACGTTACAACATTCAACCATTGCTTTCCTCCATACCAAGGGGTGTCATTTCCTGAAATCACTGGGATTTTTCCATTGTAGACTATGCCTATTTTGTTATACATGGCAATTGTTCTATCCGATATGTAAATAATATCTGGATTAAAGCCGTGAACCAAAAGCTCTAAACTTCTTTGATTTAAATCTGATTTCTTAAAATATTCTACTCCATCGAGGATTGGGGGCACATAAGGCGTTAATTTTTTAACATCATCATGTACGAATAAAATTTCAGCATTCAGTTTTACCAATTCAATTATTACAGGAATATTGTATGGCATTATTTCTCGGTATAAAAAAACAACCTTTGTTGTTTCAGCATCCTGTATTTCAATATTTTCAATTTTCATTGTGAAACATTTTTTGGAAAATCTTTCGCGCCGTTTCTGTTTGACAAATTACCCCCGCAGCATTAGGATACAATTTATTTCGTAAGATTTCTTGGATTCTCCCCCATCGTTTATCCGGCTGGCACCGATCCGAAACAAAGACTGGAAACTTTAATCCAAGTGTAGCCAATAAGACAAAATTATTCCACAACTCACCAAAGCTTAAAATCGTGTCAGGTTGAACTTTCTTGATTTTTTGTCTTAAAAACCAAAGCGTTTTGAACGTATTCCAAGTTCTCTTAGAATTGTCAAATTCAAATATTGGTTTGTGAACTATAATAGTTTCAGGAATTGGGTAAAAAATCTCCCTAGTAAGACCATAAAGCACCAAATGCACCTCATACTCCTCTTTAGAGCAAA
This sequence comes from Cecembia lonarensis LW9, assembly GCF_000298295.1. GTDB lineage: Bacteria > Bacteroidota > Bacteroidia > Cytophagales > Cyclobacteriaceae > Cecembia > Cecembia lonarensis. Next base: position 22,980 of record NZ_AMGM01000032.1, read on the forward strand.
AATAAGCTGCCAATTCGGACATAACACGCTCCATACCTCCGGATTGGAGAGATGGGATAAGGAGGCAGATTTTATTTTTATTTTTTATTTGCACTTAGATCAATTAATTTAATAAAGTGATTTACAAAGAGTAAATCATCGTAATGATACATCTTAAAAGTATCATACGCATTCTTTATGATATCTTGATAACATTCATAATCTTTCAAACAGGTACTAATTTTTTGTTCAGTATCTGATAAATCCCACCTTAATGGAATGTAGGTTTCATTATTAATAAAAAAATTAGGAAAGGTCTCTAAATGAGAAACATCTGGTTTAAAAAGAATAGCCTGTGAATACATAGATTCAAAATCACGATGACATATTTCGCCCCACCCAAAAGGACTAACAGATATTTTTGAAAGCTCCAATTCGCGTAAATATTCACTCTTCGAAACCTTACCACCTATAATTGATTCTTCTAAATCAATTGTCGTTAAAATATCATATAGCTTATTTCTCTGAGAGGAAATCTTATTATTCGAATAATTTTTTTCTCCGCGGAAAGAAAAACTATACCTCTTTATCAAATTAAAATTAAATTCTTTTAACACCTTATAGTTATGAAAGTTTTTGAACCTATTCAAAAAACCATAATTAAAATTAATATAACTACACAGTCCAATATTCCAACCTATAAGTAACTTTTCCAAGTCTTGATGAGTTGCCTTTTGATACTTCTCATAAAGTAAGGGCTCTTGATTATTCAACCATGGCCTCACCGCTGTGTCATTTGTAGCCGTTAAATAAAATGATTTATCTTTAAAAATCTGTTTTTTCCAAACCTTATCAAGGTAAATATAATCTTCAAAGTTTGGAATTCCAGAAGTATCAAAACCATCGAATAAAACAATTATTATTTTTCTATCTTTTAAATCATTAAAAAAACGTTCCTTTTGTTTACCATTTTTAAAAGTGTAGCGAACATGGACTATAATTAAATCACAATCAAATATTTTTGGTGAATGAATATTATAAAATAGGTTAATTTTATACCCCTTCTGTTTTATCAAATTCTTATTCTTATACAAAGGATAAAAATCATCAAAACCTAAGGAAAATTTTGATTGATAATGCAAAACATGAATCTTCATAGCTTATTACAGTATTTGATCACTTGATTTAAATATTACATCGGGCCACCTTTTAATTATTTCATCCAGCAGGTTTTTAAATTCTTTCAAATTTTTATCTCTGGCGTTTTTACAAAGCCCTCCAGAAAAATTAACTCGATGGGTACTTATAATAGCGGGCTTTTTAAATAAAAATGCATTGCTAATTTGGAAAAGGGTTTTAGAAAAATCATCCCCAAGTTCAATCGGCTCAAAGGAACAATTTCTAACACCATATGTCATCCCTGATTTGTTTTGTTGACCGAAATAAGTTCTCCTTTTATCTCTTTTCCCATCAATATTCATAGGAAATAATTGGTATTTCATACCCTGCAAATGCTTTACCCCTCCTTCAAATAATGTTTGTTCAATTTCTGATGGCCATATATAGTTGTTGGCAATAAAGGATTTTGAAAGAAAACCAAATATATCTTTGAATAGGATCAATCCTTCTTTAATAGAGTTTTTACAGTATTCGAAGTCTTCACTGTCATAGGTTGCTTGTATACTTTTTTGCATGTAAGGAAAGACATCCTTACTCAATCCCCACACTCCATGATCAAAAGCTAATTTAAAATCTTGATTATTTTGAAGGAGCTCTAACCAAAGAGGTATATTAACATGTTCTCTCCCATGAAATTGTGGCTTAATTAAACCCTCATTTAATCCTTGGTGAATTATATCCAAAACCTTTTCATGACCCGATAATCTTTTATAAGTTTGATATATGGATTCTTTGTAATAATATTCAAATTTGCTTGCTTTTATTTTCTGAAAATCGGGATTAGCAACAACAAAGTTTGCCGTAAGTATGGGATTTTCACCCTCTCTATTTTTTACAGAAGAAAGAACTTCCAATAACAAGGTCACGTCCTCTTCATTTTCAAGGGTGTCAAACTTACAATAAGCACTTTTATCTACAGGTATTCCTGCTTTAAGTAGTTCATTAAAAACATTTTTGTTGGGCATTCGTATGCTACCCCAATCATCAGATTCAATTACGACTATTTTCTTGGATACATTTTTACCAGAAAGATTCGTATGAAAGTTTGAAATGAATGATCTAAAACTACTCACTCCAAACAACTCTTTTAATGTAACTTGTATAACTCAGAATAATCCTTACCATCTTATCACTGACATTTGGCATGGAGTAATCCGATACTTGTTGGAATGTAGTGTTTAGTGATTGGTGATTAGTGATTAGTGAATCATTACTTATTTTCTCATTTTCGCTACTTTTATTTCTTAATCCTACAGCTTGACGTTCAAGTTGGGCGAGGCCTTGAAGGATTCGCTCAGGATTAAGGCCGACCATCATCACAGAAGCCTCTTCCATCGCTTCGGGTCTTTCATGAGCTTCACGTATATTCAGTGCCCTAAAGTTCATAATGGAGGACTCCTCAGATATCGTTCCACTGTCCGATAGCACGGCAAATGCATTAATCTGCAAAGCGTTATAGTCTGAGAATCCCATTGGTTTCTGCCATTGGATGAGGGGATTTAAATGGAACGCGGATACTTCGGTTTCGCTCAGTACAAGTGACTCGGATTGGGCGGATTTTTGCGGATTTAATTGTTCAAGATGTTTGCGAGTCCGTGGATGAGTGCTCACAATAATCGGATAGCCATACCTCTCAGCTATCTGGTTAAGAGACTCAAGGAGGGCGAAAAAGTTTTTGTCATTGCTGATATTTTCTTCTCGATGGGCAGAGACAACAAAGTATTTTCCTTGTTCCAGGCCCATGCTATCCAAAATGTCACTGGCCTGAATCTTCGGCATATAGTGATTCAGCACCTCATACATAGGAGAACCTGTTTTGATAATTCTATCAGCTGGTAAGCCCTCCCTTAACAAATACTCTCTGGCGATATCAGAATAGGTTAAATTGATATCGGAAATATGATCTACGATCTTCCTGTTGGTTTCCTCGGGTACCCGCTGGTCAAAACATCGGTTACCGGCCTCCATATGGAAAATAGGAATATGTCGCTTCTTGGCAGGAATGGCACACAAACAGGAATTTGTATCCCCCAAGACCAAAAAAGCATCAGGCTTCACTTCTTCCAGAATAGGATCAATATTGATCAAAATCTGTCCTACCGTTGCCGTGGCCGTCGCCCCAGCCGCATTCAAAAAATAATCCGGCTTGCGAACACCTAAGTCTTCATAAAATACCTCATTGAGTTCATAGTCGTAATTCTGACCAGTATGAACAGTGATATGCTCAATCGCCGGACTAGCATCCAAAGCTGCCATTACTCGGGATAATCTTATTATTTCTGGACGAGTCCCTACGACCGTCATAACTTTGAGTTTTTGCATATTTTTAAATAAGATAAAAGACAAAAGTAAAAAGATAAAAGTGGGGATTGCTTCTGACTACTTTTGTCTTTATCCTTTTATCTTTTGTCTTTAGAATTTCTAGCTTTTTGAACTATCGAGCCTAAAATTAACTTCAATTCTTTAGATTCTTGAATGAGTGCATTTAATTCCTCGTCGGCTTTCGATTCAATACCTTTAAGAATCCTTAACCAATAATTGGACTCCCTCATTTCACGCAAAGAAATTCTTACCTTATTTGTGAAATCTAATTTTGAGGAACCAGCTTGCGCTTCTTCATAATTCGCTCCACTGGAGGTTGAGGACTTTGTTAACTGGTATTTAATTACGTTGTATTCAGATGTAGATGGCAATGACCGAAGGTACTTTATTGTTCGAACAGCAAAATTGAACAACCTCTCTTCCAAATCATTTCTACCTCCTTCCATATTTACAACTTAAAGCCACTTTTATCTTTTGTCTTTATCCTTTTGTCTTTTCTAAACCACTTCAAACCAAGTATCCGGATCCCCCGCATCATACGGCTCATTGATCCAGAAGATAGTATACAAGGTGTCTTCTCCTATATTCTTAATATTATGGGTATACCAAATGGGCATATCGACGTAGGCGGGTTGATCGCTGTCTAGGTAGAAGTTGTGGACTTCGTTGGTTCCAATTTTTCGGAGCTGAATTAGGGCTTTGCCTTTGATGACGGCGAAGCGCTCAATTTTGCGGGTATGGAAATGGTTGCCACGGGTGATACCTGGAAGGGTTGTTGAAAAAGAAGTTTGTCCAGCAATCCCATGACGGGCGATTTCTACGAAGGCTCCACGGTTGTCTGTATGTTGCGTGAACTTTCTTGGGAAATAATTTGCAATGTCCATGTAACAGCGATAAGTATTGAACAATTTGTGTTCAAATGCGCTGTTGATGGCTGGAAACTCGCCCTTTTCTTGATAAACCTCTTTGTAGTGCTCCAACAGAGCTAAAATTTCAGACACCTTAGCTTCTGCTGTATGGGAAATTTGAAGTTCGTGGGTGTTATCATCATTACGAATGGCCTTGATGATTTCCTCTACCAACTCACCCACATAAATTAACTTCAATTGTCCGTCCACTTCTATCTTGGGTGTTTCATTGTGCGATACTTGATGACAGAACGTGGCGACTACTGAATTATAATAAGGATGTCCAAAGGGTCCGTACACATTCGGTATTATCATACCTGTAAACCTTCCTCCTGCTCTATTTGCCCAATCTGATAGCATCAAACGACCTTCTTTCTTGGATTTACCATAGAGATTATCACGCTCTTCCTGCGTAGAAGAGGAAATAATTACATGCGCTTGGCTTTGGGTTCTTTCAAGCGAAGCAACCAGTTTCTTCACCAAACCCGTATTCATTTCATAAATGACCTCTGGGTCGTTGTGGCGGTTCAATGCGGCCAAATGAACAATCACATCGCACTGCGATACAAACTCGTCTAAGCTTGCATCATCCTCAAAAAATCCCCGCTCAAAATCAATCAGGGTAAACTCCTCCTTGTACAGTTTCAAAGTCTGATACAAATGCCAACCCACAAACCCATTCTGACCGGTAATCCCTACTTTTTTCATATCTGATTTTTAATGGAACGCTGATACTTCGACTTCGCTCAGTACAAGTGACACGGATTTTGCCGATTTACGCAGATTTTAATCCGTGACCATCCGTCCAATCCGTATCATCCGTGATCTATTCTCACCAATTGATATTATCTAAACTCTCCCTAAAATCATCCCCCATCGAATGCTCCAATCCAACATTCGAAAAAACCATCATCACAGCCCCCTCTTCCAACCCCTCAAATCCATTATAATGCCCTGCAGGGATTTCCAAAACATTGCTTTCAGAATCTCTCAAAATATATTCTTTCCTATCAAGGCTATCCATCTCCACTGTTTTCACCAAAAAACTCCCCTTCGCTGCAAAAAACCACTTGGTTTCTTTCCGATGTCCCTGCCAAGCCCTGATAACACCCAACTCCGCCTCAATACAATACATCCTCACAACCCGAGACATATCGAAGTCATTCACAAACCTCACTACTCCCCTCTCATCCCTATGCAAATTTCCTTCAATCAATCCCACTTTTGTCTTTTTACTTTTATCTTAAAAATACTTGGCTCTTTTTACTTTTGCCTTGGATCTTAAACAATAAACTCCTCCACCTCTTCCCCAAAAATCTCTCTCCTCACCAACCCCAATCCACAGATCAACTTCTTCACGCCTTCTACATCTAGTCGTTCGGTATTATGAGAATGATAATCTTCCACTTTTGCAATATCTTGTTCCCCTTCGGAAAAATACATCGCATAATTCAAATCACGGTTATCGGCAGGGATGCGGTAAAAATCACCCATATCCTCGGCTTTGACCATTTCTTCACGCGTACATAAGGTTTCAAATAATTTTTCTCCATGCCGCGTACCTATGATTTTAATTTCATTATCCGCTTGTGCCAATTCTTTGATGGCTTGAGCCAAATCACCAATAGTTGCAGCAGGCGCTTTGTTAACAAATAAGTCTCCAGAATTTCCGTGTTCAAAAGCAAATAACACCAAATCCACGGCATCATGCAAACTCATCAAGAAGCGCGTCATATTGGGGTCAGTGATGGTGAATGGTAATCCACTTTTGATTTGATTGATAAACAAAGGAATTACCGAACCCCGTGAAGCCATAACATTGCCATAACGAGTTAAGCAAACAGTAGTATCTGATAAATTTCTTGCTTCTGCTATCGCTACTTTCTCCATCATTGCCTTTGAAATACCCATGGCATTGATAGGATAAGCGGCTTTATCGGTGCTCAAACAAATTATTTTCTTTACACCATTGGAAGCCGCAGCACGTATCACATTTTGTGTTCCTTCTACATTGGTCTTAACCGCCTGCATAGGAAAAAACTCACACGATGGTACTTGTTTCAAAGCTGCTGCATGAAAGATATAATCCACACCTCTTGTAGCAGGTTCTACCGAATCAAAATCCCTCACATCACCTATATAAAACTTCAATTTGGAGCTTTTCAAAGAATTCCGCATATCATCCTGCTTCTTCTCGTCACGGGAAAAAATACGTATCTCCGAAAAATGATCCGTATGTAAAAACCGCTGCAATACCGCATTCCCAAACGACCCCGTTCCCCCCGTAATCAAAAGTGTCTTATTTTTTATCATGGCTTTTAAAACCTTTCTTTTGTCTTTTTACTTTTGTCTTTTACAATCTTGGCTCTTTTGCCTTTTTACTTGGCTCTTAAAACCCACCCTGCAACCTGGCTCGTCGCTAAAATGATTCACTGAATCATTTCTTAACGCTCCGCCCTCTTTTTACTTTTTCCTTGGCTCTTGTTTTTCCAACTTCTCCAAAAAGTCACAAAGCTTCCTCGCCTGCACATCTTTATTAAAATGCTCCTCGGCCACCTTCCTTCCATTTGCTCCAACTCTCTTGGCATTTTCATAATCACCCAAAGCTCTGCCCATTGCATCAGCAAAGGACTCAACCGAACCAGGTTCAGCGAAAAATACTGATTCATTGTCTGTCAGGTAATCCGGTATCTCTCCTACACGTGTGGCGCATACAGGTTTTCCTGTTGCCAAGTATTCTCCCAGTTTGGTCGGAAAACCTCCCTGAGCCTGCTTGGAATCAGGTCTGGGCAATACAAGCAAGTCCGCATTACAAATGATATTGGGGATTTGTTCTCTAGAATATTCCTTCATCCAGAAAACTCTTTTTGCTAAGCCTAAATCCTTGATCAACTGCAAATGAATGGGCGTATCATAGTTCCATGCCCCTACTAAATAGACTTTATGTGAAGGGAATTTGTCTTTAATGGAATTAAAAGCTTTTATCAAGTTACTTACTCCGTCCTTGGCATCATTCATTACCCCTACAAAAGCAATGTAAGGCGATTGGAATTCTGGAAGTGGTTCTTTTGGACTTTGAAACCTCTCCAAATCTACTGTCATGGGAAGGTGCAACAGTTTGGGTTGGGGATTTGGAAAGTTTTGGTAATGCTTAACCAAGGTTTGGGTCATCAAGGCCATGCCATCATAGGCAAAGAAAGCTTTTTTCTCAAACAAGCGTTGTTTAGCATCCCCTTGCCATCTTTGGAGAAAATTACCTTTATTGTAATGGTGAATATCCAGGAATTCGCTCATTTCAATAAAAAGTTTAGCTTGCGGATTTTGCTTTTTAATAGCAACAGCAAATCGAAAACTCAAGGATGATGCATCCGTCCAAATGATCCCTTTTTCGTTTTAAAAAGTTTTTAAGTTTTTTTATCACTTGGCCATTTCGAATCGTCTGGCCGATATAATTATGGAAACGAACCATCCAATAGCCTTCAACTAAGATAGGCAGTACGTATTCATAGCTTATATTTTTATGAACACCTTTTGCTCCAAATTTTTCTTTCTCTTCCGCACTGGTATACCCTCCACTTATCAGCAATTGGACTTTTGCACCTAAAGAAGCAATACCCTCAATCAAAGTTAGCCATCGGTTGGCGCTGGCGGAGGATTGGTTAAAGGGATTGGAATTAATGACTACAGAAACAATCAACTAAGAATAATTTAAAATACTATTATAAACTGACAAATATTGTTCTAAAACTAATTCTTTATCATGACGTATCAAAGCACGCCTTCGTGCATTATTACCAATTGATAAAGCTTTATCATAATCATTTTTTAATTCAATTATAGAACCAGCCATTGCCCAAGGATCACCATCCTGAATTAGAATTCCCTCTTCACCATCTTTTAAAAGGCTACTGGTTCCTCCGGCAAAAGTTGCAATACAAGGCATTCCAAGAATCATTGCTTCACATAAATTATTAGGACTATTCTCAATATGTGATGGCATCACATACATATGAGCAGCCAGTAATTCTTGAACCAAACTTTCCTCATCAAGCGGTCCAAGCAATTTATATCCTGACTTTGGGAAACTTGAACCTAAAAAGCTTCTACAAATAGAAACTATTAAACTATTGTCCTTAATACCTGCAATCCTCCATTCTATATCAATTCCTATTTTTTGCAATAATGTAATACTATGAAAAACAGTTTCTATTCCCTTAAAATAATTATCGCTATTGGTAGTAAAAATTATAAGTTTACCCTCATTTTGATATAGATTATCCCATTTGTTAGAATAGAATGCCTCTCTCAATAATTCCTCACCCTTGAAGTATTTACTATTTGGAGAAAGAACCCTTGTAATTCTGTAATCCCAATCAGTTCGCCCTATAATGTATTGAACATCTTTCATTCTTTTTTGCTCTATTTGAGTCATTTTTGAAAGAAAATTCTTACTTCTTTTAAAGCTTTTGGGACCTAAAATGAATTCTTTTAAACTTGTGGAATTTAGCCGATTTAAAAATTTACCGTTAAATCCCGAAAAAAATTTGTGATTAAGGACTGTAACATTACCTTGAATCGAAACAATAGCAGGTATTTTTATATGCCCTAATATACAAAGGAATGAATTTTCAGTTCCATGGATGTGAATAATATCTGGTTTAACTTCATTGATTACATTCAAATAAAAATCAAGATATTTATCATCAGGTACATCGATAAAAAATCTACTTTTAATTAAATTATACAATATATTTCCGGTATAAACAGGATAATATTTTGTACCTCTGTATTCAAATAAATCTTTTTTGTAAGGATAGTGAAAAGCAATATGGAGATCAACCTTGTTTTTCATGATTTCATTTAACGCTGACATCCAACCTCCTGTACCCTTAATTTTAGATTCTTTACTTAAAAACTCAATTCCTAAAGCAGGAGTATTTGAAAACCAAAGAACCTTCATCTTGGTATGATTAGTTGTTTAACTTGTTCATTGGTTAACCCTCTGTAATAAACAGAAAAACAAATAGGTATCGACAACCAAAGCAAAATATAACGATGATTAAAAACAGGAATATTGAAGCCAATCATTCCTAATAAATGTATTAAAAGCAAGGCGGCAAAAGCTTTCGTGAAGTCATTGTTGCTTTGAAACCATCCTAAATAAAATGCTTTCAAAAAAAAATAAAGTATTAATAAGAAATACACATTGCCACCTTTTAATACTAAGGTAAGGTACCCATTTTCAATAACCCTTCCTTCACCTTTGTCTGCAGAAGATCCAATTGAGCGTTTAACCGTTCCATTTAAACCTCTACCTATCAACCAATCTTTAGTTGAACCAAAATCGCTAAAAAATTCCTCAAGCACTTGACCTCTTGACTCTTCCCATCCAGCTTTGTTTAGCCCTCTTTTAAAAACACTAAATTGGGTAAAATCGCTCGAATAGATCAAAAATACAGGAATGATAAAAAGGCCTAAAACACTATACCTAAATATTAAAGATAGTTTAGATGTGGATTTAGATGATAAAGTAATTAATTGATAAAATACAAAAATCAGGATTAAATCTCCAAAAATAGACCTCCTACCATAAAATCCAGCTATAAAAATAGTTAAGACAAAAACGATATACAAAAAAAAATCAAGTCTTTTGTTGTTCCAGAAATCTTTAACTAAAAATAAAATGGGAAAAGAAAAAAGAAATAACTCATAAGTATAAACATGCAAGAGCCAATTTTCAAAATTAAGGTTCGCAATAATGAAGATGAGTACCAATACACCTGGAATCAACAACTTTTTACATATAAGAAAATATTGCCTTAATTGTGAGGGAGCTAATATAATTGACAACATAAATAAAGGGAGCAAATACGGTAACGCATAAAGTTCACCTACTAAAAACTCTTGAATATAAAATACCTCTGGTCTAAAACTATCCACAAAAAGATAGGATGTAAAAACAAAAAAGAAGAAATAAACTATTTTGTCGAGTTTACCAATCAACCATTTAGGCCTCGTTCTGATAAATGCATAGAAAGAAACAATTAAAAAAAGAACAGGAACAATATATTTAATAATTGAATTAAAGCTAATTGTATTTTGCAAATAACTTACAAAACCAAAAAATGGAATTAAACACAGTAAGTATATAAACTTTTTCAATCCTTCTTAATCTAATTCAGATCAAATTCTGATAATATACCCTATTTGAACATCCAAGAAAAAATCTTTTAACAATGTATGGATTTAACCTAAATAGTATCCAATAGAGTTTGGTGAATTTTTTGTTATTTAAATTCTTTTGTTGAAAAAATCTATGAATTAATTCGTTAAAGATGAAACCAAGTGCCTCTATTGATGAAACATGATTTTTACAATACATAGCTTGAAACCTGAAAGTCTGAAGAAAAATTGGATGAAAAATTCTATTTTCACCTGCGGCGGTAACACTTGTCGATGATTTTCTATATGAAGCAAGCTCTTTTTCAATCAATATTGCATAAAACCCTTTTTGATTTAACTTTAGAAAAAATGGATAGTCTTCCAATAATTTAAAACGCTCATCAAATCCTCCTACAGTATCATACATTTCTCTTGAATAGAAAGCAGTCAGAGGCGGAATAGTACCTGAAATTCGCAATGCCATCTGAAATTGCTCTTCACTATTTTTCAGTTGATGAAAAAATTTTGTTTTTTTAAGATTTACAGCCCCTATTTTTCTACTACTTTCATCGATAATCCGATAATTTGAACAAAGAATAAAATTATCTCCGAGAATCGAAATTTTTTTTAGATACTCAGAAACCAAAGTTTCATCTATTAAGTCATCTCCTGCAATTAACTTTATCCACTCTCCTTTAGAAGCCTTAACCCCTCTATTACAATTAGCAGGAATACCCGTATTTTTTCCTACAGTTATCAATTCCGTATTTACAAACCTATCTTTATTCTCTTTTAGCCATTCTTTGCAAATTTCAATGGTATTATCCGATGAACAATCATCGCTTATTATCAACTCTATATTTTGATAAGTTTGGGCTTTGGCACTTTCCAAAGTCTCCAAAACAAACTTAGCTGAGTTATAGGTGATAACTATTATTGATACCAGAGGATTCTTATCTTGATTCATTTCTCATACTTTTTCAAAGTCTCTAAAAATCACTTTTTAAATCCCATAAAACTTATCTCTTAAACCCATTCTCTTATCTAGATTAATCAAATTGTAAATAGCTGATACTACTATTAAGATTAATCCAATTAAGTACATTAAATAGATATCCATAATCAATAGCACTACTAAAAGACATATTACTGTTAAAGTCAGATTGAGAAAAAATATCTTAACTAGCACACTATCGATTTTAAATTTAAATAAGGTTTTTGACACCAAATAAACTTGACACGCATACAAAACATAGGTTACTAGAAATGAAATTCCTAAACCGGTAAGTCCATACCAATAATAGCCAGCTAGGTTAAGCCCAAGCATATAAATATTGGTGATGAGTTCATTCCAGAAAAAAAGCTTGCTGGCGCTTTTGGCTAAAAACACAAAGGCAATCGCCCAACTCAATGCTTTAAATAGCATACCTGCTGCGGCAAATAAAATCATTTGATTGACTGGTAAAAATGCCTCTGAGTACAAAAGGAAGACTACCCATTTGATAAAAACAATAAAAACCAAAATGATGGGACTTAAAATCAGAATGGCTATTTCTGCTTGTTGGTTGATGGTCTGATTCATTTTATCCACATCATGGGCTACTCCTGATAATTTGGGATAGTAATCTGTTGCCATCGCTGTAAAAATCATGCCTACGTAAGTATTGATAATTGCAAAACCGGCATTATACAAACCTACATCATCTACTGAACCATAATTACTGATAAAAATCCGAACCAAATAGGAAAATGCTAGGGTAATAATTCCACTTAGGCTAATCATAAAACCCATAGTAAGCATATCTTTACCTTCAATCTTGACCGTAGAAAAATCGACCTTAACTTTTTTGAAGGAAAGCTTGGAAGCAAAATACCAGCTTAAAAAAAGAGAGGTAAAAGCGGCTAAAATCAAGGCAGGAACGATACCGTCCATTCCATAAAAATAATAGAGTGGAATCGTGGTCACAAGACCTAAAACACTCCCAATCATGGAAGATTTTGCCATCAACTTAACTTCGCGCATGGCTCTTAATAAAACACCCTGTCCAGCACTGATTTGATTTATTAATAGCGTGATTGACAGCAAAGCGAAGGCCCAAGTGTAATCCTTATTGCCAAATGTTAGTTGACTTAGGTAGGAGGATAGTCCCAAAGTAATTATCAATCCAAGCAATCCCGTTGCCCAAACCAAGCGTCTAAAAACTGCAATTATTCTACCGACTTTTTCTTCATCCCCTTCCGCATGAGCTGCCGATATATTCTTGATCGCACTGCTGGACAAACCAAAGTTTGTAAGCCCTGCAATCATCCCATTCCCGGCCTGAAGCAAGCCAGCAAGACCCATTCCTGCAGGTCCTAAAAGAACGGCAATGAATTTAGATCTAACAATTCCAATCAGGATCTGAAAAACCTGCACACCTCCGAAGATGGAGGTTGCTTTCATGATCTGACGGTAAGCCGATTTATCCTCGCTCATTAAAAAACGCTACAATGGCAGCAGTTACTTCCTTAACCTGCCCCTCAGTCATACCTGGCCATAAGGGTAAACTTAAAGAAGTTTCCGCCAATTCTTCTGCAATCGGAAAATCTCCTTTCTGAAAGCCCAAAGAGGCATAGGCTTGCTGTAAATGGGGTGGAATAGGATAATGGATCATGGTACCAATCCCTTGTTGTGTGAGGTATTCCTGCAATTTATCCCTCTGTTTAGTCCGTACTACATACAAATGATATACGTGGCTTGCATTTTCTAAAGTGTAAGGAAGGATCAAATCACCAATTCCCTGAAGCTGCTGACAGTACAAACTGGCGATTTGCTGTCTTTCCATTGTCCAGTTCTCCAAATAAGGAAGCTTCACGCCCAATAAAGCTGCTTGTAGCTCATCAATCCGCATATTGTAACCGGGGACTTCATTGTAGTATTTCTTTTGGGAACCGTAATTTCTCAACACCTGAACCTTATGCACCAAAGTGGCGTTATCTGTAGTAACTGCTCCCGCTTCTCCCAGAGCGCCTAAATTCTTTCCCGGATAAAAACTTGTTCCATTGATATGACCCCAACTCCCTGTTTTCTTTCCCAGAAATGTGGCCCCATGAGCCTGGGCATTGTCCTCAACAATAAGTAGGTCATGCTTTTTAGATAAGTCCTTTATCGCATCCATCTCACAGGCCTGACCATAGAGATGTACTGCCATGATGGCTTTTGTTTTTGGGGTAATAGCTTCTTCAGCCATTCTTGGGCAGATATTGTAAGTTCTAATATCCGGTTCTACAGCTACAGGCTTGGCACCCACATAAGAAACGGCCAGCCAAGTAGCAATATAGGTGTTGGAAGGAACCAAAACCTCATCCCCTTCTTCTATTCCCAAGGCCTTCAGACTGAGCACCAGTGCATCTAATCCATTACTCACCCCTACACAATAATTGACCTGATTCCATTCCGCATAAGCTTTTTCAAAGCTTTTGGTAAATTCCCCTAAGACATACCAGTTGGAATCATAAAATTGACTAAAAGCTTCATACATCTTCGCCTTTATATCCGGATGCATCCCTGAAAATGAAAGAAATGGGATTTTCATTCTGTCGTTTAAATTAAAGTAAAATTCTCCCCGTCAAATTGATAACGGTTTCCAGTCTTTTTGTCTACTAGGTCCATGTCAAGGGTAACACCATCCTTTGTTACAAACCCTACCTGTTTGGCTGGGTTTCCCACCAAAAGAGAGAAACGAGGAACATCTTTGGTGACCACTGCACCTGCTCCTATCATAGAGAATTTACCGATAGTTATTTCTGAAAGGATTGTTGCATTGGCACCTAAGGAAGCTCCTTGCTCTATTTTGGCACCTTGATGTTTTTCAGGATATTTTTTCGATCTGGGATAAGGATTGTTCACAAAAGTGACATTGGGGCCTATAAAAACATCGTCTTCTATTACTAAGCCATCCCACAAATAAACTCCACTTTTTACTGTAACATTATCGCCCAATACAACTTCATTTTCTATAAAAGTGTGTGCGTTTATATTACAGTTTTTACCAATAACTGCTTTGGCCAAAATTACGGCATACTGCCAAATAACTGTTCCTTCACCTATTTTATTTGTTTGAACCTCTGCGGATGGATGAATCTTGTACATGAGTTAAAAATTGATCGTATTCTCTTATATAATCTTTTTCGTCATACACATGGGATGCAAAAACAAGGCAAATGGATCCCGAAGAAAAATTAATCTCCGAGGCCCAAATACCCGGAGGGATATGCAAGCCCATATTAGGCCTGTTGAGCATCGCCTGACGCTTAGTTTTTCCATCATCTAAGAGCACTTCAAAAGCCCCACTCGCTGCTACTAAAAACTGATGGCATTCTTTATGTGCATGTGCCCCTCTTGATTCACCACCCGGGATATCATATAGATAAAAAACCCTTTTAACTGCAAATGGAATTTCATTATTATTATTTACAGCAGTGATGTGTCCATTTCTGTCACCCAATTGAGGGAGATATATAATATTGCAATCAAATACCGTAACCATAAAAATTAAAAACTTTTGTATTGTTCAAAATCTCTCAAATAGTCCGCTTCATCAAAGACTGAACTAGAAAGGTGAAGTCCCAAGGAATTGGTGGAGAAATTCTCCATATGTCTCCAGGTCATGGCGGGGATATACAGCCCATAATAGGAGCGGTTTAAGGAATACTTGGTTTCTGCCCCTTCTTTATCCGTAATCACCACATCGAAGCTTCCACCCAAGGCGATAATAATCTCTTCCTGCTTAAAATAAGCATGCCCTCCCCTAGTCTCCCCTCCTGGCACATCATAGGTCCAGAAAACCCGCTGAATTTCAAAGGGAACCTGATCTGAGTTTTGTAAAAAAGTCAAGTTCCCCCTCGGGTCGAAGATTTTAGGGAATTGAATTATTCTGCAATCCATTGCTTAAACTAAATTTTGGAGATAGTTGGCATAACTGGACTTACCCATGGACTGACTCAGTTGTTTTAAAGTGTCATCATTGATCCAGCCCATTTTATATCCTATTTCTTCTAGACAAGCGATTTTCAAACTTGTCCTCTTTTCCACTGCTTTCACAAATTCCGTCGCTTCCACCAAGGACTCATGTGTTCCTGTATCCAACCAAGCATATCCCCTGCTTAATTTTTGAAGAAAAAGCTGCTCTTGAGCGAGATAGTATTGGTTAATGGAGGTGATTTCCAGTTCCCCTCTGGCGGAAGGTTGGACCTGTTTGGCCACTTCCACTACCGAATTGGGATAGAAATAAAGCCCAACCACGGCATAGTTGGATTTGGGTTGGACTGGCTTTTCCTCTATGCTCAAGACCTTTCCCTCTTGATCAAATTCGGCTACTCCATAGCGCTGAGGATCTTCTACATAATACCCGAAGACCACCGATTGACGCTCTTCCTGAACTTTCTTCACCGCGTTTTTCAGGATTCCCTGAAGACCTGCTCCATAAAAAATATTATCACCGAGCACCAAGCATACATCATCCTCACCGATAAATTCCTCCCCTATGAGAAAGGCCTGTGCCAAACCATCCGGTGAAGCTTGGGCCGCATAGGACAAGGAAATTCCAAATTGACTTCCATCACCTAATAATCTCTGAAAACTTGGCAGATCATGAGGTGTAGATATCACCAAGATTTCCCTTATCCCAGCCAGCATCAGCACCGATAACGGGTAGTAAATCATGGGCTTATCGTACACCGGCAAGAGCTGCTTTGAAACAGCCAAGGTAAGCGGATGCAAACGTGAACCGGAACCACCGGCTAAAACAATTCCTTTCATCGATTCAGATATTGTTCATCATAATATGCCTGATAAGCGCCGGAAGTGACATGTTCTAGCCATTCGGAATTAGAAAGGTACCAATCTATGGTTTGTTGAAGTCCTTCCTCAAAACTGTATTTTGGCTTCCATCCCAATTCATTGGCAATTTTAGTCGCATCAATGGCATACCTCAAATCATGTCCGGGCCTATCCTTCACATAAGTGATTAATCTTTGGTAATCTCCTTGTTCCCTGCCCAGCCTTTTGTCCATCAGCTTACCAAGCAAATTCACCAGATCGATATTCTTCCACTCATTCCAACCACCAATATTGTACGTCTCCTTGTTCTTGCCTTGATGAAAAACCACATCGATGGCATCTGCATGATCTTCCACATGCAGCCAATCGCGGGTATTATCCCCTTTGCCATATACCGGTAAAGGTCTTTTGTGGATAATATTATTAATAAATAGCGGAATCAATTTCTCCGGAAACTGATTGGGTCCGTAATTATTGGAACAGTTGGAAATGACATAAGGCAATCCATAGGTCTCTCCAAAAGCCCGGACAAACAGATCACTACTAGCCTTGCTGGCGGAATAGGGACTATTGGGATCGTATGGGGTTTCTTCGGTAAAGAATCCCGTTTCTCCCAAGGTACCATAGACCTCATCTGTAGAAATATGATAAAAGCGTTTGTTTAAAAAATCATTCTTCCAAGTATTGACTGCCGTATGTAGCAATACCAAGGTGCCTATAACATTGGTTCTAGCGAACGCAAAAGGATCGGTAATACTTCGGTCTACATGTGATTCAGCAGCGAGATGAATGACCCCATCAAAAACATATTCTGCAAAAAGCTCACGCAATAAATCTTGATCTTCAATTTCACCTTTAACAAAAACGTAGTTAAAAGCTCCATCGATGTCACTTAGATTTTCCAGATTTCCCGCATAGGTCAACTTATCCAGGTTGACAATAAGGTATTCAGGATAGCGTGTGACCATTCGCCGCACTACATGGGAACCTATAAATCCAGCTCCGCCGGTAATAAGGATGCGTTTCAAGGGAAGGGTTGATTGTTTAGGGTTCAATTGATCTGTGTTCAAGCTTTCTCCGAAGAATTTCGGAGGGTTAAAGTTCTGTTGTTTAGTGTTCAATGTTCAAGTGTTCAGAATTAAACATTAAAACTTGCTTCGAAGAGTTTCTGAGAATTTACATTTAACGGTTAACATTTAACAATTAACTGTTAACCGTTATCCCTTAACACCCACTTTTTCATAAAACTCCCTATACCACTCTACAAATCTCCTCACCCCTTCCTCCACGGAGGTTTGGGGCTTGAAGTTGACCCAGGATTCCAGGGATTGGGTATCGGCATGGGTAGCGGGTACGTCACCGGGCTGCATGTCCAAGAGTTGACGGATGGCCGGCTTGCCTAAGGCGGTTTCTACGGCTGCTATATACGCATCCAGCTGCACGGGAGCGGAATTTCCGATATTGAAAATCCTGTACGGTGCAGGGGATGCATCGGCAGCAGGCTGCCGTGCATTCCACGCTGCATCGGGCTGGGCGGGTTTGATGGTTAAGCGCTTGACGGATTCTACTATATCCCCTACATAAGTAAAATCCCTGATCATCTTCCCATAGTTGAAGACCTTGATGGGCTTGCCTTGTAAGATCGCCTCGGTAAAGAGAAACAAGGCCATGTCCGGCCTGCCCCAAGGACCATAGACGGTAAAGAAACGCAGGCCTGTAGTCGGCAGTCCAAACAAATGGGAATAGGTATGGGCCATCATCTCGTTGGCTTTCTTGGTCGCCGCGTACAAGGACATGGGGTGTTGGGTAGGTTGCTTCTCGGAAAGCGGCATCTCTTCATTCAGGCCATAGACGGAAGAGGTACTGGCATAGACCAGGTGCTTTACCTTGCTATGGCGGCAACCTTCCAAGATGCTCAGGAAGCCATCGATATTTGACTTGGTATAAGCCCTGGGATTGTCTATGCTGTATCGTACACCCGCCTGCGCTGCCAGGTTGACCACATAGTCAAACTTCTCCTGAAGCATAAAAGCCACAATAAAATCGTGTTCAGACAGGTCCGCCTGAATAAAGCGGTAATTGGGATAGGTCTCACTTTGGATCAGGTGATGGGAAAGGATGACTTCTTTGGCGATACCATGTTGCGCCAGCCGCGCATACTTCAGGTTCACATCATAGTAATCATTGATCACATCCAATCCTACAATCTCATACCCCCCTTCCTCCAGGAATCTGGATACCAAATGAAAGCCAATGAAGCCCGCGGAGCCGGTGATTAATATCTTTGACAAGGTTTGTGTTTTTAGGTTTTGATTTTTTAGCCAAGAGGCTAAGAAGCGAAGTAGCTAAGGTTTTGAGTATGTAGCTAAGAGGCGAAGAAGCGAAGTAGCTAAGGTTTTGAGTATGTAGCTAAGAGGCGAAGAAGCGAAGTAGCTAAGGTTTTGAGTATGTAGCTAAGAGGCGAAGAAGCGAAGTAGCTAAGGTTTTCAGTTTGAAGCGAAGAGGCTACGAAGCGAAGTAGCTAAGGCTTTGAGTATGTAGCCAAGATGCTGAGGAGCGAAGTAGCAAGGTTTGTTGAGCTAAGGGGCTAATGAGCATTTCGCAAAGCTAAGTCAGTAAAATTACACTTAATTACCTGTTATTCAGAGAATTAGTTAATCAAACTTTTTCGGAAGAAATGGATTTTTTTACTTAATTCTAAGAGTTTATCATTGAGGTTCAACCTTTGATCTTCGGTTATAATCCTTCTCTTTTCGTAAACATGTAAAATATTAGCACACTCAAATATGGATCTTCTGGAAATGTTTAGAAAATTTGCAAAATCCTTATTTGAATAGGAACCAGAACCTTCTGCTATGTTATTAGAAATACTTAGCGCTGCACCGTTGAGTTGTTCAGCAAACTTATATTTCTTTTTTTCTTCCGCCAAATCTGCAATATCAAACAAAATATTAGTCAAATCTATACTTTCCTTCCAAATATCCAATGATTCAAATCGAAAGTTCATGGCTGTAAAAATTAAGTTTAAACAAACAATCATTTAAACCCAAATTTATAATTTTTACACCACTCACTTAACAATCAATAAAAGAAAAACTTTATTTCTATTCTAAACTCAAACTTACTTCTATTTTTCCTCACCCCTCAAACCATTTCTTCTTAGCTCCTTCGCTCCCTTGCCTCTCAGCTCCTTAGCCTCTCCGCCCCTCCGCCTCTCCGCCCCTCCGCCTCTCAGCTTCTTAGCTTCTCCGCTTCTTCGCCTCTCCGCCTCTTCGCCTCTCCGCCTCTTCGCCCCTTCGCTCCTCTGCCTCTCAGCTCCTTCGCCTCTCCGCCTCTCCGCCTCTCCGCTCCTTCGCCCCTTCGCCTCTCCGCCTCTTCGCTCCTTCGCCCCTCCGCTCCTTCGCCCCTTCGCCTCTCCGCCTCTTCGCTCCTTCGCCCCTCCGCTCCTTCGCCCCTTCGCTTCTTCGCCCCTCCGCCTCTTCGCCTCTTCGCTCCTATAGCCGTGAGTCCACCCTCTCCTTCTCCAAAAACCCCTTTACATCATACACTACCTGCTTATCGGATGTTTGGATGTTCCAGGATTTGAATTCGTTGTGGGCGACGGCTAGGATGATGGCTGCGTATTGATGTAAGTTTTCTTGGGTATTCCCATTCATAATCTCAAGACCATATTCATGCATGACCTCAGCAGGATCTGCCCAGGGGTCATACACATCCACCTGCATATCGAAGGATTTGAGTTCTTGGTAGATATCGATTACCCGCGTATTGCGTACATCCGGGCAGTTTTCCTTAAAAGTAAAGCCTAAGATCAATACTTTGGAATCCACTACTTTGAGATTCTTGCGCATCATATACTTGATTACCTCCGTAGCTACATGCCTCCCCATGCTGTCGTTCAGCCTTCTACCTGCGAGGATGATCTCGGGATGATAACCTACCTCTTGTGCTTTCTGGGCCAGGTAATAGGGATCCACGCCTATACAGTGTCCACCTACCAGGCCCGGTTTGAAGGGCAGAAAATTCCATTTGGTTCCTGCCGCTTCAAGGACTTCATGGGTGTCTAGGCCGAGCAGATTGAAGATTTTGGAGAGTTCATTGACAAAAGCTATGTTGATGTCCCTTTGGGAGTTTTCGATCACCTTGGCAGCTTCTGCCACCTTTATTGAAGTAGCTAAATAGGTACCGGCAGTGATGATAGATGCATAAAGTGCATCCACAAAGCGTGCTGTTTCCGGGGTGGATCCTGAAGTAACCTTTCTTATTTTGGAAACTGTATGTTCTTTGTCCCCTGGATTGATCCGCTCGGGAGAATAGCCCACATAAAAATCCTGATTGAATTTCAGTCCTGAACTCCTTTCCAGTACCGGTACACATTCTTCTTCTGTCACTCCTGGATAAACCGTGGATTCATAGATGACAATGTCTCCTTTTTTCAGGACTTTACCTATCATATCCGATGCGCGAAGCAAAGGAGTAAGCACAGGACGATTATGTTTATCAGTAGGTGTAGGTACTGTCACGATGTACACGTCACAGTTACTTAGCGCTCCTATCGCATAGGTAACAAACAAACCATTGTCAGATAGCTGAAGGGCTACCATATCATGGATTAAATGTCTTTGCAGTTCACGGTCTTCTACTTCCAAGGTACTGTCGTGCCCTTTCTGTAATTCATTGATGCGCTCCGGATTGATATCATAGCCCACCACTTTGAATTTTTTGGCAAATTCTACTGCCAAAGGCAGTCCTACATAGCCTAGGCCGATGATCGCGATGGTGGGATTGGAGGAGTTTGATGTCATGGAAATTCGTTGGGAATGATTTAATTTAATTTTGAAGGCGAAGGAGCAAAGGGTTCAGTTGTTCAATGTTCAATGTTCAATTGTTCAGGGTTCAGGGTTCAATTGTTCAAGGTTCAGTTGTTCAAGGTTCAGTTGTTCAAGGTTCAGGGTTCAATTGTTCAAGGTTCAGTTGTTCAAGGTTCAGGGTTCAATTGTTCAGTGTTAAGTCTGGGAAAAGGAAATCAAGGATCAAGTTTGTTGCCTTTTCTGTCTGAAGATTTAAGGTATCTCAAAACCCTCTGCTTTGTTGTCCATAACTGAACCAGAAGAGGCGTTAATTTGGGAACATAATTTAAAGTCCTTGGAGAAACTTTCTTTTCTAGTATATACCCTGATAATTTTGCTTAACGCTCTGGCTTCCTGCCAGATTTCCAGGTCTTCAAAGTTTTTAGCTTTCATTGACTTACAGTTTAATGTTGTAAGCCTAATCTACAAAAGCCAGTTTTAAATACTTAATTTTATCCGTTTATCTAATCAAGAAGCTAGGTTATAGCGTTTTTTGTCTAAAATCCAATGCTCCAAAGTAACCCAAAATTCCTTCTTTTCTCAAGTCCACATTGAACAAGGAACACTGAACACTGAACACTGAACATTTAACATTTTAAACCAGGCCCTCCTACCTTTACCAACTCCTCCTTGAACATTGAACAATTGAACACTGAACATTTAACCTTTAACCCTTAACATTTTTAACCAACTTCCCATCCGCCTACAGCTTCGCCCCTTCAGTCACATTCCTGTGCTTAGCGGGGTTGGGTTAAGGATCAAAAAAGAAGGCTTGGAGGACATGAAAATTAGACCGGACCCTGCCCCTTTTTGATTTACAAATGCTAATAAATAGGATGAATTTTTAATGGCGCACTAAATAGGAAAGAACTATATTGAAGCGATCCTTTTTGTAAATGAAGTGAAGGACTTTCCGGTTATAGGATGCGAAGGAGCGGAAAAGCGGAGGGTTCAGGTGTTCAAGGTTCAGTTGTTCAAGGTCGAATCATTAAAGGTTGCCAAGCTTTTTTGAAGGGCGGAGGGGCGGAGAAGCGGAGAAGCAGAGGAGGAGCTGCAAGGTAGTCTGAACCGCATTTGGAAACGGAAAATTCGCGGAAATTAGTAAGCCTGCGCCTAATTTTTTCTCCTTTTGCAGCTTTAATGACACAAATACCTCAAATGCCCTAAAGAGCCTTAAATCAGGTCAATTAGTGTAATTCCTG
>NZ_AMGM01000033.1 GCF_000298295.1 Cecembia lonarensis LW9
CCTTTTCCAAAACAGGCGTAGACCGGTAGATTTTTTCTACTGATAGGTTGGAAATTTCAGCCAAAGACTTGGCTGAAGGAATAATATCGGTTAAAGCCTTGTCAAAAGCACCGGACAACATGTCTTCTTCATGATCTTTAAAGGCTTGAACACACTCATCGATCAGCTGTCCTATGGCCAAAGCCCGAAGAATAGCCAATTTTTGCGCATTGCTACCATATTTTTCTAATTTATCTGGTTGAAATTTATCGCCTAAAATCTGGCCCAATAGCGAAATACTTTGATCTATACCTACCAACCCCAGAGTAGACCCATCCTCCAAATCAATGATGCTGTAACAAATATCATCTGCAGCCTCCACCAAAAAAGCCAAGGGATGCCTTAACCAACTGTCAGAATTAACTTTTGCCAATCCCAAAACAGAAGCCAATTGTTCAAAATCTTTCTGTTGGTCATTGAAGAAACCAAATTTTTTCTGACTTCTCCTTGTAAGGTCTCTTTCAAAAATGAGGGAGGGACGTGGATATTTGGTGAATGCCGCTAAAGTTGCATAAGATAACAAAAGCCCACTTGTTTTGGAAACCAGCATCCTAAAGCCTTGCGCATTACCTTCAAAGTTGCAAAGATCTGACCATTCCTGTGCACTTACATGAGGTTGCCAGATATAACCATAAGGATGGTAATTGAAAAAATCAGAAATGGCTACTTCTCCTGCATGCCCAAAGGGCGGATTACCAATATCATGGGTTAACGCCGCAGCTGCCACAATTGCACCCACATCAGTTGCACTTACATTGGTAGCTTTAAGCTCAGGGTATTTGTCGATCAAATACTCACCTACAGACTTGCCTAGGGACCTTCCAACACTGGACACTTCTAGGCTATGGGTCAGCCGGGTATGGACAAAGTGATGTTCAGGTAAAGGGAAAACCTGTGTTTTATCCTGTAAATTCCTAAATGGAGCTGAAAATATAATCCTGTCGTAATCTCTTTCGAAGCTTGTCCTTATCGTTTCCAGATTTTCTTTTTGAGAAATCATCGGATCAAACCTCCCCGAAGTCAATAACTTTTTCCAATGCATCATGGCCAAAAATACTAAAGCTACAAGTTTATTCTCCTATCATTGGTAAAAAAAGAAGACTTAGCCAATTTTGGCATTAAGCTTGCCATTGTTTTGGCTAAACCAACATGATTAACTATGAAATATTTTATCAATTACCTGGCCCTAGCATCCTTCGTGCTGATTTTATTTTCTTCCTGTGACATAGATAGCAAAGAAGAGGGAATTAGCGATGGTCATGCACGGTTAAATGTCTTTTTAATTGATGCCCCGGCTGCTTACGATGAAGTATGGGTTGAAGTACTGGAAGTACAGATTTTGATGAAAGGAAATGAGGAATCCAATGAAAGTGCATGGATTAACCTTCCTTACGAGAAAAATGACCAAAAAATCAACTTACTTGCTTTAACCGGTGGTAATTCTGAGCATTTGGGCGAGGTAGAAATTCCTGCCGGAACCATCTCACAGATCAGGTTGCTTCTTGGAGATGACAATTACATTATCCAAAACGGTCAAAGAATAAACCTGAAGACACCCAGCGCTCAACAAAGTGGTCTTAAACTTAAGGTAGATAAGCCCTTATCTGCAGGTGTTTCTTACGACTTGATCATAGATTTTGATGCTTCCAGGTCTATTTTCAGGGCCGGAAATTCAGGATTGTATATATTAAAGCCTGTACTGAGGGTAGTGGCAGAAGAGCTGGCAACTGTAGAAGGAACAGTGCTTCCGCTTGTAGCGGGTCCTGTGAGGGTTTCCGCCATATTGGATCAAGATACTGTTGGCACTTTCACCGATGAAAATGGCCTATTTATCTTGCGTGGATTAAGAGGTGGTAATTATAATTTCTGGTTTGTTCCAAACAGTGAAGATTTTGAAGAATTCTTACTGGAAGGTAAAATGTTGCCAGTGGGTCAGACCACCAAACTTGAACCAATTACTTTAGATGAAGCTGCTGAAGAAGAACCCGAAGAAGAGGATGAGAATGAAGGTTAAAAACTAAACAAAAACCCGGCTTTTGGCCGGGTTTTTTAATTCTTTTGATAAATTATACCAATACCCTTACATTTGGGTGTGAAAAAAATCAATCAATTTCTGCTGATCTTTTTAATGTGTTTTTTATCCTGCTCGGATGATGGAGAAAGAAGCAATAGCTTGGTCAATGTCTTTATCATCGGTGCTCCAGGAGAATTCAATGATATTTTCCTTGAAATTTTGGGGGTTGAAATAAAAACCTTGGGAAGCAGAGGCACAGACAATACAGAATCGGTTTTTTTCCCTAATACGCTGGTTGATAAAAGGGTCAATGTCGCCACACTCACAGCCAATGCTCAATTTTTGGTAGGAAGAGGTGAATTGGCAACCAACCCCATCACTGAAATTAAATTAATGCTTGGTGGTGATAATTTTGTTACTGTAGGCAATAATAGAATACCCATACAGATTAACAACGAATCCGCTGCTAACCCTACCTTTCAGGTGAATTTTTCCTTAGTTGGTGGAATTTCCCATGATATTTTCCTGGACTTCGACCCATTTCGTTCGTTTATCATCACACCTGGACTTGAACCTCGTGTTGAGCTAAATCCCTTCATTCGGCCCTTCATGTCACTCGAAAAAGGCAGGGCCAGTGGTACGATCAGCCCGCCCAATCAAAGAGTTGGTATTTTTACTTTTGACGAAAATGGCCAATGGGTTTCCAGTACAGGCTCACAAGCTCCTTCAGGAAATTTTGCTGTAAGAGGATTACAGGAAAACAAATGGCACAGGATACTGATTTTACCCTTCAATGAAAGCTATCTGCCTGACACATTGGACAGTGTCAAGGTGAATATCAGAGAAATCACCCAATTGGGAACCATCAACTTGAGACTCATTGAAGAATAATGGATAAGCAGGAAAAATTCATGCTTCGTGCCATTGAGCTGGCTGAAAAGGGAAGAGGAAGTGTAAGCCCTAATCCAATGGTCGGCTGTGTGATAGTTCATGAGGAGCAAATCATCGGAGAAGGTTATCATGAAGTCTATGGCGGGCCTCATGCTGAACCCAATGCTATCAATTCGGTAATTCACCCAGCACTTTTGCGTCAAGCTACTGCCTTTGTAAGCCTTGAACCCTGTGCCCACTGGGGAAAGACTCCCCCTTGTGCCAATCTATTGGTAGAGAAAGGCCTGAAAAAGGTGGTCATAGGAGCAGTAGACAGTAATCCATTAGTGGGTGGCAAGGGCATTCAAATCCTAAAGCATGCAGGGATTGAAGTGGAGACAGGTCTACTTGAAAAAAAAGTACGGGACCAAAATATCCGTTTTTTCACCTATATGGAGAAAAAACGCCCCTATATCATCCTCAAATGGGCACAAACAAAGGATGGCTTTATAGCCCGCGAAAATTACGATTCCAAATGGATAAGCAATCCCTACAGTAGACAACTGGTGCACAAATGGAGATCAGAGGAGGACGCGATAATGGTAGGAACACTGACTGCACAATATGATAACCCTAAACTCAATGTGAGGGAGTGGTATGGCAAAAACCCTGTAAGGGTTGTCATCGATAGAAATTTAAAGTTAAATCCTGGATTATTTCTTTTTGACAAAAGCCAAACCACACTTTGTTACAATCAGATACATTCCCTAGTCGAACAAAATTTGGAAAAAGTAAAACTGAGCGAAGACTTTGAACTGGAGGAAATATTTGAAGACCTTTATCATCGGCAAATTCAGAGCATCATTGTAGAAGGAGGCGCCCAGATATTGAATAAATTGATTGAAATGGAACTTTGGGATGAAGCACGGGTTTTTACAGGAAATCAAAACTTTATAAAGGGTATCCCAGCTCCCATATTAAAAGGATCCCTAATTTCAGAATCAAATGTAATGGGAGACAAAATCTCCATTTGGAAACCTTATCATTGATATTACATGGCAGAATCCATTTATCTACCCGAAAATGCTTCAAAAGCAGAAAAATATGAAGCCATTTTACCTCAAATAGAGGCCTTAATCAGTTCAGAAACAGATCTTTACGCCAACTTGGCCAATGTCTCAGCAGTATTAAAAGAAGCCTTTGGTTTTTTTTGGGTAGGCTTTTACCTGGTTAAAGAGGAAAATTTGGTCTTAGGTCCTTTTCAGGGCCCTTTGGCTTGTACGAGGATTGCTTTTGGCAAGGGTGTTTGCGGAACAGCTTGGAAAGAGGCTAAAACCCAACTAGTTCCTGATGTGGATTTCTTTCCAGGTCATATAGCTTGCAGTTCTGCGTCAAAATCTGAAATTGTAATTCCTGGAATTGCAGATGGAAAGGTCTGGTGTGTTCTTGATGTAGACAGTGATCAATTGGATGATTTCGACACTACGGATCAAATTCATCTGGAAAATTTGATGCAATTATTGAGTAAAGTGAATTTCAAAGTGTATTAAGATCACTTTTCTTTCTGGATGGTTCTAAGGTAAAGGTCCTCCACTTTCTTTCTGGCCCAGTCGGTTTTTCTTAAAAATTTAAGGCTTGAATTGATGGATGGATCGAATTGAAAACACCGGATGGGGATGCGTTTTCCTAATTCTTCCCATCCATAATAATCGGCTAAATATTCCAAAATATCTACCAAACGGACGCCATGTAAGGGGTTATTGGGCTGACTCATCTGTTTTAAATATATGCTAAGGCTACTTTACTTCCCATTTTTCTATATGAGTAGGCTCAAATGCAGTCATTTTATCCAGTAACTCTGATGGATTATCACTAACAATCAACAAGTCTAACTGTGCTTGGTGAAGGAACCCCTCCTTGACGGCATGCTGTAAAAACTGCAGCAGGCCATCATAGTAGCCATTCACGTTAAAAAGTGCCAAAGGCTTCCGGATATAAGCCAATTGGTTCAATGTCATGATTTCAAAAAGTTCCTCAAATGTGCCTATTCCTCCCGGCATGGCGATAAAGCCATCTCCCTTTTCAGCCATCAACCATTTGCGGTCCCGCATGGTCTCTACTACCGTAAGCTCTGTACAACCTTCATGGGCTACTTCGATTTCAACCAATTTTTGGGGGATGATCCCATAGACTTTTTTACACGCTGTCAGCAAAGCATCTGCCAATACGCCCATCAGGCCTACATTTCCTGCACCATATACCAATGAAAGGTCCCTTTTTATCATTTCTTGAGCTAAAGCCAAAGCTCCTTGAGCAAAAACCGGATTTTTCCCTTTATTAGACCCGCAGTACACTGTAATCTTTTCCATGCTCAAATTTAACAAAGTATAAATAAAGAAAAAGCCTGGAAAAACCAGGCCTATATCAATTCATGATTTTTTATGGCTAAACTGCTTTTTGGTTTAAAGCATCGACCAGCTCACGTTTGAGCTTTCTTTCCCTCTCAAGCGTATTCTTTCTATGCTGGTCAAACTCTTCCTTTGTTTCATCCAAATCTTTTCTGGCCTTTGAAATCACTTTATAGCTTTGGGTATATTGATATAGGAAAAACAAAAATGCCCCAAGAAGCACTGCGACCAATGTCCACATCAGACTATTATAAAATGCTTTATGAATAGGGAAACCCAAAAAAGAAAAACTATCTCTTGCTTCCTCCGCTGCTGCCAACTGCTCTTGAAGTCCTGACATTTGTGTGTTCAAATCAGCAATATCAGTTTGACGGTCTTTCATGCCCTGTTTCAACGTTGCCAAATCTTCTTTGAAAACTTTCAAAGAGTCTGTAACATTTTGACGGATCTTATCAAGATGAGCCTTCTTTACTACTTTATATTCTTGATAATTGTTGGAAATGCTATTGAGGTAATCAAACTGACTTTCTATTGTACCACTATTGAGTGAACCAGTTTCTTCCTGAGCGAACAGGACTCCTGAAAAAGTTAAAAAAGTAAAAAGAGCGAGTATTAAGTTTTTTTTCATCGGATCTAGGTGATTTTGTACTTATTTTATTTAGAATAATTGATGACTTATTCCAAAGCCGACTAATCACAATAAATATGCCCAATTTGAATGATTTACACAAAAAATTATTTATAAAAAGATGATTTTTTTTATTCATTTTTAAGTTATTACACTATAAAATAGATGTATTTTATCATAATAAAAATTATTATTTACCTATATCAATATTTAATATTACTTTAATTATTTTGAAAAATATTTTGGCAGCTTATATTCTGACTTTTAAATAAATTTTATTGCCATTCAACCCAAAAGCACCATTTTATTTCACGAAAAATTGAAATTTAGGAAGTTATTGAACACTTTTTGTAAATTTCAAGTGAAAACAAAGCATTTTGAAATGGATAACAAATTGTTTTTAGACATAGGAGATTACTTCTTTACGGTTTTCCATTCTCTTTTAATCCTATTCAATCTATTTGCCTGGATCTGGAAGCCTTTGAGAAAATGGCATTTGTGGACTATTTCCCTGACTTTTTCATCTTGGATAATATTAGGAATTTGGTATGGCTGGGGATACTGCCCTCTTACAGATTGGCATTGGGAAATCCTAAGACAAAAAGGGGTATACAATTTACCTAATTCCTATATCAGCTATTTGCTTGCACGAATACTGAAGCTTGAACTTCCAGCTAAAACCGTAGATTTGCTGACCCTTGTCTTGGCTTTAGCAGCCCTTATCATTTCCATTTGGGTGAATTTTTTAAAAAAACCTAAATATAAAGGCAAGTAAAACCCAACCCTCAACAGAATTTTCTAATACAATCTCCCCTTTACACAGCATGTGATTTCATCAATTTATGAAATCACTACAACTCATTATAAAAACTTCAAAACAAAGCTAAAAAACAAACATCTAATTAGCGTTTTTTTATTTATAGACATTAAAAATTATTTTTAGTGTAATTTTTTATCATTTTTATTGAATTAATTTTAAAATAACAGATGTTTTATTAACTTTGAATCATCAACAAAGACAAAAGGTCTTCACATACTGTAGGATGTTGAAATTGGCAGACAAGCCCTCCTGTCTCGGGGGTGGGGATTCCGGAATAAAGCGAACATGGAGCTCGTGTTCTTGCCTAACTGCCCCGTGGAGGTTCGAATCCTTCTCCTACAGCTGGTTATTTTGGGTTTATTGTTAATTGACTAAAGCTGTGAGAGTGTTTTTCACAGCTTTTTTTATTTACAAATCATTCGGCTTTACCTTCGCTGCAATCAAAGCTGGTCTGTATGAGGCTAAAAATGTAATGGTTATCACAGCAAGACTGGTCCATAAAAAATCTGTCCATAACATTTTTACAGGATAATTTTCGATCACTGAGGAGGCAATCCCTAAAGAAACCAGTCCAAACCTGTCCTGTGCCCATACCAGCAAAAATCCCATGGTCAAACCGATCAGTGCTCCTGTAAAAGCAATTATTGCACCTTGCTTCATATAAATACCTTTGACAAGTCTATTTCTGGCACCTAAGGCAAAAAGCACAGCTGTATCCCTTTTTTTTTCAATGGCCATCATAGATAAGGAAAAGAAAATATTAAAAGAGGCCACTGCCAATATGAAGCTTAAAGTAATAAACACAAAAAGTTTTTCAATTTTAATGGTTCGTAATAATCCAGCATGCTGTTCATCCGTATCTTTCACCGTAAAACCATCCCCTAAATGTTCTCTCAATCTTTTTTTCACCTTTTGGATGGCATAACCCTCCTTCACTTTGATTTCAAGGGCTGTCCTTCTATCACCATAGTTGAGCAGATCAGCCACAAAAGATAATGGAGCAATGATATAATTATCATCAAACTCCTTATCTACACTGAAAAATGCAGAGGGCTTCAGAACCGCTGAATTATACATTTGGGAAGGGTCTATGGTACCCGCAGACCTGGGCGCTTTTGGATAAAAGACTTGGAGCATTTCAAATTCATTGTCCAAATCCATGGAAAGGAAAAAACCAACGCCTCTACCTACAATCGCCATTGGCCTTCCCGCTGTACCCAAGTCCAAATTGCCCCAAACATACCCTGCCCCAAACCGGTCATGATCCAGGTAATTATTGGAAACTCCTTTTAAACGGGCAAGGTGTTGAAAATCCCGGTACTTGAATAAAGCATTGTCTTCAATAACTTCAGTCACAATAGCAACACCCTCCACCTCATGTATAGACTGTACCCAAGCTTCATCGACATTAAATGATTTCCCAAGGGATGTCTCAACTTTCAGTTCGGCATCAAAAGAGGCGTACAGGGATCTCACCAAGTCTTCCAGACCATTAAAAACGGACAAAACTACTACCAAAGCCATGGTTCCAACGGCCACGCCAATCATGGAGATCCGGGATAAAACGGTAATGAAGTTCCGTTTTTTCTTACTCCGGAAGTATCGGGACGCTATAAAAAATGACAGGTTCAAGGCTTAATCGGATCAGTCTTCTTCCTCCTCATCATCTTCACCTGCCTCTGGAATATCCAAGTCAGAAATCACTTTGTCCATATGCTGAGCATAAGAGGCTGAATCATCCATGAATAGTGCCAATTCCGGGATAACCCTGACACTTTTACCAATCCTGTTGCCCAAATGTTTTCTTAATTCACTTTTCTTTTCATTGATTTTATCGAAAACTGGCTTATCCTTTTCAAGTAAAAAGCTCAAATAAACCTTTGCAAGACCCAAATCAGGACTTACCATAACACGGGAGACGGTTACAAAAGATGCCCCGACCAAGTGTTTGGCCTCTTTTTGGAAAATCTCCCCTACCTCTTTTTGAATCAATTTGCTGTATTTCTGCTGTCTTTTACTTTCCATAACTCATTTTAATTGATGCAAATTTAGTGAATTAAAAGCGTAACCTTTAATTTCGTGCATTCCGATTCTCACAACATAGCCCTTAATTTCTTACTTTGATCAGCTTTTTTAAAATCAATGACCCTTTACGCCTTTTTGCCATCATTGGCATCATGTTTCTTTTTAGTGGCATATATTGGGCTGTTCTTAATCCGCCTATAACCCAGCCGGAGTTAATATGGCTGTTAATCGGAGAAAAAATGGCAGAAGGAAAATTAATGTACCGCGATATTCTCGATGACACGGGCCCATTTTCTGCCACTGTTTATTGGCTACTGAACCTTATCTTTGGTAAAAGCCTGCTATCGCATAAAATCGTAGCGGGAGCCATCCTCTTCGTTCAAATGGCATACATCAATAAACTACTCAATCGGTATAAATCTTTTGAAGAGAGTAGCTACGTGCCAGCTTTTGTAACCGTCATCCTTGTCCATGCATCTTTTGATTTATTGAGTCTTTCTCCCGCTCTGATGGGAAGCACCTTTATATTGTTAGCCCTTGGACAGTTATTTTCTCAAACAGTACTCCAAAAAGAAGGCAGCGACTCAGTTTTATTAACAGGGATCTTTTCTGGTATTGCACTCTGTTTTCACTTTCCTATGATCTTTTTCCTTCCATACATGCTATTTATGGGTATTATAATCAGTGGATTTAGTTTAAAGCAACTTTTTCTTTCACTTGCAGGCTATGCCTTGCCATTTATGATATGCTCCACCTATTACTTTTGGCAAGACGCATTCACTGACTTCTTCTCCAAATACGTTCTGACCTCAAGAAACCTTGACCTCTATATTCATGTAAGACTTCGAGACATACTTATACTTTTCGCAGCCCCGATTCTTTTTTCCTTTTTAGGAATTTTTTTGGGAGCTGTCATCAAATCACTTACCGTTAACCAACAGAAACAACTTCAATTGATGGTGTTGTTTTTCATTTTTGCAACAGCCTCATTTTTCCTCACCAATAGAAGAGCCCCTTATCAGTTTGTAATCCTTCTACCACCATTTACCTATTTTGTTTCCATGCTCCTACTGGCCTTGCGTAAAAAAAATCTAGCCAATGCCATGAGCATCTCCTTTTTGATTTTGGTGCCATTCATTGGCTATTCTTGGCTCTTGGTAAAGACTGTTCAAAGTGATCTGAATAGCTATGGGGTTTTTGTGACCGAAAATCACGAAGTAGCAAAGGATATGAAAGTTTTGGTTTTGGATTATGATATCGCCTATTATCAAAAAGGAAAACAAACAAGTCCTTACCTTAATTATCAACTGACCAAGGATATTTTATCAAGTTCAGATCAGCCAAAAATTACTGCATTGGCATCAAAAAATATACTTTCTGATTTGCCGGAGTTGGTTGTGGACGGAGAGGGACTATTTGAAACATTCTTGGAAAAAGTCCCCTTGATCAAGGCAAAATACAAAAAGGAAGGCCGCTATTTTCACCTCATTAAAGAATAAGAAATACTGCCCAATACCCATGGACAGCATTTTCTTATTTTTTCAGTATTGGATCAGCCACAGGAAATCTTATTAACCCTGTTTTGATGCCTGCCACCTTCGAAATCAGTTTTCAGAAACGTAAAAACCATCTTTTCAGCCATTTCAAAAGGCACAAAACGGGCAGGAATAGCGAGCACATTGGCATCATTGTGCTGTCTGGCCAATGCTGCGAGATCTTCATTCCAACACAAAGCAGCCCTGATACCCTGATGCTTATTAGCAGTAATGGCTACCCCGTTTCCACTGCCACAAATAACAATACCCTGATCAAATTCTCCCTCTTCAATGGCTGAACTTAAAGGATGTACATAATCCGGATAGTCTACAGAGGCCTCTGAAAAAGGGCCAAAATCTTTAACTTCATAGCCAAGCTGCTCTAACTTGGCAACCACTTGCTTTTTATATTCGAAACCTGCATGGTCTCCTCCTATGGCGATTTTCTTGGACATGGTATGAATTTTAATAATTTTCCTCCAACTCTTGTTTTGCTCTTTTCCTTTCTAACCTTTTGGCAATTTGAATGCCAGCTTCATACAATACCAAAATCGGCATGGCAATCAAAATTTGACTGATCACATCGGGAGGCGTAATTACTGCAGCAAGTATCAAAATTACCACAATAGCATGTCTTCGGTATGCCCTCAACATGGCAGCAGTTACCAGGCCGGACATGGAAAGAAAGTAAATCACCACAGGCAATTGGAACATAATGGCTGAGGCCAAAACCAACATGGTCAGCGTAGTCACGTAAGAAGTGATGTCAAACTCATTTAGAATACTTGGATCCAATTGGTAATTGGACAAGAAATTGATCGACAAGGGCGCCAATATGAAGTATCCAAAAGCCGCACCGGCAAAAAACAGGAGGCTAACAAAGAATACAGCTCCTCTTGCCGCCTGACGCTCTTTGGAATACAGGCCCGGACTGATGAATCTCCAAACTTCCCAAAAAAGATATGGGAAAGAAGCTATCAGACCTACAACTACAGATGAGGTCAAGTGCATGGAGAACTGTCCTGTCATCTGCCTACTCTGAATGGTAAAAGGCAAATTATCAATACACAGTACCGGTGTTGAAAGTGCATCTGCGATCCTGCAAAGCATTTGATAAGTGAAAAAATCAATCCTGGAAGGTCCTAAAATCACTTTTCCAAACACTATGCTTTTTGCAAGAAATGCAGCAACGGTAAATATTAAAATGGCAGCAACGGAGCGTAACAGATGCCAACGCAACTGCTCCAAATGGTCCAAAAAGGACATGCCTTCATCTTCCTCTTCTTCTCTATACTGATCTAAGGCCACGCTTTAGGTAAATTATTAGTACAACGGAAACTGAACCATCCAATCATTTACTTCATTTTTCACCTGCTTTAAAACAGATTCATCGTCATGGTTGTGCAGCGCTTTATCAATCAAAGCAACAATCCGCTTCATATCTTCTTCTTTCAAGCCCCGAGTAGTCACCGCTGCCGTACCAACCCGCATTCCTGAAGTAACAAATGGAGAGCGGGTATCGAAGGGTACCATGTTTTTATTGATGGTAATATCAACTTTTCCCAAGGTTTCTTCTGCTAATTTTCCTGTGAGATCTTTGTTTCTCAAGTCAATCAACATCAGGTGATTATCTGTTCCTCCTGAAATAATCTGATATCCCAGGCGTACAAATTCCTCTGCCATCACTGCAGCGTTCTTTTTAACCTGAATCACATATTCCATGTATTCATCAGATAGGGCTTCTTGAAAAGCCACTGCCTTTGCTGCAATAATATGCTCCAAAGGCCCACCTTGAGTTCCTGGAAAAACGCCGGAATCCAAAAGAGAGGACATTTTTCTTAACTCACCCTTTGGTGTTTTCAGTCCAAATGGGTTGTCAAAATCTTCGCGCATCAAAATCAAACCTCCTCTTGGCCCTCTCAACGTCTTGTGGGTAGTAGTAGTCACAATATGGCAATATTCCAAAGGGTCATTCAAAAGCCCTCGGGCAATCAACCCGGAAGGATGGGATATGTCCGCCAACAAAATAGCGCCGACCTGATCTGCGATATCCCTTAACCTTTCATAATCCCAATCACGGCTGTAGGCCGAAGCACCACAAATCAATAATTTTGGTTTTACAGCTAAAGCCTTGGCTTCAACTTTATCATAATCTATCAAACCCGTCTCTTCCTCTACACCATAAAAATGGGGCTGGTAAAGTTTCCCGGAGAAATTCACCGGAGAACCATGGGTCAAATGTCCTCCATGCGCCAAATCAAAACCTAAAATGGCATCACCAGCATTCAAACAAGCAAGAAAAACTGCAGCATTGGCTTGGGCTCCTGAATGGGGCTGTACATTGGCCCAGCTTGCGCCAAATAACTCCTTAGCCCTATCTATGGCCAATTGTTCAATTTGATCTACAATCTCACAGCCTCCATAATACCTTTTATTGGGTAGGCCTTCTGCATATTTATTGGTCAATACAGAACCTGCGGCCTCCATTACTTGCTTGGATGCAAAGTTCTCAGAAGCAATCAATTCTATACCTGTCTTTTGTCTATTTTCTTCTTGGGAAATTAGGTCAAAAATGACTTGATCTCTTTTCATGAGGGGAAATTAAATGATGTGCCCAAAAATAGTTTGATTCAATGGATTATCCAATTGAATAGCCGATGGAAATCATCCTTTTTACAATTAATCCAAGCGCGGTAAACTCAACTTATATTTTACCGCGATCAAACGGATGGATATCACGATCGAAATAGATATCAGGAGGTTGTAGTCTCTGTCAAGTCCCAAATAATTCAGAACCAGGTAAAGTATCGCTCCGGTCAGACAAGCAGAAGCGTAAATTTCTTTTCGAAAAAGGATGGGAATTTCATTGACCAAGGTGTCGCGGATGACACCGCCCATCACTGCGGTAAACATACCCATGATGGCTGCAATTTCGGGCCTAAAACCCAAGCTTAGTGCCTTTTCAACTCCCAAAACAGTGAAAAAACCTATACCGATGGTATCAAAAAGAAACATGGTTTTTCTCAACTTCAGCAAAAACTTTGGAAAAACAAAAGCTGCCAATACCCCTAGCAAAATGGCATATAAAAAATGAACGTCCCCTATCCAAACCAAAGGATAGGCTCCCAAAAGCACATCCCGCAATGTCCCCCCTCCAATGGCCGTGATAAATCCTGTAAATCCGGCACCAAATAGATCATGCTCCTTATCCCTGACGGCCAAGGCCCCTGAAATGGCAAAGACAAATGTACCGATTAATTCAAGTGGATATTGTAAATCCATAGTTGACAGAAATAAGAAGGGTCTCCAGCCCCTCCTTATAAGCTTTTTATTGAAAACTTTCTTTCAAATACTTGGCAGTATAATTCCCCTCTTGCTCCATCAGTTCCTCAGGCGTTCCCTGGAAAGTAACATACCCCCCTTTCTCTCCACCCTCAGGCCCTAAATCAATTACCCAATCCGCCGCCTTGATCACTTCTGTATTGTGCTCAATGATGATCACAGAATGTCCTTGATCTATCAATGCATTGATGGAGTGCAACAACTTTCGTATATCATGAAAATGAAGACCTGTGGTCGGTTCATCAAAGATAAACAGGATATGGTCACCTACTTTGGTACCGCCTTTGCCCAAAAAAGAAGCCAATTTTACCCGCTGCGCTTCACCACCGGACAAAGTATTAGAAGACTGCCCCATTCCTACATAGCCCAACCCAACTTCCTGTAGGGGTTGTAGCTTATTGATGATCTGGGTCTTGCCTTTGAAAAAGTCCATGGCCTCATCAATGGTCATGGCCAAAATATCGGAGATATCTTTTTCCTTGTATTTAACATCCAATATTTCATTTTTGAAGCGCTTCCCTTTACAAGACTCACAAGTGAGGTGAATATCAGCCATAAACTGCATTTCCACGGTCACAGTACCTTCCCCCTGACAAGCTTCGCAGCGCCCCCCATCTACATTAAAACTGAAAAATGCTGGCTTATACCCCCGCTGCTTGGCCAAGGACTGATCCGAATAAAGCGTACGGATGGCATCATATGCCTTCACATAGGTTACCGGATTGGAGCGGGAAGATTTTCCTATCGGATTTTGATCCACAAATTCCACTTGAGTGATTTTTTTGTAATCACCTTCCAACTTATCGAATTTTCCTGTTTCATCCAGGACCGTTCCCATGATCTTTCCCAAAGCAGGATACAAGACCTTTTTGATCAAAGTAGATTTACCCGAACCACTGACACCTGTCACCACTGTTAAGGTATGTAGCGGAAATTGAACACTTAAATTCTTCAGGTTATTTTCCCTTGCCCCCTTGACAAACAGGCTATTTTTCCATTTTCTGTTGGCTGTTTTTTCCTGGATTTTTTCCTCCCCTTTTAGGTAGCGCGCCGTATGAGACTTCCCACTGACAATGAGTTCATTAAGATCGCCCTGGAAGACCAATTCACCTCCCAAAACACCCGCATCAGGTCCAATATCAATGATCTGATCCGCAGCTTTCATGATTTTTTCCTCATGCTCTACAACTATGACCGTATTGCCCAAGTCCCTTAAAGACTTCAGAACCTCTATCAATCGATCACTGTCCCTTGGATGCAGCCCTATACTGGGCTCATCCAAAATATACATGGAACCCACTAAAGCCGAACCTAAGGAAGTGGCCAATTTGATACGCTGGTATTCCCCCCCTGACAAACTAGAGGTCAACCTATTGAGGGTTAAATATCCCAAGCCTACCTTATCGATATATTCCAGGCGATTTAGGATTTCCTTTAGTAAACGGTTAGCTACCTTTTTTTCTGACTCGCTAAGCTCCAGCTGTTGAAAATAGCCCAAAGCCTTATCAATGGGCATCAGTACAATATCCGTGATGGACTTCCCTCCAATCTTCACATAAGAAGCATCTTTTCTTAGACGGGTACCCTTACAATCAGGACAAGTGGTCCTTCCCCTAAATCTGGACAACATCACCCGGTATTGTATTTTGTGAGTCTTGGACTGCAAATCAGCAAAAAAATCATTCAGACCTCTGAAATAGGAATTGCCCGCCCATATTAACGCTTTTTCGGATTCTGTCAAGTCCTCATAGGCCCTGTGGATGGGAAAGTCAAAATAAATCCCTTTTTTCACTAAGGGCTCCAACCACTTCCCTGTTGTCTCTCCTCTCCAAGGAGCGATAGCGCCTTCATATACAGAAAGGCTTTTATCTGGAATGACCAGGTCCGGATCAATACCCAAAACGGAACCAAAACCCTCACAGGTTTTACAGGCTCCATAAGGATTGTTAAAAGAGAAAAAATTCACAGTAGGCAATTCAAAATTCATCCCGTCCAGTTCAAACCTGTCCGAAAAAGTCCTTTTATCTTTCCCCGGAACCAAAACCGTACATTCCCCATGCCCCTCAAAAAATGCTGTTTGAACAGAATCTGCTATCCTAAACTGGTTATCCTCATCCTCATGTCTGATGGAGACCCTATCAATCAGAATTTCATAATCACCGTTGGGTACCTCAGCAGCACCGATCAGATCCTCCACAAAGTAAGCATCTCCATTGATCAGAATTCGGGTGAAGCCTTTTTGCAACAACAATTCCAGTTCCTGATGCATGGTCCTCCCCTTCATGAGATGTAAAGGGCAGGAAATCATCACCTTTTCTCCTTCTTCGAAGCCATGAATGAAATCCACCACATCCGTCACAGTATGGTGCTTGACTTCATCCCCGCTGACAGGAGATATGGTCTTACCTATTCGGCTGAAAAGTAATTTCAGGTAATCATAAACCTCCGTCGTTGTACCGACGGTAGACCTTGGATTCTTAGTAGTTACCTTTTGCTGAATCGCAATCGCGGGGGATACACCTTTGATGTACTCCACATCGGGCTTCTCCATCCTGCCCAAAAACTGCCTGGCATAGGAACTCAGGCTTTCAACATACATCCTTTGACCTTCAGCAAAAAGCGTATCAAATGCCAGAGAAGATTTGCCGGAACCGGAAAGGCCGGTAATGACCACCAACTTATTTCTGGGAATCGCTACACTCAGACTTTTCAGGTTGTTTACCCTGGCGTTTTTGATAATGATATATTCCTTGGGGTCAAGGAGGTCTACAGAAGGGGAAATCATTTCTTGGCTCAAACTCATAAACAGCAAAGTTACCAATTCAACCCTTCAAATGGTAATTTGTTGGAAACATTAGCGCTGAACAAGCCACAAAATATAGGCATAGACAAAATACCTGACGATTCTTAGCAAACTGTATTTGATATAGGTACTTCTATCCAAGCCCCCTGCACCAGA
Organism: Cecembia lonarensis LW9; assembly: GCF_000298295.1. Lineage (GTDB taxonomy): Bacteria > Bacteroidota > Bacteroidia > Cytophagales > Cyclobacteriaceae > Cecembia > Cecembia lonarensis. The sequence goes on from NZ_AMGM01000033.1 coordinate 16,641, forward strand.
CAAAAGCGCAATCGCAGAAAAAGGCAATGGGCTGACAGAGGCTACAATGACCAAAAACCCCCCGTATTTGGTAAAAAGATTGACATACTTCCTCACGAATTTATTTCTGGATTTCAGAAAACCACTGTTGTGCTGTATGAGACGCCCTACATTAAAATTCAAATATCCTGCTGCATAGGAGATAATGGAAAGAATACCTATACTGAAAAAATAAGGGCCAATCATCCCCGTTTCAAAGGACCAAAGCATAAAGATTTCTGGCGGAATGATCCCAAACAAGATCTCAGAGCCCACAAATACCAGCATGACCAAGTAGGGGTTGTTGTAGATGGATCCAAACCATTCCAACCGCTCATCTTCGGACAAGGCATTCCTGATCAAGAAAAAAAGGCCCACCAAAATCCCCAAATACAAAAACCCCCTGAGAATGCTCCGGATCAAAAACCTGCCTTTTTCTCCAATGAATGGCTTTTTATGTATAGAATTGCCCAATTGTTATCAAGTCTTTTGTCCAGATGTAAAAATAAATGCTGATCTTAGAATCTAAACCTTAATTCAGTAATTTATTCTTATAAATGATGGAAGAACATACCGGACTTTTCAAATTTTTTGATGGCATTCATCCAATTTCTGCCAAAGCCATAGAAGCCTTAAGAAAGATATGCTTTGAGTTAGCCATGCCAAAAGGAAAGGATTTGCAGTCCATTGGACATACCTGTAGAACCATATACTACGTGGAAAAGGGTCTTGCCCGAACCTACTATTACAAAGATGGAAATGACATTACGGAATTATTTGCCTTTGAAAATTCTCTTATTGCCAGGGCGGAAAGTCTTTTTACCGGAAATCCAAGTAAAAAAGGCATCCAACTTCTTGAAGATAGTATCCTGATTGGAATTCCATCTCCTGATTTATTTAACTTATATGACCAACACCACGATATTGAACGGCTTTTCAGGAGAATTTTTGAGGCAGCCTATGTAGAAACAGTCAATAGAATAGAAAGCCTACAATTTCATACAGCGGAAGAACGCTACAAGGATTTATTGAGCACCTCCCCAAATCTTTTGCAGCGGGTACCGCTCAAACATATTGCTTCCTACTTAGGAATTACCCAGGTAAGCCTCAGCAGAATCCGCGCACAAATTTGATTTTTTAACAAATGATAAAGGAAAAGTAGCAAATGGACAGGATCTTTGTAAAAACAAATTAAAATGATGCAAAAATTCCACTTAATTGCTACTGAAACCCTTGATGTCTGGATAAAAGCGGGGAAAAATATTTTCGAGGAAGATGCAACGGGTTATGACAGCTGGTTTGACAAACATCCGATTCTTTTTGAAAATGAGTTGCAAGCCATACGAATGTTGTTGCCTAATGAAGTTAAGGGCTTGGAAATCGGTGTGGGCACTGGCAGGTTTGCCCTTGCCCTTGGTGTCAAGGAAGGACTCGAACCTGCCAAAGGCATGGCCAAAATTGCAGCACAAAGGGGAATACAAGTAAAAGAGGGCATAGCCGAAGCTTTGCCTTATGAAGGTGAAAGTTTTGATTTTTTGCTGATGGTAACTACCCTTTGTTTTTTGGATGACATCCCCAAGGCTTTTGTGGAAGCCCATCGGGTTTTGAGAAAAAATGGCCATTTGGTCATCGGTTTGATCGATAAAAACAGTCCACTGGGGCGACAGTATGAGCAAGAAAAGGCAAATAATCCCTGGTATAAAAATGCCCATTTTCACAGTACAGAGGAAATCAGTGAACTTCTATCAACAGCAGGTTTTTCAGGTTTCAAATACTGCCAAACCTTATTCTCTACTGAGGAAATCCCTGAAAAACCCATTTCGGGTTTTGGTAAGGGGAGCTTTGTTGTCATCCAAGCAAAAAAATAATCATGGAAAAGGTCCGGTTAGGTTTAAAAGAAAACTGGCAACAGTTTACGCTCTTGGTCATTATCAACGCATTTGTAGGGGGGATGGTAGGATTGGAGCGGAGTATTCTGCCCCAAATTGCCGAAGTGGAATTTGCCATCGCTGCCAAAACGGCCATTCTTTCCTTTATCATCGTCTTTGGTATTGTAAAAGCCATAACCAATTACTTTGCGGGAGTATTTGCCAATAAAATTGGCCGAAAAAACCTACTGATTATCGGATGGCTTTTCGGTTTACCGGTACCTTTTATCCTGATGTACGCTCCGAGTTGGGACTGGATCGTAGCTGCCAATGTACTATTGGGCATCAATCAAGGTTTGGCCTGGAGCAGTACTGTGGTGATGAAGATCGACTTGGTGGGAGAAAAGGACCGGGGATTTGCTATGGGGCTGAATGAATTTGCCGGGTACCTGGCTGTGGCTACTGTAGCATTTCTAACCGGTTTTATTGCAGCTGAATTCGGACTAAGGCCATACCCTTTTATTTTGGGGATTGCTTTGGCCATAGGAGGTCTATTTGGCTCCATTTTCCTAATTAAGGATACAAGAAAACACGTGGCTGCAGAAAACACCTTATCTGATATCACCCGCCTATCCAATATATTCTGGCAGACTACTTGGAAACATAAAAACCTGGGTTCGGTGACGCAGGCAGGCCTGGTCAATAACCTGAATGACGGCATGGCATGGGGTATTTTTCCTATACTTCTGGCAGGAAAAGGTTTTAATCTGGAGGAGATTGGAATTGTCACCGCGATTTACCCTGCGATCTGGGGAATAGGACAGCTTTTTACAGGAAAAATGGCTGATATTTTCAATAAAAAAGGACTCCTTTTCATTGGTATGCTCTTGCAGGGTCTGGCATTGGGACTTTTCTTTTTTGCTGAAAGTATGACGCATTATGTGATCCTTTCTGCCTTATTGGGCTGGGGTACTGCCATGGTTTATCCTACCTTCTTGGCTACAGTAGCAGATAACACCCACCCTGAAGACCGGGCCAACAGCATTGGGGTTTTCAGGTTGTGGCGCGACCTTGGCTATGCCATAGGAGCCATTTTGACTGGATTAATAGCCGATGCGTTAGGGATTGAGGTGTCTATTTTAACCATCGCCGGACTGACCATAGTATCAGCTTTGATCATCGCTGTAAGAATGGATAGTGGAAAATAATTACTCTATGGTAATTCGTCGCCGAACAGAAGAAAATGGTCCATCAAGCTCCTTTCCATCCTTCTTGACCAAATGAAGGCTTATGCTGTATGCACCGGGACCCAATCCTGAAACCCTGACAGGGCTGACCTGCTCCATAGGGTACCTCATGCTGTCCACTTCCAAAATTACATTAAGCCTGTCCTTGTTCATGTCCCCACCCAAAAGGAGGAAATCTACGGTAATTTCCTCTCCCTGGGCATACCTTTGATCATTGTGGGGAAGGTTCATTATCACATAGGGTTCGGCCTGATAGGGAAAAGCCCTTGTCTCACCAACCATAAAATCCCTATCGACATAGTTACCGAACTCTTTCAGGGCCAAGCCCTCCTCATCAACCAAATAGGCTACTGCCCGATAAGTTCCTTGATTTAATTCTTTTTGGAAAATAGGGGAATTATACCCAACAGGATCATTACCATTGAGTACCATTTTCAATTGAAAGCCGCTTAAACCTGCGTCAAAAGGATAATTCTTGATGTTGAATTCAAATGGCACCTTGCCAGGTTTAAACTTTTGGTTTCCCAATGGGCTATACATTTCAACCATGGCGTCCGGGTATTCATTTTTCTCTTCATAAAAATAAAACCGGACTTCTGATGCCGATTCGACTAAACTGTCCAATACGTCTGTACTTACTACCAGTTCTCCCTGTTTTTCTCTAGAAGTACCACAACTTGCGGCAAAAAAAACAAGTAAAACATAGATTGATAGAATGCTCTTATTCATGCTTATGGCGGCTAATCCACCAATTTATTTAAAATTCCATGAAAATGGCGTACCTTTCGGCATAAATATTTACCAAATATGACTGAGATTTTATATGATGAAATCCCATCTCTGGATCTGGCTGATTTCACCTCCGGAGATGCAGAAAAAAAAGCTGCTTTTGTAAAAAAGTTGGGCGATGCGTACCAGAACATTGGCTTTGTGGCCATTAAAAATCATGGTTTAAATCAGGAATTGCAGGACAGGCTTTATGCAGTAATCAAAGAGTTCTTTTCCCTTCCTGATGAAACCAAAGGCAAATATGAAAAACCCGAAATTGGCTTCCAAAGAGGCTATACAGGAAAAGGTAAAGAACATGCCAAAGGTAGAAATACGGGGGACCTTAAGGAGTTTTACCATGTAGGTCAGGAACTGGCCGATATTCCGGATTCAGATCCCATCAAAGCAGAATATCCCGCCAATATCTGGCCGGAAGAATTACCCGAGTTCAAAGCAGTGGCTTTGGAAATCTATAAGACTTTGGAAAATGCGGGCAAAAACATGCTCCAAGCGATTGCCCTGCATTTAGGACTGGAGGAAGATTACTTTGAAAATAAAGTGGCCTATGGCAATTCTATCCTTAGACAAATCCATTATTTCCCCATTGAAAATCCTGATGCCGTACCGGCAGATGCAGTACGGGCTGCAGAGCATGGGGACATCAACCTGATTACACTATTGATGGGTGCTTCTGCTGATGGATTACAGGTTTTGAGGAGAGATGGAAAATGGATTCCAATCACCGCCTTGCCGGATCAATTGGTGGTAAATGTTGGAGATATGTTGGAAAGACTCACCAATAAAAAACTGAAATCCACCATCCACCGCGTAGTCAATCCACCACGTGAAATGATGCATACCAGCAGGTATTCTATTCCATTCTTTATGCACCCACGTTCAGAAATGGATCTTACCTGTCTGGAGAGTTGTATTGATGCAAACAACCCCAAACAGTTTGAAGATGCGACAGCTGGGGAATTTCTCGAAGAGCGTCTCAGGGAATTGGGACTTAAAAAATAAAAGATGTCAGTCCAGAAAGTACGATATTACATCTACCTAAAGGACGTTTTACTACTTTCTGTCACTGCATTTGGTGGCCCTCAAGTCTTTCTCTCCATGGTGCTCGAACTCATGGTGAGAAAGCGGGGTTACATCAAAGAAGAGGAACTTTGGGAACTGAATGCGCTCTGTCAGATTCTTCCCGGCCCAACCTCTACCCAGACCATTTCTGCCATTGGATACCGCATAGGGGGTCCTTCATTGGCCTATTTGTCACTTTTTGTTTGGATATTACCGGCCACTATCCTGATGATTACGGCAGCTTTTTTGATCGATTACTTACAGGAAAATACCCCCGGAGCCCTCAATTTTGCCAAATTCATTCAACCCATGGCCATAGGTTTTATCATCTATGCCGCCCAAAAAACCATATTCAAAATGGTGAAAACTTCAGAGGCTACCGTACTGATGATGTTTTCTGCCTTTGTATCCTTTTTCTACAATTCACCCTATGTTTTCCCGCTTCTCCTAGTCGTGGGAGGAGTCAGTACGTCATTGAAATTCAGGGACCAACCCAAAGAAGAGGGGGATAAAAAATTGGTAATTTCATGGGCCAACTTTTTCTTATGGGGAGGAGTATTGGTCGCCGCAGCTGTATTGGGTGCCATTACCAAAAACCAATCTGTACTGCTTTTTGAAAATTTCTACCGAAACGGCTCACTGATATTTGGAGGAGGTCAGGTTTTGGTACCCTATCTTTTCACAGAATTTGTGGAATTCAAAAAATTCCTCACCTCTCAGGAGTTCCTCACCGGCTATGGCATCGCACAAGGTATTCCAGGACCAACCTTTAGTATCAGTTCATACGTAGGCGCACTTTCCATGCGGGAATATGGTATTCCAGGGCTACTTACAGGAGGATTTGTGGCAGCCGCGGGTATTTTCTTGCCCGGGACTTTCCTCATCTTCTTCGTTATCCGGTTTTGGGACCAACTGAAAAAATACAGACCCGTCCGAGCCGCCCTTGAAGGTATAAATGCGGTGAGTTGCGGGATGTTGATAGCTGCCGCTTACCTGCTTTTCGAACCCTTGGATGCCAATCTATTCAATATCCTGGCGATTTTTGGCACCTACTTGCTGCTTCAATTTACCAAATTGAGCTCTCCAATCATCATCATCATAGGGGTAATGGCGGGTATTGGGTACAATTGGATTTTCTGACTTCTTTTTTTAGGTTTTGCCACAAAGGCGCTATGACACTAAGTTATTTAAGATTTTAGATGTAAGAAATAAGATTGAAATAGAATAGAAACTGGTGCTTTTTCGAAAGTTCCGAACACCAAATGTTCGGGATAAGTTGAAATTGGGATATGCATTCTAAATTCTAAATTCCTCATTCCACATTATTATTTCTTCATTTATGCCTTTGCGTCTTCGTGGCAAAATCAAACCTTGAGCCTTTCTAAGCAAAGGGTTTTTCAACAGAAGGACTGGGCTGGGTAAAATACTCTGGTCCATTCTCTGTCATGTAAAAACAGTCTTCCAAGCGTACGCCAAACTCACCCACGATGTATATGCCAGGTTCGTTACTGAAGCACATTCCTGCCTGCAAGGGGGTATCATTGCCCCGAACCAAATTGGTCCACTCGTGTCCGTCCATACCGATGCCATGCCCTAGGCGATGAGAGAAGTATTTATAATCTGGTCCAAACCCTGCTTGATCAATCACAGCTCTCGCTGCTGCATCCATTTGTTCACAGGTAGTGCCAGGTTGTTTGGCCAATTCAAAAGCTGCCGTCTGTGCTTCTTTCACCACATCCCACACCTCCTTCTGTCTGTCATTGTGCTCTCCAAAAACAATGGTCCTGCTGATATCTGACTTATAGCCTTCTACTGTACAACCACCATCCGCCAAGACAATATCTCCAGGTTTTAGGGTTTGTGTTTTGCTACTGCCATGTGGGAAGGCAGACCATTCTCCAAAATTGGCTCCAATGGAACCACTAAAGCCCAATTTTCGATGTGCTTCAGATGCAATGTCCCTAAAGTCATATTGGTTCATACCTTCGTACAAAGAGTCGAACAGGATTTTATACGCTTCCAAAGTGGCCGTATTGGCCGCTTGCATCAAGGCAATTTCAGCTGGAGATTTGAAGATCCTACAACCTGCGGTCACCCCATCTCCATTGACGAAATTGATCCGTGCTGTTTCACTTTTGATGCCATCATAAAGAAAAAAGCGACAACGCTCTTCAATGGCCACCTTTTGATTCGGTGTTCCTATATCCCGCAATAGTTTTGCGGTAAGGGCATAAGGGCTTTCATGCTCTTCCCAAGTCAGTACTTTATTACCGAACTTTACCAACTCCTCCACTTTGTCCTGTTCAAACCCTGGACAGATGTAAGCAATGTCTCCTTTGGCAGGGATGACTGCGGCGACCATTCTTTCGGAAAGGAAAAAATCAAAATCCAGAAAATATTTCATGCTCGTGCCCGGTTCCAGGAAAAGCGCATCGATTTTTTGTTCCTGCATCAATTGCTGTGCTTTGGCGATTCTGGACAAGCGCTCTTCTTTGGAAATCGGCTGGATATTGAGATTAAGAGGCTTTACTCCATCCATTTTCTTGCCTTCTGCTTCATTTTCAGAGCTGGCACAAGAAATCATAGGCAGTGCAATTGCAGGAGAAAGGGATGCCCATTTGACAAATGATCTTCTGTTAAGTTTCATGGCTGACTGGTTTTTTCTTTGAATTTAAGGACAAGTGCAGAAAAAGCGATTGGAATTTTAGCAAGAGGCGTGAATTTACTTTGGAAACAATTTCTTAGCAGTTAATCGGAAAATTAAACCCTTCTTGTAAATGTTCCCTTCTTTGACTTATTTAGCATCTGAATTAGGAACTTTAGCTCAGTTGGTTTAGAGCGCTGCCTTGACAGGGCAGAGGTCGTGGGTTCGAATCCCTCAAGTTCCACTTTTTTAGACTTTTAGAAGCGAGAAACGAGAGAATAGACTCGATTTTGACCGTATAGGCGATTGCTTATAAGAAACAAGAACCAAGAGACAAGAAGCAAGACTCGTTTTTCAGAAGAGTTGGCGATCTTTTTTAGAAACGAGAGACGGGAAGCGAGCTTGCCTAGCTTTAGGTAGGAGGTTAGACTCGATTCACTTTGGAAGAACTATCTGGTCTTTTGTCTTTAAATATGCTATTCGAAATAAGTTGAAAAAGCCTTTGACGAAATATTTTTTGCGTGCACGCCAATAAAATATGACCCATTCTGGGTCAAATACTCCAAGCTGAAATGTTGATTCTACAAATATATGACCCTTTCAGGGTCGGGAAATCGGAAATCCCTATTAATCAGATTATTTAAATCAGGCTAAAATTATCCCGAAGGGATAACATATCTATAGAAGAAATTCGGATATATGAGCCCTCCGACCCCGAAGGGTGTCGAATATCATTAAAATGGCGTGACTCTTTGAGGGCTGGTATTCACCATATAGATTCCTTTTTTGTAACTACATATGGTTATCCGATAAATTACCAGTAAAGGAGACTTAGGAATAAAGGGAATGGGATATTTATTTTATTTGTACGCATGGTTTCGTGGATCTATTGCTTCAAATTCAATTTTCTATGGATGGCAAGCGATAAATAATGATTTGTGGATTTATCTCCGGAAAACTTTCATGGTCACGCAAAATGGAGTAAAACAGGTCCCCATTCAACGGCTTTGGAATCATTTCATCTGTCATCTCCTGATCAAATAATTGCCTTAAATGAACTAAGGGACGATTGTTTTCCAAATCAATTACTACAAAATAGGAACGATGGTCATATACAACACGTACAAACGCTTTTTTATCGGACATCACCACTTGGCTTATCCCCAGCTGAAGGGTGTTGTCAAATCCGCTTAAATGAAGCAGGTATTCAGGAACCAAATAATCCTCCTTTATACTAAAGATCGTGTCTGTGTTAGCATAAGATGATATATCTCCCCGGATGATTGACATATAAAACAAGGTTGTGTTGTTTATCCGACTTAATATCCTGGGGATAGAATGGATAATTGTGTAATTTGAATGATATCGGTAAAGCGGCTTTTCTTGGTGTTTGACTTCAAGGGTTTTGGGATCAATTGAGCTTATCAACACCTGACGGGGTTTTTCTCTGGTGCCAATTAGCGTCTCCTGAACAACCAGAAGGGTATCATTATCTTTATAGAAGGAGATAGGATGCCCAAGCAGTTTATTGCTTGTTGATTCAAATTTTCCTTCGAGGGAATAGGAAATCACGGTCATTTTTTGCCAATCCGCCACAAGCACAATATTTTCCTTTTCATCTAAGTGAATCGCATAGGGCATAGTATATTCATCTGGCCCCTCTCCATTCTCCCCGATTTTCCCTAAAAAACTACCCTTGTTGTCAAATTTTAATAGACCCTGTCTTCTGTCTATTAGAAGAAAGAAGTCTTGCGAAAAAGCCAAATCGTGGACTGAAGTAAGAGGAGGGTTTCCCGTAGCTTCAAGGTTGATTGTGTCCAGAATTTCAATCTGCAACTCCGGGAAATCACCCAACAAAAAATCTTTACGGATTTCAATGGTTTTGAATGATGACAGGGCCTCGGAACTGTCTTTATTGCGACAACTTTGCATGAATAGGATGAAAAGGCCCAAACAAGTCAAAAGGAAAATTTCAGGGCTGTAAAAATGGTGGTTACCCTTTTTCACTTTCATGTGGTTATCATTTCAATTTTCCTTATCTGATTCCTGCCCAACACCTTACCGGGACTAAGTCTTACCATTTCTAAACTAAAGAATAATTTTTAAAATCCCTAATCCAGCATTGATTATAACCTTTTAGTTCCCAGTTAACTGCATCATTCGAGGATCAAGAAAAACCAAAGATTATTCTAAAAAATCCGTTCTACACCCTCTCCCCAAAACTAATTAATAAGTAAACTTAAAATATGCTGAATTTTGGCCTTTTTCTATAGTTTTTAAAAATAATGTTCGACTACACCATCATCATGATCTTCAAGGCATGCCTGGTTTCCCATGCCCAACTCAGCAATAGTGGTTTGAATTGGAGATTTGATGCTTAGTTGACGCGTAAGTTCTTAATTTTAGCTAAATTTATGAACTCAACTTCATATTTTTAGCTAAATTTGTGAAGCTAGATCCCGGCAAATTATGGAAATACAGAGAAAAATCCTTTGTCATTTTCAGGCTTTCAGCTTTTAGCAGGAATCTGAGGAAAGAGATTAACAAAAGCCAAAAAATTTATTTTTACGATCTGGGAATCCGAAATGCCATTATCAGAAATTTCAGCCCCTTGGATGTCCGATTGGATGTCGGAGGCTTATGGGAAAATTTCTGTATCAGTATATGGTTAAAATACAATCACAACAATAGAAGATTTGTCAACACCTAGTTTTGGAGGACCTATGACCAACAGGAAATCGACTATATCGAAGAAGTGGATGGAAAGTTTCACTGTTTTGAATTCAAATATACCCTCCGTACCAAATCCAAATTCCCTAAGATATTTCAGGAAACCTATCCGGAATCAGCGTTCAAAGTCATAAGCCCAAAGAATATTTATGAATTGGCGGGTTTGGGATAATCATAGCCTGAATTATATCTGCCTATTAGCAAGTTGGGGAAACCCTCACCATAAGATTTTCGCTTTGAGTCATTTTGATTAAATTTAGGTTAGGAAAAGGATGTCGAAAAACTTTGGTTAATGGAAAATACCAGGCCTCCCGCTTAATGACCATAGGCGATATTGCCAAATCGGCTGTTCTTATAGGTTTGAATTGAATTTGGAGGCGTTTTTTTGGGGATTTTAGGTAATTAGAGACATTTCCCAAACCCAAATTAATCGCTAAAATCACAACTTATGCTTTTTGTATCAGTATACTAAAGTGTACATTGTTTATCATTTAACACCAAAAAAATGGATTTAACGAAAAAAGCAAAAGAAGAATTAGAAGAACGATTGGAAAAAATTGAAAATTTTATTGCAAAAAAAGGTTTGGGATCAACCTACCTACAAAAGGCCCAAAAAACACAAAGAGACATCAACCTGCTTCTCGCTTTAGGTGGTGTTCTTACCATTGCCGGCCTTGTCCTATGGATGAAAGTGAGGAACGACGAAGAATAAACTGGTTTTTAAAGATTTTCGATCAATGGGTTGATTAATTTCAACCCTTTGATCCAATCAAAGTCATTAATATTTGCTGTATCAATCGAGCGTCATCTGTACTAATTGTAATTCTATGCTCTGTGACTAAGTGATTTACATTTAATTTTACCAAATTCTTTCCATTTTTTAGATAAATATCATTTTTAACTCATGCATTGCTATATCCAATATCTACTAATATCCAATATCCACAAATATCTCTTTCAAATCCATTATCCCCCTTCTCCAAAATTCACCTTGTCCCCTTCTTCAAATACCCTTATCTTACGGGATTAAAATTTACATCTATGAAGAAACTATACACGCTGATTCTTGGCTTGCTGCTCAGCTTCCAGGTATTTGCCCAAAAAAGCCCTGAAGATTTTCTGGGCTACCAAATGGGAGAAAGATTTACCCCCCATCATAGGGTAGTGGATTACTTCGAACATTTGGCCTCCACCCTGCCCAATGTTAAATTGGTATATTATGGGGAAACCTATGAAAAAAGACCGCTATTCGTAGCCATTGTTTCCAGCCCAGAGAATATTGGAAACCTGGAGAATATCCGCTTGGATAACCTCAAAAGAACGGGCATGGCAGAGGGCAGTCCAAGCACTTCCGTCGCCATCAACTGGATGTCCTACAATGTGCACGGCAATGAAGCTGTGGGCACGGAAGCTGCCATGAAAACTTTTTGGCAGATCGCTGATCCCAACAATGACTTATCCAAAGATTGGCTGAAAAGTCAGGTGCTCATCATTGATCCATGTGCCAATCCAGACGGAAAAGACCGCTATACGGTTTGGTACAACCAAAAACAGAATAAAAGACTACAGCCAGACCCTCAGTCTATTGAGCACTTCGAACCTTGGCCTGGAGGTAGACCAAACCATTACCTGCTTGATCTGAACAGGGATTGGGCCTGGCAAACGCAGGTAGAATCTGAACAAAGATTAAAGCTTTACCATGAGTGGATGCCACACCTTTTTGTGGATTTCCATGAGCAAGGCATCAATGACCCCTTCTATTTTGCGCCTGCTGCCCGACCTACCCACGAGCAGCTTACCCCTTTCCAACATGAGTTTCAGGAAATCTATGGAAGAAATACTGCCCGGTATTTTGATGAAAATGGTTGGTTCTATTTTACCAAAGAAAGATTTGACCTCCTTTACCCGTCCTATGGCGACACTTATCCCATGTACAGTGGTGCTATCGGAATGACCATAGAAAAAGGTGGGTCTGGACGTGCCGGATTGGGTATGTTGGACGCCTTGGGAGATACAGTTACGCTTAAAGAGAGAATAGAGCATCAGCATTATGCCGGTATTTCCGCCATTGAAGTTACCTCCCAAAATGCCGGAAGACTGGCAGAAGAGTTCAGCAATTATTTCAAAAGCAACAGCACCAACCCAAGAGCCAAATACAAGAGCTTTGTGATCAAAGGAGACCAAAATCCGGAGAGAGTAAAAGCCCTGCTTGCCCTAATGGATAAAAATAAGATCCAGTATGGATTTGCGGGAAACAGGTCGGGATTGAGAGGCTTGGATTACAATACAGGAAAGACAGCGACTTTCTCTACTACTGAAAAAGACATTGTCATCAATGCTTACCAACCCAAATCGGTATTGACCCAGGTACTCTTTGAACCCGAGGCCACCCTACAGGACAGTATCACTTATGACATCACGAGCTGGGCAATGCCTTATGCTTACGGCGTACAGGCTTATGCCTTGGAAAGCCGTTTGGATGCTGCCAAGAAGTTTGAAAAACCTGCTTTCACCCCAAACAAAGTGGACGGAAAACCATTGGCTTACCTGGCCCCTTGGCATGCTACTGTCCACGCTAAATATTTAGCAGCTTTATTGAATGAAGGAATCAGGGTAAGGTTTGCAGAATTTGACTTTGAAATCGGTGGTCAGTCCTATCCGGCAGGCACCTTAATTATTCACAGGAATGGCAACCAATACGTGGCCGATTATGACAAAAAAGTCGTAGACCTTGCCAATACATTCGAGATCAGCCTGCAAACCAGTAATTCCGCTTATGTAGACAAGGGGAAAGATTTCGGTTCACCCGATGTCCGACCCATTGTCAAGCCTAACGTTGCCCTTCTCGGTGGTAGCGGCACCTCTTCCCTGAATTTTGGAGAGCTTTGGTATTTCTTTGAGCAGGAGTTAGATTATCCAGTGAGTATTCTGGAAGCAGAAAACCTGACAAGATTTGACCTTTCCAAATACCATGTGATCATTTTGCCATCCAGCTGGGGTTCCTATCTCAATGAAAGCAATATGAACAAGGTAATGGACTGGGTCAGAAATGGCGGCAAACTGATTGCTATTGAAAATGCATTGAATGCTTTCGCTGACAGAAATGGCTTTGACCTAAGCCGCTATGATACAGAGGAGGAAAAAAAGGCTGCTGAAAAAGAGCAAAAGGAAATTCAGAACGTGGAAAGGTTAGAACCTTATCAGGAAAGGGAAAGGTTGGCCATTGCCAATGCTGCCGCAGGAGCCATTTATGAAGTAACCTTTGACAAAACCCATCCACTGGGATTTGGAATGGGAGGCAAATTCTACACCTTGAAAAACAACAGTTCCCGTTATTCTTACCTCAATAATGGCGTCAATGCAGGAATCATCCCAAGCAATGATGCTTACCGCTTTGGCTATATCGGCCACAAAATCAAACCTAAAATGCCAAAGTCTATGGTATATGGCGTAGAGCCCAAAGGCAGGGGACAGATCGTCTACATGGTGGACAATCCGATGTTCCGTTCCTTCTGGGAAAGCGGCAAGTTGTTGATGGCGAATGCGGTGTTTTTGGTAGGACAGTAGTTTAGAAGCTAGAATTAAGAAGCTAGAAGCAAGACTCGATCTGTGTATAAGTGGAGATTTTGTACGAAGTACCATGTACCAAGAAAAATTTCGAGCAAATAGCAAGCGAGCTTACCTACCTTCAGGTAGAAAATGAGAGTTTAGAAGCGAGAGTTTAGAGACAAGAGACAAAGAAGCAAAAGGTCGGATTTCGGAAGGCTGATGTAGGAATGATTTGAAGTAAGTTAAGGTCTTATTCCTTGTGTCTTTTGTCTCATATCTTATAATTCGAAAAAAGCGGAAAAATCTGCGAAAATCAGCCCAATCTGCGTCATCCGCGTTCCATTATTATTGGAAGCATTGAGACACTAAACCTCCTGGACATATCCTATCCAGGAGGTTTTTTTATGGTAAGGCTAAAGAATAAAAATCAACTTTCAGAAATACTTCCTGAAAAAATCTTCTGACCATGGTTGCATACAGGCAAACTGAAATTGAAAATCAGCATAGGTATCCGTAAATAATTGATACTTTTTATGTTTAGCCATTCGTTCATCAAACTTAGCTTCTATCGCTATTGGTGGATGTTCATCAGGTAGAACAAAGTCAATCTCCTTCCCATCAGCTGTCCGCCAAAACCGGATTCCATCCAGCCCAAACTTATCAACCACCAAACGGAAAACGGCTTGTTCCCAGATTTCCCCCTTATCCAAGCGTTGATGGATTGGCGTAAAGTTGTTGAGGAGGGAATTTCGTAATCCTGCATCTAGTAAATAGCCCTTAGGCATTTTAACCAATTCCTTTCGCAGATTGGCATAAAAAGGTCTAATCAGGGAAATATGAAAACACTTTACCATCACTCCAATATAATTTTGAATAGTCTCATTTCTGGACTGTAAGGTATTGCTCAATTCATTAATGTTAACCAACTGACCTGTCTGAGAAGCCAACAATTGAAAGAGTCGATAGAATACAACTTCATTCTGAACCCCCGATTCAATGATATCTCTTTTGATAAATGAATCCCTTATTTCTTTGAGCATTTCAATTTTTTCAGGAATTGATTTTTCAGAAATGACGGCAGGGTATCCTCCATACAGCATAAACCCTTCCCATTCCAGTTGCAGCTCATGGAGTCTTAGACTCTTCGCATGAGGCTGATTTTTAATCCGAGCAGCTTCCTCCCAAAGTTCTTCTTTCCCACTTAATTGCAAGTACTCTTCAAAATCAAAGGTGAATAGATTAAAAATCCGCTTTCTACCAGCCAATGAATCGTTAAAAGTTGAATCTATATAAAAAGCACTACTGCCGCTGGCTACAATCTTCAATAAATGGTTGTATTCATCAAACAAAAGTTTCAGAAAATTGGACGGGTCAGATAGGTATTGAATTTCATCGAGAAAAACAATGGTTTTAACTTCCTGATTTGGGAGATAAGCCAAAAGGTTAAGAGGGTTGGCGTCCAATTCTGCCAAGAGCATTTTATTCTCTAAATTTATAAATATTTCGGGTATGCCGTTTCGCTTACAATGTTTTCGCAAATCATTCAAAAGTGTAGATTTACCCGTCTGCCTAGCACCTGTCAGTATCGTGAATTCTTTCTTTGAAAGATGCTGTACAAGCTTGTTAAATAACTTCCTAATCATTCCCATTTAGTATCCAAACACCAATATTAGTAAAATTATCCGATATTTTATCTATTTAGATAGTAAAATAATCTGATATTTTATCTATTACACTAGTAAAATTATCTGATTTTACCCTGCAAACAACTATCCCCAATAGTCTGATAGTACTTAAGCGTAAAAATTCAAACTTATATTCTCACATTAAATTTTTGATTTTTTGTTTCTCAATTTTTTCATTAACTTTTTAGTCTCAAAACTGAGGCTTTATGAAATATACGCTAGCATTAGTTCTTTTCCTTTCACTAATCTTTGCCTGTAATCCATCAAAGGAAGCTAAAATGGATTTCAGCCAACGCACAATTACTATGGATACGGTAATGGTGGATGCTAAAGACGAGATACTATTTTTAATCGGGGACTTGATGATGTCGGACCTTTCTTCTGACAAACAATTCCTGTACTATTTTAACCCCATGAACCTGACTTTGGAAATTGTGGACCTGGACAAATTGGAGTTTGTAAGGCGGGTTTCTTACGAAGAAGAGGGTCCAGATGGAGTAGGAAGGTTTCCCATGCAATTTCAGGTGCTGTCTGGCGAACAGTTGTTTATTGGAAGCTTTACCCATCGGGGAATTTTTGACCAGAAAGGGAGAAGAGTAAAAGATTTAAATTTTAAAATAGATGAATTTATAGGTGAAAAAGTTACTCCTAATTACTTTGAAAAAACATTAAAAGTACATCCAACAAATCCACAAAAATTGATTTCAATTTGGAATGACTGGGGTGATGCTCCCAATATTTTCGGAATAATTGACACGCAGAAAAAAGTTTTTGAAAATTTACCCATACCAGCATTCGATTATCTTTCAGAATTTCGAATGATTTATGCTGATGGAGGCATTACCCGGGCAGTTTTAGGAGAAGACTCACAAATCACTTTAGTAAATAACAAAAGTATTTTGTCGAACAACATAGGTTCAGATGTCTATATATATGACTTTGAGACTGAAAAATTAAACCACATGCCCACAAGACATCAATCACTCCCGTCAAGAAAGTCTCTTAAAATTCCGCAAATAGTAGAGTCAATGCCAGAATTTCATGAACTCAACCGCAAACTAGGAGAAGACATCAACTTTACCGCACCTGTATGGGATGAAGAAAATGAAATTTACTATCGCTTTGCCTACTACATGAAAAACAAAGAAGTAGATGGCTTGCATCAACAGGCAGGGGCTGAGGTGTTTTTAATTGCGCTGGATAAGAACTTTGATTTAATATCCGAAACGCTACTGGAATTGTATCATAAAATCCCTGGGTGCCATTTTATCAAAGACGGCAGGATCTGGATTTTTGAGAACATGGACGACGAAATGGCATTTGTCCGTTTGAATCTCTCCCACAACTAAAAAAATTTATGAAAAAATATGCACTCACCTTCTTTTCGATAATCTTATATGCCTGCGGAGGGAATACAACTGAAACCCAAACTGATTTCTCCAATATCACTTTCACCATGGATACAGTGATGGTCGATCCTGGAGAGGAAATTATCAACCTCAGAGGTGGCTTGTGGAACAGTACGATGAATTCGGACTACTCCAAGCTTTATCTTTGGGACAATCAAGCTTTTACTTTAGATATTATCAATCTTGATGAATTGGTTTTGGAGAGAAAAGTACCTTTTGAAAAAGAAGGTCCAAATGGGGTTGGTCCCAATGTCAATTGGATAGATTTGGTAGATGAAAATCAAATTCTCCTCGCCAACTTTCAGGGAATTGGCAAATTTGACCTTAACGGGATTAAGTTATCGCACCATAAGCTTGAAAAGGATAAGTTTGAAGGAGACAGTTTATTAGAAGGAGAAATTTTTCAAAGAAAATCTTTTCCTGTAGCAGGTGGAAGTGTGATTTACGGTTTGCTGGTAAACCCTTGGTTGAGCCCAAAAGTATCATTGTCCAAAGTAGATTTTGAAGCCAAAACCATCAAAAAAATGAAATTGCCCGGTGAAGAAGAGTTGCCGGATTATGTGGTGAATGGAAATACTGAAAATATATCAACTATTATTACTTCTGAAAAAAACCTCCAAAAATTTGGCAATAAGCTGATTCTATCCAGCACAGGCTATACAGATCTATATATTTTGGATTTGAAAAATGACAGTGTTTACCATGTAGATTATTCTCCAAAGCTATCGGCGAAAGCAAAGAAAGGTGGCTATCCATCAGAAGTCAATACAGTGGAGCGTTTGAAAGAAATCATTCAGGTCATACATGGAGAAATCAACTTTCAACCACTGATTTGGGATGATAAAAATAAAAGGTTTTACAGGTTTTCCTTCGAAACCAGCCCCATGGAAAACACTGATTGGCCCTTATTTCAACCAGCTGTACTAAAGCCTTTATCAAAATTATTTTTGAGCATCTTAGATGAAGATTTTAACCTTTTAGGTGAATCCGAAGTAAGCCACTTGGGTAGTGTGCCTATTTATGCCTTCGTCAAAGACGGAAAAATCTGGTATTACGTGAATGTGGATGATGAACTTGGTTTTGTGAGGATGGCTTTTGATTGATGATTCCTCCATTAAACTCATACCATGACTCTGAGTCAAGGCATGAGTACGGCTCTAAGCCATAGCATAATTTTTTTTTACCATGAAAAACGCAACCCAAACTTTCATTTTTCATGCATAAAACTTTTAATTCAAAATTTTTAAACCTAGATTTACCATGAAAATCGAAACTCAAACTTTCATATTTCATGGTAAAAAATCGCTACATCTGGACTTTGCTTCAGGAATATCTGGATTTATTTCCTGCTGTGGGGATAGTTGGGCCAAGACAGGTCGGAAAGACTACCTTGGTACAAAATCTTACCTTGGAAAAAGAAAGGATATATCTAGATCTGGAAAAGTCCAGTGACCGGGCCAAGCTTTCTGACCCAGAACTTTTTCTTAAAGCCCATGAGGATAAAACCGTCATTCTGGACGAAATCCAAATGATGCCGGAATTGTTTGCTGAACTCAGGAGTCTGATTGACGAAAAAAGAGAACCGGGAAGATTTATCATTTTAGGTTCTGCTTCCCCGGAATTGATCCGCAAATCTGCAGATTCCTTGGCGGGAAGGATCGGGTATTTGGAATTGACTCCATTTCATTTAGGAGAATTGGAAAATGGTGACATGGACCGATTATGGATCCGCGGTGGTTTTCCGCTTTCATACTTGGTAGCCTCAGAAAGGTCAAGTAGGTTGTGGAGGGAAAACTTTATCAAGACCTACATTGAAAGGGATCTTGGCCTTTTGGGTTTGAATACGGATCCTTATCTGGTGGAGCGGTTTTGGAGAATGTTGGCCCATGCCCAGGGCGGATTGCTTGTTTCGGAAAACTTCGCAAAAGCGCTTGGGATTTCCAGGCCCACGGTCAATAAATATCTGGAATTTTTGCACGGTTCCTTTATGGTCAGACTTCTCCAACCTTACTTTCCCAATGTGAAAAAACGCCTCGTCGCTTCTCCAAAGGTGTACATCCGGGACTCCGGTATTTTGCACAGCCTTACGGGAATTGACTCTTATGAAGACCTCATTAACCAACTTTTGGTCGGCAATTCTTGGGAAGGATTCGTGATAGAACAGATTTGTAATGTGTTGGGAGATGAATACGAATATTATTTCTACCGTACGCATCAGGGTGCGGAATGTGACTTGCTATTGATCAGGTCCGGAAAAGTGAAGTATGCCATCGAAATCAAAAACACCTTATCTCCAAAAATCAGCAAAGGCTTTAGGATCAGTATGGAAGATACGAAGGCAGAAAAAGGAATTTTGCTGTCAAGGATACAGGACAGCTATCCATTGGATACAAATCTGCAAGCTATGGGGCTAGGAGAGTTTTTCAAAACAGTGGAAAGGTATTCAACAGCTTCATAAAATTATGTTCTCAATGTCCAAAACCTATTCATGCCATGACTCGAGGTCATGGCATGAATTTCGCACGACGATAAAATATTCCTAATCATAAAACAATCCCGGCAAATAAAGCGATATCTCAGGCACATAAGTAACCAGCAGCAAAATAATCAAGCTGACCAATAAAAACGGAAATCCTGCCCGGCTGATTTTTTCTAAAGAAATATTCCCAATGCTGGAGGCTACAAATAAGCAGACACCAACCGGAGGTGTGGTCAAACCAATCACCAAATTCATCACCATAATAATCGCAAATTGAACAGGATCTACACCCACATGAACAGCTACTCCCAAAAGTACCGGAAATAAAATCAACAAGGCCGCAATGGTCTCCATAAAGGCCCCAACAAATAGCAGCAGCACATTGATCAATAACAAAATCAGGAATTTATTTTGAGTCAAATCCAAAAGCCCAGCGGCAATCATTTGAGGAATTTCCTCCACTGTCATGATCCAGGCAAAGAGATTGGCGAAGCCCACCAAAACCATTAAAGAAGCCGTCATTTTCGCAGAATCCAACATGATTTTAGGAAGCTGAACCCATTTCAATTCTTTGTAAACCAACAATCCTATGACCAAGGCATAAACCACCGCTACAATAGAGGCTTCTGTAGGCGTAAAAACACCTCCGATAATACCGAACAAGATCAAAAGTGTCATCATCAATGCCCAAAAGGCCTGATAAAAACGCTTGGCCATGACCATCCATGAGGCCCTTCCCTTTTTGGGGTATTTTCGCTTGACCGAGATAAAATAGGTCAGGCCAAGCAATCCCAACCCAAGTAACAGGCCTGGAATGATTCCAGCAACAAAGAGTTTGCCTACCGACAAACCGGTCAAGGTAGCGGCAATGATCATCGGCAAACTGGGAGGAATTATTGGCCCCAAGGTAGAAGAGGTGGCCGTCACTGCGCAGGAAAAGGCCTTGTCATAACCTTCCTTTTCCATGGCAGGGATCATCACCGAACCAATGCTGGCTGTATCTGCTATGGCCGTTCCGGAAATTCCACCAAAAAGCATGGACGCACCCACATTGGCCAAACCCAGTCCTCCACGTATATGCCCTAACAGGGCATTGCAAAAAGCAATAATCCTTTGGGTAATGCCTGATGCATTCATCAGGTTACCTGCAAGGATAAATCCAGGGATGGATAGCAGTACAAAAACATCCAAGCCTGCATACATTTTTTGGGGAATAACAATCAAAGGAATATCTGAAAAAAGCAAATAGACCAAGGATGACAACCCCAAAGCAAAGGCTATGGGAATGCCAATAATCAGGAAAACCAGGAAGGACAAAAACAGGAGTAGTATCATCTGCTATTTCTGATGTGGTTAACATTTTTTATTAATTCCAGATAAGCATATAAAATGACCAAGAGTGCCATAAAAAACATGGAAAGATAAATCAACGCCATGTTGATTTTCAAAGAAGCTGACTGCTGCAACTGTACAATCCTGATCAAAGGAATGGAATACCATAACATCAGTCCCATCAACA
This sequence comes from Cecembia lonarensis LW9, assembly GCF_000298295.1. Taxonomy (GTDB): domain Bacteria; phylum Bacteroidota; class Bacteroidia; order Cytophagales; family Cyclobacteriaceae; genus Cecembia; species Cecembia lonarensis. The sequence continues at coordinate 37,637 of NZ_AMGM01000033.1, forward strand.
AGATGATCAACATCAGGATAAAACTATCCAAGATAACCCTTTTCCTTTCCCCCAATGACTGTAATAGGATGTCCACATTGACATAGGACCGGTCCTTAATAGCCAATCCAGTCCCTAGACTCACCATATAAATAAAGGCAAACCTTGCCAATTCCTCTGTCCAAGGAGGAGACCAAGGAAGCGCATACCGGGCAAAAACCTGCAGGCAAACCGTCAGTATCATCAGGATAAAGCAGCCTATGACAGCCAAGTCCAAAACCTTATCTAAGCTCCTGAATGCGCTCATACAATTCAATTTGTCCTTTGGTAAAACTTTCTTGGACAGCCTTCCTTGCCAACTTCTCAAAAGCCCCCTTATCTACTTGAATAAATTCCATCCCTTTATCCTTTAAGTATTGTGCATCCAATTCTTCCTGTTCTAAAAAAAGTTGGTGTTCATACTCCTGCATGACCTGGGCCGAGGCGATAATCACTTCTTGCATGTCGGCTGGTAATTTTTCAAATTGTTTATTCCCCATCACCACATAAGCCCAACCCTTGACATGTTCGGTTAAGTTGACATATTTCTGAACCTCATAAAGTCCCGCATTTCTGATCAAGGCGAAAGGATTTTCCTGTCCATGTATGGTGTATTGTTGCAATGCTGTAAATACTTCCGAAAAAGCCATGGGTGTGGGCTTGGCACCCAAAGCCGACCAAGTGGACACATATAAGGAGACATTGGGCACCCGAATGATCAGCCCTTTCAGATCATCAGGATGGCGGACAGGTACGTTGGTAGTAAGGTTTCGGGCACCTCTTTCGAAATAAGCAATGGGACGTAAACCTGCCACATCAATGATATGTTGCGCGATTTCTTGACCGATTTCACCTCCTGCTACCTTATGGAGATGCTCTGAATCCCGGATCGCATAGGGAGTGGCACATAAAATGGCATAAGGAAGACTCCAGTTTTCCAAAGACTCGGCGGTGACCATGATATCCATCACCTCTCCCAAAATTCCGGTAATCATATCCATTTCTTTCCCCAACTGCTCATTGGGATAGACCTTTACTATCATTCGGCCCTGAGAGCGCCGCTGTACTTCTTCCGCAAACTTCAATGCAGCTTTATGCCATATATTCTGCTCATTAGCCAAGTGACCAAAACGCAAGACATATTCCGCTTTTTCCTGTGCAGGGTCTTTACCACAGGAAAATATCAGTAGTGAAAAAAAACAAATCCCAAAGAACCGAAGGTGGGGCATAAGAACTGATGGGTTAGCAGTTCTAAAAGTTATTAAAAAATATGGAAAAGTATGGAATTATATGAGGAAAGGCCCCTCCAAGGGTTTGAAACCCTTGGAGGGGTATATTTTTAAAAAGGAATCCTCACATTCAATGCAATATTTCTACCCAGTTGGTTGATCCCAAAAGGCCTGAACAAGGACATATGGTCCAGATAGGTCTGGTTCAACAAATTCGTCCCACTCACATAGACATCCAATACATTGTTGGCTACTTGGATATTCCCGCCAATATTTAAGCCTAATAAATAGTAACCGGGAGTTGCTTCTTCCAAAGGCGCTGCCCTATTTTGGTCAAACACAAAAGAGCCCAGCAAGCTGATGTAAGGCCGCTGAATTCTTCCTATATTTTTTAACCTGAAATCTACATTTTGTGCCCATTGGAAGGCTGGGATATAAGGCAGAAAAGTATCATCTGATCGACGCTGACCTATAACCCTGCTATAAGAAGAACCAAAGTTCACCCACTTGGCTGCATTGGGCTGATACCCCAATTCCAATTCTCCTCCATACAACCTGGCATCTGCCTGTTCAAAGACCCAAACCGTCAAATCCTCCACCATCTCATTGGTAGGCGAGAAGAAGATATAATTGTCGATGTGGTTATAAAAGATCTCTCCCGAAATGGAAAAGCCATTATTGGTGTACCGGATACCAAAATCTGTTTGTACGTTTTGCTCACGAACAAAAGATGCATCTCCACGCTCAAAACGGCTAGTACCAGGATGGGGGCCATTGGAAAACAACTCCGCCAAATCAGGGGCTCTAAAGCCCTGCGCTACATTCAGTCGGAACCTCCAATGGTTATCTGGTCTAAAAGTAGCTCCTCCGCTGGCAGTTACACCATCAAAAGTCCTCTCCAAACGCCTATCAGCAGGTTCACCTGGCAATACAAAGCCATAATCTACCAAATTTGGAGCACTGGCATCAGCAATCACTTTCCGGTAATCATAGCGCAATCCACCCTGAATGACCCATTTATCCTTATTGTAATTCAGCAAAGCATACACCGACCTGTCATCTTTGGAGGCATCTGGGATCAGGATTTCCTCCGCCTCTTCCATATTGGTATTCTGCAAATAAAAACCCTGCACACCAAAAATGGCCTCAACATGTTCTGTTATGGTTTTGTAGTATTTGATATCATACATGAAATTGGACTGACGCAGTCCAAGGTCCACTTCATCAAAATCATCTTCAATTTCTTTTCTCAGGTTCATATGGTAGCCAAAGGTGGCTTTCAACCTGTCCTCTCCAATAAACACATTGGTTTCGGAATTGAAGAAATGATCCCTTACATCCTGAAAAGGCAACTGCATGGCCCGGTCATTTCTTGTGGTTACCAATTCATCCAATTCATCTTCTTCCAAAATTCCCAATCGCTGTTTCAGGTAGGTATACCTGATTCGGGTATCCCCCCATTTTTTCTGTAATCCTACACCTGCTTTTACATTTTGGGTATTGAAGCGGGTATTTCCCACCGTATTACCGTCTCCGTCCAAATAGTCCGCATGGGATTCCGCTGCCCCTCTTAAAGACCAAACGAAGCCATTTTCAGAAGCGCCCTTAACACCAACTTCAGACCTTCCTCCTAGAGAATTGCTAAACCCTCTTAGGTTGACATCCCCTTCTATTTCTCCTGCTTGTGCATCTCTTTCTTCAATCAAATTGACCACTCCTGCCATGGCGCCGGAGCCATAGATGATGGAGGCCGGACCCTTGATCATCTCGATATTGGCAATACCAGTTTCAGTCATGCCCAACCCATGGTCGGCACCCCATTGCTGATTTTCAAACCTGGCCCCTTGGTACAAAGAAAGCACCCTGCTAAAAGAAAGTCCACGGATTACGGGTTTGCTTATACCAGGCCCTAGAGAGATTTCACTTACTCCAGGTGTTCTTGCCAAAGCAGACATCAAGTTAGGTGCAGGCATTTTAAGCAAATCCACCCTGTCCACTTTTTCTATACTAATAGGAGAGCTTTCTTTACTCATGATATAAGCCCCGGAAACTACCACCTCATCGATAGTCGTAGCATATTCTTCCATTTCAAAAAGCAAATCCTTATCTGCATTTGCTTTCAGTGTTTTGACAATAGTGGCATAGCCTAAAAATGAAATCTGGAGTTTAATATTCTTTTCAGGGATTCCTGCGATTTTGAAAATCCCGTCGAGGTCAGTCACTACCCCCCTGTTTAATTCGGGCACAAAAACTGAAACCCCTGGCAGTGGCAAACTGGTATTTTTATCGACAACTTTCCCGGAAATGGAAAAGTCCTGTGCTGCCAGTGCCCCTATAAACATAAAGAACATGGCTAGCAGAAATATATATCTCATTGCTTGTATTTAATGATGTTGGTAAATTGGAATTGGTATGCCACTAAGGGCATCGATGAAAAATCAAACGTAGATCGGGGGACCTCGCAGGTCAAAACCAACTGCCACTTCCAACCGAAAATCATGGGAGTAAATAGCTGAAACCTGATCTACTTCCTGCACAGGAATTTCAGGTATGGCAATAGAAAAATCACAGACAAAATAGTCTGCATGCGCCAAAAGATCTAAGAAGAACAATTCTTTCTCGCTATGGCCATGGGCATCAATATCGCCTAAATCTGAACAAAGAATGGGGTGGGCATGCGTAATAATCCTTCCATTATCCAATTCGTGGGAGTGGAAAAACAAAACACCATTGGCCAGAATGGTCAGCATCAAAGCTAAACTCAAATGGCTAATCAACGGAAGTATGTTGCGAAGGATTTTCAAAGTGTAGTTTTACACATGTTAATAAGGTAAATTTAGTAAATTTTGTTTGATTAGACCTAGCTATTTTATTTTTAAGGCATAACGAATCTTAAATTTAGGCTAAGCTTAAAAGCTTATATGTGCCTCTTTCTCCTTAAATTTCAACCATGATTGATTTTGATTTTAGGCCAACGTCTTATTTTGACGGTACTGGACCGTCTTCTTTACTGGTCAAATTAACTTATCCCGAAAGCCAATGGGGTGACGAAATAAATATCTACTGCACTGTGCTGGACGGTGAATATCAATTTGAAGCCATTGACTTTTATGGAAATGAAATTCAATTGAATCCTGAAAAATCAAATGAACCACTTAGTGTACAGGAAATAATATTATTAATAGAGACCATGGAGGTCAAAAACAAAAATCCGCAGGGAAACATTGAATTGACCTTAGCTGGTATCCCCGAAGTAGAAAGTAAATGCTATCCGAATTTGAATAGGTACTTTGAAGAAAAAAGGAAAACCTTTGGATTGGGTTAAAAGTCAAGAATGGTTTCGTATGACCTGCTCAAGATATGATATGTCCTAAACCAATAATCATAGGTCTCAAAGGGAACACAATCATTCAGTTCAATGCCTTGATAATTAATCCTTTCCAAGCTGTTCTTAGGCAGCCAGCTTCTCAGATCATTGGCCTGATCTATGGTAAGCTGACCCAACTGGATCATTTTTTTACCCTCTATCTGAAATGGTATTATTCGGTTCATTTTTTTATTGTTTTCACAAATGAAAAAATAAAGATGCTCAAACCAGTTAATCAAAAATTATGATTGTGTTAATTTTAAGATCATCCAAATAGACAATATGCTCAATATCCTTTTGATACCCATTTTTCTTCTTTTTGGTATACTCCTTCAAAAGGTAAAAAAACTACCTTCTGGACTTTCAGCCTATCTCAATCAGTACCTCATTTATGTAGTGCTCCCCGCCTTGGCATTGAAATATCTTCCGTTTGTGGATATGGATGTTAAATTACTGCTTCCTATTGCATCAGCCTATATCAGTTTTGGCCTTTCATGGTTAATTTTTGGTTCCTTAGGCAAAAAGTTAATATGGTCAGATGGTATTACCGGTTGCTTAATCATCACTGCAGGACTGGCCAATACATCATTTGTTGGCTTTCCCATTGTTAGAGCGCTATACGGTGAGGAAGGCGTAGAAATAGCACTGCTGATAGATCAGGCAGGCTCCTTCATCATCGTCAGCAGCATTGCCATTATTGTGGCCTCCATTTATGGAAAAGGTAAAAAAAGGAAGCGGGACATCAGCTGGAAAATACTCAGCTTCCCACCTTTCATTTTCTTTGTTCTGGCCATCGGGATGAATTGGCTGAAGGTTTCTACACCATCTTTCATCATGCCGGCCTTGGACTGGATTGCTTTCAGTCTGACTCCTGTAGCCTTGACATCTGTGGGCCTTCAGGTAAAAATCAACTGGCAAGGCATGAAATCATATTATCTATGGTATGGGCTTCTTTATAAACTGATTTTTATTCCCTTGGTGATCTGGGGATTGTTCAAGCATGTCTTTGAACTGGAAGGCTTACCACTTCAGGTATCTGTCATAGAATCAGCCATGGCACCCATGATTACCGGTTCCATCATTGCGATCAGTCATGACCTGGAACCTAAATTGGCATCTCTACTGGTAGGCGTAGGCATCCCGCTTTCTTTCGTTACCATTGCCTGCTGGTATTGGTTGATTGGCTAATTAGGGCATGCTGAAAAACGCCAATTGGAGAAAAATTTCTTTCAATTTTGAGGAATACCCCATTTATTAAGAGTAGTCTTTTTAAGCAGGTGCAAACTTATTGAATGATCTAGTTTGATTTGTGTGCACTTGAAAATTTCAAAATTCGAAATTTTCAGGCTAGCCCCAT
>NZ_AMGM01000034.1 GCF_000298295.1 Cecembia lonarensis LW9
AAAGTAGCAAGAACCAAGAGACAGTCACGAAGACTGTCTCTTCGTATTTCAAATATTAGGCTTGAATTTTTCCACATAATTCTCCACGGGAGGTAAAGACTTTAAATAGGCAAAAATGGCCTCCAGATCACGTTCTTTCATGCCGGCATACATTACCCAAGGCATGATGGTTTGGAATTCACCTGGACCCACTTTTTCCGGCACATAATGCTCTCCATACATTTTGAATCTTTGCACAAACATTTCAGAAGTCCAGTTTCCAATCCCACTAGGATGGGGGGTGAGATTGGGAGTTGTCAGTATTCCATCAGGAAATTCAAAAGACCTACCTCCGGCCAATTTTTCACCAACATAACTTCCATTTTCAAATGCCGTGTGGCAATCTGCACAGGCAGAAGCATTGACCAGATAGCCTCCATAGGCCACTTGATCATTAGGGTCAGGTTTTTTGGTAAAAGAAGCTTTGGCTGGCATGGTCCTTAAAATCAAATTGAAGGGGAAATCCGCTTTTGATTTGGGATGATTGGTTTCTATGGGGTCTAATGTTCTCAAAAAGGCAATGACAGCTTCCACATCTTCAGGATCAATCAAGCCATAACTATGATACGGCATGACTGGGAAAATTGGGCTTCCGTCTTTCCTTACCCCTGTTGTGATAAGACGAAACAATTCTCCATCGGTCCAATCACCGACACCATAAGGAGTAATATTTGGGGAGATAAATACACCTGGGAAACCCATGGTCTGATCAAATCTTTCACCACCTGAAATTTCTGTTCCCGGAACTGGTGGACCAGAGAATAGGCTGTAGTCCCTCACTGAATGACAATCTACACACATCATCACATGGTAAGCCAGATATTTTCCATGCTCGACTTTCTCAGGGGTAATTTCTACTTTGAGATCTTCAGGAGCAGGTCCCACATTGGGTAGGGCAAAACTGATGTAAGAAACCGCTGCAATGATTACGATGAACAATACACTGACAGCATAAGCCAGAATTTTTAAAAACTTTTTCATAATGTCGACGGGTTTGTTGGTTTTGAATGTGGGATCCAATTTCCGTAAACCTGCTTTCAAATGAATCACCCATTTGGGTGATTTTAAAAGCTGACCAAAAAATCAGAAGCTTCTTAACTTATGAATCAAATCGGTTCTGTTCAGTGCATTGGTCTTGGAAAACACGTTTTTTAAATGGGTCTTTACTGTGTTTTCACTCACAAAAAGTCTGGCAGCTATTTCACTATTGGTGAGTCCTTCTTCCACAAGTCTTACAATCTCACTTTCTCTATTGGTGAGTGGACTCAATAGTTTGGTATTAATTTTTTTGAAATCCAGCTCTAAGCTGGGCCGGATGATTTCTGGCTGAACCAAAACAGGGCTGAGTTTTTCCTTTTTTCTGAATTTAAAAAAGTAATAAACTGTACCCAAAGAGGCCATGACAAGAAAGATAATCAGAAAAATGAATCGGCTTTTTTGAGACTTTTCTTTAGCCAATTGTAATTCCTGCATTTGGATGATTTTGTCTTTTTCAATCGTCTCAAATCTTGCCTGCATTTCTTCAATCGCCCATTGGCGCTGTTCATTATTGATGCTGTCATTGATACTGTTATAAGCCTTCCAATAGGCAACCGATTGGGAGGGCTGATTGAGTAATTCATAGGCAGTTGCCATTTCCCTATTTACCTGTCTTTGAAGCTCTAACCTTTCGGTTTCTTTAACCATTTCATAAGCCTCAAGCAGTTTTTGCATGCCTATTTCCGGAGCACCGGAACGCAATTCTATCATACCTAAATAGGTCAAGGCGGATATTTTTTCGAAGACATTAGAAGGTTTTAGCTTTTTTAACCCATCATTCAGGAAGGTTTTGGCATCCTCGTATCTATCTAAATTGTAGTAGGCAACGCCTTGGCCTATTTTTACCTCTGCAAGATTGTGTTCCTGCTTGGTGTTTTGTAATAATTTTTCAGCATCAGAAAATTCCTGAAGACTTTTATCATAATCATAGGTGTAAGAATGGAGTAAGCCTAAGTTATATTTGGAGTTAATGATGCCTATGGTATCTTTATTTGCCATCTTTATTTCTAGGGATTGTTGATAGATGTCCAACGCCCTTTTAAAATTTCTTCTTTGTCTGTGGATGACGCCGAGGTTATTGAGACTTTGTGCAATTCCTTCCTGATAATTTATTTTTTCCGAAAGTGTAAAGGCATCTTGATAATAAGCTATGGCCTCTTTTAGTCTGCTTTGATAGTAATGGGCTACTCCTAATGCGTTGATTAATTTGGACATACTTAAACTATCCTGAATTGCAAAGGAAATTTCATAAGCAGCCTGAAGTGAGCTTACGGATGCCTCAAAATTGTCCATAAATTCTTCTGCAAGTGCTTTTTGGTAAAGCGTCCAAATTTCCCCGCTGGGAAATCCCAGCTCTTTGGAAAGCTGTATTCCCAATTCGCTGAAGTATAGGGCGGAATCCAAATTTTTATCCAGATAGTAAAAAGCCAAGTCCCTATAAATCCAAACCATTTGAGTATCCCTTTTACTTTTTTTTAAATCATCGAGTAATTGAGGGATTTCATTTTGAGCGGATAATCTAAAGGTTATCAGACTTGTAAATGTCAATAGATAGAAAAATCTTGAAAAATAGGACTTTTGATTTTTAATATTTCTGGACAAATCAACCTTTTCCATGGTTATTTATTGATTTAATAATGAAGTAAAATCAGATTTTCAAAACTTTTATTTCGGTTTAATTTGTTTATAGAGAAAAAAATACTGAAAAATATGGAGTAAATAAAGCTTTTGTTAGTTTTTTTCGGCCGCGTTTCCTTTCTTTAAAAAATCAATAAGTGCTTTAATTTGGTGGAATTTGGTTTCATTTTTCCCATCCTTAAAAATCAACTCAAAGGGGTTCTCTTTCAAAATTAAATTTTGGTCTTCAGGTAATGTAGTGATATGGTTTTTTATTAAGGCCAGTTCAAGCCATTTTTTGATTGAAGCAGGGCCATCAATGTTGATTTTTAAAATTTCAACTTTCCTTTTGATTTTTCCGGAATCCCGGTCAAAATAAAGTTGATGGGATGGGAGTAAGAGGTCTAAGTTTTGCTGAATAATCAAATCCTCAGGTAAACCGGAAACCAATGGGCTGCCACATGGCATCAGCCAGAATTCATCTGCAGTTTCTATGGCTATTTCCAAGTCATGGGTGGTGATCAAAATGGCCTTGTTTTCTTCACGGGCGATACTTTTTAACAGGTGCATGATTTCCAAGCGGTTTACCAGATCCAAATGGGCGGTAGGCTCGTCCAATAATAAAATTTCTCCATCCTGTGCCAAGGCCCTGGCAATCATTACTTTTTGCAATTGTCCGTCACTCAATTCAGTAAGGGGTCGATCGGCCAAATACAGAATATTTGTTGCTTTAATGGCATTGTCCACCTTATTTTGATCTTCAGGCGCTAATTTTCCCAACCAGCTGGTATGTGGGATGCGCCCAAGCTCCACCAATTGTCTGACGCTAATTGAGCCCAATCGGATCTTGTCTGTGAGCACTATTGCGATTTTCTTGGAAATTTCCCGCAGACCGTATTGCTGAATGGGCTTGCCTTCCAAGTAAATCTGCCCATGAAGAGGTGGCAACTGACCCATGATGGTTTTGATCAAGGTGGATTTTCCGACCCCATTGGGCCCCAGTAGACAGGTAAGTTTTCCTTTTTCCAATGCAAAATCAAGATTTTCGGCAATGGTATTGACCTGTTTTCCCTTTAGGTAGCCTAAGTTCAGGTTGGACGCGGTCAATATGATTGGATTACTTGCCATCAGAATTCTTTGGAAAAATTTCTACGTAAAATCAACCATATCACCATAGGCGCCCCGATAAGGGTAGTTACCGCATTGATGGGCAAGGTCTGTGCAGATCCCGGGAGTTGGCTGATGGCATCGCAAAGTAGCAATATAATCGCCCCCACCAATGCAGACCCTGGAAGTAGAACTTTGTGGTCTGCCGTTTTGAATATCAATCTGGCCATATGGGGTACTGCAATTCCAACAAAAGCAATTGGGCCACAAAAAGCTGTTGCACTTCCAGCCAAAATTCCCGTGCTGATGATCATTGCCCAGCGTAAACCTGAGATATTAATGCCCATGCTTTCTGCATAAGCTTCTCCCATTAACATGGCATTGTAGGATTTCACCCTATATAGTACAGGAATAATCCCAATGAGCGAAGCAATAGAGAAGCCGGTCAATTGAGCATAGGAAGTGCCTCCCAGACTGCCCATGGACCAAATGGTAAATAATTTCAATTGCTCTGCCTCAGAAAAGTAAGCCAACACAGAAATCAATGCCGAAACTGCAGAACCAAACATTAGGCCGACAATCAGTAGGGTCATGCTGTCTTTTACCTTCCAGGCGGTTAAGCTGATGAGGAGAAGTACCAAAATACCCCCCAAACTGGCAGCCAGAATGATGGACCATATGCCCAAGCCTCCCTGATAAATGGCCCAACCAAAAGCGGAACTTGCCATCAACAAGATGGCAACACCCAAACCTGCACCTGAACTGATGCCCAACACATATGGGCCAGCCAATGGATTTCTAAAAAAAGTCTGCATTTGTAAACCACTTACCGATAAACTGACCCCTGCCAAGATAGCGGTCAATGCCTTGGGAAGGCGATATTCTATCAGGATCGTTTCCCATGAGGTTTTTGGAAGCGGTTTTCCTATCAGCCTACCTGCAATTTCCGAAAATGGGATTTGCACCGAACCTATGGAAAGGTTCAGTACAAAGAGCAGCAAACAAAGCAGCAGGCCCAAAAGGAAAAGCAGGTATGGGGGATTATTTTTCATCCAATCGGGTGTAAAAATAAAGACTATAATTGGGCAATTGCTCCGGATAAAGAATTTTGATCAAGTCCTGCAAGATCAGATCAGGGCGTAGATAACCCAGTTCGAAATACTCAATACCACCTGTCGCCCCTTTCTTGAGTGTGTAAGTATATACCTTGCCTTCCTGAAAAGCTTTGAAATATTGATACCTAGGATCAGCCTGTCCCATATCAAATAGTGTTTTATGGTCTGCAGCGCCAATCCAAATGCTTGCGTCTTGGGCTTTTTCAAGTACGTATTCATAACTCAACTGAAGACTTCCTGTGCCTGGTTGGGTCTTAAAAATATAATCTCCACCAGCCGCCTCTAATAATTGAGCACCCCAACTTTCCGCCCCAGGAGCATACCAAATGTCATTGTACATGATCCCCGATATTACTGTTGGTTTGATGTTTTCCCCATCTTGAATAAGTTCAGAAGCGTTAAGATAGGCCATTTTTATTGCTTCAAAAATGCTGTTTGCCTTTTCCCATTTCCCTAACAATGTACCTGTAAATTTGACCCATTCTGCCCTGCCCAATGGGTGTTGTTCCAAATATTCCCCATTAATCGGAGCGGCAATCCCCGCCTGTTTGAACAATTCCAAACTTCTCAAGTCTTCTCCTAAGGTTGAAATCATGATCAAGTCTGGCTCTAGGTCCACGGCCAATTCAAAATTGGTTTGGGCCCCTCTGCCCAAATCCTTTATCCTATTTTGGGCAATTAAGTCACGTACCTTTTCCGAAGAAATCAAGTCGAGGTTAGGGAAGCCCACCAATAGTTCTGATTGATCCAGGTACTCCAGATGCGGGATATGGGTGGTGGAAGTAAGTATAACCTTTTCTACAGGCAAAGTAATGACTGCGTCAAACTTTCCTTGCGGTTTATCACTCTCTTTATCCTCTTTAATCAAATATCTAAAGGGTTCATGGCTTCCGGGGAAGGCCTGCGAAACTTCGATCAGTTTGTATCCATTGCCCTGAAAAACCTTGAATCCCTTGGCAAATTCCATAGGGATTTCTTCCAGATCAACATCCAATTTCCCTGGTGGAGCATGGCAGGAAAAAAGAAGAAAGGAAATAGAAAAGATAATTAAAAGGATAGTCTTTGATAGTAAGCCACTCATGTTGAGGATTTAAATTTTAGTCTCAAAGATAGTCAGTTAGATTAATTTTAATATGTTTGCAAAAGGAAAACGGTTCCCGAACCTTTTTGAAGCTCGGGATTAAAAGGGAATCCGGTGTAAAACCGGAGCTGTCCCCGCAACTGTAACCCCATCCTGCACTGCAGGTTAGTGACTTGCCATCCGCTAAGCCATTGCTCCGATTGATCGGTGTGAGAAGGCCGGTAAGTCCAGGGAAGCCAGGAGACCTGCCATTTTTCTCCATATTCAAAGCTTTCGGGTGAAAGGCTGAGGTAAAATCTACTGATATGACTACTTTCTTTGCTGTATTTTCATCAAGAAAGCAAGCGCATTCATTTCATTCTATCTCAATGATTTACACGATGTGGCTTTGGATTAAATAAGTGTTTCACTTCATTTAATTCGAAAGGCATTGATGGTTTGGTTGTTTTATCTAGTTCTGGGTTTCAATTCCTTGGATTCGCAGGCAGCTTTTAGCGAAAAGGCTGTAAGTCGATTTCTTGCGTCTTCAGTATTGCTTGATGAGCAGGCAATAGGAGATACAGTAGGATTGGAAGTGGTGGAGGTATTTTCTCCATCTTTGGATAAGTATACCTATGGGCAACAGGTGAAAACCATCAATCAGGAAGATCTAAGGGACTTTCAGGGTTTGGGTCTGTCTGAATTGTTACAGCAGCGCACAGGGCTTTTTTTGAGGCAATATGGTCCTGGCATGTTGGCCTCACTTGCCATAAGGGGGACTTCTGCCGGTCATAATGCGGTTTTTTGGAATGGACTGCCCATCAACAGTCCCTCTTTGGGGCAAACAGATTTTTCCATTTTGCCGGTAGGGGCATTTGATGAAGTGCAATTGCACTTTGGGAGTGGAGGCGCTTTGTACGGAACGGATGCTATCGGTGGTGCGGTTCATCTGAATTCCAAACTGAAGTTTGGGCGGGGGCACTCGCTTCAGACGGATAGCAACTTCGGTAGTTTTGGAAGGTGGAACCAGGAGCTTCAATATACCTTTTCTAATGATAAAATTTCTTTGCGGACAAGGGCTTACAGAAATATAGCCGAAAATGATTTTCCATTCCGGAATTTATCCAGACCAGGTACCCCTCTGGAAAGACAAGAACATGCAGCTTTCCAACAGGAAGGATTCTCCCAAGATCTGGCCTTTCAAATTAAGCCGAATCAGTTGATAAGTAGCTCCTTTTGGTACAATCAAACCGAAAGGCAAATTCAGCCGGTCATGGGTTCCAATACCCAAGATTTGCAGGAGGACAGGAACCTGCGTTGGGTCTTGGATTATTTCAATTTTAAGGAAAATAAAACCTGGAATTTTAAAACCGGATTGGTCAAGGATCAATTGAACTTTAATGCCAGCGAAAACAGTACAAGCCAGTTCTTTCTAATCGGGGATTTGGACTGGAGTATCAGTCCTGTTATCTCAAGCAAATCAGGAATACGCTATACCCATGTCCAAGGTAGATTAAGTTCCTACGCAGCGGAGGAAAATAGAATAGAGCTTTATCAAAATACCAATTTACATTTGAGGGAGGACCTTAATGTTTCTATTAACCTTCGTCAATTTATTTATGATGGGACATTTGCACCCTTTACCCCAAGTCTAGGGGCTGAGTGGAAGATTTTTTCCCAATCCAAAAATGAATTGAAACTACAAGTAAATGGTGCCAGGAGCTTCAAAATCCCCACTTTAAATGACAGGTTCTGGGAACCGGGAGGAAATAGGGATTTATTGCCGGAGTCTTCCTGGAGTGCTGAGTTGGGCTTCTCTCATTTATTCAGAATGGAAAATCTTCAGGTCAACCAACAACTCACTCATTACCGGATGTGGGTGGACAATTGGATCATATGGTTGCCAAGAGGGAATTTTTGGTCTCCCGAAAATATAAGAGAGGTTCATAATAAAGGATTGGAATATACTTTAGATGCCATTTATAAAATGGGTAGTTGGGGTTTAGAAATCCAGGGAAATTACAACTGGGTAAGGGCAATCAATCAGACCAATACCTCTGAAAATGATAGGAGTATTGGCATGCAACTGCCCTATACACCCATCCATAAATTTCAATCACTTTTAGGTGTAAGCCGTGGACTGTTTCAAAGCTATATCAACTATCACTTCACCGGGTCCAGATTTGTCACCACGGACAATATATCCCAATTGCCTGACTATGCCCTTTGGGATTGGGGCCTTAGGATGGGAGAGTGGGAGTTAGGTGCAATTCAAGGGAGGCTGGGCTTTCAGATAAATAATGTTTTTAATACTTCTTACGAAGTGTTACGCCTTAGGGCCATGCCGGGAAGAAATTATCAATTAAATATACAAATCAGACTATGAACAGATTAAAGCAACTCTTCGGGAAATTTGGAATGGTATTCTTGTTACTGTTTTTTATCAGCGCCTGTATGGACGATAATCCACCAATTCCATTAGGAGAATTTGAAAAAGGGGTATTGATTATGAATGAAGGAGCTTTTGGTGCCAATGATGGTGAGGTGTTTCATTATGATCCTTCCTCAGGTGAAATCAAGGCAAATATTTTTGAAAGCAAGAATGGAAGACCCTTCGCAGGGCTATTACAAGATATGGTTGCAGCAGAAGGTAGGTTGTATCTGGTTGCCAATACAGGAAAAGTAGAGATCGTGGATCCTAGGGATTTTGCCAGTATGGGAGCTGTAAGTTCGGGATTGGATATCAGTCGGTCCATAGTTGCAGCCAATGAGAAATTATACATTTCAGATTGGGGGCCTTATGATGCCAATTTCAATAGCCCAGACTCTTACATAGCAGTTGTAGAAAGCCTTAATGGAGGTGAAATCAGCCAAAAAATCCCGGTATCCAGTAGACCGGAAGGCATGTTTATGGTTGGAAATCAGCTATTGGTTGCCTGCACTGCAGGTCAGAAACTGGATGTGATTTCCCTGAATACCGATGAAAAAACCAAGTCATTGGAAGTAGCAGGAAGGCCAACTGGGTTTTTTGAGGCAGAAGGGAGGCTATATTTGTTTGCTAGAGATGGCGAAAATGTGTTTTTCCATGAAATCAATAAGTCCAGTGTAGAAGTTATAGGAACAGTCACTGTTAACTTACCATTATCAACTTCTAATTTTGCCCTGATGGGTAATGGTGAAATGTTGATCATAACTTCAACGGGTTGGCCGGATTATAATGATGCCATTGCTAGGGTAAGCCTCAGTAACGGACAGGTATTGAATGCCTCTGTTTTTACTGGTTCTGGGCTTTATGGGATCGGTTTCCATAAAGATCGGGGAGAAATTTATGTGACGGATAATAATGGTTTCCAAGGTAATGGCACAGTGATAATTCTAAATAAGGAAGGTCAACAGCAAAAAACCTTTGTAGCGGGACGGGGGCCTTCAGGTTTTAAATTCAATTAAGGTTTAAACCATAGTAACAGATGAAACGGATAATTCCTATTTCATTGGCCTGGTTGGGGGGAAAAGATTCAGCCTATGCCCTGTACCACCTGAATATGACTCGTGGCTATCAAGTTGTTCGTCTGCACACCACATTTGGTGAAGAGACAAAAAGGGTGGGACTGCATGGTATCGATGAATCTTTGATTCAAAAACAGGCAAGTCTGCTCGGTCTTCCTTTGTATAGTATTTATTATCCAGCGAGTGGGGACAATCAGGCTTATGAAAAAGCCATGGCAGAATATTTAGAACAGCTTAAGCTTGAAGGGATTTTTCATCTTGCCTACGGAGACATCTTCTTGGAGGACCTCAAGCAGTATAGGGAAAAGCAATTGGAGAAAGCAGGTGTTCAGCCTGTTTTCCCGCTTTGGGGAAGAAATACGCTTCAATTGATCAATGAATTCATCCAATTGGGGTTTATGACAGCGATCTGTGCAGCAGACGCCGATAAGGTCGGTGAAGGCTGGTTGGGAAAGGTATTGGATAAAGAATTTCTAGACGCTTTGCCCCCTTCTGTAGATCCCTGTGGAGAACATGGGGAGTTCCATACTTTTTGTTTTGATGGCCCCATTTTTTCAGAAAAAGTACCCATTGAAATGGGTGATACCTTGAAGAAAAGTTATTCTTTTAAGGATAATAAAGGTAAGATACACAGCAAACAATTTTGGTTTAAAAACATTAAGCTGATAGATTAGCATTTAGTAGTGCCTCTTCTTTATTGTCAAAATCTAATGGTTAAATCGCAGAAAGATGTCAAATAATGCCTTATATATCGTAACCGGTTCAAGTAAAGGGATAGGACAAGCCTTGGTACAACAACTTCTGGAGAATCCGGATAATCAGGTTATCGGAGTAGCCAGATCCCAAGAAGCGTTGCCTCATCCTAGGTTCCAAGCCATAACCATAGACCTTTCCAATTTTCAGGAAATTTTGGACCATATCAATGGAATATTTCCGGAGGGGGACTTTTGGAAAGTGGTCCTGGTCAACAATGCGGGATGGATAGGGGAGATTGAGCATTTGGGGAAGATGTCACCGGAAAGTATATATAAGACTTTTGTCCTGAATACCATTGCGCCCACCCTATTGATGAATGCCTTTATCAAAAAATATGGGGATCAAAAAGATAAGCAGAGGCTTATCATAAATATAAGTTCTGGAGCGGCAAAGAAAGCCGTTGATGGATGGGCCTGCTATTCTTCTTCCAAAGCGGCCATTAATATGCTGAGCGAAGCAGCAGCTCTTGAGGCGGAGTTGGATGAAACCGGAATAAGGGTATTTTCTGTGGCACCTGGGGTGGTAGATACGGCTATGCAGTCTGATATTCGTGCGGCTGACAAGAAAGCGTTTTCCTTATTGGATAAATTTGTAGGCCTAAAGGAAAACCAACAACTCAGTACGCCGGAGTATTCTGCTTCAAAACTTATTGAATTGATGGATAAGCCCAATAAATTTCCTGCAGTTTTGCAGGATGTAAGGGAATATTGATTTTCATAGCTGTTACAAATTAAAGATTTAAAAAAATAAATGTTGCGCTGCCGAACAGTTAAGGTCCGCTACCATTGACAGAACTTCACGCCCGTCACCCTGACGAAGGAAGGGTCTCCCAAAATATGGGGGATCCTTCATCCTTCCCGCTTAGCGGGACAGGCTGTTCCTCGGATTCAGGATGAGGGTGGGGAATGTCATTACCTTTCTGTAAATGCCAAATTTTAAAAACTCAGCATGACGCGTAATTTTGTCATTACCCTTTCTGTATTTTTTCCAAAATGTTAAAAACTCAGGATGACGGATCAAGTGACGTCATTGCCTTTCTGTAAATAACAAATTTTAAATGTTTATCCGATTTTTTTGGGATAATCAAAGAACCAGACCTTAGCTTTTTTGGGGCTGATTTCTGACCAGTTTTCAATGTCCAATTTGAAGCCAAACTGTCCTGAAGTGGGCAGGTTGTCTATTGCTCCTCCCAGATGATGGATCAGCTCGTTGAATCCAGGGTTGTGTCCAAAAATAAACAATGTATCGATAGCTTTCTTTGTTTTTTTGACCTCATTGAGAATACTGTTCACTGAAGCATGATAAAGCTTTTCTGTAAACGCTATATTATTTTTTGGGAAGTGGAGGTTCTCAGCGGTAATAAGAGCGGTACTTTTAGCGCGTTCTGCATCTGATGAAAGCATGGCATCCGGGTAAATTTCTTTCTTTTTCAATCTTTGGGCCATTCGAGGAGCATCACGGTAGCCCCTTTCTGCTAAAGGTCTCACATGATCATTCAAAAAAGGATCATCCCAGGAGGATTTGGCATGTCTGATTATCACTAGCTTCTTCATTTTAGCAATTTAACAAAATTATTTTTTGTTTTTTAAGGAAGTATATTTACATTTAAAATACATTTAACCACATAATTCTAATATTTATCATGCTTACCGGAACAGTTAAATTCTACAATGATGCCAAGGGATTCGGATTTATAGTTGATGACGAGTCACAAAGCGATGTTTTTGTCCATGCCACTGGCTTAGTAGACAAAGTAGCCCAGAATGACAAAGTAACCTATGAAGTAAAGGATGGGAAAAAAGGCCCAAATGCTATAAATGTTAAAAAGTTACAGTAATAGTATTTATTCAGGTTATTAAAAAAGGCCCTTGAGTGGGCTTTTTTATTTTCTTATATTCTTTTTCTCGATCCGGTTCAATTCGGACTGAAGTTTTTCTTGATTTATCCATTGACCACGTAGCATTACACCACTTATGTTTCTCAATTGATTTAAATCTTCCAAGGGATTTCCTCTGAGTAGGACAAAATCTGCTGATGCATTTTTTTCAAGAACTCCAAAATCACCCTCCTGGTCAAAATAGCGTGCAACATTTCTCGAACCGGATCTCAAAATATCCAAGGGTCTCATTCCAGCATCGTGCATGGATTTAATTTCATTATGAATAGAAAAACCCGGCACATTGAATACCTGAGGAGAGTCAGAACTCAATAGGATTGGTACATCTGCATCATATAGCGTTTTTAATAGCATCTGTCGGAATTCAAGGTATGGTTTGACATTTTCTTCTTTAAGTACACCTTGGTTTTCCAATAATTTTTTCTGATTTACCCATTGTTGTACCTGAATTCCCGGCATGTATTTCATATCCTCTTCCAATCTGAATTCATCGGCAGGTATATATCCGAAAAATCTTTCAAATAACGTAAGTGTCGGGGCTATCCAAGCTTTTGTATCTAGGGTAAGTTGAACCAATTGAGGAAGTTTGCTTAAGTCTGCTTCTTGTACTAAAAGCATGCTGAAAGGACCTGCAATTTGTGGGTCTAAACGTGATTTGTCGACAATGAGAGCCTCAATATAGCCATCAATATGTTCTACAGAATGGTATCCATTATTTAGGGAATTTTCAAGCCCTACATCAAGGGAAACATGCCCTCCAAATTTAATCCCTACCTCTTTGGCAGTATTGGCTATGGCGAGGAAACGGGGCATATCCAATCCAGGATGGAGCTTCAAGTGGTCAAATCCCGCTTGATGTTGTTCCTTGACCATTTTAGCACCTATTTCCGGTGATTCAACAGACGAACCGTTAAGAGATGGGCCGGCTGCAAAGATTCTTGGGCCAGTTATTTCACCTATTTCGATTCTCTTCTTTAATTCCAAATGAGATGGGTGGCCTATCATTCCCCTTACATTCAAGATCCCATTGGCTAAATAAAGCCACATCACATCTTCGATGTAGGAAAAATCATTGGTATCCGTTGTAGGTATATGGGAATGCATCTCTGCGAGTCCTGGGAAAACATAGCCACCCATACCATCAATAGATACGAGTTCTCTCAATCCAACAGGAATATTGCTTTTTGGATAGAAATCAATGATCAGACCATCCTTGATATGTATGGTTTGATCTTTTTTTACCGATGTATCATCCAAGGTGAGGATATGGACATTTTTCACCAGTAGTTCTTGGGCTTTCAACCCTGTGGACAGGAAAAACACCAAAATTGTAAGGGATATCATCGTGTTGAATGTTCTCATATGGTGCGGGATTTATTTTTCAAAGAAAGCCAATCTGTATGAACAGGAAGTTCTTGAGGATCATCTTTTCGGATATATGTATGGGCGCCGAAATAGTCTCTTTGGGCCTGAATAAGATTTGCTGAGGAGTTTTCGGTAATCCGGCCTAATAAGTAATTCAACCCGGCAGACATGGAAGGTAATGGGAAATCATGCTGTAAGCCCAAACCAACCATGTAGGCAAGGTCCGGTTTCCATTCTTTGATTTTTCCCATCATGGCTCGATCCTCTATAATACTTGGGCTATTTTTGAAAAGTGTAGCCAACTCTTCCATCAAACTGGAACGAATGATACAGCCATTGGTCCAGACTCTGGCAATTTCTGAAAAATTTAATTCCCAATCCAAAGCTTTTGACACTTCCTGCATCAAATGAAATCCTGTTTCGTGATTGATGATTCTGGAAAGTGCATAAGCATTTTTTAGATGGTCTAATAGCAGTACTTTGTCTTCAGCAAAAGCCCCAAAGCGGTGATTATATAACTTTGCAAACCTTGTCCTATCTGATTTATTAGCTGATAATTGTCGCGCAGTCACAGCCTCAAAGAGTGCACTATAGGGAATTTGAAATTTAAGGGCAGTAGAGATAGACCAAGTTCCAGTACCTTTTTGTTTGGCTTGATCTAGAATAAGATCCAATAAGAATTCATCATTTTCTTTAGTTTCAAGTATGTCGATTGTAATTTCCAACAAGAAGCTTCTCAGTCCACTGGATAGCCAACCTTTCAATACCTTTGCGGCGTCCTGAGGACTCAGCTTTAATCCAAAACGGAGTAGATGTACCGTTTCTGCGATAACTTGCATCTCGGCATATTCAATGCTATTGTGCACCATTTTAACAAAATGACCTGCTCCATCAGGTCCCACATAAGTAACGCAAGCTTTACCTTGGGCATCTTTAGCAGCAATTTTTTGAAAATAAGGATGCAGCATTTTATATGCTTTTTGATGGCCTCCAGGCATCAGCGAAGGGCCTTTTCTCGCCCCTTCTTCACCACCTGAAACACCCATAGGTAGAAAAGCAATGCCTTTTTCAGTAAGTTCTTGAACTCTTTTGTTAGAATCTTCATAGAATGAATTGCCACCATCTATAAGGATATCCCCTTCTTTTAAAAATGGCAACAATTGATCGATTTGCTGGTCAATGGACTTCCCTGCCGGAATCATCAATAGGATTTTTTTTGGACTTTTAATATCAGCTAAGAAATCATCCAGCTTATCAAAGCCTTTAAGTAATGGAAATCCTTTGTTGGAACTGGCGAAGTCACTTGCGACATGCTCTTCCTTTCCAGGCACATGTCTATTGTAGACGGCTACAGGAATGCCTTTCTCAACAAAATTCAAAGCAAGACTTTTCCCCATTACCCCCATGCCGATTATGCCAATATGTGAGGGTGCTTGAGTGGTATGCATATAGTCAAATATTATTTTTGCCATCTCCTCTGGGCTATTGTTGATGTCCAAATGAAGCCCATATGCCGGCTGTTCCCAGGTTTCTAATTGAGAGTCAAGGAGTCCGGGTGGCATGTAGTGATTTTTTCGCTTTTTCAATCTTTCTTCCAGGATCAACCGCTCTCCCTGAAGATGTATCCAGTAAATTTCAGGAATGGATTGAAGGATTTGCCTGTAACTTTCCTTCAATGCGGAGCATGCCAAGACAGCACCTCCACCTCTCTCCCAGTCTTGTATTTTTTCCGCCAAATGCTCGAGCCAAGGTATTCGGTCATGGTCACTGAGGGGGATACCCTGGGACATTTTTTCCACATTTTTACCAGGGTGAAAGTCATCTGCATCAAAAAAAGGCAGATGGGTTTTTTCTGAAAGGAGCGTGCCAATGGTAGTTTTACCACTTCCTGAAACACCTGTTACGATAAATATCATGTTCTAAGTTAAGAAAATTAATTATTTTCACCTTGCTATCTTTATGGTTATGGATCCCCAAATAGGAATTGAATCAGCTCATTTTTACTCAAAAAAAGTTGGAGACTTACATTATCGGGGCCTACTGATTTGCAACGGTCAAAGTACGGTATTTCAAGTAGCGGCTTTAATGGCAAAAGAAAAGGTTTCCTGTGCCTTTATAGGAGGTTCAGAGGGTGAAATTGAAGGCTTTGTTACTGATATTATACTCAGAGACCGCGTCTTGGCAAAAAACCTCAAGCCTGGTATTGCAGTCAGGGAAATCATGGATACGGGTATTTTTCATATTGAAAAAAACGCACTTTTATACGAGGCACTGCTACAGATGTTTCAAGCCAAAATCAGGTACCTGTTGGTGAAAGAGGACAACCATTTTGTTGGTTGGATCAGTAGAAATAAGATTTTAACAGAGCAGTATCAAGGCCCTTTTATTTTTATACAATCTTTAAAGCAGGCATTGGATGTGGAGGAGTTAAAGCAAAAATGGCGTATAGTGCCATTGATGGTACACCAATTGGTGGAAAAGGGTATCCGTGCCTCCATTATCAATCAAATTGTTTCGGCTGTGACCGATACGATTACACAGCGGGTAATAGAAATTCAGTTTGATCAAATGGGGCAAGCACCGGCAAATTTTGTATTTATTGTTTTGGGTTCAGAAGGAAGGGGAGAGCAGACTTTAAAGACAGACCAGGACAACGCCATCATCTATGAGGATAAAGCCAATGAAAAAAGAGAACTTGTCCGTGCTTATTTTCTTGAGTTTGCGGAAAAGGTATCCACCGAATTAAATGACATAGGCATTGATTTTTGCAAAGGGGACTTTATGGCCAAAAACCCAAAATGGACCCACTCGCTTTCCCACTGGAAAAGAAATTATGAAAATTGGATTCAGCAATCTACTACTGAGACCATGATGAAATATGCTACATTTTTTGATTGTAGGGCTATTTTTGGGGATTATGATTTGTGGGAAGAGCTAAAGTTGTTTATGGGGCAGCAACTCTTGAATCCAACAGAGAAATTCTTTATGAATTTAGGGTGGAACGCCCTTCAATACGAGCCTCCGTTGACTTTTTTTAAACGCAACATCAAAACTTTTAAAATTGACGGAGAAGAGCATTTCAATATAAAAAAAGCCATGACCCCAATAGTAGATTTAACCAGGGCTTTTGCATTGAAGCATAGGATTTTTGAAACCAATACAGGAAAACGAATGGAAGCTTTACGGGATCTGGGCATATTTTCAGAAAAAGAAACCAAAGAACTCTCACATGCCTACTATTACCTCATGTCATTAAGGTTAGAAAAGCAGGCACTTCAAATCATTGAAAAGGGTCAAAGACCAGTCAATTATGTTGCAATCAATCAGCTTACAAAAGTTCAGGTTGTAACTTTGCTAGAAATATTTAAAGTAATTAAGGAGTTTCAGCTTAAGATTAAAATTGAATTCACAAAAAATATATTTTAATTAATCAAATTTATCTTTTATAAAAAATTTATAAAAGTGTATGATTTTTACACAAAGTTTTTTTATTTTGTAAAAAATAAAACCAAAACGCGCAACTATGCTCAGCAACTATCCCCTTTCTGATGTTGAAAAAGCCTTTCAGGCTGAGTCTGGAATTACTTCTATCAATTCTAAAATCCCTTATCTTACTGTTGATAACTTTCCTAAACTAGGGTTGATTACAGCATGTAGATTTCTGGAGTGGGCTGCGGAAAACCCTCAGGGGGTAATCAGTTTGCCTACAGGAAAGACCCCTGAATACTTCATCAAGTGGAGTCAATATTTATTGGAAAACTGGGAGAGTAAAAGGGGGAAGGAAATCAGGGAAAAGTATAATTTGGGAAAGACCAAAAAGCCAGTGCTTAGTGAACTTACCTTTGTACAGATTGATGAATTTTACCCGATTTCATCCAAACAAAACAATAGTTTTTTCCACTACGTCAATAAATTTTATTTAGAGGGTTTCGGACTTAGTAAGGAAAAAGCCATCTTAATCAATTCAGATGAAATTCCATTGGCTGGAGGCAAGCATTACAAAGAAATTTTCCCTGATCTTAAAGTGGATTTATCATTAAGGTTTAGGGATCCCCTAAATCCTCTCGAGAAAATGCAACAGGAATCAATTTATCTAATAGATCAGTGGTGTGCTGAATATGAGCAGCGTATCAGGGATTTGGGTGGTATTGGTTTTTTCCTGGGAGGTATTGGTCCAGATGGTCATATAGCTTTCAATACTAGAGGGTCCCACCTTTTTTCTCCCACCCGATTGACAGAGACCAATTTTGAAACGCAGGCAGTAGCTGCAGGTGATCTAGGAGGCATTGAGGTTTCCGCTAACCGATTGGTTATTACAATAGGTTTGGAAACAATTACATATAACAAAGAAGGAGTTGCGATCATTATAGCAGCAGGTGAGGCCAAGGCACAGATTGTAAAAGATTCATTGGAAAGTAACTTGAGTAACGTATACCCTGCAACGGCACTTCAGAAATTGAAAAATGGCAGGTTTTACCTTACCAAAGGTGCAGCAGTACGTTTGACCGATTCTGTGGACAATTATTATAAAGCCGGTGAGTGGACTTGGGAAAAAACGGAGCGTTCTGTCATTGAGCTTTGCAAGAAATTAGGGAAATATGGGCATAGACTAAAGCTTGAAGATCTTAAAAATGACAAATATACCTCGCTAATTCCTAACCTTTCCGAAGACACGGTTAATCAGGTAATGCAGAGCACTGTTGAAAAAATCAATAAGGGCACATCAAAGGAGAAAAATGAGGTCATATTACATACGGGCCCTCATCATGATGATATTTCTCTTGGTATTTTGCCCCATATCACCAATCAGTTGCAGGAGAATACCAATGAAGCACATTTTTCAGTACTGACATCTGGCTTTACTGCAGTTACAAATACTTTTGTGATTGATACATTGCTTCATACAAAAAAATTGCTGGATGAAGGTCAAATTCAGATGGTGCATTATGATGATTTTTTTGAAATAGGCTATAAACTCAAAACGGATAAAGACGTTTACCATTACCTGACGAAAGTTGCTGCTGAGGATACAGAAGGCAGAATGAGAGGCTTGTGCCACAGGGTAGTAAGGGCCTTGGTGGAAATTTTTGAAGTAAAGAATAAGCAAAAATTAAGAGAGACCATCAATGATGTCATCAGTATTTTGAGAAACAGCTATGATGGAGAAAAGAATCCCTCGAAAATTCAGAAGCTGAAGGGGATGATTAGGGAGTTTGAGGAAGAGCTTGTATGGGCGCATTTTGGCGTACAGGTCAAAAATGTTCATCACTTAAGACTTGGTTTCTACACCGGGGATATATTTACCGAGCAGCCAGATAAGAAAAGGGATGTCGAACCAATTGTTGACATGTTTCGAAGGGTCAACCCAACAAAAATCTCCTTGACCTTGGATCCGGAAGGCTCAGGGCCTGATACACATTATAAAGTATTACAGGCAACCGCCGAAGCGGTAAGGCAGTGGGGAGAGGAAAAGGACTTAAGCGAATTAAGGATTATTGGTTATCGAAATGTCTGGTTTAAATTTGAGCCTCATGAGGCCAATGTTATAGTCCCTGTTTCATTAGGGGACATGTCCGTCATGGAGGATTCTTTTGCAAACTGTTACCTTAGTCAAGTCAATGCCTCATTCCCCAGTTATTCCCATAATGGTAAATTCAGTACAGTGGCAAAGAGGGTTTGGGTGAGTCAATTGAATGACATACAATTACTTCTAGGTAAAAACTATTTCTACCTTCATGATACCGCCAAAGTAAGATCAAGCCATGGTTTGATATTCTTTAAGGATATGAACGTGGAGGAGTTTTTGGCACATGCAAGAGAGCTTGAAAAATCAATTGAGGGAATGTTGTAAAAAATTCAATTTTGAATGCTTGGTAAGGAAGGAAGGTTTGTTTCTTTCTTCTTTACTTTTCTATAAACCTATTAACCATAAGCGAAATGCTCACAACCTCTCAAACCATTTTGGGTCTTGATATTGGAGGAACTACCATGAAGGCAGGTGTACTGGTTCATGGTAAGTTGGAGGATATCAGAAGCATCGATACGCCCTCTTTAGAAAGCCAGGAGTGTATTTTAGAAACCATTGTTGACTTTATATCCAATTATTTGGTTTATGATTTTTCGGCCATTGGAGTAGGGATTCCTGGATTGATTGATACAGAGAAAGGAATAGTGCTTAATTTGGCCAACATTCCGTCTTTTACCAAAGTACATTTGAAAGACTTTTTGCAAGAAAAATTTAACAAGCCTGTTTTTATTAATAACGATGCAAATTGTTTTACGTTAGGCGAGTATAAATTTGGGGCTGCTCAGATATACAATCATGTAGTGGGGATTACTTTGGGAACAGGCGTGGGAACGGGTATTATCATGAATGGTCATCTCTATTGTGGACATCATTGTGCTGCAGGAGAGTGGTGTTCTGTACCTTATTTGGAAAAAGATTTTGAGTATTATTGCAGTAGTAAATTCTTCATCAGAAAATATGGTAAAAAGCCAAAGTCATTGTACAAAAAAGCCCTGCAAGGCGACTCAATAGCCATTAAAGCTTTTGAAGAATTTGGATTCCATTTAGGTGAACTCATAAAAAATGTTCTTTATGTACTGGCACCTCAGGCAATTGTTTTGGGAGGATCTATCCGAAAGGCTTATCCTTTTTTCAAAGAAAGTATGTTGGCCAGTATCTCGCAGTTTAAATATCCTTCTGTGAGTTCCAATTTAAACATCCTCATTTCAGATTTAGATGAAACAGCCATTCATGGTGCAGTGGCTTTGGTGGACGAATTCTATGTTGCCGTCAAGACAGTTTAAAAAAATGCCTGATTAAGATTTTATTTCACATGTCTAATCAGGCTTAATTTTTCTATTATTTCTCAAAATATTATTTGGATTTCGGGATTAGGTTTCGTCTCTGCAGCAATTTATTTGTAAATTGCACCTTTATTAGAGCTAAGAAAGTTATGATTTACAATTCTATCATTGAGACGATCGGAAATACCCCTATGATTCGATTAAACAAAATCAATAAGGGGATAAAGGGTGATATCTTGGTAAAGGTTGAATACTTCAACCCAGGAAATTCCATGAAAGACCGAATGGCAGTTAAGATGGTAGAAGATGCAGAAAAGGAAGGGATTTTAAAGCCTGGTGGGACCATCATTGAAGGAACTTCAGGAAATACCGGTATGGGGCTGGCTTTGGCAGCCATTGCTAAAGGATATAAATGTATTTTCACGATGGCTGATAAACAGTCTAAAGAAAAAATAGATATTCTTAAAGCAGTAGGCGCAGAGGTGATCGTTTGCCCCACCAATGTAGCCCCAGAAGACCCTAGATCTTATTATTCTGTAGCAAAGAAGCTTAATCAAGATATTCCTAATTCATTTTACCCCAATCAATACGATAACCTATCTAATGCTCAGGCTCATTATGAAACTACAGGCCCGGAAATCTGGGAAGATACAGAAGGGAAAATCACACATTATGCTGCAGGTGTTGGTACTGGAGGGTCAATGTGTGGGACAGCCAAATTTCTTAAAGAAAAAAATCCTGGCATCGTCACAGTGGGCATCGATACATATGGTTCGGTTTTTAAAAAGTATAAAGAAACAGGAGTTTTCGATGAAGATGAAATCTATCCCTACTTGACTGAAGGGATTGGCGAAGATATTCTTCCAAAGAATGTAGATTTTGACATGATTGATCATTTCATCAAAGTAACTGATAAAGATGCAGCGGTCATGACAAGGAGACTTTCAAGGGAGGAAGGCCTTTTTGTAGGTTGGTCATGTGGGGCTGCTGTTCATGGCGCCTTGGAATATGCCAAAGCCAATCTTAAAGAGGGAGACCGGATGGTAATCATTCTCCCTGATCATGGTACGCGATATCTAGGTAAAATTTATAATGATGATTGGATGAGAAATCATGGCTTTCTTGAGGACAAAGCTTATGGGACAGCTAGGGATATTATTGCCTCTAGAAATGGCAATTATGAATTGGTGGTTTCGCAAAAGTCTGACAAAGTAAAAGACGCCATTTTCTTGATGAACAGTAAGAGTGTTTCGCAAATCCCTGTCATGGAAGAGGGGCAAGTGATAGGAAGTATTACAGACAATAAAATACTCAGTAAAATTATAGATAATCCTGCATTGAAGGATGCATCGGTTTCGGATGTAATGGAAGACTCTATGAAATTCGTTGCTTTGGACAGTACTTTGGATGTGCTCTCCTCAATGGTAGACAAAGAAAAAGCAGTGCTGGTGAGAGATGATCAGCATCAGATCCATATCATTACCAAGCATGATATTTTGGAAGCGATTACCAAGCTCTAAAAAGTCTGATGCCATATGAGTAAAGATAAATTAGCTGGCTTAAGGGCTAAGGGATATGATTTTGACATCAATAGTATCCTCGAGAGAGGATTTCGGATGTTTTTGGTCCAACCGCTTCTCAGCATTGCTTATACCTTGCTGATCATTACGATTCAGTTTATGTTTGCTATGTATTTGCCAGAGTGGACTTTTTTATATGCTTTGTTACTAGCACCTCCCTTGTTTACCGGGTTTTATTTTGTAGCCAATAAAATTAGCCAAAACCAAGCCGTTGTTTATCCGGATTTTTTTAAAGGTTTCAGCGTAGCTTGGGCTGTAATAACCATATGGCTAATTGGTCAGTTAATTACTGCCTTGGGTATTTTCGCCTTTGTTATTCCCGGTATTTATTTGGCGGTTGCTTATAGTTTTTCCGTGTTGATGGCCATCTTTGGTGGCTTTGATTTCTGGACAGCCTTGGAAGAAAGTAGAAAACTGATTACCGTTAGGTGGTGGAAGTTTTTTTTGTTTTCACTGGTTTTATTACTCTTCAACGTGATAGGAGTACTCACCCTGTTTATCGGGTTGACAGTAAGTTTGCCTGTGACATTTTATGCCACATACATTTTGTTTGAGGATTTAACCCGGGATATATTTGCCGAGTAAGTAATTTAATCCAAAAGGAAGTTGTTGAAAAAGGTACTTTTCAAGCCTAACCAGCCGAGAAAAAAGAAAATTCCCCAAAATAGGTAAGCCCGATAAAAGTCCACCGTTTCTTTATATCTGGATTCGATGATTTCCGCTTTTTCCAAAGTATCTATTTCATCAAAAATGTTTTCAAGAGCCGTATCATCTGAGGCCCTATAGAACCTTCCTCCTCCAATTTCTGCAATTTCCCTGAGTGTGGTTTCATCTAGATAACTCTCAATCATCTGTGGCCTGCCAAAAAAATCTACCCCATATGGGACCATACCATCTTTGCCAACTGCAATGGTGTAAATCTTAATGTCCAGGGCAGCGGCAAGTTGGGCAGCAAAAATGGGATCAACATTTCCTGCATTATTTTCCCCGTCACTCAGGAGAATCATTACTTTGGATTTAGATTCCGACTCTCTCATGCGGTTGGTTCCTGCAGCCAATGCGCTTCCAATGGCAGTACCTTTAGCATCCATCATATTAAAGGTGATGTCCTTTACCAAGTCAGTAAGCAAGGTATAATCTGTGGTAAGAGGGGCAAGTGAATAGGCCTCCCCGGCAAAAATGACCATCCCGATTCGATCCCCAAAACGTCCGTTGATAAAGTCTATTGCAGTTTCTTTGGCCGCTTCAAGCCTGTTAGGCTTGAAGTCTTGAAGGTCCATGGATTCTGAAATATCCAAGACAATCATGATGTCAATCCCTTCGGTGTATTGCTCAACCCGTTCGTTAGTTCTTTGAGGTCTTGCCAGTGATATTATCACCAACCAAGTAGCCATTAAAAAAAATAAGCCAGGGATTAACCTTAAGTAAGTCCATGGATTACTTTGAGAGACGCTACCGGGTAGGGAAAGCTCCAGTACAGGATTTTTTAAAAATTTAATGAATTTACGAAGCATAAAAAGTAAAGGAATGATCCAAAGCAAATGTAAGGCCCAAAGGTTTTCCCATTCAAATGAACGAAGGGTTTCAGGCGAGAACCAATAAAAAGAAAAAAAATCAGCAATATTATTGACGCTCATCGGTGAGGGTGATTTTTTGTTGGTAGGAATCGGAACAAATTTTCCACAGGTTTTGGCAAGCTTGGGGTAAATCTTCACTTGTTTTCCCCGCATAGATAATCATTTCAATATCCCTGAAATCCTTGACAATTGCTTTGTTTTCCAAGAATTCGGCAATTTCGGTTGTTGTCCACTCCCTGAAGGGTTTGGCTTTAAGATGCTCCATGTAGGTTTTCCATAAGCCCAATAACTCATCAGCATGGTCCATATCGGGTTGTTTTTGGAAGGCTCCTTCAGCTTCTCTCCATCTTTTTTCAAACCTTCTGTACCGTCTTTTTTCCATCCAAATATCCCACTTTTTCTGAAGCTGATTGCCGAAGAAAAAGAAAATGGCAAATGCTAAAACCAAGGCAACTACAAACATGGCTATCCATAGAGGGTAATTGAATTCAGTGGGTATGGGTTGATAGATATTGTTGTCTCTGAATGCCAATTCCTCAGGAATTTGATCAATTACAAGCTGTAATGCAAGGGAGGAGGTAAGTGGCTGATGAGTTAAACTATCATATTTGAAGACTTCAAAAACCGGAATGGAGAATTCCACTACTGGGTCTAATGAGAAGTTGGAAACATAATAGACTGCGCTGTCCAAAGTGATGCCTCCTTGGGTGGAGGATATAAAAGTTTTCTTTTCCAGAAGAACAAAAGGAGAGTAATCAAAGGTTGAGTCTGGAAATACGATATTGTGCCCAGGACCATATTTCGCTTTCAGGACATAGGGTATCCGTTCTCCAAGTTTGGCAGAGTCTTTCATAAACTGTCCTTCCACTTGGACTTCCTGAGCCCAAAGGACGAAGGGTAGGATAAAAGCAATTAGCGTAAAGACGATATGTTTCAATATATTAGCCACGTTTCATGGTACGGTTTCTTCTTTTGAACAATTCAATTAAGGGAAGGACGATGTCTTCTTTGGTATTGATATTGAGGTAATTGATCTGATTTTTTTTGCAGATTTGTTGTAAATGTGTCCTTTCTACTGTAAAGGTATCAGCAATTTTCTTAGAAAATGAACCGAAGGCAGTATTTACCCAGGTGGTTCTTCCTTCTTCCTTGTCGTATACAGGAATGATACCTAATGAAGGCAATGCTGACTCTCTTGGGTCTGTAATCTGTATGGCTACCAAGTCATGCTTCTCGGCAAGCGCCTTGAAAGGTCTTTCATATCCTTCATCTATAAAATCAGAAATAATAATGATGATACTTCTTTTTTTGATGTGGTTCAAGGCAAAGTTAAACATCTCCCTAAGGTTTGTTTTTAGAGATTTATTTTTGTGATGGAATATCCCTTGAATAATCTTAACACCTTGTTTGGGGCCTTTTCCAGGAAGAATAATTTTTTCTTTCTGGTCAGAAAACGAAATCAAACCTGCCTGACTACCTTCAAAAATAGCTGCCAATGTGAGTACTCCCGCAATTTCTTTTCCAAGATCGATTTTCTTTCTTCCTTTTTCCCCAATATCCTGTGAACCTGAAATGTCAAGTAGAAAATATACGGACTGATCCTTATCTTCTTTGAATGTTTTGACAAAGGTGCCATGCCCTTTGGCTGAGACCTTCCATTCAATGGTACGTACATCGTCTCCATATTGGTACGGCCTTAAGTCGTCAAACTCCAAACCAGCTCCTTTGAATATGGAGCGGTAGTCTCCTTGCAAGTGGTTATTAGCCACTTTGCGGATCATAATTTCATATTTGCGGAGTTTTTTGAGAAGTTGCTTCATCTATGACTTATTCGGGAGACTAAGTTAATGTACAACGTGGAATAATAAAAAACGTAATTGAAAAGCGCCCTTTTCTTTTCCTCAATTGGTTAAAATTTAAGATAATTTAAGAATGCAGATATGGAATGGGGTTTCTAAATCTGCTAAATATATTTATTAATCGTATTTTTACGACGTGAAAAAAATAATATCCCTGGTTATATTAATTACCACCTTACTCTCCTGTAACAAGCAACGCTTACCAGATGGAATTTTGGATGAGGATAAAATGGTTGATTTACTCATTGATATCCATCTAGCTGAGGGATTGGTCACCAGTTTTCCCATACATTATGACTCTTCCAGAATATTATATCCCCTATTTGAAAAAGAAATATTTCGAAAACATCAAGTGCCCGATTCAGTTTTTAGGAGGAGCTTTGAATATTACATGAGAGATGCAAAAGTAATGGACAGGCTATATGCAAGGACTATAGATTCTTTGCACGTTATTGAAAAATCAGGCAATCAATAAAACACATGTTGTATCCAAAAAATCTGGAAGAGAAGATAAATTTCCAAAAAATAAGGGAGTTGCTCAAAGAAGAATGTACAAGCACTTTGGGGATGGATTTTGTGGATAAAATGACCTATTCTAAAGACTTCAGGTTGGTCAATAGGTTATTGGATCAAACAGAGGAATTTAAGCAATTGATCTTATCCGGTGAATTATTTCCTTCTTCTAATTTCACGAATATTCACCCATATCTGGAAAAGTCAAAAATTGAAGGTACTTATTTATATGAAGATGAATTTCATGAGGTGAAGTTGGCATTGTTTACGCTGAGTAGGTGTATTGAGTTTTTTTTAGATCATGAAGCCGAATATCCACAATTGTTCCAATTGTTAGGTTTAGTGAACCTTAACAATGATCTTTTGAGGGCGATTGAAAGCATCATTGATGAAAAAGGTAAGATTAGAAATAATGCATCTAAAGAGCTTTCAATTATCCGTTCTCAAATCTTATATGAAGAGAATAGGCTTAGGAAGGTTTTAGAGCGTATTTTTAGAGAAGCCAGGTCAAAAGGGCTTACGCCTGATGATGCTTCCATCACGATAAGGGGTGGAAGAATGGTAATCCCTGTTTTGGCTGAGAATAAAAGGAAAATCAAAGGCTTCATCCATGATGAATCTGCCACTGGACAGACCGTTTTTCTTGAGCCTGCGGAAGTTCTTGATATCAACAATGAGTTGAAAGATCTTGCCTATATGGAACGTAGGGAGATTCAGAAAATTCTCACAAAACTTACTGATGAACTAAGACCCTATATTCCAGAGCTTCGCAAAGCGTTTCATTTTTTAGGTTTGGTGGATTTTATCAGGGCTAAAGCCCGATATGCACTAAAGACAGGAAGTAATAGGCCTAACTTGGAAAAGCAAAGGCAGCTTAACTGGTCAAACGCAAGACATCCGTTGTTAGAGGCAGCGCTTAAGCAACAGGGTAAACAAATTATTCCGCTTAATATTCAGTTGGATCATAATAGGAGATTATTGATAATATCTGGACCCAATGCTGGAGGTAAATCTGTCAGTTTGAAAACGGTGGCCATGGTTCAGTATATGCTGCAATGTGGACTTTTAGTGCCCATAGAATCATATTCTACCTCTTGTCTTTTTGATCATTTTTTTATTGATATAGGTGATGAACAAAATATTGAAAATGATCTCAGTACTTATAGTTCTCATCTGATGAGTATGAAATACTTCACCCAATTTGCTGATAAGAAAACAATATTATTTATCGATGAATTTGGAACAGGTACTGAACCACAATTTGGAGGAGCGATAGCTGAAGGTATTTTGCTCGCGCTTAATAAAACTGGGGCATATGGTGTAATTACCACGCATTATGGTAATCTTAAACAAATAGCTGCAAAGAATCAAGGCTTGGTCAATGGGGCAATGCGTTATGATGTTGATAAATTGGAACCCTTATATCAACTTGAAATCGGGAAACCAGGCAGCTCATTTGCTTTGGAGATAGCATCAAAAATTGGAATTTCTAAAGATATTATTGAGTATGCAAAAGTGAATATAGGGGAAGAAAGGGTGAAGTATGATAGACTCTTGACCAAGTTGGAAAATGAAAAAGTCAAATACGAGCAAATTCTTTTGGAAAATCAAAAAAAGGAAAGGCTTTTGGATCAACGCTTAAAGGAATATGGACTGCTAAAAGAAGAGCTTGAAAAAAACAAAAAGCAATACATACAGGAAGCGAAAGTAGAAGCAAAAGCTTTATTGGATCAAGTCAATAAAAAAATAGAAGCGTCGATTAAAGAGATAAAGGAAAGCAAGGCAGATAGCAAGGTTTCCAAAAAAATCAGAGAAGATATTGAATTCTTGAAACGGGAAGTAAAACCGGATCAACCTGTGGTTTCTGTTGCTGATGTTAAAGTGATTGGAGGAGAGATCAAAGAGGGAGATTTTGTCAGATTAAAGGATAATGGCGCTCTTGCTCAGGTTTTGACTTTAAAAAAGAAAGAAGCAGACATTAGTATTGGGGACCTGAAATCTACTGTGAAGATTAGCCGGCTAGAGAAAGTCTCCCATGGAGAGGTTAAAAAAGAAAAGAAATCCTTTGCAAAAAGAACGGGTTTTGATACCCACACTAAAATGATGGATTTCTCGCCCAACTTGGATATAAGAGGTAAAAGGGGAGAAGAAATACTTCCTATTGTTCAAAATTTTATTGATGATGCCTATATGTTGGGTTTGAGAGACCTCAGAATTGTCCATGGTAAGGGTGATGGTATTCTAAGGGATATTGCCAGAAATATTTTAAGAGGTATGAAACCTGTGGCCAAACTTGAAGATGAGCATGCAGACAGAGGAGGGGCAGGGGTTACCTTAGTGACTTTAAGGGCATAGAAAAAAAAAGTCTGGGCAATATTCCCAGACTTTGACAAATAAGGTTGGTGGTTTTTTTAATTGCCTTATTGTTTTCTTCTCAAGTTAAAGGTGTAGCTTCCTGCTACCGCTTGAACTCTAGCTCCAGCTGGAGCTGGTATATTAAATTGTAGGGTTAAATTATTATTGTTTCTGGTGAAGGAAACTTCCTGTCCTGAGGCCGGAGCAGATCCGCTAAGTACAAAAATATCCACCCTTCCTTGAGCAAAATTCCAGTTGCCGTTGGCATCAAAAAGACTATTGCTGTTGGCTGTTTGGTAGGTCCTATTTGTGTTAAATGTGATTTCAAAGTTTTGGTAAATATTCGTCTCTGAGCGGCCATCCCTTTGGACTGACCCCCCCCCAGCCACAGTCCAAGTTTCAGAGGCATTACCTGCAAGGTCTTCCGTAGCCAGCTCTTCCGGTGTTTTTTGAGGTTCAGGGTCTGTTCTTGTTTCATCACAGGAAAACAAAAAATAATTAGACCTAAAAGGGCTAAAAGGTTAAAAAAAGTGTTTTTCATATTAAATCGATTTTAGTATTTCTGTAAAATTAGATAATTGATTCAAATTTCAAAGCCTTTGGCTAAGCTTATAATCCTCAATATGAATTTTGTTTTGACAAAAGCCATATTCCCTTTCATCATTGGAGCAAATCAAAACAGTTTTGCCTTTTGCAAAGTCTCCTATCAATTCAAGATACCAATGTAGTCCTTTTTCATCCAAGTTAGAAGTGGGTTCATCCAATAGAATTAAGGGAACGTCAGAGAAAAGGCATAATCCCAGCTTTAGCCTTTGCTTCATACCCGAACTGAACTGACTGATGGGCTTGGATTTATGGGTACTGAGGTACATTCTGTCCATCATTTTAGTAAAAGAAATACCTTCAACAGTTTTTTTGAACTTGAAATGAAACTGAAGCAATTCCGATAATTGGAATTCTTCTGGGAGTTCCATGTAGGGGGCGCTGATTACCAGATAGTTGAAGATTTCTGATTCAGGAATGTTTTGTTTTTTGTAAGTGTAAGTGATTTTGCCTTCCGTAAGAGGGTTTAAAGCGGCCACGCATTTCAACAAAGTAGACTTGCCGGAACCATTACTTCCGGTGATGGCAAGAGCTGAACCTTCTGAGATAGTTTTGTTAAGATTTTTAAAAATCCAGTCATATTGAAAGCGTTTTCCCGCAGAATCCAGCTTGATTTCCATTGAAATTAATTGATATACCCTTTCATCACGCCTCTTTCTGAAGATCGGATAAAGTTTACAATTTCGTCCCTTTCTTTGGTTGCCGGAAGGTTGATTTCAATTTCTTCCAATGCCCGGCTATTATTAAGACTGTTTAGGAAGAGGTATCTGTATACTTCTTGGATGAGGCTGATGGTTTCGGATGAAAAACCTCTTCTTCTTAGGCCTAAGCTATTGACGCCTGCATAACTTAAAGGTTCACGTGCAGCTTTGGTGTAAGGTGGCACATCTTTCCTTACAAGCGATCCACCGGAAATCATGGAATGTATACCAATTTTTACAAATTGGTGTATGGCACTGCTGCCTCCAATAATAGCCCAATCATCTACCACCACATGTCCTGCCACTTGTACTGCATTAGCTATAATGACATTATTTCCGATAATGCAATCGTGCGCAATATGAACGTAGGCCATCAGTAAGCAATTGCTGCCAACCTTAGTTGTTTTTTTATCCAAAGTTCCCCTACTGATGGTCACACATTCTCTGATGGTAGTATTGTCACCTATTTCTACGGTTGATGCCTCTCCTTGAAATTTCAGGTCCTGAGGGATTGCAGCTATGACCGCACCTGGAAAAATCTTGCAGTTTTTTCCAATTCTTGCTCCAGGGTAAATGGTGACATTTGAGCCAATCCATGTTCCTTCTCCAATTTCTACATCTTCATGGATCATGGAAAATGGATCGATATGTACATTCGGCCCTAAAGTGGCATTTTCGTGGATATGGGCTAGTTTACTGATCATGATTCTTTTCTTACAATGCTGGCAGTCATTACGGCTTCACAAACCAAAGTGTTCCCAACGAAAGCTTCTCCTTTCATTTTGGCAATTCCTCTTCGTATTGGAGCGAGTAACTCACATTTAAATACGAGTGTATCTCCTGGAAGCACCATCTTTCTGAATTTACAACTTTCAATTCCGAGGAAATAAGTCCAATAATTCTCCGGATCATTTACGGTACTTAAAACCAAAATACCGCCTGTTTGGGCCATAGCTTCCACCTGTAAAACTCCTGGCATCACAGGGTTGTTAGGGAAATGTCCCATGAAAAAGGGCTCATTGATGGTTACATTTTTGACACCTGCTACTATGGTGTCGTCTAAATAGATGATTTTGTCCAAAAGTTGGAATGGATACCTATGGGGCAAAATGTTGCTGATTTGGTTGATATCCATTACAGGGGGAAGTTTTGGGTCATAATGAGGGATGTGGTTAGGACCTATTTTCTCCCATGCCCTTTTCAGTTTTTTGGCAAAAGCCACATTGGCTGCATGGCCCGGTCTTGCTGCCAAAATCTGCGCTTTTATAGGTCTGCCTACCAACGCGAGATCACCTACCACGTCAAGGAGTTTATGCCTGGCTGGTTCATTTTTGTATCTTAATTCCACATTATTAAGAATCCCCTCTTTGCGTACCTCAACTTTTTCTTTATTGAACATTTTGGCCAGATGCTCTAACTCAGAATCTTCTATAACCCTATCTACTACCACAATGGCATTGTTTAGATCACCACCTTTGATCAGGTTTTGGTTGTAGAGCATTTCCAGCTCATGTAAAAAACAAAAGGTCCTACATGAAGCAATTTCATTTTTGAACTGACTGATGTCTGTAATGGAAGCATGCTGACTTCCCAAAACGGGGGAGTTATAATCTACCATAACCGTTACCCGATAATCATCGAGGGGTAGTGCCGCCAATTCCACTTCTCTGGAAGCATCTCGGTAACTGATACTTTCAGGGACTTCAAAAAATCTTCTTAAGGCATTCTGCTCTTCCAATCCGGCGTCTTCCAATATTTCAATAAACTGCATGGAAGAGCCGTCCATAATTGGGGGTTCCGGTCCATCCAGTTGCATCAATACATTATCAATTTCCAAGCCTACCAAGGCTGCCAGTACATGTTCTACTGTAAAAACCCTCGCCCCGCTTTGCTCCAAAGTAGTTCCTCTTGAAACATCGACTACATTATCGACATCTGCATCTATAATAGGCATTCCTTCCAGATCTATTCTCTGAAATTTAAAACCATGATTGGGCGGTGCCGGTAAAAATGTCAAATTTGAAATTACGCCTGTATGCAAGCCGACTCCTGAAACTGTAACCTGTTTTTTAATTGTATGTTGTTTTACCCTCATCGGATTTGTTTTGTGCTAATTTTATTTAGCATGCAAAGTTATTGTTTTTTTTCCAGTTCTTTAATCCGATCCTGTAGTGCAGGAAGATTTTTGAATATTGAGTAGGACTTAAGGAAGTCTTTGATCTCAAGCCCCATGTAGCCAAAAATTGTTTTTCCTGGATTTTCTATGCTTCTGGTAATGCCTGTTTTTGCTCCGATCGTTGTCTTGTCAGCAATCTTGATGTGCCCGACAAGTCCGACTTGTCCAGCAATAACACAGTGGTTGCCAATTTCTGTTGAACCGGAAATGCCGGTTTGGGAAGCAATAACAGTGTGTTCGCCGATGATTACATTATGTGCAATTTGTACCAAATTATCAATTTTAGCCCCTTTTTTGATCAAGGTACTGCCCATGGTGGCACAATCGATGGTAGAATTGGCGCCTATACTCACATGGTCTTCAATGATGACATTACCTATTTGCGGAATAGGTTTGTAACTGCCGTTTTCCTGTGGCGCAAAGCCAAAACCATCCGAACCTATCACCGCTCCCGGATGAATTTCGCAATTGTTCCCTATAATGCTGTCATTACATATTTTGGCACCTGCGTGTATAATGGTATTGTCCCCTATTTTTACATTGTTGCCGATGTATGCATTTGCATGAATTTTAACGCCTTTGCCAATGATGCAGTTTTTTCCAACATAGGAAAAGGCGGCTCTATATCCTTCTTCTCCTTGTTGACTGGAGGCATCAAAATAGGAAGGCTCTTCTATTCCCAGCTGACTGGCTTTACTAAAGTTGGCATACGCTTCCAATAACCGGGTGAATCCTGTATAAGCATTTTTGACCCGGATAATCTGACAAGAGAACGGTTTCGAAGCTTTGAATTGTTCCGAAACAATGACAGCAGTAGCATTGGTTTCGTAGAAGTGAGATTCATATTTGTCATTGGCTAAAAAGCTGATTCCTCCTGGTTGACCTTCCTGAATTTTATCTATCCTTCTAACCTTTAGGCTACCATCTCCCTCTACTTTTCCATTGAGTATTGCTGCAATTTGGTCTAGCGTAAATTCCATACTATTTTAGTAATATCTGCCTACAAAATTAAACTTTTCGATTGGCAAACGTAGTGCTTTTTGACAATTTTGCTCATTGCCTTGATATTTGGCAGATCGGCCGCCTGTGCAACATCAATGATTTTTCCTTTTTTTGTCAAAATATGAATTCTCTCCTTGTTCAGATAAGCGTAATTACTAATCGATCCATGGGTGAAGAAATAGTGCAAGTCTTTGGCGGGAATATTTAATTTTTTCAATGTTTTTGTCCTCATAGCCACCAACTCTTCCTGATCAAAGGCCTCATTTCTTAGTGTGATTTTGAATAGGCTCCTTGTCAGAAACATTTGGGAAATATTGCGTAAGATGTAATCGGACTCATTTTTCCACATTTTTATAGCTCCCCAAATGTCAAAATCATCCAGGCCAAGGAAAGCTTTCAGCAGACTTGGAGACTTTTCAAAATCTGCTAGGCGAAAATCATTTTCTAAAAAGTGAACCAATTCATCTGTGGCCTTGATTTTGCCCCTACTTTGTTGAATTTCTTTTGCCCGGGTGATGAGGTTGATCAGCATTTTTTCCGCAGATACTGTAGTCTTATGCAGATAGACTTGCCAGTACATCAGTCTTCTGGCGCTTAAGAAGTTTTCAATACTATATAAACCCTTTTCTTCAACGACCAATTGGTCGTTTTTAATATTCATCATTTTGATTATTCGATCTGCACCTATAGTTCCCTCTGATACTCCGGTAAAAAAGCAGTCTCTCTGTAAATAATCTAAACGGTCTATATCAAGTTGGCTGGCTACCAGCTGGTGAAAAAACCTCCTTTCATATTGGTTTTTAAAAATTTTCAGGGCCAGTTCCAATTTACCGCCAAATTCCACATTGAGTGCATCTATGATCAATAAAGAAAGGGATTCATGGGGAATATTCTGAAGGAGGCTAAATTCAAGGGCATGAGAAAATGGACCATGCCCAACATCATGCAGCAAAATGGCGATTAAAGCCGCTTCATATTCATCATCAGAAATTTCATTCCCTTTGTTTCTTAGGTTATCCAAAGTGATACTCATCAAATGCATTGCCCCTATGGCATGGTGAAATCTGGTATGCAGCGCCCCAGGATAGACGAAGTCAGTTAAACCAAGTTGCTTGATTCGACGTAACCTCTGAAAGTAAGGATGATCAATAATTGAAAAAATCAGTTCGCTTGGGATGGTTATAAACCCATAAACGGGGTCATTCAGTATTTTGTGACTTTTCAATGTCTCTGACATTTGATTGGTTTCAAAAGTAATTATAATTTTAAAAGAATTAAACCGAATGATATGCAAAAATCTAAAATCCTATGGGCTGACGATGAAATAGATTTATTGAAGCCTCATATTCTTTTTTTGCAGCAAAAAGGCTATGATATAATAACGGTCAATAGCGGTGTGGACGCTATTGATTTGGTCGAAGATCAGAATTTTGATGTGATTTTCCTGGATGAAATGATGCCCGGAATGACAGGGTTGGAAACTCTTCAGCAAATAAAAATGATCAAACCACAAATTCCAGTTGTCATGATCACCAAAAGTGAAGAGGAACATATTATGGATGATGCCATTGGAGGACAGATTGCTGATTATTTGATAAAACCCATCAACCCCAATCAAATTTTGTTGTCTGTCAAAAAAATCCTTCAAAATAAGCAATTGATTTCCGAGAGAACCAATTTGTCATACCGGCAGGATTTTATGAATATCAGTATGGCCTGTGATGATGCTTCCACCCATCAAGAATGGACAGACATTTACAAAAGACTGACCTATTGGGAGCTTGAGATTGATAAAACGGAGAACAAGAGCATGCAGGAGGTCTTGGAAACCCAAAAGACGGAGGCCAATTCCACTTTTGCTAAATTTATCAAAACCAATTATTTGGACTGGATCAATGATTCCCGGTCTGAAGCACCTCTTCTTTCCCATAAATTAATGAGGGAAAAAGTGTTTCCCATGCTTAAGGAAGGTAAACCCTTGTTTTTTGTTGTTATTGATAATTTGAGATTGGATCAATGGGAAATCTTAAAACCTTTGGTTTCTCCCTATTTCAATATGCAGGAGGAAAGCACTTATTTCAGTATTTTGCCTACTACCACTGCGTACGCAAGAAATTCGCTTTTCAGCGGTTTAATGCCTTCGGAAATGGCGAGGTTTCACCCCGAACTTTGGGAAGGAGAAGATTCTGACGAAGGGAAAAATAATAAAGAAGAGGAATTCTTGGCGGAGAACCTACACCGAAATAGGTTAAATATCAAATTCAGTTATCATAAGATTCTGCAAGCCTATCAAGGAAAAGCTGTTTTGGATCAGCTGCATAATTTGTTGAACAATGATTTGAATGTATTGGTATACAATTTTGTGGATATGATTTCTCATGCCCGTACTGATATGAAAATGATCAGGGAACTAGCCCCAAATGAGTCGGCCTACAGGTCATTGACAAAAAGTTGGTTTGAACATTCATCATTATTTGAATTATTTAAGAAAATCAATGACTTGGGTGCAGAAGTTATCGTAACCACAGATCATGGAACCAAGCGGGTGCATAAACCCTATAAAATCATCGGTGATAAAACTGTGACTACCAATCTTAGGTACAAACAAGGCAAGAATCTAAATTATGAAAGTGGGAAGGTTTTTGAGGTTTTAAAACCAGAAGATGCAAAGCTTCCAAAATTTAATGTATCCACGAGTTATGTTTTTGCGGTGGAAGATTATTTCTTTGCATATCCAAACAATTACAATTATTATGTAAATTACTACAAAGATACTTTTCAACATGGAGGAGTGTCTTTGGAGGAAATGATAGTGCCGTTTGTTCATCTTGTTCCAAAGAATATTTGACCATTTTGAAAATTATCCGTTGTGAAAATCTAGCACAGCTAGATCAGGTTGCCGAAAAAGTCATACAGTTTTGTAAAAGGGATAAAGTATGGGTGTTCAAAGGGCAAATGGGAGCAGGGAAAACCACATTGATTAAATCCATTTCAAAAAAATATGGGATTGATGATGTTGTTTCTTCTCCTACATTTTCAATAGTGAATGAATACAGGAATGCTCAGGATGAAATATTTTACCATTTTGACTTTTACAGGATTGAAAAACCTGAAGAGGTATTGGAAATAGGAATAGAAGAATATTTCTACAGTGGTCGAGTATGTTGGATTGAGTGGGCTGAGAAAATTCCGGATTACATACCCTTGGATTTTGTCCACATCAAAATTGAAATAGAAGAAAACGGGGCCAGGAATATTGTATTACAAAGGGTCATTAATGGCGAAATCCATGGTTGAATTAACAGAAAGCATTGTATATCCAAAAGAAGCGCCTGCTAAGGTGAAGATTTCTAAAAATTCTTTGGTCATTGGCATACCGCGAGAAGTGGCCGCTCAGGAGAAAAGAGTGGTGCTCACACCTGAAGCAGTGGGGCTCTTGGTAAATAATGGACAAGAGGTGGTTGTAGAAACCTTGGCAGGACAAAATGCCAAATTTACGGATAAAGAGTATTCGGATGCTGGTGCAAAAGTTGTTTATTCAGCCAAAGAGGCATTTGATGCGGAAGTCATTTTGAAAGTGGAGCCGCCAACCTTAGAAGAAATAGGCTATATGCGTGGAGGAGCTTGCCTGATTTCCGCCCTTCAGTTAGGTAAACAACATGCTGATTATATCCAAGCTTTAAATACCAAAAGAATTACAGCAGTTGCCTTTGAGAACTTGGAAGATAAAGTAGGCGGTATGCCCGTTGTAAGGGCCATGAGTGAAATTGCGGGTAGTACCGTAATGCTCATAGCTGCAGAATATCTCAGCAGTGTGCATGATGGTAAGGGCTTGATTTTGGGAGGGGTCACCGGTGTCCCCCCAACAGAAGTGGTGATAGTTGGGGCTGGAACAGTTGCAGAATATGCTGCCAGAACAGCTTTAGGTTTGGGTGCGACTATCAAAGTTTTTGACAATCATATTTATAAGTTAAGGAGAATAAAACAGCTCTTGGGTCAGCAGGTCTATACCTCAACAATAGACAATTATACGCTTGGCCAAGCACTGAAGGAAGCTGATGTGGTTATCGGTGCTTTAAGGGCGGAAAAGGGAAAAAATAAAATTGTCGTAAGCGAGGAAATGGTTGCTGCTATGATGGATGGTAGTATCATCATAGATGTAAGTATAGACCAAGGAGGCTGTATAGCAACGGCAGAAATGACTTCTCATGACAACCCATCCTATGTAAAACATGGTGTCATCCATTATTGTGTGCCTAACATTGCCTCAAGAGTTGCTAGAACAGCCTCTGTAGGACTTAGCAACATATTCACGCCAATATTACTTCAAATGGCTGACCTTAGAGGTGCAGAGGAGATGATTTTTAATTATAAATGGTTTATGAAAGGTGTATATACCTATCGAGGAAGTCTCACTAATGCTTATTTGGCGCGTAAATTTTCAATGAACCACAAAGAGTTGCAATTGCTGCTTGCAGCAAGGTATTGAGCTTAAGTCTCAAGGTTTTGCCTTTGGCTTAGTTCCAGATCCTGTTTCAATAGCTGCGCTTCTTTTTTTAGAGATTTAACTTTTTTTCTAAGACAGTATGTCTCAAAAGCATTCCTGATGATGTTTTTGAAGTAATTTTCTTCCCATGGCTTTGTCAAATAGTGATAAATAAGACCATTATCAAGGGACTCTTGGACCAATTGACTATCTGAATACGCAGTCAATAAGATCCTGATAGGTTCTGGATGTGTATCTTTTATGGATGTTAAAAAGTCTATACCAGTTTCAGTAGGCATTCTTTGGTCAGTAATCACAATATGTACGGCATTATTGCCGAGCAATTGACGGGCCTCTTTGGCCGACTCTGCTAGTAAAATCTCGTAATCATGCTTAAAGGTAGTTCTAAAAGCTTGTAGATTGATTTTTTCATCATCTACATACAAGATCTTAATTTTTTCCATGATGATATCTGACATCTGCGTTATATTGGACCTTTTCTTTTTGTAAAGTATTTATTTGGGATAAGTCAAGATCATTATTTGAGATCTTATCCCAAATATGGGAAATTTTATATTCAAAGCCTTATATCAAGCAAAGTTGTTGCCAAATTTAGTAATACTATCATTTCTGTAAATTAAAAATTCAACCTTGGTGCTTTTTATAAAAATACTATCTCTTTTGTGAAAAGGTTAAAATGGACGTAATTTGCAAGTCAATTAAAGAAAAAGTTAATAGTTTTTAGTTATGATCAATCCATGGCACGATGTGCAAATAGGAAAAGAAGCTCCTGAATATGTGATGGGAGTGATAGAAATACCCAAGGGAAGCAAGGGTAAATATGAATTGGATAAAAAAACGGGTATGCTGTTGTTGGACAGGGTGTTGTTTTCAGCAGTTCATTACCCGGCTAATTATGGTTTTATCCCCCAAACATTTTGTGATGACAAGGATCCCTTGGATATTCTTATTATTTCCCAAATTGATATTCCTTCCATGACTTTGGTAAAAGCCAAGGTAATCGGAGTAATGCGTATGGTTGACGGAGGGGAAGCAGATGATAAGATCATTGCAGTTGCTGCAGATGATCAGTCAGTCAATTACATCAATGACATTGACGAACTGCCTCCACATCTGATGAAAGAAGTGCACAGATTCTTTGAAGATTATAAGAAATTGGAAAGCAAAGAGGTGAAAGTTGAAGATTTCCTAGGTAAAGAAGAAGCTTTCAATATCATCAAAGAAAGTATCGAACTTTACGATAAGAATTTTAGAACACGTGTTTGATTAAATTTGCCTGAATTTTGAAATTCAGGCATTTTTACTTTATATGAAGATAGGCTGGTTGTTTATATTTTTAATTTTTACTTATTCTGCTTTTGGGCAAGCGGATGATAAGGGCAAATTAAAATTTACAGGTTATTTGGAAACCTATTATGCATATGATTTTAATCAGCCTGATGATCAGAATAGGCCTGATTTCCTATATAATTTTTCCCGACATAATGAGTTAAGT
Organism: Cecembia lonarensis LW9; assembly: GCF_000298295.1. GTDB lineage: Bacteria > Bacteroidota > Bacteroidia > Cytophagales > Cyclobacteriaceae > Cecembia > Cecembia lonarensis. The sequence continues at coordinate 38,680 of NZ_AMGM01000034.1, forward strand.
TTTAACCTGGCAATGTTAAAGGTAGCTTATGAGTCAGATGGTATCCGGGCTAATCTGGCCTTAATGGCGGGCACCTATGCACAATTCAATTTGGCTGATGAGCCAACATGGGCACAATTTGTAAATGAAGCTTCGCTTGGTATTAAATTGCATGAAAAACTCTGGCTGGATGTGGGGATAATGCCTTCTCATATAGGTTTTGAATCATGGATAGGCGCAGAAGGCTGGCATTTAAGCCGAAGTTTACTAGCAGAAAACTCTCCTTATTTCCTTACAGGAGCTAGGTTGACTTATGCGCTAAAAGATAATTTGGATTTGACATTATGGGCAACCAATGGCTGGCAAAATGTCCAAAGAGCTGAAAGAAGCAGAGGTATCGGAATTGGGCTTGGTATTAATCACAGACCAATTGAAGGATTGGAAATCAATTATGCAAATTATTTTGGGAATGAAGGGCTTGATCCGATCAGGCTATTGCGTTTTTTCAATAACTTCTACACCCAGTATCAAATTGGAGCATGGGGGCTCACTTTTGGAGCAGATTACGGTATTCAGGAAGCCTATTTTGGCAACCCTAATAACTGGTATGGTTTGACTTTATCTCTAAGAAGAGAGGTCAGCGATAAGTTTTTTCTTGCAGGAAGGGCAGAGCATTATTCTGATCCCCGGGGAATTATTTTGAGTAGAGGGCTAGAGGTTTCTGGTTTGTCCTGTAATCTTGACTATCGATATAATGCCACCACTTTATTTAGATTAGAAGGAAGGCAGTTTATCAGTCCTAGGGGTGTTTTTTCATTACCCGGAGGGACATTCAGTAAGGGCAATACTGCAGTTACTGCTTCTTTTTCTTTGAACTTTTAGCTTTTTGCAAAGCGCTGACTTTTTTTTGCGGTAATTTTTTTAGCAGGTAATTTACGAATTCATCGTAATTGACATGTTCATGGTTACTGATGGTAAAAGAAAGCTGATCATCAAATGCTATGGTAAGCTGTTTGAACTCTCTTTTATTGGATATTACCTTATCTTCATCCCATACCATGACCTGATCCAATTCATAGGATTTGGCAAATCCCTTTAAAGGAACCCGAGTGGTGATCTTATCTTTGCCTGCAGCTATGAATTTATAACCTGCCATCATTTTTACCATGAGCATGATGATGACAAAGGTCAAGATAACAGCCGAAATAAGGTAAAATGCCAAGCCAAAACTCCTTTGTGTCGCGAAATGATTGAGTGTATAGGTCAAACCACCTATCAAGACCAATAACACAAGAATTAAGGCAGCATAGGTGTTTGTTTTGGGCCTACAATGAATCATACTGGACTCAATTCTAACTTTAGTTCCTGGAGTTTATTTTTTGAATGGCTGACCAAATCTTCAAAGAAGTCTCCAAAATGTAATCTTAAAAACTCATGGTGTTCATCCAAAAAAATATGCGCGGTATCTAGATTGGATTGGAATTTAGTCCTTTTTGCCATTCCTGTCATTGCCTGTCTGATTCCGTCGAGATCTCCATAGCCCCCTAACCAGTCCCAATAGCGCATGTAGGCAAAGGTTTTCATAAATTTTTCCGGTACCACATTTCTGAAACTATCTATAGTTTCGTATACATCCTGTACAAAATCCTCCAACGGAATATGGTGGTAATTATTCCAGTATTTTGCCAAGAAATAATCGAAATACATGTCGGTGATAACCGTAGAGTAACGTCCATACTCTGGCTTTAGGATTTCTTGGGCTTCTTTAACTACCGGATGGTTGTCCGTGTATTTATCAATGGCCCAGTGAAGCTTTACGCCGATGACTATTTCTTTTTCATAGGATTTCTCTATCGATCCTCTTACGAAATCACCGATAAAGTTTCCAACCAAAACCTTTGGCTCACCAAAAGACAGATATGCGTGTGCTAGATAATTCACGTTTTTATAAACAGTGATTAAAGGGGAAAGTTTAAATCTTAATTTTGCGTTAAATTTAACTAAAGATGCCAAATATCACCGAGGAATTAAAAAAATCTTTGAAACTTTTGAAGCAGGAGTGGGAAGAAGACCTTCAACAGTTCAAAAAAAATTTTTATACACTTCCATAGCAGATAAAAAAGAGGAAGGCATCTGTTGGTACCCTGTACAATTAAGGAAGTCTAAATTGGGATATGGCGAAAGATGGATAGTAGACCTAGAAAGACTCGATACTAATCAAAGCCACCTTTTCCAATCCGGCAAGTCTGTTTCCATCTTTTCCAATCTTCAGCAACATATTTCTCCTGATTTAAGAATTAATGGTGTGATCAATCAGATCAAGAAAGATGTGATGATAGTAACCTTGCAGGTGGAAGAACTTCCGGAATGGTTGCATAAGGGCAAGGTTGGAATAGACCTTTTGTTTGACGAAGCCAGTTACAGGGAGATGGAATCTGCTTTAAAAGCTGTCATCAAAGCCGAAAACAGCAGACTAGGTGAGCTTAAAAATATATTATTAGGACAAAAAGAACCAAATTTTGAGGGTGTGTCTCACTTAATTCCCGTAGATCTTAACCCCAGTCAACAGGCTGCACTGCAACTTGTGTCTGCTGCTAAGGATGTGGCTATTATCCATGGACCTCCAGGCACAGGCAAGACGACTACATTGGTACAGGCGGTGATAGGTAGTCTTCAGCAACATGCACAGGTCTTGGTGTGCGCTCCAAGTAATGCTGCTGTTGATTTGTTGGTAGAGAAAATACGGGAAAAAGGAATATCAACCTTAAGAATTGGGCATCCAGCGAGGGTGGAGGATCATATCTTGTCACAGACCTTAGATGCTAAAATTACCCTTCATGACAGTTATAAGGATTTGAAGAAGCTCAAGAAAAAAGCAGATGAATATAGGAAGTTGGGACAAAAGTATAAAAGAAGTTTTGGCTCTGAAGAAAGGATGCAGCGTAAGAGACTTTTTGATGAGGCCAATAGGCTGAAAGATGAAGCGGAACATTTGGAAGAGTATATAATGTATGATGTATTTCAGCAAACCCAAGTCTTTGCATCTACTTTGGTCGGTGCGTCGAATTCCGTTTTGAAGGGGATGAAGTTTCCAATTGTTTTTATTGATGAAGCCGCACAGGGACTTGAAGCAGCCTCTTGGATCCCTATCCAAAAGGCCCTGAAAGTGGTAATGGCAGGGGATCATTGCCAGTTGCCCCCAACCATCAAATCATATGAAGCGGCTAAAGCTGGATTAAGCGAAACCCTTTTTGAAAAGGTAACCAAAAGGCAGCCGCAGGTCACCAAAATGCTTCAACTCCAGTATAGAATGCCGGAATTGATTATGGGATTTTCAAATAAAATCTTTTATCAAAATGAGTTGGGCGCAGCAAAAAATACAGAAAGTCATTTTCTTTCCGAGGGTGAGCCTGTTTTGGAATTTATAGATACTGCAGGCAGTGGTTTTGTCGAAGCTATTGAAGAAGAGTCACTAAGTACTTTCAATCAGGAGGAAGCTAGATTTGCCCTGCAATATTTGGAAGACTTACTCAAGCGTACTGGAATCGCCAAAATCAAGGAAAAAAGGTGGACCATTGGATTGATAGCACCCTATAGGGCACAGGTGAGGAAATTCAATGAGCTTCTTTTTGAAAGCTATGCCTTTCCCAACCTCAGGTCTTTTCCAGAACTTTTGACCATTGATTCCATTGACGGGTTTCAGGGACAAGAACGGGATATTATTTTGATTTCTTTGGTAAGGTCCAATGCTAAAGGAGAGATAGGCTTTTTGGCAGATACCAGAAGAATGAACGTTGCACTGACGAGGGCAAAAAGGAAGCTGGTGGTTATTGGCGATAGTGCTACGCTAAGCCATCATTCCTTTTATAATGCTTTTTTTGATTATGTTGAGGAAAATAATTGCTACAAGAGTGTGTATGAATACTTGATTTGATTGAGCAAAA
>NZ_AMGM01000035.1 GCF_000298295.1 Cecembia lonarensis LW9
GAGATATATTTTTAAACACAAAAGTCCACAAAAGCCTGTTAGAAGCGGGACACAAGAAGCAAGAATTAAGATGAAGTGGGATTTCGGAGGGCGGAAGTCGGAAGTGGGTTTCCATGATGATTTCCTTTTGTTTCCTTTTATTTGGACAGGTTATGGTTCAAAAATATACTACTTGTGTGGGTGCAATTTGTTAAGTGGAGCTGGAAGCTCGATAATCAGGGTCCGAAGTTCGGATACTTCGGACAACCGAGCCGTATTCACAGACTTGTCCGAATCCAGAAGCTGATTCTGGATTCCGTTTCCTTTTGTCCCTAGTCCCGTAACCGGGACAGGTTGTGCTTCAAAAAGCCGTCTATCTTATAAGATAGAAAGGTATTACAGGCCAGATGGATTTACCATGAAATCTCTGCCAGCACAGGAAAATGGTCAGATGGGTATTTCATGCCGTAATTGTCCGTCAAAATACCATGCCTTAAGACTTGAATTCCAGGGCTTACAAAAATATGGTCAATGATGCCCTCCGGTAATTTATCCCAATTGAATCCATTAAATGTTCCCTGATTACCAATGGAAGGCGTTTGGCTGATTGAACGGCTGTCCTTCATGTCGGACTGTTCTAAGACCGTTTGATAAGCAGGATTGTCAGGAGTCACGTTGAAATCTCCCATAAAAATGGCCGGTAAATTTCCTTTGTTTATTTCCTTGATTTTCCTGAGGACCAATTTGCTGCTTTCTTCCCTGGCTTGCTGTCCGATGTGATCATAATGTATGTTGAATACAAAAAACTCCTTCTCTTCTATCTTCCACTTGAATTTGGCCCAGGTGCAGATTCTCGGTAGGGCGGCATCCCAATCTTTAGAAGGTTGATCCGGGGTAGTCGACAACCAAAAAGTGCCATGATCCATAACTTCCAGTTTATCTGCATGGTAAAATATGGCGCTGAATTCCCCTTCTTTTCCTCCTTTATCCCTGCCTACGCCAAGGTAGGGGAAACCTAAAGCTGTTTGCATTTCCTCAAGTTGGTGGTGTAATCCTTCCTGTGTACCGATAATATCCATTTGATGAAAAAGAATCTGATTGATGAGATGGGGTGATCGGTCTTTCCATAGGTTCCCGATATCATTAGGATTGTCAAAGCGTATGTTATAGGTAGCAACATTGATGCTTTGGGCTACGGCTTCCGAACTGTTCAGCAAGAAGGACATAAGTCCTCCCAAAAAGACAAAGTATGAGATTAAAGTTTTGAGGTTCATGGTACAAATAATTTGACTTGCTTAATTTAGCAAAACAAAATGAAGTCAGGCAACCGTTTGAAGAAATTGGTGTTAATAATATAAAAGCAGCTTTATGAAATCCATAGACCCAAAAGAAATAAGTACGGCCGAATTACATGGTTACCTTTTGGGAGCAATCGCTCCCAGGCCCATTGCCTTTGCCAGTACAGTCGACAAATCCGGGAATGTCAATTTAAGCCCTTATAGCTTTTTTAATATATTCGGTTCCAATCCGCCAATCCTCATCTTTTCGCCTTCAAGAAGGGTTAGGGACAATACAACCAAGCACAGTCTGGAAAATGTCCTCGAGGTGCCGGAAGTGGTGATCAATATTGTGGATTATGCCATGGTGGAGCAAATGTCTTTGGCCAGTACAGAGTATGAACAAGGGGTCAATGAATTTATCAAGTCAGGACTCACCGAAGTACCTTCTACCAAGGTAAAACCACCTAGGGTAAAGGAGGCACCTGCTGCATTTGAATGTAGGGTTAAGGAAGTTATTCCTTTAGGTGAAGAGGGGGGAGCGGGCAACTTGGTACTCTGTGAAGTAATCTTGGCACACTTTAGGGAAGATATATTCAATGAAAAAGGTCAAATAGATCCATTCAAATTAGATGCAGTTTCCAGGATGGGGGGAGATTGGTACTGTAGGGCTCAGGGAGATGCACTTTTTGAAATCCCCAAGCCAATTAGAACCAAAGGAATAGGAGTTGATGCCATTCCTTTTAGTATCCGAAACAGCACAGTGCTCTCGGGCAACAACTTGGGGAGATTGGGCAATGTGGAAGCTTTGCCAGGTCAGGAGGAAGTGTTAGAATTTGCAACGCAACCTGTTATTCAGGAAATGCGCATCAGGTTTCAACATGATAGAGAAAGCTATATCAATCACTTGCATCAATACGCCAAAGAAGTGCTGGAGTTGGGTGATGTGGAAATGGCTTGGAAGATTTTACTCCAGGAATAAAGAGAGGCTGTCTCATAAGACAGCCCCTTTTTATTGAATGGTATAATCATAAGGCATGCGCATCATAATGCCTTCATATTTTTTAACTTGCTCGATCTGATGGTAAATGGGGTAAAAATTACCCAATTTTTTTTGTTGATAATAGGCTTGCACTTCATTGGAAAACTGATTGAGAAATCTTTCAAACCAAGGTTTGATTTCGGGATAGTATACCACACGGTAATCATCTTCTACTTCTGCTCTTTTGGCTGCTATTTCAATGGCTGTATCCAAGCCTCCAAGAACATCCACCAAACCATTTTCCAAGGCTTGATTGCCCGTCCATACCCTTCCGGATGCTACTGACATCACATCCTCTTTGGACATTTCCCTCCCTTGTGATACACGGCTGAGGAAAATATCATATCCTTCTTCTATTTGGGCCTGAAAAATATTCCGCTCCATCTCGCTCACCCTTCTTGTTGGACTTAGAAAGTCAGAGAATTCTCCTGTTTTTACCACATCAGTGGTTATGCCCAACTTATTGTTCAGTAGGCCCTGAGCATTAAACCATAGTGCAAAAATTCCGATGGAACCCGTAATGGTGTTGGGTTGCGCGACAATAGTATCCGAAGCTGCGGCAATGTAATACCCCCCTGAGGCTGCTACTTCACCCATGGAGGCAATGACCGGCTTGACTTTTCTGGTTTCTTCCAATTCTCTCCAGATTACTTCTGAGGCCAGGGCTGAGCCCCCCGGTGAGTTTACCCTGAGGACAATGGCTTTTACATTATCATTTTTTCTTGCTTTTCGGATTTCATCTTTGAACCTTTCCGAGCTGATGATGGTCTCATCCCTTCCCCCCATGATTTCTCCTTCAGCGATTATGACTGCAATCCTGTTTTTAGAACTTTTACCCTTGGTTTTTATAGCGCGGTTCATCCTCGAAATGTTGATCGTATTGATCTTATCGTCTTTTTCCAAGCCTAATTTTTCCTTCATATGGTCAATGACCTCGTCCTCGTACCAAAGCCCATCAATCAATTGCAGGGATTCTGCATCTTTCAACTTTCTGACCAACATTTGTTGGTTGATTTCCTTGAGCCTTTCCAGTCCAATCCCCCTGCTTTCGGCGATTTCATTTAGGGCATAATTACTCAGGTCATTGAGAAAAGAAGCCGTCTGCAGGCGGTTTTCCTCACTCATTTTGTCCAACATGAAGGGCTCAACCGCACTTTTAAAATCACCTACCCTAAAAATCTGTGGCTCAACTTCCAGTTTTTCGAATAGACCTTTAAAAAACATGATTTCACTGGCATAACCATTGAATTCCATAAAGCCGGAAGGGTTGATGTATATTTCGTCTGATGCGGAACTGAGATAATAACCATTTTCAGTGTAAATTTCTCCATAACTTACAATAAATTTATCAGACTCTTTAAAGGCAACAAGTTCATCCCTCAGCTCCTTGATACCCGCCTGCCCTGCCATAAAAGTGCCGGGTTTGAGGAAAATTCCTTTGATATCATCGCTTTCTTTGGCGTTGCGAATGGCAGTTTTTAAACTTGTGAGGCCTATGGTGGGAACACCGCTGAACAAACCCAAAGAAGAGAAATCGGGATCATCTTCGTTACTTCTTTCCACCAGCACACGGCCTTCCAGGTTAATCACTAAAACAGTATTTTCTTTGACTTTTACCTCATCTTCTGAAGAAGCAATAATGGCTATCAGCCCTGCAAGAATAAAAAAACTCATGACAGAAAAAACCAACAGACCAACTATAACAGCTAAAACATTACCTAGAAATCTCATATTCGTCTAATTTATGCAGCTAAAATAAGCCTTTTTTATTTATGTTTGATTCGCTAAGGCAACAGTAAAATGGAAAAACTGGTTTTAATTATCGGAGGAAATCTTGGAGATCGGCTTTTATTGATTCAGCAGGCAAGAAAAATACTTTCTGAAAAGTTGGGTCCAGAACTTAATGCTTCCTCCATCTTTGAAACAGAAGCTTGGGGAGGGGCCTCAAAGGGGAATTACCTCAATCAGGTTTTAATTTTTGAAAGTCAGTTGGAGCCTGAGCAAGTGCTGGACATTATACAACAAATTGAACGTAGATTAGAAAGGGTACGTGAGGTCAAATGGGGAGATAGAACGATGGACATAGATATATTGTACTATGGAGACAGGCTCATACATTCGGAGAAACTGATCATTCCCCACCCTTATTTGGAGGAGCGGAGATTTGTCCTAGCACCTCTTGCAGAAGTTTTACCTACATTTTTGCACCCTAGATCAGGGATGTCCCAATCGTTTTTGCTGAAACAATGTAAAGACAATTCAAAAGTACAGCAATATGAAAAAAGCCTGGAAAATCCAGGCCTTTAGTTTGCTTATATGCTTGAAACTTCTGCTTCGCGGTGGATTTTTTTAACCAATCCCTGTAATACTTTACCCGGTCCACATTCGATGAACTCAGTCGCTCCGTCAGCTACCATTTGCTGAACAGACTGGGTCCATTTTACAGGAGCAGTCAATTGGGAGATGAGGTTTTTCTTGATTTCTTCCACCTCACTTACTCCTGTTGTACTTACATTTTGATACACAGGACAAGAGGGGCTATGGAAAACAGTGGATTCAATGGCTTTTTGCAATTTTTCCCTGGCAGGTTCCATCAGAGGAGAGTGGAATGCACCTCCAACCGGCAAAGGAAGCGCCCTTTTTGCTCCTGCCTCCTTCATTTTTTCGCAGGCAATTTCAATTCCTTTATTGGAACCTGAAATAACCAATTGTCCCGGACAATTGTAGTTGGCCGGCACTACAGTTTCCCCTTCTATGGCAGCGCAGATTTCTTCTACTTTTTCGTCTTCCAGGCCTAAAATGGCAGCCATTCCGGAAGGGTTGATTTCGCAGGCTTCCTGCATGGCCAAAGCCCTTTGGTAAACCAGCTTTAGCCCATCTTCAAAAGCAAGGGTGCCATTGGCAACCAAGGCGGAAAATTCGCCAAGTGAATGTCCGGCCACCATATCGGGGTTAAAGTCAGGAGAGGTTTTTGCCAAGATCACGGAATGTAGGAAAATGGCTGGTTGTGTGACCTTGGTTTGTTTGAGTTCGTCATCACTGCCTCCAAACATGATGTCAGAAATGCGAAATCCCAAAATTTCATTGGCCTGCTCAAATAGTGCCTTAGCAGCTTCATTGTTTTCATACAGGTCTTTTCCCATACCCGAAAACTGAGCCCCTTGGCCCGGAAAAACATATGCTTTCATGATATTTGCTTTGATTTGAGCTGCAAATATAGAGAATTCAATGTGAATGCGCGTGATTCATCGGACTAGGATGGTCCTGTATGGTTAGAAATAGGGTTGAATCCATATAAACAAAGCTTCGGGTTCAAGGGGAAAAGTGCAGGCGATTACTCTCCTAAATCATAAATTTCCATAATTTTGGAAAGGATTTTTTTGAAGTCGATTTGGAGATCAATCAGTTTTCCACTGGCCATATCAAATACCCAACCATGCACCTGAAGACCTCTTTTCTTAATGGCTTTTTGAACGGTGGCAGTCTTGATCAAATTGATGCATTGTTCCTGTACATTCAACTCAATCAGTCTGTTGTAACGGGAATTTTCATCCGCTATGGCATCCAATTCTTTTTGATGTAATCTGTAAACATCCCGAATGTTTCGAAGCCATGGGTTCAATACCCCAAGATCCTGCGCCTGCATGGCCGCTTTGACCCCTCCGCAAAAATAGTGACCGCACAACACGATATGCTTTACCTGAAGGTGGTCTACGGCATAATGCAAAACTGCCATGGCATTGACATCGACACCTATGACCAGGTTAGCGATGTTTCTATGTACAAAAACCTCCCCGGGAGCGACTCCCATAAGTTCTTCTGCCGTCACCCTTGAATCCGAGCAGCCTATGTAAAGGATTGTTGGTTGCTGTCCTTCTGAAAGTTTTTGGAAGTAATTCGGATCAATTGAAAGCTTTTCCTTGATCCATGTTTTATTGTTTTCGAAAACATTTTTAATTTCCATAGCAAGGGTCATTTGGTAAATACTATAGCATATCTTCTTCTGAAAGAAATTGATTTTGCTCCTCTTCGGTGGGCAATCTGCAGGTCTCTTTTTTACCGAACCACTTATAACGGTTTCTTGCTATCCAATCATAAATTGGATCTCTGATGAATGCAGGTATTATAATGAAACCATAAAGTAAGGGCCATAAGGCATTCAATTTTCTGCTAATTTCTAAAGCTGCCCTGCTTTTGTAAAACACTTTATCTCCCCTTATCAAGATCAGAGAATCCAGGTAATCCTCTTTGACTTCATAGGGTTTAAGCATTTTTTTAACATGCTTATCCTGCAGTGCTCCTACTTTAAAATGAGCCCCTTGGTCTCTTTGTATGATGAAATCGACGGCGTTATTGCATAAGTTACAAACACCATCGAAAAGAACGATATCGTATTGGTCCTGTATCCTCATCGGACTATTTGAATGGTACCCTTTAATTTTCTTTCCTGTAAGGAAGGATTGAGGGCATCAAACAATACCGTAGCGCTGTAGAAATAGGTGCCGGCAGGAAGTTCGTTGCCGTTTTTATCTCTGCCATCCCATCGAATAAAAATATCATTTTCAGGTGCATTCAGGCTATTGTAATTGAATACTTCTACGCCCCATCTGTTGACAATAAATATTTCTACGCCCAGTACAAATCTTGGGCAACGTGCAAATGGGTTGTCAAAGGCCATGAATGTATCATTGATGCCATCCCCATTTGGCGTGAAAGTATTCGGTAACTCGTAATTGGGACAATTGTCCACACATACAATGTTACTGGGTTCACTTTCATTTCCTGACCTATCTACTGCTGTGATGTAATAGCATCCCCTGAAATTGGGAAGGTTGGTAATACGTGCTTCGAATTCAAATGGCGAATAGGTACCTACAAGATCAAACTGTCCTTCTTCTCCATCAGGGTTGAAGTAAAGCCTGAAAGCGCTCAGTTCGTCATCACAGACACCTGAAAAGTCCGGTTCCCAACTCAGATCATGTACAAAATTATTGAAGCCACATATTTTATCAGACAGGAATTCTGTGCAATCTGGGCCTTCAAAGGTCAATACCGGTGGGCAGGGCAGTCGGTCATCATCAGGCCTGGCACAGACTATCTGAGACTTGTTTTCCAAAGGCATTTCGATCATATCTACATTGTATGTGCCCTTGGTAACTACATAATAACAGTATTCAATGTCCCGCTGAAGTGAGGAGCCATTATGGCTGCCATCATCTAGGTAGCTGAACCCTCCTGTCGTAGGATCCACCTCTGCAATCAATACGAATGTGTCTGCATCTTGAGCTAGAGGATCCGTTCTATTGCGATAAACTTCATGTTTGAATTCGGATACTGCATTGTTCCAAGGAACTGTGAAATTCCAATTTAATTCAATGGCTTCATTGATGATGATAGGGGATAATCTTACCGAAGAGGCAGCACTTGAGCTGTCAATGACAGTGTTATTTTCTTTTAAAAGTACCCGATAATTGTAAACAAGGTTTTCAGTATTCAATCCTGTGTCTGTAAATGAAGTATCTCCGGTGCTGATGACAGAAACCCTATTTTGGTTTCCACTAAATCCTGTGCTTCTGAATAGCTCATAGGTGAAAGGACCTGGGAATTGCTCCCGGTCGATATCATAAGGTGGTGTCCAACGGACGAAAATCTGTCCGTCTTCTGTATCAGTGGTTTCTACACTCACATTGGTGATCAATGGGACATCCACATCCACAGTAATACATATTTCTTCAGAGACGATGCTTTCCCCGAGCCTTGGCGGAGGATATGCAGCAACCAATCGGTAACAATAGGTATTTCCAGGTGCTAATCCTTCTCCATTGTTATTATCCAGAAAATCAAATACCCCCATATTGGTCGTTCCTACCAGTTCATAACCTGCCCGGATACCTGTTTCACAGGAATCTGGTTCGTAAGGGTCTGAATTGAGTCTTCTCCATACTTGCATGGTTTCTGCGGTTGACCCGCAGGAATAAGGTTCCCATGATAGTTTGGCAGACCTGCCCTGTTGCTGCTCTATGTCTTCAAAGACGGGAGGAGGGCCTACAACCTTGATGTTCCAGGTGCGGATATCCACTAAAGCCGGGCCTGACCTAGGCTGATCTGTAATACGGACCCTGACTTGGTATTCTCGGGCCCGGACATGGCTACATACGGTCTGCCAGTCAAATTCAATGATTCCAGGGCTGGACTGAAATACAGAAACCGGTGAATAAGTAGCGGGCGAAGTGGTGATCTCTATGGGATCACCAAAAACTTCAATCCTAATGGGATCTCCATCCGGATCCGAACCTTGGATGATTTCTGTTATCCGGGTTCCTGCTACCACACAGAGATCAGGCGGAAGTATGATTTCCGGTCTTTGGTTATTGGTGTTTTCTATGATGATCTGCATATCCCGGACCACATAGCCAATGAGTTGGTATTCTCCTGCAATTTTCCGCCATTCCTGTATTTGAAAAGCAACATTATACTGGCCTGCAAGGCCAGGTGCATCCCAAATCAGGTCGCCTGTAATTGGGTCCATAGATATGAATGGATTGCCTGATCCATCTTCCCTGTTGAAACTGAATTCTGGAGATGCGGGACTTCTATAGTTGTTGACAAAACGCTGGAACCCCTGCTTGGGCTTGACGGTAATTTCATCAAAGAAATAGGCTAAACTGTCACCATCCGGGTCATAGGCTCCTGGATTATGGATATATCGGATATTGACGCCCCCATTATCTACAGGAGGAATCGTAAGGATAGGCGAGTTATTGATCCCGATAAAAGGATCAATGGTAATCATGGTTTCTACATAAAATGGCGTATCCACCGAATTGTCCATGTTCAGGGTTCGGTCGTTCCTGTTAAATTCCCTAAACCTAATAACATATTGTCCTGGCCCTTGATAGGTATGGGTGACCACAAATGTATTTTTCTCTATTTGATTGCCCAGGGATTCTACCAAAACAAAATCACTTTCTGTATTCAGCCTGGCTTCACGACCATCACCAAAATTGATGTCACCTGGTCCAAATATTACATTGGAACGGGTATCAGTATAGCCTACAACAGTGATTCTATAGGTTAATGTCTGGGGATTAACGCGCTCGGCAGTGATTTCACCTGCGCGTATGTGTGTGGCATGAGCTTGATAAGATCCAAAAAGGATCGATAAAAAAACAAATAAGTAGCTTATTCTCAATTGCATGAATTTTCTGCTTTTAATCCCCTTATACGAATGTAATCAAATCAGGATGAAAATATCCCAAATATTCAAACAATAAAAATAAACACTTGGTTAAAAAGTCATAAAACAAAAGTTTGTTTAGATTCTGAATTTAATTATTTAGAACGTTTTAAAATAAGTGTATGGTTAGTTTTTGGATTGTTTGCTAAGTTTTCCAAATGTAAATTTGGCCACAAAGAATCAATCAAAAATTAACCGAACATTTAAGCGAAAGTATATGAGTTGGGTATCCAAAACCTTAAGCAGCACCTTAGGCCGAAAACTATTGATGGCCCTTACGGGTTTGTTTCTGATTATATTCCTTATTGGACATGTTTCCGGAAACACCCTTTTATTTAAGAATGACGGAGGAGAGGCATTTAATATTTACGCCAAGTTTATGACCACCAATCCGGCCGTTAAAATATTATCCTACCTCACTTACATTTCTGTCCTAGCACACGTGGTGTATTCCATCATTTTGACCAGGCATAACAAATCTGCCAGACCAGTAGCTTATGCCAATAGCAAGGCATCCACCAATTCCGCTTGGACTTCTAGAAATATGGGGGTCTTGGGCACCATCATCCTCATTTTCCTGGTGATACACTTACAAGGTTTCTGGTATAAGATGCATTGGGGAGATATTCCAATGGTGACTTATGCTGGTGAACAGTACAAAGATTTGTATTCAATTGTATTTTTTGCCTTTCAATCAGAGCTTTTAGTAGGGCTTTATGTGCTATCCATGGTTTTCTTGGGACTTCACCTTTCCCATGGATTTGAAAGCGCCTTTCAGACATTAGGTTTGAACCATGTAAAATATTCACCCGCAATCAAAAAACTAGGTTTGGCATTCAGCATCATTGTACCAGCACTTTTTGCAAGCATGCCTTTGTATATCTATTTCATGAATTAAACACGATCAAGTATGATTTTAGATTCAAAAATTCCAGAGGGTCCTTTAGCAGAAAAGTGGTCCAAACATAAATTCAACGTTAAGCTGGTCAACCCTGCTAATAAGCGTAAATATGATGTCATTGTGGTAGGAACCGGGCTTGCCGGTGCGTCTGCAGCAGCATCTCTGGCCGAATTGGGCTACAATGTGAAAGCATTTTGCTTCCAGGATAGCCCAAGAAGGGCGCACTCCATTGCAGCACAGGGAGGTATCAATGCTGCCAAAAACTACCAAAACGACGGTGATTCTGTTTTCCGTTTGTTTTATGACACGATCAAAGGTGGTGACTACAGGGCAAGAGAGGCCAATGTTTACCGCTTGGCCGAAGTGTCTGTCAATATCATTGACCAATGTGTAGCACAAGGCGTACCATTCGCCAGAGAATATGGTGGACTTCTGGCCAACCGTTCATTTGGTGGCGCACAGGTATCAAGGACTTTCTATGCCCGGGGGCAGACCGGACAGCAATTGTTATTGGGTGCTTATTCAGCACTTTCCAGACAAGTTGCCAATGGAAAAGTAAAATTGTATCCACGTACTGAAATGATGGATGTGGTTACCGTAGACGGAAAAGCTCGTGGTATCATCACAAGAAATCTGATTACCGGCGCCATTGAATCTCACAGTGCCCATGCCGTACTGTTGTGTACTGGTGGTTATGGCAACGTGTTTTTCCTTTCCACCAACGCAATGGGTTCCAATGTAACCGCAGCTTGGAGGGCACATAAACGAGGTGCCTTGATGGCAAACCCTTGTTTCACCCAAATTCACCCCACCTGTATTCCTGTTTCTGGAGATCATCAGTCCAAGTTGACCCTGATGTCAGAATCCTTGAGAAATGATGGTAGGGTATGGGTTCCGGCGACGAAGGAAATAGCAGAAAAGCTTAGAAAAGGTGAAATCACTGCCAATGATATCAAAGAAGAAGATAGGGATTATTTCTTGGAAAGAAAGTATCCTTCTTTCGGTAACTTGGTGCCCCGCGACGTAGCCTCTAGAAATGCCAAATATGTCTGTGATGAAGGTAGAGGAGTAAATGAAACCGGTGAGGCGGTCTTCCTGGACTTCCGTGATGCCATCATCAGGGATAGCGAAGATGTAATCCGTGCCAGGTATGGAAACCTTTTTGATATGTATCAACAGATTACCGGTGAGAATCCATATAAGGTACCTATGAAGATTTATCCAGCGGTTCACTACACCATGGGTGGACTTTGGGTGGATTACAATTTGATGACCAACATTCCTGGCTTATATGCCTTGGGAGAAGCTAATTTCTCCGATCACGGCGCCAATAGATTGGGAGCTTCAGCCTTGATGCAAGGGCTTGCTGATGGCTATTTTGTGATTCCTTACACCATAGGTGATTATTTGGCGCAAACTCCTTATACCAAAACTCCAACAGATCATCCCGAATTCCAGAAGGCAGAAGCAGATGTGAAAGCCAGAATTCAAAAGCTGTTGGATATTCCAGGTGAGAAAACAGTGGATTACTTCCACAAGAAACTGGGCAAGATCATGTGGGATTATTGTGGAATGGCCAGAACTGAAGAAGGCTTGAAAAAGGCCAAAGCAATGATCAAGGAGCTTAAAGCCGAATTTTGGACCAATGTGAATGTATTAGGGGGCAATGAAGAGCTTAACCAATCTTTGGAAAAAGCCCACCGTGTAGCCGACTTCCTTGAATTGGGAGAACTGATGGTGGATGATGCCTTGAACAGGAATGAATCCTGCGGCGGACACTTTAGAGAAGAATATCAGACGCCTGAAGGGGAAGCCTTAAGGGATGATGAGAACTTTGCTTATGTAGCTGCTTGGCAATATGTGGGTGAAGGTGAGGAAGAAGTCCTGCACAAGGAACCTCTTGTGTTCGAGAATGTGAAGTTGACCCAAAGAAGTTACAAGTAATTTAGAAGCATTAAACTCTTATTCGCCATGAATTTAACTTTAAATATCTGGAGACAGAAAAATAACGCCGACAAAGGAGGCTTTAGAGAATATAAAGTGTCCGATGTTTCCAAAGACATGTCTTTTTTGGAAATGTTGGATGTATTGAACGAACAATTAGCAGGAAAAGGAGAGGATCCTGTGCATTTTGATCATGATTGCCGTGAAGGTATCTGTGGGATGTGTTCCTTGTATATCAATGGCAAACCTCATGGTCCTTTGCAGACGACTACCTGTCAGTTGCACATGAGGTCCTTTAATGACGGAGAAACCATCACTATTGAACCTTGGAGGGCTAAGGCCTTTCCAGTGGTGAAGGATTTGGTGGTGGACAGGTCAGCTTTTGACCGCATCATTCAAGCAGGTGGTTATGTGTCCGTCAACACAGGCGGTGTTCCTGACGCCAATGAAATACCTATCCCAAAAAAGATTGCGGATGAGGCATTTGACGCTGCTACTTGCATCGGTTGCGGTGCCTGTGTAGCGGCCTGTAAAAATGCTTCTGCCATGCTGTTTACCTCTGCCAAAGTTTCCCAATTGGCGCTTTTGCCACAGGGACAGGTAGAACGTAAAGAGAGGGCAGAAAAAATGATTGCGCAGATGGATGCCGAAGGCTTTGGTGCATGTACCAATACCGGTGCCTGTGAAGCAGAATGTCCAAAAGGCATCAGCATCACCAATATTGCACGTATGAACAGGGAATACTTCTCTGCTGTAGTAAGCAGTGAGAATGTGTAGATAGATTAAACTATATAATACTTGGCTCTGAATAATTTCAGAGCCTTTTTTACTTTTTTGTTTTGATTTTTTTAGAGGATGGGACAGTTTGGGTTCATGATGTTGTTTCAACCTTTATGAAAAGATTTCTTTTCGATATCAAAAGTGATGCTATTGTAATTGAGGAAATTGAAAGTATGACATTTATGAATCCTATTTTATCTTCAGTTTATTTGAGGAATGACCAATTTTATACTACTACTCAAGCGATAGTCCCTTTTTCCAGATTCTTGGTCTATTCTCAGGAAGGTGATCAAATGTCTGGAGTTGGAGATTATCCGGATTATGGCATAGAAATGCCATCCATGGTGGCAGTGGATGTTTTTTCTGGCCAATTAATTTCCAATCCCCAAAAGGATAAAATGGTATTGGCTTATGAATATACAGATTTGATCGAGATCTATGATGAGAAAGCTAATCTTCTAAAAAGAATTCACGGTCCACATCAATTTGTGCCTGATTTTGATATCGGTGATCGCTCTGGAACGCCATATATGAAGCGGGTATTTAATAAAATTCAGCATGCTTACAAATCTTTGGCTGCAAGTGAGAAACTGATTTTTTTATTGTACGCTAATGGTAAAACAGTAAAACCTGGAGAAGGGGAGACCTCCATTCATCATAATAAAGTTTTAGCCATTGATTGGGAAGGTAATCCCCTGGCATTTTATGAGTTAGATCATGCTGTAACTTCTATAGCCGTGGATTGGAAAAAAAGAATAATCTATGGATTGGACAGGATTGAATCAGAAGTCTATGCATTTCCTTTTTAAGTTAAGCCGAAATTGTTGTTAGCCATTATCTCGGTTTTAAATAGATGTTTTCTTTCTTTTGGACTACTTTTATTTTTTGTACCTTTGAAAAATCATATTTATTTGAAATTTTATTTGATTTAAAGGAAGGGGATTCATGCATTACATAGACCTCGGCATCTTTGTCGGGTACATGTTGTTGATGCTGGGAGTAGGGTACTACTTCATGCATCAAAATAAAAATCAGGATGATTATTATGTTGGCGGTAGAAATATAGGCAGTTGGCATATTGGTCTTTCAGTAGTGGCCACAGATGTTGGGGGTGGTTTTTCGGTAGGACTTGGGGGGCTTGGATTTGTGATGGGGCTTGCAGGCAGCTGGATGTTGTTTACCGGGCTTTTAGGGGCCTGGTTGGCTGCAGTGGTGTTGATTCCCCGGGTAAAGAGCGATCCTGCTTTTGCCAATTTTTATACTTTTCCGCAGATATTCGACCACCTCTTCAATCGGAAAGTTGCTTTGGTGGCTGCTTTCATTTCCCTCATTGGTTATTTAGGTTTTACCTCCTCACAACTATTGGCTGGGGCCAAATTGGCTTCGGGGACTTTTATTGAGTTAGGGCTTACCGAGGCCTTGGTACTCATGGGCATCATTGCGGTGGTGTATACTGTTTTGGGAGGACTCAAGGCAGTCATCTATACAGATACGGTACAGTGGATCATCCTGATGCTTGGATTTATTCTGATCGGCCTTCCCGTTGCCTATTTTCATGTGGGAGGCTGGGAGAGCATTCAGGCTACTTTGCCGGAATCCTACTTTTCTTTATCTAACTTACGTTGGCAGGATTTGGCCAATTGGGGCATTACGATAATCCCGATTTGGTTCATCGGCATGACGCTCTATCAAAGGATTTTTGCAAGCCGGGATGAGAAGTCGGCCAAAAAAGCCTGGTTTATCGCTGGTTTTTTTGAGTGGCCCATCATGGCATTTATGGGGGTATCCCTCGGTTTGCTGTCCAAAGTGGCCTTTGAGCAGGGTCTTTTGATCATTGATCTGGATGTAATGGATCCTGAAATGGGCTTGCCTATTTTATTGCGCACCATACTTCCGCCCGGAATACTAGGTTTGATGATGGCAGCTTATTTTTCAGCCGTCCTCTCCACCGCGGATTCCTGTTTGATGGCAGCTTCAGGAAATCTGAGCACCGATGTGCTTGGCAAATGGTTGAATCCCAAAAGTGAAAATACACAGATCCGCTACAGCCAACTCTTTACCTTGATTTTAGGTGTTTTGGCCTTGTCCTTGGCATTGCAAATGACCAATGTCCTGGATCTGATGCTGTACAGTTATGCCTTTATGGTTTCGGGTTTATTGGTGCCCATATTATTTGGTCTGTTTACTAAATACAGGAATCCACAGGCTGCCATAGCTGCCATGATTTCAGGTGGGGCGATGACAGCAGGGCTTGGAATGATGGACTGGGAGCTATTTTTGGGCTTAGATCCAAATTTTTTCGGAGTTTTTACTTCTTTAGCAATGTATTTGCTTGTAATTATGGTGTATAGAATTAAAAATCAAAATAAAATTAAAGAATATGCTTAAGATAGAAACTTTATCCGCTAAAGATCAGGCCACCTATTTGCAGAAGAAGGAGATAGCTGATTTCCTTTTTGTGCATTTGGAAAAATACGGCGATCCGCATCAGCATATCATGAATTGTCTGGATTATGCTTTGGATCAGGCTGTGGATAAAGGTGGCTTCACAGTAGCCGCTAGGGAAGAAGGTAAAATTGTTGGTGCTGTGGTAATGAATAAAACAGGTATGTCCGGTTATATTCCTGAGAATATTTTGGTTTACATCGCAGTAGATGCTTCCCAAAGAGGCAAGGGTGTAGGTAAGAAATTAATGCAAACAGCTATTGACTTGGCTAAGGGAGATATTGCCCTGCACGTAGAACCGGATAACCCCGCCAGAAAATTGTATGAAGCCCTTGGATTTACCAACAAATACCTTGAAATGAGACTGAAGAAATAAAAATGGCTTACCTTACATTACATAAAAAAAAGCTCCAGGATAATTTTGATTTCCTGAAAAAAATGTTCGATGAACACGACGTTTCTTGGGGTATAGTGTCTAAGTTACTATGTGGAAACAGAATGCTGTTGAAGGAACTTATTGATTTGGGGGTACATGAAATCCATGATTCCAGGATCAGTAATCTGGCGAAAATCAAGGAAATTGATCCCAATGTGCAAACTGTTTACATCAAGCCAGCATCTAAAAGGAACATCGGGAAATTGGTAAAATATGCGGATGTCAGTTTAAATAGTGAACTGACCACCATCCGATGGATTTCAGAAGAGGCCCAAAAACAAGGAAAGACCCATAAAATCATCATTATGGTGGAGACGGGCGACCTCAGGGAAGGGGTGATGGGAGACCATTTGGTGGAATTCTATGCCCAGATTTTTGAACTCCCCAATATTGAGGTGATTGGTTTGGGTACAAATTTAAATTGTCTGAATGGGGTCATGCCCTCTACAGATAAACTGATTCAACTTTCACTTTATAAGCAGATCATTGAATTGAAATTTAACAAACAGATTCCATGGGTATCTGCTGGCACATCTGTCACAATTCCATTGATGCTTCATCAGCAACTTCCTAAGGGTGTCAATCACTTTAGGGTAGGAGAGACTTTGTTTTTTGGGGTGGATTTATTTGAGGAAAAATTGATTGAAGGCATGCATGGGGATGTATTTGAACTGTTTGCTGAAATTATAGAAATGCAAGAAAAACCCTTGCTGCCTTCAGGTATACTTGCTGCCAACCCTCAGGGTGAAACAGCAGAGATCGACGAATCCCTGTATGGTAGGACCTCTTATCGTGCAATTCTGGACATTGGATTGCTTGATGTAGACCCGAAATACCTGATTCCTGAAGATGGGGAGTTTGAAATTTTGGGTGCCAGTTCTGACATGCTGATCTTGAATTTGGGTGATAATCCTAAAAAATATAAAGTCGGAGATACGGTGAAATTTGGCCTTAAATATATGGGCGCATTGAGCATTTTGAATTCCAGTTATGTGGACAAAGTAGTGAATTGAGTTTGTAAGACATCCTTTTCTTCAAAAAAGATTATTTTTTCTGTCGGTTCTACAGTTAGTTTTGATACCGATAATGTCAGAGAAAGAGACTTTGGAGTCGTCTTTGGACTTGGCTATAACCTGCCCAAAGGATTGAATGTGCAGGGTTCCTATAATTATGGTTTGAACCCTGTATTCAAAGACAGTAATGTGGACGTTTTCAATAGGGGCTTTCAGATCTCCTTAGGTTACACGTTCTAATTGATGTGATATAAAACTTGGTGCTGTCAAATATGGCAGCTCCTTTTTTATTGAATTTATTCCAAGGAATTGATCCAATCCTTGATAAGTGCTAAACCTTCCTGATGGGTAGTCACCCGTCCAATTTCAGGCATAGCAGCCCCGACGATATTGGTTTCCATTCTATAGGTAAGAATGGATTCATCGGCCTTCCCTGGCAGGATCGCATATTTAAAGGAGCCTGCACCAAAACCCGCGGCCACGGGTGTCTTGAACACACCCAATTTCAGGGGGTCTTTTTCTTCATAGGTCAAAAACAAACCCGATGTACTGGCGGGACCCTCTGCCCGGTGGCAATGCGCACAGTTGATGTCCAGGTAAGCTTTTGCCCTTAATTCCAAAGGTCCCTTTGAATCCAAGTAATCTACCATTTTCGGATAGGCCTCAGGATGATCAAAGCCATTTAACATGCCCTCAGAGGCCCATTTTTCCAATTGATTGGAGGCGCCCTCCGAAAAGTCTATGGTATGATTGAGGTGCTTGGCTTTTACCCCAATAGGCACCATCACTTCATTGGCATTGTGGCAGCTTTTGCATTGATTTTTATTGGGAACCAGGTAGTTGATCACCTGGGTTTCTCCGGCAGCATCTTTCCAGTGTACTGGTTTTTCGGCACCCACTACCTTGTATGCTGCATCAGATTGCTCATCATTCCAAATGTAAGGGTAAGCTTCCCAAATCCCGTTTTGTTTGACCATCAATCGGGTTTCTATGATGCGCTTGGGGCCTTCAGGCTGGGCAAAGTCTAAAGGATAGTAAAAGTTTTTGATCAGGATGGTTTGGTCAGGAAAGTTCAGGGTGCCCTCTTCATCGGAGTTGATGGTAGCTGCCTCTCCTTCCGGCATCCAAATGAAACGGGATTTGAAAGCATAATCGGTAAACAGGGAAGAGGCAGGGGCATAAGGCAATACCCTATCACTGGGAGCCAATGCCGTAACCTCACCTTTGAAAAACCCATAGTCCGATAAGTTTTTGAAAGGGATGCCAGCAAAATCAATCTGGGCCATACTTTTTTCTGGCCACTCTGCTTCCACTATAGCAGATGGATCCCATCGCTCGATCTCTTCGCTTGTCTTTTGAGAACAGGATAAGGCCATTCCCAGGAATAAAACACCAAATAAAATTCGAAACTCAAATCTTGTCATGCTATTTCTGAGTAAGGTGACTTACATCTGTGAAAACTTCGGTTTGACATACAAATGGATTGTAATCTTTACTGGCTTTGATATTTTCTTCACCCTCCCATAGATCAAACAAGGTGAAATTTAACTTTTCCATATCAGCTTCATCTATACATATGCTCATGGGGTTACTTAAGATGTTTTCTGCTAAGGATTGATCAAAAAAACCATCATAAATGATGTCTTGGGTTTTACCTTTACCATGGGCATTGTACACTGAGATCAATTGGCCAAATTCCTTGGTCAAATCAGGAAACCTCCAAGTTCTTTTGAAATCATTGTTATGCACATAAATATTCGAGGTGAAGGGGGACCAATTTGGGGCATCCATGGGGAAACCTGTTACATGGTAATTGGCTATGGCGATACCCACCGTTTTGTTTTTATGTATCCGGTTATTATAGACTTCCACATCTTTGGCAGCGAGTAGGACAATGCCGGAGCCTGGAGGAATCATGGTCACAGTATTGCCATTGGGGTCTTCTCCCAAAGGCGTGGCAAAATTGACATGGTTATTGGTAATGATGTCATTGTCATAAATCTTGGTGCCTTTCCCATCTGACTTGGGTAACCCTGGCAAGTTAAAAACCAAGATTCCGCCGGCATTGTCCCTTGCGGTATTCCCATATACTTCCGCGTTGTCTGAATTTTCTATCTCAATCCCAGCCACATTGCCAAATGCCAGCGAGTTTTTGACGATGATATTCTCTGACTGACCTACATAGATACCGGCATCCTTGGAATGGGAAGCAATGCATTCATCTATCAGCACATTCTTACATTGAACGGGATAAATGGCATAGGTGCCGTTTTTGGATTTGTCCCCATTGGTCCAGGTGACATTGATTCTCCTGAAAGTCATACCATCCACATGCTGACTTTTTACCCCATCGCCGGGTGCATCTTCGATACTCAGGTCCTGGATTAAGATTTCATTTCCTACCAGCTTGACTCCTTCTCCGCCCGTTTTTAATTCCCGGAAGGATAAGACCGTTTTGTCCATCCCTTGCCCCTTGATTTGGATGTTGCTTTTATTGTCCAAAATCAATTGGGTTTTGAAACTGTAGAACCCTTCAGGGACTTCAATTACATCCCCATCCTCGGCCAGAATAAAAGCTTCAACGACTTTTTCAACTTCTTCTTGAGAGGCTTTTCTGAGTTTACTGGAGTCAAAAGTCATTTCAGTGGTGGAGCTGGAGCAAGAGAAAAATAAGTAAACTAGTGGAAAAATCAGAAGGGATATTTGCAGTAAATTTCGGGTTTTCATGTTGCTGGATCTATTTTATTAGGGTTGATAGTATTATTACGACAAATTATTTCAAAATTATTTAAAATCAGCATAAAAATCATTTGATAAAATAAAAAATTAAACTTACTGAGGGTTTCTACTAAATTGCCCATACTTTTACATGTTTTTCTTTAAAACCAAAACCTAATTTAATCATTAAGCTATATTAATTAATCAAAACTATGAAAAAGCCGTTTTTGCTTTTATTGGGGATATTGTTGGTGTTTAGCGCAACAAGTTCCTATGCTCAATTTGGGGCTAGAGGTGGGTTGAATGTTGCCAATTTTGATGGCTTCAGTTTCAATTCCAGAGTAGGGTTCCATTTAGGTGCATTTTACGAGTATAAATTGCAAGATGAATTGACGATTGAGCCAGGGTTGTATTTTTCCCAAAAGGGCTACAAATCAAGTTCAGGTGACATTAAGGAAAACCTAAATTATATTGATATTCCTATTTTGGTCAGGTATCACATCGGGGATATGTTCAATGTGTTTGCAGGCCCGCAAGGCTCTTTGTTGGTATCCAGGAAATATACCCTGAATGGTAATGTTTCACAAACTATGGAAGTATTAAGAGGATATGATATTGCGGGTGTATTTGGAGTAGGTGTGGATTTGCCTTTTGACCTTAATGTTCAGGTTTCCTATGATTTAGGATTGATCAGCCTCAATTATTTTGACGTGAATGTCAAAAATAGGGTATTTAAGCTTTCTGTTGCAAGAAGGTTTTAACCTTTAAGTCTACCAGGATTTTCTTCCAAAAAGGACTTCCAGCCTGCAGTCCTGCCTCTGGTCTGCAGGCGGCCATCATGGAAATGGTGGCAAATGGCCACTGCCAGGGCATCTGTTGCATCCAGAAGCTTTGGTAGTTCTTTGATGTGCAATAATGTTTTGAGCATTTGAGCCACCTGTTCCTTTGAAGCATTGCCATTCCCTGTGACAGACTGCTTGACCTTTTTGGGGGAGTATTCCGCAATAGGGATTTCTCTGGCCAATGCAGCGGCCATGGCTACTCCCTGAGCCCTGCCCAATTTTAACATGGACTGGACATTTTCTCCATAAAAAGGAGCCTCAAGGGCTACCGCATCAGGATGGAATTCATCTATCAAGCCAGTAATCCTTTCAAAGATCTTTTTCAACTTCAATTCATGTCCACTGTATTTCTTAAGGTGTATCACACCGAATTGAAGCAAACTGTACTTATTACCTTCAACAAGGATAAGTCCGTAACCCATGATGTTGGTCCCCGGGTCTATTCCTAAAATTATTTTTTCCTTTGTGGGTTTTTTCCCTTCTTTACTCATCACCGCAAGTTAAGAGAAATCATGCTAACATTTTACCTGCTGTTAGGGATACTTTATGGCCTCGCTTTACTTTGGCTGGGAAGCTTGTGGGATAATCGTAGCCCGAAGCAGGATGAAATTGTGCATAGTCAAGAAATGGTTTCCATTCTTATTCCATTTCGGAATGAGGTAAAAAATCTTCCCCAACTCTTTGTTTCATTGCTACAATTAAAATACAGGCCATTCGAAGTTGTGTTTGTAGATGATCACAGTGAAGATGCAGGGAAGGCATTGCTGCACCGTCTGATTGAAGGTAATAGAGATTCAGATATAGCATTTGTGGTACTCGAAAATCAAGGAAAGGGAAAAAAAGAGGCCATTGAAACTGCTGTACATCATGCCCGTGGAGGCCTTTTAATAACAACGGATGCAGATTGTAATTTGCCTGTGAATTGGATTGAGCTTTATCTTCAGGCATTTGATGCCCCTAAGACCCAATTGGCAGCAGGTCCTGTCATAAGTCAGGGTGCAG
This sequence comes from Cecembia lonarensis LW9, assembly GCF_000298295.1. GTDB lineage: Bacteria > Bacteroidota > Bacteroidia > Cytophagales > Cyclobacteriaceae > Cecembia > Cecembia lonarensis. Next base: position 21,617 of record NZ_AMGM01000035.1, read on the forward strand.
ATACCTTTCTTTCAAAATTCCAACAAATAGAGTGGGCAAGCATATGGCTGATGACTCAAATGGGGTTTGGCTTGGGTAGGCCATTGATGTGCAGCGCAGCTAATATGGCTTATAGAAAAGCAGCATTTTTGAATGTTGGGGCTTATGAAGGAAATAAGCAACACCCTTCCGGGGATGATGAATTTTTACTCAAAAAGATCAGCCAAAGATATGGAGGGAATTCCACCGTTTACTTATTGGATAACTTGGTTTGGACCCAGGCAGAACCTTCTTGGGGCAAGCTTTATTCACAAAGGGCAAGATGGGCTTCCAAGTGGCGGCTGCATGCTTCTTTTTATCATAAAGTCCTATCTTTTTTACCTGTTTTATTGCAGCTGCTTTTTTTAAGTAGTTTGATTTTATTGAGTCAAGGCTGGGGAGGTGTCATGATTTTTAGCTGGCTTTGGGGCTTAAAATTGCTGCTTGAACGCAGGGTTTTGGGCAAAACCTTAAAGCATCTCAACTTAGAACTATACAGTAAAGACTTTTTCCTTACTTCACTTTGGCATCCTTTTTATGTGGTAATGGTAGGGTGGAAGGCCATTTTTGGAAAAATACGCTGGAAAGGCAGAAATTCATCCCAATTCAATTAATTTTAGGGGTTTAAAGATCAAAATATGACCGATGACGAATTTGATTTACTAGATGAGCTGTATTTTGTTCATCCTTATGAATATTTGAAAGCAACTTTAGGATGGGAGGATGAACGATTAAAATGTACTTTGGAATCGCTTTATCAAAAGTCTTTTATCAAGTGTTTGGCAGAGCCGGATCATGAAATTTTTGAGGTAAAGAACTTGAAGCATGAAGCAGAGCAAATGTACTTTTTGGCTACCAAAAAAGGACTAATGGCCCATAATGGCCGTTACTATTAAGATGGGCACAGAACTGGCAAAATATCAAAAAAAAGAACTGGAATTGAAATCCTTGTTGGAGATCACTCAGGCGATTAATGAAAATAAGCCTGCGGCTGTCCTTTTGGATATTTTTAAATTCACTTGTCTTGTTCATCTCAATATCAGGTCTTTGTTACTTTATATGATTCAGGGTGAATCGTATGAGAAAATGATAAGCCATGGTTTAAAAAATCAGATTCCAGATCAGATTCCGGGAGAAAAAGTAAATTACGATAAGCAGAGTGGGGCTTTACAAATTGAGGTGGGAACTTCCTATTCTTTTGGCGAGCTGGAAAGCTATCTTCCGGTTATCCATAAAGACAAGATGTTGGCCATTTTGTTTCTAAAGAAAAAATCCCAGCAAGAAGATATTGACCTGGATTTCACCCAAGCCTTGGCCAATATCCTGGTGGTGGCGCTGGAAAACAAGAAATTTGCCAAGCGGCAACTGGAACAGGAACGCCTCAAGCGGGAGGTAGAGATTGCTTCCAATGTGCAGCGCATGTTGTTCCCAGCCGAGCTGCCAAATACACCGCGTTTGGCAGCCAAAGTGACTTATATCCCTCATTCCACAGTAGGAGGTGATTATTATGACCTGATCCAAAAGTCTGAAGACGAGGTCTTCTTTTGTATTGCAGATGTATCTGGAAAAGGGATGCCGGCGGCCTTGCTGATGTCAAATTTCCAGGCGGCTCTCAGGACTTTACTCCGTAGTACTTCTGATTTGAGTATGGTGGTAGAGCAACTCAATTATACCACATTCGATAATACCAAAGGGGAGCGCTTCATTACTTTCTTTTTGGGCCATTACCATTATAAAAAAAGGGAACTAAATTATGTCAATGCAGGCCATAATCCTCCAGTCCTCTGTTGGGAGGGAGAAAACCGGACTGAACTTTTAGGGGCTGGGACCACCATTCTGGGGGCATTTGAAACCTTGCCTTTTTTAGAGTTGGGTAAAAGATCACACCTTACCGGATTTACGGTTCACCTGTATACAGACGGCCTTATTGAAACACAAAATGAAGAGGAGGAAGAATATGGTGATGTGAGATTTCACCAGTTTGTCAAAGACCGTTTGTGCATGTCTCCCAGGCGTTTCCATACTTTGCTCTTAGAAGAGCTTCAAAGTTTTTCAAAAAGCAAAGCCCAGCGAGATGATATTACCCTTTTGAGCTTAAGGTTCCAATAATTATGGTTTGGTTGCACCATATTCCATCTTTTGTTCCCAGAATCTTTGGTCAAATGCTTTGGCACCGAACAAGGGAGGAACGCAAACTATACCTCACCTTTGATGATGGGCCAGTGCCAGGGGTGACAGATTTTGTTTTGGATGAATTGGAAAAGAGGAATATGCTGGCCACTTTTTTTATGGTAGGGGACAATATCCGAAAACACCCCAATTTGGCCAAGCAAGTGGCTCAAGCTGGACATGGGATAGGTAACCATACTTTTCATCATTTGGATGGTTATCGCCAACCCCTTATTGCCTATTTGGAAGACGTTCAAAGGTGTCAGGAAGAAATACTTCGTGCTACAGGTAAAAAAACGCTTTTTTTCAGACCGCCTTATGGAAGAATTACCAGAAAGCAGTTTCAGTTAATTTCACCCAATTATCAAGTGGTGATGTGGGATGTGATTTCTGGGGATTATGATCCGGATCAAGCGCCTGAAAGATGTTTATACAAAAGCAAAAAGCACACCCGCAATGGGTCTATTGTGTTGTTTCATGATCAGGAGAAAACGGCTACAACGATTAAAGCTGTCCTTCCCGATTACCTGGATTTTGTGCAACTATCCGGTTTTGAAACCTGTACCCTATGATGTTGCTCATTTCTATCGGTTTGGTGTTTTTATTGATTTTACAGGATGTCATACTTTTCCTACTTTTAAGATATAATTTTAAAAATTATGGGGAAGGGGAGCAGATAGCTTTCCCTCAAATCAGTATTTTGATTCCCTGCCGAAATGAGGCACATAATCTCCCGCAATGTTTGGAGGCTTTGGAAAGTTTAGATTATCCGAGTTCCAAGTTACAGATTATTATGGGTAATGATGGGAGTGAAGATGGGACTGCCCAAATTTTGCAGCAATGGGCTAAGCAAAACTCCCAAGCGCTGTATTTGGAGGTAAAAGCTGGAGATGGGTTCAAAATGAACGGTAAGGCCAATGCCCTTCAGCAAATGGTGGGACATGCCACGGGAGAATTGTTACTGTTCACAGATGCAGATTGTGTGGTAGGGCCAAATTGGGCCCGGTCGATGGTGGCTGCTTGGCAAAGCAGCCAGGCTGGCGTGGTCACTGGAATTACCAGGATAAAGGGCCACGCCCTTTTTGATCGGATGCAGGCCTTTGACTGGTGGCTTACTCTGGGCATGGTGAAGGTGATGGATGATTTGGGGATTGCGGTAACTTCAATGGGTAACAACATGTTGATTTCGAAATCAGCCTATGACGCAGTCGGAGGATTTGAGGGTATCCCTTTTTCTTTGACAGAGGATTTTGAAATGGCCAAACAAATAGAGGCAAAAGGTTTCCCGCTTATCCATTTGGTGAATCAGGATAATCTTGTGGTGACCAAGGGACAGGATAATTTTGCAGGACTGATGCGGCAACGGAAAAGATGGATGTCAGGCGCCATGGATCTTCCCTCAGTTTGGAAACTGCTTTTAGGGCTACAGGTGCTTTTTTTTCCAGCGGTTTTATTTTTGGTTTTTTTATATCCTTTTGAAGGAATAATCCTTTGGCTGATCAAAGTGTTAATACAAGGGCTTTTTATTTATTGTTTTGCTTTAAAAACCCGCATTCGGTTAAAATGGGTTGATTTCCTCCTTTTTGAAATATATTATATGCTTACTGCTTGGTCCACGATAGTTTATTATTTTTGGCCGTCCAAAACGGATTGGAAGGGAAGGAAGTATTGATGTCGGAAGTTTGAAGTCGGATTTCAGAAAGGCATTTTATGCTTTTCAAAGAAAATTCTTGAAATGAGTTCAAAAAACATTTCTGAAAAAAACAATACTATTGAGCGTGGAAGCAATTGGAAATTGAAAAGTTTGAATCAAACCTATTTGAACAGTGAGCTATATAGATACCCATGTGCATATTTATTCAGATAAATATGCGGGGGATAGAGATGAAGTGATCAGAAGGACGCTGGAAAAAGGCGTCAATCAATTGTACATGCCCAATGTGGATGTGGATACCATTGATGCCATGTTGGAGTGCGAATTGCGCTACCCGGGTGTATGTATTCCAATGATGGGGCTGCATCCCTGTGATGTGAAGAAGGATTTTGAGAAGCAGTTGTACGTCATGGAAGACTGGATCAATAAGCGGGAATTTGCGGGTATCGGTGAAACCGGCTTGGATTTGTATTGGGACAAAACATTTTTTGAGCAACAAAAAGAAGCCTTGAGGGTTCAGATACAGTGGGCCAAAGAAAAGCAATGGCCTATCATTCTGCATTGCCGGGAATCCATGGATGAGACCATTGCCATCATTCAAGAGGAAAAAGACGAAAACCTAAAAGGGATCTTTCATTGTTTTTCCGGGAGTTTAGCCCAGGCAGAGGAAATTATTCAACTGGGCTTTATGCTGGGTATTGGTGGGGTTTCAACCTACAAAAATGGAGGATTGGATGCTGTGCTGCCTCATGTAGACCCTGCATTTGTTGTTTTAGAAACTGACGGACCCTACTTGGCACCGGTCCCTCATAGGGGAAAAAGGAATTCTCCTGAATATATTCCTGTTATTGCAGAGCGGGTAGGGGATTTGTTACAGAAATCAAGGGATGAAATTGCTGAACTGACCAGCGGTAATGCCAAAAGGATTTTTCATCATTTTGAACCATGAACTACAAAATAGTAAGACTAAATACGTCAGCAAAAAGTGATATTACCTCCTCTGTTTTGATCATTTACACAGGGGGGACACTGGGTATGGCCTACGATGAATCTGGGGCGCTGGTGCCTTTTAATTTTGGACAGATACTGGAGAAAGTACCTTCTTTGACGCAGATGAACATTGCCATTACGGTAATTTCTTTTCCTGAGCCTATAGACTCTTCCAATGTCAATATGCAGCATTGGGTGGATATGGCGTATATTATTTTTGAAAATTACGATAGCTATGATGGTTTTGTAATATTGCACGGAACGGATACCATGGCCTACTCTGCTTCCATGCTCAGTTACATGTTGCAGGGCTTAAGTAAACCGGTGATTTTTACAGGAGCGCAGCTGCCCATTTCTGCTATGCGCTCAGATGCAAGGGAAAACTTGATGACCTCGCTTGAGATTGCCACAGCCAAGGCCAATGGTAAGCCAATCGTGCCTGAGGTTTGTATATTCTTTAATCACATGTTGCTAAGGGGCAATAGGTCCAAGAAGGTGCAAAGTGTACATTTTGACGCCTTTGAATCAGAAAATTACCCGGCTTTGGCGGAATCGGGTATTGTGATTGACTATAATTACGCTGCTATAAAGCCTTTTGAGGAAGGGGTAAAGCTGAGGTATTCCAATAAACTGAACAACCATGTGGTGGTCGTGAAGCTGTTTCCTGGCATTACGGCTGAGGTATTGGAAGCCTGCTTATCTATCAAAGGGTTAAGGGGCGTTATCTTGGAAACTTATGGTTCAGGGAACAGTCCCAGTGAGGCTTGGTTTTTGGATATTTTAGAAAAAGCTGTGAAACGGGGTTTGATCATTCTCAATGTATCCCAATGTAATGGGGGCAGGGTGATTCAAGGCAGGTATCAGACCAGTAAAGACCTGCTTCGTATTGGTATTTTGAGTGGAGGGGATATCACTACCGAGGCAGCTGTTACCAAGATGATGTTTATACTGGGAAATGAGTCTTCAGATGCCCAGATCAGGAGAAAATTGGTCATGCCAATAGCAGGGGAAATGTCTTTAACGGGATTTGCATAAATTTTCCGAAAAGATTTTGATGGGCTTAGAATAATTCATTTCTTTGCACTCCGATTCAGAAATCGACCATACAGAGAGGTGTCCGAGTGGTTGAAGGAGCACGCCTGGAAAGCGTGTATACCCCTAAAGGGTATCGAGGGTTCGAATCCCTTCCTCTCTGCGAAAAGCCAGTTTTAGAGATAAGACTGGTTTTTTATTTCCCCAAAAGAAAGCTGATCAGGAAGGGATGAGAACCCTCGATCAAGCACTTGGGTCCGAAATCGACCGAAGGGAGATTCACGAGGGGCAGTGCGGCATGCCTTTGCGGGTACGAGTAATCCCTTCCTCTCTGCACAAAAGCCAGTTTTAGAGATAAGACTGGTTTTTTATTTCCCCAAAAGAAAGCTGATCAGGAAGGGATGAGAACCCTCGATCAGGCACTTGGGTTCGAAATCGACCGAAGGGAAATTCACGAGGGGCGGTGCGGCATGCCCTGTGCGTACGGGTAATCCCTTCCTCTCTAAATAAAATTGCTATTTAATATTTTTTCAAAACATCGTATAGGTGGTTTTTTGAACTGAAAATAAGTTTTTAACCATTTGTCCCTCCAATCAACCCATTTGTTTTTCCATTTGTATAAATTGTCTAATAGCTTCATTTGGGTTGTTTTAGCTTGCATCAGATTCAAAATAACAGCCATGGAATTAAAATTCTGTAAAAATTATGATTATTTCCTTTGCATTTTGAATTGAAAAAATGATAACTTTAAAATCTCATTATTAGTTAGAAACCGTTTAACCTTTATTTAAAGTCTATTTAAAAACTACATTATGAAAAAGTTAATCGCTTTGTTCATGCTTTCCGGAATTTTGATGTTTCCGGTAACTACGAAAGCTCAAGACGCAGAAGAACAAGAAGCTGCAGAAGAAACTGAAGTTGTGGAAGAGGCACCAGCACCTGCTGCCCCAATTATGGTCGACGACGAGATCATGGATGAGGAAAAAGGCTTCCACCAAATCATCAAAGAAAAGTTCATTGAAGGTGATCCTACTTTCATGTCTCCGGTATTGATCTGTTTGATTTTAGGTCTTGCCGTTGCTTTGGAAAGAATTATTACTTTGAACCTTTCTACCACCAATACCAAGAAGCTTTTGGCTAAAGTAGAAGAAGCGCTTGAACAAGGCGGTATCGAAGCGGCTAAGGACGTTACGAAAAGCACCAAAGGTCCTGTTGCTTCTATCTTTACCCAAGGTTTGATGAGGTACTCCGAAGGGATTGAAATGGTAGAAAAATCAATCATAGCATACGGATCCGTTGAAATGGGTCGTTTGGAAAAAGGATTGGTTTGGATTTCCTTATTCATCTCCCTTGCCCCGATGTTGGGTTTCATGGGTACGGTAATCGGTATGATCGGTGCCTTCGATGCGATCGAAGCAGCTGGTGATATCTCCCCATCCCTTGTAGCAGGTGGTATTAAAATCGCCCTTTTAACAACTGTTGCCGGTTTGATCGTAGCGATTATCCTTCAGTTGTTCTACAATTACTGTGTGGCTAAAATCGATTCATTGGTGAATGATATGGAGGATGCTTCCATCACTTTGGTAGATATCCTTGTGAAGCACAAACTTACCAAGTAATTGCTTGGTAAGTGCTTGATGACTTCAAATCAATTAATCTTTAAAATTGAAAATCATTACAAATGGATAGTATAGACATCTTTATATTTGTTGCAGAAGGTTTGATCATCATTGGAGCTATCCTTGCGATTCTGATGCCTTTGATCAAATCCTTGGACAACCCTGGAAGCTTGGTGAAAACCGGCATTGGTGTGGCTGTGCTATTGGTTGTCTTCTTTATCGCTTATTCTATGGCTGATAGTGAAGTATTGCCTAAGTATGCCGCAGATCCCTTTAACCTCACTCCCGAAATTTCTAAATTCGTAGGAGGAGCACTTCTCACAACCTATGCATTGTTTATCATTGCGATTGTAGGTATTGTGTTTACAGAAATCAATAAAGCAATAAAGTAATGGCAAGAAAAAAAGGCAGATTAACCCAGGAGGTCAACGCAGGTTCCATGGCGGACATCGCCTTCCTGTTGCTGATTTTCTTCTTGGTTACTACTACGATTGCTTCGGACAAAGGTATTTTGAATATCCTTCCTCCTAAGCAGGATCCTAATCAGCCACCACCTGAAGTCCTGTTGAATGAAAGGAATATATTCAATATCCTTGTAAATGCCAACGATCAGTTATTGGTGGAAGGTGAATACTTGGATAATACCGAAAAGCTTTCCGAAGACCTTAAGGACTTCATCTTGAATTTTGGCGCTCCTGATGAGGAAGCTGTAGCGTTGTATAACAGTTTGCCAGCTTCTTTAAGAAATAAGGCCAAAAGAGATCCAGCCTCATCCGATCATCCAATGTCAGGAGGAGCAGTAGTATCTATCAAGACGAATAGAGGAACTTCCTACGAAAGATATCTTGAAGTATTGGATCAGGTAAAGCGTGCCTACTTTGAAATTTATGCTGAAAGGGTAGGTTTGACTGCCGATCAGTATAGGGCATTGACAGGTAGAACACCAGCTGAAAGAGAACTTCAGGATAGAGGTAAGGAAGGTATTCCAATGGCGATTTCCATTGCAGAACCAGATAAAATAGGAGGAAATTGATATGTCAAAGTTTAAGAAAAAAACAGGAACTTCTCAGAATATCCCAACTTCTGCTTTGCCGGATATCATCTTCATGCTCCTATTCTTCTTCATGGTGACCACAGTTTTAAGAGAGCAGGAGATTTTGGTAGAACAAAAAATTCCTCAAGCTACTCAGCTTCAGAAATTGGAAAAGAAAACCTTGATCTCTTACCTTTATATTGGTAAGCCAAAGAATACAGGCATGTTTGGTACTGAACCTAGGGTACAGGCTAATGATGTGCTTATCAACACCAAAGACATCGTACTTTGGGTAAACCAAGAAAAAGATAAGTTGTCAGAAGCAGAAAGAGATATGATTACCATTTCCATGAAAGTGGATAGGGATGTGAAAATGGGTCCGATTTCAGATGTTCAGTTTGAACTTCGTGAAGCGGATGCAAGAAGAATTCTCTATGCTGCTGTAGGAAAGGTACAGAATTGATAAAAAATCAAGTGTTATTAAAAAGCTATCCCTTATGGGGTAGCTTTTTTACTTTCAAGTCATTATGATTTTAAAAAAGCTCCCGCAAAAGAAGAAAGTCCAAAATGCATGGGCGATGTATGATTGGGCCAATTCGGTTTACAGTCTGGTCATTACTTCTACCATTTTTCCAGTATACTTCAATAGTGTAACCCGTTCAGAAGATTTTGGAGATGTGGTTTCTTTTTTGGGCTTTCAAGTGGTCAATACCGTTCTTTATTCCTATTCTATTTCTTTTTCATTTCTGGTGATCGTATTTCTTTCACCACTATTATCCGGTATAGCTGATTTTGGAGGTAAGAAACTAACCTTTATGAAGTTTTTTGCCTACTTAGGAGCGCTCTCTTGTGTTGGACTGTTTTTTTTTGATGGAGACAACCTGGAATGGGGGATTTTATGTGCTGTATTAGCCAGTATAGGGTTTTCAGGGAGTATTGTATTTTACAATGCTTTTTTGCCCGAGATTGCAGAAGAAGAGGAATATGATTTCTTGAGTGCCAAAGGTTTTGCCCTAGGTTACATAGGAAGTGTTTTGTTGCTCTTGGTTAATTTGATCATGTTAGAGTTTCCGGAATTCTTTGGTTTAAGTGATGGAGGGCAGGCAGCGCGCTGGTCTTTCCTCATAACTGGAGTTTGGTGGGTATTATTTGCCCAAATTCCATTTAGATATCTTCCGGATAATCCTTATGGAAGGAAATTGGAAACAGGCTGGTTTTGGAGCGGTTACCGTCAAATCAAAGCCGTATTTGCTGTGGTCAAAGGTAAGCCTGTTATGAATCGTTTTCTTGCAGCTTTCTTATTTTACAGCATGGGGGTGCAGACAGTTTTGTATTTGGCAGCTTCATTTGGAGATAAAGAGCTTAAAATGCCGGGAGGCAAATTAATTTTGACTATCTTAATCATACAAATTGTGGCCATTTTGGGGAGTTATCTTTTTGCCTTTGTTTCTAAAAAGTATGGTAATAAAAGTGCACTCATCATTATGGTATTCATCTGGATACTGATTTGTGGTGCCGCCTACTATGTTCAGGATGAATTTCAGTTTTATGCGTTGGCATTTATTGTAGGTATGGTCATGGGAGGCATTCAGTCGCTTTCCAGGTCTACTTATTCTAAGTTGATTCCACCCAATACCAGTAACACGGCCTCTTTTTTTAGTTTTTATGACGTAACAGAAAAAGTGGCCATCGTTTTGGGTACATTTTCCTATGGACTGATTGAGCAATTGACCGGCAGTATGAGGAACAGTGCCTTGGCACTTGGTTTGTTTTTTATTGTAGGACTTGGGTTTTTATTATTGGTAAGAATCCCCAAGCAGGAATTGGATAAAATTATAGAGATAAAAAATGCTTAGTATCCTATCCGGAGATCTTGTAAAACAATTGGATGCAGATTTTATTGCCCAACAAGGAATCAGTTCCTTGGAGTTGATGGAATCTGCTGCCAAGAACTTTTGTACTTGGTTCAGAGGTAATTTTGTTCCTTCTGAGCACCGCCTATTCGTTTTTTCAGGACCCGGAAATAATGGTGGTGATGGCGTTGCTATTGCCAGGTTACTCTGCCATGAGGTCAAAGCGGTCACCTTGCTTGTTTTTGAGGAAAAGGAAAATTGCAGTATGGATTATCGGTTGAATTTTGAAAGGCTTCCGGATCAGGTTGAGGTAACTTCAGTTGATAAGTTTGATTTTAAATTCGAAGAAACGGACATTGTACTGGATGCCATTTTTGGTGTAGGGATCAATAGGCCCATAGATGGGGTTTACAGGTGGGTAGTCGAAAAACTCAATGCGCTGGAAGCAATAAAGGTAGCAATAGATATTCCTTCAGGCATTCCTGCAGATGATGTCTTGGACGGAGAAGCCTTTAAGGCTGACCATACGGTGACATTTCAATTTCCAAAGTTTTCACTTTTTTTTCCTGAGCATGCCGTTTATACTGGTAAAGTCCATGTTGTAGATATTGGTATCCCTGATACTTTTTTGTCAAGGTATCAGGATAACAAGTACTTTTTACAAGCCAAAGATATTCCAGCCTTACATAAAAGATTTCATGCCTTTAGCCATAAAGGAGATTTTGGTAAAATCATGCTTTTTGGTGGAAGCTTAGGTAAAGTAGGGGCTATGGTGTTGTCTTCCAAAGCAGCCCTGAGGACGGGAAGTGGACTGGTGCATGTTCAGATTGCTGATGCGGAGCGGATGATCATGCAGACAGCAGTGCCTGAAGTCATGGTGGCCGGAGCACAGGAAATCAAGCGATTGGAGGCCTTTGATGCCTTAGGAATTGGTCCCGGTTGGGGGACCGAAGTAGATTTGTCTTTTTACAGCAGCATTTTGAAGCGGTTTCATAAACCTGTTGTGATTGATGCAGATGGTTTGAACCTATTGGCTAAAAAACCTGAGATGCTCCAATTTGTACCAAAGGGGAGTATTCTAACACCTCATGTAAAAGAATTTGAACGTCTGGTTGGAAATGTAAGCAGTCATAAAGAAAGATTGCTCAAAGCGCAGCAATTTGCTGGGGAATATGGCGTGTTTTTGATTTTAAAAGGTGCGTTTACTTCCATTTCCACACCTGATGGGAAACAATATTTCAATTCAACTGGCAATCAATACATGGCCACAGCTGGGTCTGGTGATGTTTTGACAGGTATGATTACAGCATTTTTGGGGCAAGGATATAATCCTTTGCAAGCAGCCCTCTGTGGGGTTTTCCACCATGGTTTGGCGGGGGAATTGGCAGGAAAACAAAAAAGGAGAGGGGTAATTGCATCTGATATTATTGCGTGTATTCCACAAACATTTTTGGAGCTCGATATTCCCTAAAAAATATCAATTAATCTAGAACTTTAGATTCGTGGCAAGGGTTAACCGGTTATTACTTTAGCTGATGAATAAAGAAAAACTTTTACTTTGGACCCTGGCAGCCATTAATTTCACCCACATTGTGGATTTTATGATCTTGATGCCGCTAGGACCTCAATTGATGAGGATTTTTGAGATCTCACCCAGGGAGTTTGGACTGTTGGTTTCGTCTTATACTTTTGCGGCAGGGTTCAGTAGTTTTTTAGGGGCATTTGTGTTGGATAAATATGACCGTAGAAGCATTACGCTTTGGGTATTCACTGGATTCCTATTGGCTACTTTGGCTTGTGCCTTGTCGCCCAATTATTCCATTTTATTGGTTTCAAGGATCATTGCTGGCTTATTTGGAGGCCTTACTTCTGCGCTCATTTTGGCTATTATTGGGGATGTGATCCCTGATTCGCGCAGGGGAAGAGCCATGGGTCTGGTAATGGCAGCGTTTTCTGTTGCCTCGGTTTTTGGGGTTCCTTTTGGCTTGTTTATCGCCAGTATCTCCAATTGGCATGCTCCCTTCTTCTTTTTGGCCGGCATGTCGGTATTGATCCTGTGGATGATTTATAAGTTTTTACCTTCTATCACTGCGCATTTGGCACATCGGGTCAATAAACCTACCCCCATTCAGGTGGTAAGAAGGGTGACGGGAAATCCAAATCAGATGCGGGCTATTACCTTGACCATTATGATGATGCTGGGGCAGTTTACCATCATTCCTTTTATAAGCCCTTATATGGTGGCCAATGTTGGTTTTACGGATATCGAATTGACCTATATTTATATGGCAGGAGGCTTGTTCACAATTTTCACTTCTCCTTGGGTGGGTAAAATGACTGACTTGCATGGGAAAACCAAAGTCTTTACCATCTTTATGGCTTTGAATCTTATTCCTATTGGGGTGATTACCCATTTGGGACAGACTCCGATTCCCTATGTTTTATTGATCACCACCATGTTTTTTGTGACTTCTAATGGGAGGATGGTTCCTGCAATGGCATTAGTGACTGGTACCGCCAAACCTGAAAACAGGGGGAGCTTTTTAAGTTTTAATTCAGCTGTTCAACAGCTTTCTGCAGGTTTGGCCTCATTTATTGCCGGGTTGATTTTAGCTGAAGGTATGAATGGGGAATTGCTCAATTACAATATCGTAGGCTATATTGCCATCTTTTTAAGTCTGCTTTGTATTCCCCTGGCTAAGAGGATAAAGGTGATCGATACGGATGCTGTGCAGGGTGCTGAGCATCAGACAGTCGATCAACCAGTAGTGGGAGCTGTTAAAAATTAAAATGCCACCGATTTTTGGTGGCATTTTAATTTCCGTGAAGTGCTAAAGCAAATTTCAGTTTTAAAACTCCGCATGTCCAGGGGTTCTTGGGAAAGCGATTACATCCCGGATATTACCCATGCCTGTGACGAACTGCACCAATCTCTCGAAACCCAGTCCAAAACCTGCATGTGGGGTAGTACCGAATTTACGGGTATCCAGGTACCACCACATTTCCTCTGTAGGGATATCCATTTCTTCCATACGCTGGGTAAGTTTGTCCAAGCGCTCTTCACGCTGAGAACCGCCTACAATTTCGCCAATTCCTGGGAAAAGAATGTCCATGGCCGCTACAGTCTTGTCATCATCGTTTTGGCGCATATAGAACGCCTTGATCTCTTTTGGGTAATCGGTTAGGATTACCGGCTTCTTGAAGTGCTTTTCTACCAAGTATCGCTCATGCTCTGATTGTAAGTCTACTCCCCAAGCTTCTACCAGGTACTGGAATTTCTTTTTCTTGTTATGATTGGAGTTGCGCAAGATGTCAATGGCCTCTGTATAGGTCAATCTTTGGAACTCATTGTTAACGACAAACTGAAGCCTTTCCAATAAACCCATTTCAGATCGTTGGTCTGCTTTTTTGGTGTTTTCCTCTTCGGCTGCTCTTTTATCCAAAAACTCCAAGTCATCCTTGCAGTTTTCCAGGGCATAATTGATCACGTATTTTAAGAAGTCTTCTGCCAGGTTTTGGTTGTCCTCGGCATCATAGAAGGCCATTTCCGGTTCAATCATCCAAAATTCCGCCAGGTGTCGGGTGGTATTGGAATTTTCAGCCCTAAAGGTAGGTCCAAAAGTATAAATTTCACCCAGCCCCATGGCAGCTAATTCCCCTTCCAATTGTCCGGAAACAGTAAGGTTGGTTTCTCTTTCGAAGAAATCCTGTTTGAAGTCAATTTTTCCTTCCTCGGTCAGTGGAGGATTTTTCAAATCAAAGGTCGTTACTTTAAAGGTTTCACCGGCACCTTCTGCATCAGATGCGGTAATGATCGGAGTATGGATATAGAAAAAGCCTTTATCGTTGAAATATTTGTGCACGGCAAATGCCAAGGCATGTCTTACCCTGAAGACTGCGCCAAAGGTATTGGTCCTGATCCTCAAGTGGGCAATTTCCCTAAGGAATTCAAGGGAGTGTTTTTTTGGTTGGAGTGGATATTTTTCAGCATCAGCTTCTCCCAAAACCGTAATTTCTTTTGCTGACAATTCGGTTTGCTGTCCAGCTCCCTGCGATGCTACTATAGTGCCTGTAATCTTTAAACAAGCCCCGGTTGTAGCTTTTTTTAATATATCTTCGGAGATTTCGTTGGGATCTGCCACAATTTGATAATTCTTTATAGAAGAGCCATCATTAATGGCAATAAAGGAAACGTTTTTATTGCTCCTTTTAGTCCTTACCCATCCCATGACGGTTATTTCCTGACCGGTATATTGCTTTTCAAGAAGATCTTTGATTTTGGTTCTTTTGTTAAAGGCCATATGAATTTTTTGAAATAGATTAAAATGAATTGCCTCAATGCCTTGGCATTCCAAAGGGAATGCAAAAAAACGATATAATAAGCTTTTTATCAAAAAATTGTTCTAATTTCATAAATTTGGGCATGGATAATGCGTTAAGGCTTATTATCCTGTTTATTGATTTTTATTTAGATCATCCTATATGCAAAAATTACATCTTAGTCAGGTACTTTCACAGAAACTGTCCCCGCAGCAGATACAGTTTATCAAACTGCTGCAGGTACCTACCGCTGAACTTGAAGCAAGGGTGGAGGAGGAGTTGGAAATCAATCCTGCTTTAGAGGAGGGTAGAGAAGAAGAAAAAAAGGAGGCTGAGGAAGATAATTTTGAGGACAATTATGAAGAAGATCTCGCCTATGATGACAATTCGGTCAATCTGGAAGATTACCTCAATGAAGATTATGGTGGCTATAAAATGCAGGGTGATGGGAACTATTCCCAAGATGAAGAAGAAAGAGAAATGCCCATTTCCAGCGGTATTTCTTTGCATGAGCAGTTGGTTGTTCAGCTTGGCTTCCTCAAACTGGATGAAAGACTGAGAACCATCGGAAAGCAGTTGATAGGAAGTATTGAAAATGATGGCTACATCAGAAGAGACTTGGAGGCCATCATCAATGACTTGGCATTCAGCCAAAATATAGAGACCGATCTGGATGAAATGGAAGAAATACTGCGCAAAATCCAAGGCTTTGATCCTGCCGGCATAGCAGCGAGGAACCTTCAGGAATGTCTTCTGATCCAATTGGAGCGTAAAGAACATCCTGATGACCCCACTGTACAAAATGCCATCAGGATTATCAATGAGTGTTTTGATGAATTCACCAAAAAACATTTTTCAAAAATTCAGAAAAAACTGGATATGGGAGATGAGGATTTGAAAGACGCTGTCAATATGATAACCCGTCTGAATCCAAAACCTGGAGGTATTTCCGATGGGCTGGTTAAAACTCAATATATCATACCCGATTTCATTTTGGTCAATACCGATGGGAAATTTGAAGTTGCATTGAATTCCAAAAATGCGCCAGAACTGAGGGTAAGCCGATCTTATTCTGAGATGTTTGATGCTTATGATAAAAGTGATAAAAAAGATAAAAAGTTAAAAGAGACGGTCACTTTTGTCAAACAAAAATTAGATGCTGCTAAGTGGTTTATTGATGCCATTAAGCAAAGGCAACAAACCCTGCTAAAGACCATGCATGCCATCCTTGATTATCAGCAGGAATTTTTTGTGGACGGGGATGAAACCAAGTTGAAGCCCATGATCCTGAAAGATATAGCTGAGAAGATAGAGATGGACATTTCTACGGTTTCAAGAGTGGCCAATAGCAAGTCCATACAGACTGAATTTGGGATATTTCCCTTAAAATATTTCTTCTCCGAAGGCATTACTACAGAATCTGGAGAAGATGTCAGCAACAAAGAGGTAAAATCTGTGTTACAAAGTTTAGTAGACGAAGAAAACAAGAGAAAGCCGCTTTCTGATGATAAATTGGTGAAAATGCTCAATGACAAAGGGTATAATATTGCCAGGAGAACTGTTGCAAAATACAGGGAACAATTGCAGATACCGGTTGCCCGACTTAGAAAAGAATTATAAGTGTACCGAAAGACAGCCTTAATCCTCTCGTATATTTTTCAACCCTTATTGATACCAACATTGGTGTTTGCTTTCTTATTATATGGCGCACCACACTTGGTTAGGGTGTCCTATTTTGATAAGCGTTTTTTAATATTCATGGTTTTTATGACCACTTTTGTGATTCCTTTGTTGAGCATCCTCATGATGAAGCTCACCAAAAATATTGTTTCCTTTCATATGGAGAATAAGGATGAAAGGGTATTTCCTTTTTCGATGATCAGCTTATTTTATATGATCACGACCTATTTGTTTTACATCAAATTCCAAGTTGATCCTGCACTGATTCTCGCCTTGGCAGTGATTACAATTTCCGTGATCTTACTGACGAGTATTACTTTTTTTTGGAAAATAAGTGCGCACATGACTGGTACAGCCGGGCTAATGGCCATTATCATTGCCATTGCCTTGAAAAACCCAGCAATTGATTACCTGTATCTTGTTTTGGGCAGCACGATTTTGACAGGTTCAATTGGTTCGGCCCGACTATACCTGAATGCCCATACTCCCGCTGAAGTGTTAATCGGGTTTGGTTTGGGTTTTACAGTTTGTTTCTCGGCGTTTTATTGGATGCTATAAAAAAAGCCGGTTTTACCCGGCTTTTCGTAAACATAAACTTTTGCTACGCTTTAAAATAAGGTGAAGGAAATACCAAAATTAAATTGGGTTGCCTGTGTATTGAAAGGTCCTCTTTCTAATTGGAAAACCTGATTAAGGCCATAATATCCCCAAATATTGAATCCTGGGAAGCCCATTCTGGTGTACACCCCATAACGGAGTGGATTAAGCCCAAAGGATTGCCTATCCTTAATCCTACGGGTCAATCCATTTTGATCGGTATATTCTATTTTGGTATGGGCATTCATCAGGTAGCCGATTTTTCCACCTAAGGCAACGCGCATACTTTTGCTATAATTATTTTTTCTAAAATGGTATCTGAATTCCAATGGGATTTCAAGGTAATTCAGAGAAACATTGTTTTTACTGATACTGATGTTACCCCCGTAGACCTCTGTTATTTCCAATAACCTGCTGGATTCAGGGCCTATCAAAGGATTATTGAATAATGTTCTGTCGTCTCTAAAAGCCAATTTGTCTGTACCAATGCCTATTCCTGGGTTAAAGGTAAATCCTGTGCCTTCACCAATGTTGAATTCTGTTTGGTAATACATATTGAAGGTTCTGGATTCGATAAATCTCGTGCTCAGGTCATCCGGTTTATTGTTAAGGGTATTGAATCCAAAATCTATAAAAAGGTCTCCTTTAAGGTCTGGTCTTCCTCCTATGGGGGTTCTTTCTCTTTCTTGGGCCCATATTAAATCCACAACAATGAATTGAAGGAATAAGACAAATACAATTCTTTTCATGAAAGCGCTTATTGATTTTAAAATTTCGGCTAAATTATAAAATCCCATGTGATTTGCGGTTCTTTTTCTCTTAATTATTCTTAATTGAAATTCAGTAAGATGAATTTTCACAAGAAAAAGATAGGATACACTTTTTGGATATTCAAAAATGCTCACTACTTTTGCATTCCCAAATGGCCTCGTAGCTCAACTGAATAGAGCACTTGATTACGGCTCAAGAGGTTTCAGGTTTGAATCCTGACGAGGTCACTTTATTAAATTTTGCATCGGCAAGGTTTTTTCTACAAAAGGCTATTTATGGCTTAGCATGTTTCAGAGTATGGATTGAATAATAGTATTTATATCCAGAAGGCCACGGAATGAAACGTCAGAACGAGAGGGTTGAAATAAATAAAAAATTTTAACCCACAATTTCAAGGTGTTAGCATGAAACCAGAAATTATTTTCGTTCGTTTAAATATTAGAT
>NZ_AMGM01000036.1 GCF_000298295.1 Cecembia lonarensis LW9
ACACGTCCCTTTTTTTTAGTTTATTTTTCCGTATAAGGCATCCATTTTTTGTTTCAGATCCAAAATGGCTGTACTGTAACGCTCGTCCCATTCTGTCAGTCTATCTGTGGACTTGATTTCTATTTCATATTGAATTCCGGGAAGTACCCAAGAGGCATACCCGCTAAAAGGATCATTGGAGGCATAAAGTGATCTGTACCAATTGCCAAAATACATGCCTTTAGGATCAATAAAGCTTTTTTCAAAGGCCAAAAGGTCTTTATTGAGGTCTCTGGCTTTTCTTGTATCAGGCGAGCTTTTTTCCAACATGCCGGAAATAGCTGCCTCCAAACGATCCGCACTTTGTTGTAACGAGGCAATGGCATTTCTTGATTTTTCAAATCCGGTGAAGTCTTTGTGAAAACCCTTTACCTGTCGCTCTGCATTATCAAAATGTATCGTCAGATCTTTGGCATATCGTGTAAGCTGATAAGGAATCAGGTCTGCATTGGCAAGTCTTAGTGCAATGATCCCAACCAATTGTTCAACCGTTCCGCCCATTTTAAAGCTTGGGTCGGCAAACTTCTCATAGAAGTACATGTCGTCATAATTGGTATGATATAAGGATGGACCTCCGGCACCGCCGTTGATGGAAGGCACACCCACATGCATGTAGAAGGCGATGTGATCCGATCCTCCACCCAAATTTCCAATAGAGGGTTCTTCTCTGCTACCTGCCCAGATTTCGTATACCGTCTTGGAAGAATCAGGATACATGACTTCTTTGGCCGCATCCATGATTATTTTTTTCAAAGTGGGAGATGCGGATGCGCCAAAATTTCTTCCTCCAACTGCTGCATCCAAATTGATATAAGCTACAGCTTTGGCGTTGAGTTCATCCCGCAGTTGTTCTACCCATTCTGTGGAACCGATGACCCCGTGTTCTTCCGCATCCCAATGGGCAATCATGATGGATCTGCCAGGTTTGATGCCTTCTTGGGCAAGTTTGCCTAAAGTCTCGGTCATACTCAGTAGCATGGCGGTACCTGAGTTTGGATCTGTTGACCCAAATGACCAAGCATCAAAATGGCACCCCAATATTACCCATTCGTCTGGGTGGGTGGCCCCCTTCAGCGTTCCCACGACATTGTTTGCCCTGACAAAACCCTGTTCCTGTTCAACTTTAAGTCTTACCAATAAATCTTTGCCTCCTTCCAATCTATAAGTGAAAGGTAAGCCTCCTTGCCAGCCTGTTGGAACAGGTTTGCCGTTCATTCTGCTTAAAATTTCCTGAGCGGAACCATAGGAGATGGGGGTAACAGGAATGCTGTGTAAACCCTTAACCTCTTTAGGATCCAATCGCTTTACTTTGGTTTTTCCATCTAAGGGTAATGCAGGTTCAAATGGTGTTAGGGCATCTCCCGTCCAGTCTACGGTCAGCAGGGAACCCCTTTGGATTGAATTGTCATTGAATAAAAATCCTTCTGGGTAAACTGGTCCTCTGACATAACCTGCATCTGCAGGATCAGTAAAAATGATGAGACCTGCTGCTCCATATTGCTCGGCAAATTTGGCTTTGTAACCCCTGAAATTACCTCCATAACGGGCCAAAACTATTTTTCCACTGATATCAATTCCCAGTTCTTCCAGTTTTTCAAAGTCTGCTTTGGTGCCATAATTGGCATAAACCACTTCGGCTGTGACATCACCACTTCCGGAGAAAGCATTCCAGCCTTTTTTTAATTCGGGGTGTCTGGAATATGGGTTGTCGTCCACAATGTATTCTTGCTGGTTTAGCGGTTTGCGGATAGGGTAAACCAATTCAATCAATGACTCTCCCTGACCTTTGGTCAGATAAACATCATAGGGATACACTTGAACATCCCAGCCTGCCTTTTTCATGGCTTCCACCATGTAGTCTTTCACCTTTTCATTGGCTTCGCTTCCTGCAGTATGTGGGTGCTCAGTAATGGTGCTTAAATGTGTTTTGAACCTACTGAAATCTACCGATTCTTTAAATTTTTTCTCTATTTCCAATTGCTTACCTGCAGCAGTATTGGAAAAACCATCGATATGCTGAGCTTCAAGTTGAAATAAGAAAGAGATTCCAAAAGTTAATGTCAGTAAAAGATATTTCTTCATAGTTTTTATTTGTTGGATGTGGTATTGCCACAAATATATTTAAAGTAGTGTTTTATGGTACATATAATTTTTTAATGGTTGATATTTGGTTTGTGCAGTAACGCTTCAAGAAAGCAAATGGCTAATTTGTAAATAATCATAACTGAGTAGACCAAATGTTTAAAGGAATACGGCCTGTTTTGTCTAGATTTTGATTAAAAATTGTATTATTATGTCAAAAATACACATGTCCTATGATGGTACTGAAGGTGAGATATTGAAAATAAAAATCAATTTGTTAAATATTTTTTCTTCAGTAGACGTATAGGTATTGTCATTCGATTTTCAGCTAGGGTTTTTTGCCTAAAGAACTAGCGTAGGATTTTATTGTTGCTTACTTATGCTCAAAGAGAATAAAAAAGAATTGGAATCAGATGTTATTCAACTGGTGCCTCAGTTGACCTTGGACTGTGTGATTTTTGGTTTTCATGACAGTTCCTTAAAGGTTTTGCTTTTGAAATGGAAGGGTACGGAGTTTTACAGTTTGGCCGGAGGTACGGTGAGGCAGTCTGAGTCTCTTGATAAGGCAGCTGAAAGGGTTTTGATGGAAAGGACCGGCTTAGATAAAATTTTTCTAAGGCAGTTCCATACTTTTGGAAATGTGGAGCGCTATGACAGGGAGAAAATCAAGAAAATGTTGGCCCATTTGATTGACCCGGATTTATGGTATGAAAGGGCCATTTCTGTTGGCTACTATGCTTTGGTAGACTATATGAAGGTTTTTCCAAATCCGGATGCTTTGTCTGATGCCTGTGAGTGGTGGGACTTGAATGAGGTTCCAGCTTTATTGTTTGATCATGAGGAGATTTTGGAAAAAGCCTTACATGCTCTGCGATTGGAATTGAGTTTTCAGCCTATTGGGCTCAATCTTTTGCCGGAGAAATTTACCATGCCGGATATGATGAGAATGTATGAGGCGATACTCAACAAAAAAATAGATCCTAGGAATTTCCAGAAGAAGATTTTGAAGTCTGGAATAGTAATAAAGTTGAATGAGGTCAAAAGGGGTGTTGCCCACAAATCTCCCTTTCTCTATAAGTTTGACCCTGAAAAGTACGAGGAAGTACTAAGGGAAGGGGGCTTGTTTTTTATATAAAAAAAGAGGTTATCATAACCTCTTTTGTGCGCACGAGAAGATTCGAACTTCCACACTCGAAGGCGCTGCCGCCTGAAGACAGTGCGTCTACCAATTTCGCCACGTGCGCTGATTTCATTAATTAAATAAAGTCGGGGTGGCAGGATTCGAACCTACGACCTCCACATCCCAAATGTGGCGCGATACCTGGCTACGCTACACCCCGAGTAAAATACTTGATTTAAATTTTTGCCTCCGCAAAAGTAGACATAGTAGCAGTAAAGAACAAACCCTTTATAGCAACTAATTCTAAATTTCTGCAGAAGTGCGACAAAGTATTAGTAATCAAGCATAATAATTTTTTCAAGCTGCCTTTATGCTGAATTATTTCAAAACAAAACCCTGTCTTTTAAAACTAAAATAACCTTACTCCGTAAGTCTAGAAGAACCCAAATATAATTTAATTATGATCTTTAGCGTATTTGATATGATGAAAACCATCATAAGTGTGAAATTTAGTATTTTATTTTTGTTTTGTTGTCTATCGTACAATCATTTAAGTGCCCAAACCGTACCTTCATTCGATTATCAAGAACGATATTATGTTTCTTTCAGTGGTGGATATGCCTTTGGTGTCAGCGCCGGAGATCAAGGGGGTAATTTCCTAGGGCAAGCCGTACCGGCAAATCTGATGAGTAATAATAGAGGTACCTTGGGGACAGGCATCCCCTTGAATTTACGGTTGGGATACTATTTGACCAACAATATTTCCTTGGATCTTGGGGTACAGTATTTTTCGGGTGCCAGATCTCAGGTACAGACGGTAATGTTGCCCAATAACCTGAATATGATCCAGGCAGAAGCATTTACAGAGCAGTTGCGCATCAATCCAAGCATCAGTTTCTATGTCCCTATTATTACAAATATGTTGGATGCCTATTCCAGGCTTGGTCTTATGGTTCCTGTAGCAGGAGCTGCATTTATTGATGCCAAAGGTTCTGCCATGGCTATTGATAATGCCCCTGCTTTGCCCGGAGTTAATTTTGAGCGTATGGAAAGGATATCAGGAAATTTCGGAATGGGATTCACAGGTGCCTTAGGTTTGGAATATGCGCTGAAGCCCAGACTTGGACTGTTTGCCGAAGTAGAAGCCATGCACCTAAACATCACCCGAAATCAAGGGGAGTTTACAAAATTTCGTTTTGTTGATGGTGATGGGAATGAAGTCCAGGATTTAAGATCCGTATTGCCGACAAGTCTGTTGGAAACCAATTATGTAGAGGCATTAGGGGAAAACTCCAATAACCTACTTTCCAATCCAACCGGATTCAACCCTGAAAGGCCTATGGATATGCCTACTTCAACCAGTTTTTATCACCATTTATCCACCCAAGTGGGCTTGAAATTCAGATTCTGAAAAATGTTACATTTTACGTAGTGATATAAGGCCCATGGTATCCGCTTGCTTCATGGGCCTTGTATTTCAAAAAATCCCACGAATGACCTGATTAAGCATAAAAAAATTAAGTTAGTCGCTGAAAGTCACTTCGAGTCTATTATCATCAGGATCCAAGGTCTCAAATTCATAATACCCATCACCGGTTGTTCTTGGTCCCCTTAATATTTCAAAACCTGCCTTTTGTAATTCTTCTGCTTTTTTATCAACCGCTAATTTAGATGGTACTGAAAAGGCCAGGTGAATGATGCCAAGGTGTTGTGCAAATTTTCTGTCGTTGAGGTTTTTTGGAATGTCGGGCCTTTGCATCAGTTCTAACCTGGCACCATGGCCAAAAGATAGGAAGTAACCTTTGAATCCAGTACTTAGGTTGTGGTACAATTCATTGGACTGGCCTCCAAAAAAAGTTTCGTAGTAATCTCTTGATTTTTCCAAGTTCTCCGTCCAAATGGCCACATGTTCAATTTTCATGGTTCAACAATCTATAAAGTTTCAACCTCCAACTGTAGAATAGGGAACGGGTTGCCTAAATCGTCCAAGGGTTTTCTATTGACCACCTTGAAACCCATTTTCTTGTAAAAATTGACAGCTTGATGGTTTTGTTCATTAACTTCCACTTTGGTGATTTTCTTGTGAATGATTGCAAATTGGGTCAAATGCTTACCAATACCCAGTCCCCTGAAATCAGGGTGGATAAATAACATTTCAATTTTTTCGAGAGATAATCCTAAGAAACCCAATTTCAAGCCTTCGACACTTTGAAAAATATAAAGGTCCACCTGGGAAAAAACATCACTTTCTATAATGATTTGTCGGATTTCCAGGATTTTTTCTTCTGTCAGGAAATCATGGGTAGCTCTGACTGAAGCTTCCCATATTTCAAGCAATTCTGGATAAGAGGAGGGTTCATTGTTTTGGATAATCATGCGTATTGTTAAAATGTATGCTGGAAAAGATTTTTTCAAAATTTCAACGTCTCATACACTCAAGACGGTAATTCATTTCATTGAGTTGTTGTAATCATTTAATTAATCAGGAATCAATGTCATGGATTTTTTCCATTTGGTTCAATTAAAACCTTTTAAGCCTTATTCCAATTCCAGATGACTATACTCCAATCCACTGGCAAGGAATCTGTGAAGCGATGGATTTCTTCGAAACCTACTCTTTGGTGTGCCCTGATGGATCTGGGGTTATTGGAGGCTATTTCTGTGATGGCAAAGTCAAATTTCTTCTCGAATGTGGATCTATAAAATTGGTACAACCGGTCAAAAATTCCCTGACCCCTAAAATATTTACTCACACAAACCTGCCCTACAACCAGATAATTCCACAAGGATAACTGCTTGCTTTGATATGTCAAATGATCAAATTGTTCAAACATGGGGATCAATACAGGCACATCTTCTTTGGTCTGAGGCGTCATAGCCAAGGCATAGGCTACCACCCTTTCTCCCGATTTGGCAATCACATGGGGAGCAAAATCATTCATTTTTTTCAACACATCCATATCATGCCTTACCGTTACAAATCCATCTTCCAATGATGAGATGGTTTGAAGGTGGTTTTCATCTTGAAGCTTTAGAATTCCATTGAGGTCATCAATAGTGCTTGCGGTTTGAAATGACAAAGATTCCATTTGAATTAGGATTGATTGTTAGAGAAAAGGTAGGAAAATAATCGGTAAAACTTATTTAAATACCAAAGTAAAAACAGTTTGCTCTCCCGGAATGGAGGATACTTCCAGATTGCCTTTATGGAGGTTCATGATTTGCCTGGAAATGGCCAATCCGATACCCGATCCGGATTTTTTGGTGGTATAAAAAGGTACAAATATTTTTTCCAAAGCCTCAGGAACAATACCTTCACCATGGTCAATTACCTGAATAAATGGCCTGGAATGGCTGTCCACCCCTGCTTTGAGCAGGATTGTACGATTGGTAGATTTTTCCATTGCCTCTTTACCATTTTTTATCAAATTGATAAGGATCATTTGGATCAGATCCTGATCACCAATAATCTCTAAATCAGAAGGAGAAAGCTCGCAAATCAATTGTATGTCTGATTTGGAAAGGTCTTCTTTCAACAGCACCCTAATGTTTTCAAATAAAGGTTTGACTGGAAATACTTTCAGTTCAGGCTGGGGAATATTGGTATAATCCCTGTAGGCATTCACAAAATCCACTAAGCCATTGCTCCTTTTGAAGATGGTTTCCAAGCCTTCAGAAAGGTCCATAAAGCTTTCCTTGTCCAATGCCAATTCCCCCCGCTCATTCTCTTTGACATCTTCTTCCAAAATAATACCCAGGGAGCTGGCCAAACTTGCAATGGGGGTCATGGAATTCATGATTTCATGCCTCAGTACTTTGGTCAGGTTTTGCCAGGCTTCTAATTCGTTCTTTTGTAATTCTGACTTGATGTTCTGGAATGACAGTAAGGTCCAGTTTTGGCCTTCCATTTTAAAGGAAGCCGACTGAACATTCAAATGAAGATCCGAATTGATCCTCATGGAAAAAGACCCTCCCGGTTTAAGGTTCAATACCTCCCTGAGTAAATCTTTGGATAATTTCCCCAGGTCATGGATGTCCTTAAATTGGGGAATTTGAAGCAATTGCTTGGCGGCTCCATTGATTACACCGATTTTGCCTTCACTGTCAAAAGAAATAATTCCGGTATTGATGTGCTGGATCATGATCTGAAGAAAAAGCATCTACTCTTCTTTTTGGGCTCTGGTTTTTTTGAAGGCATCGATCACCTCATTGAAAGACATATTCATTTCTTTAAATGATGATCCCAAATTGCTGTCTTGAGTAAAAGAAGAAGAGAAATCCGAATACCGGATGGATTCCAAAAACCGGCTTATTTTTCTATTGGTGACAGTGACGTAAGAGATCAGATTAAAAGAAAGTAAAACCAATACCCAAAGGAATAAAACTCCTTGCAGGACGGATTCATGCTGTAAATATAAATAGGCACCAAAAATGGCAACAAGTGCAATAAGGATAACCCTTATTAATACCCCTAGGGCAAAAGATTTAAAGCCCATATCTTTCCAGTCTTCTGTACAAGGATGACCTGGTCAAGCCCAGTTCTTCAGCAGCACGGGTTATATGTCCATTGTGCTTTTGAAGGGCTTTACGAATCAGGATTTTTTCGACGTCTTCAATGTTCAAATGATCCAAGGAGACCATTTCTTCCTGCTTTTCAGGCATCAGGTGCTTTTGGGTAAAAAGGTCCTCGGGCTGAAGCACACTGTGTGTGGTCATGATGACTGCCCTTTCAATGCTGTGCTGTAATTCCCGGATGTTACCAGGCCAATGGTATTTTTGCATCCTTTTGATCAACGCTTCACCGGCTTTCCTGATATCTTTGTTGTACTTTTTGGAATAGAGGTCAATAAAATGGTTGGCCAATAGGGGGATGTCTTCCAACCTTTCCCTCAAAGGAGGTAAAGTCATTTCTATGGTGTTAATCCTGTAGAGTAAATCCTGTCGGAATTTGTTTTCATATACCATGTTATGTACCGGCATATTGGTAGCGGATATCAACCGGATATTGACAGGTATCGCCTTGTTGCCACCCACTCTTGTTATTTCACGGTTTTGGAGGGCAGCAAGAAGTTTAGATTGAAGTGCAAGGGGGAGATTGCCAATTTCGTCCAAAAAAAGTGTCCCTTTGTGTGCCTGTTCAAACCTCCCAGCCCGGTCTTCTTTGGCATCGGTAAAGGACCCTTTTTTGTGGCCAAACAATTCACTTTCAAATAAGGTAGACGTGATGGAGCCTAAATCAACCCCTACAAAAGCTTCTCTATGTCTTTTGGAATTTCTATGAATGGCCCGGGCAATCAATTCTTTTCCGGTTCCGTTTTCGCCAAGAATTAAGACATTGGCATCAGTAGCGGCCACCCTTTCTATTGTTTCAAAGACCTTGATCATGGCGGGGCTTTGACCAATGATGTCTTTGAATTTGCTATCCATGTCTTCAAAAAATTGTTGCTGTTGGTTTTTCAGTTGGTTCACCTCCATTTTGGATTGCCTCAATTGCAGGGCAGCGTTGAGGGTTGCCAAAAGCTTTTCGTTCTCCCAAGGTTTGAGCACAAAATCGGTAGCGCCCTCTTTGATGGCTTTTACAGCGGTATTGACATCTCCATAGGCCGTAATCAAAACTACCACAGCAGATGAGTCTAATTCCAAAATCCTGTCCAACCAATAAAAACCTTCCTGGCCACTACTGACATCTTTGGTGAAGTTCATGTCCAGCATGATCACATCATATTGCTCATTGACCATCAAGATGGGCAAAAGTCCAGGATTACTCTCTGTGTCCACTTGTGCAAAATGCCGCTTTAAAAATATTTTGGCCGCCTTTAACAAATCTTCATTGTCATCTACAATTAGGATTTTACCTGTCTTTTGTTCTTTCATAAATGGTGTAAGTAATTTACCTCAGATATCACATGCTGTACTGAATAGTGTCCCAAAACTTGTACCGATTTGTAATAATCTGTATCTGATTTCCAAAAACCATCAATTGCCTATCAAAAAGGCAATTTCAAAGCTTTCATTTGTTGATTAATGATGGGATTTGATTGGCTAAAGTTGCACAGCTTTGTTCGCTGGCGGACGATTTTGTTCGAAATTCTTTTCAGAAAAGACAGTATTTTGGGAAAATTGACTGATTTCAGCCTTTTTGGAGGTGGCATGTATTTGGCACAAAAGAAATCAGCGAAAAATTGAATTACACCGATAATGGATAGAAAAATCGAAAAAAAGACTTGGACACCTAAGCGCATAGCCATGATAGCGGGAGCTGTGCTTCTTATTGGTTTTGTTGTTTATCAATTGGCATTTTCTGATTCCAGGGCTTCTATGAATGTAAATATGGAGCGCATTACCATAGCCACCGTAAGGGAAGGGGAGTTTACAGATTATATCCCTGTAAGTGGTACCATTGAACCTGGTGAAGTTTTCTATTTGGATGCGCTGGAAGGTGGAAATATACAGCAGATTGTAAGGGAGTCCGGAGCCTTTGTCAACAAGGGAGATACCATCCTTTTACTTTCCAATTCCAAGCTGCAATTGGAGGTCATGGAAAGGGAGTCGGGCTTATACTTTCAACTCAATAACCTGAGACAGGTAAGGCTACAATTGGACCAGAATGACCTTAGCCAACAGGCGCAACTGGCAGAAATCGATTATCAGATCAGTTTGCTGAAACCCCAATATGAAAGGTTCAGGGAACTGCATACCAAAAAACTGGTTTCAGATAGGGAGTTTGAGGAAGTCAAAGAACAGTACGATTACAATGTAAAGCGAAGAAGACTTACCTATGAGGCCTATAGAAATGATTCCATGTCCCGGGCAGTGCAAAAAAAGCAGCTGGAGGATTCTGAAAGAAGGATGAACCAGTCTTTGGACGGTGTGGGCCATATTTTGGATAATTTGGCACTAAGAGCACCCATTACCGGGCAATTGTCCACCGAGCAGATTGAAGTAGGGCAGTCCATTACCCCGGGACAAAGATTCGGGCAGATAGACATTCTGGATAAATTCAAGGTTAGGGTACAGATAGATGAGTTGTATCTTCCCAGGGTTTACACAGGCTTGAAAGGCACCTTTAATTTTTCAGGAGGCAATTACGAGGTAGAGATATTCAAAATTTACCCCAATGTGACTGCCGGTAGATTTGAAGTGGATATGGCTTTTACAGATGAGGTACCTTCAGGAATAAGAAGGGGGCAAACGGTCAGGATCAGACTGGAATTGGGAGAAAGTCAACAAGCGGTGCTTCTTCCCACTGGAGGTTTTTATAAAGATACAGGAGGGAATTGGGTTTTTGTGGTCAATCAGTCATCTGGAAGAGCTGAGCGGAGAAATATCCGTTTGGGAAGGAAAAATCCTGAATTTTATGAAGTCATTGAAGGCTTGCAGCCAGGAGATAAAGTGATTGTAAGCGGCTATGAGAACTTCGGAAAGAATGAAGTCTTGAACCTTAAATAAGGGGATCCAAATATTGGATCCTTAAACCTGCCAGGTCTCTTTCGGCTTAATGGGTATTTTAAAGCCTTGTTGACCATGAAACCTGGCAGGTTTACTAAATCAAATAAAATCAAAAAAAAGAATTAATTTTTCACCAATTGATAGATACTGTATCTGGTCACTTCTTCTTCCACTTCTTCATTGGATTTTTCTTTTATCAGGATTTTTTTATCCGGAAGAGCAAATAAAATCGTCCCATCAGGCAAAGCCAATTCACCTTCCAATTGCTTTCCATTTTCAAAGACCACCAAACTTAACTTGTCCTCTTGATCCAATATTGAGAATGGCTTTTCTTCTGAATTCCTTGCCTCAAAAACCGCTTGGCTTACGCCCTTATAATAGGTCAGTATCCATGTATTGTCTCCAAGATTCAGTAATTGTCTGTTTCTTCCTGGTAAATTGGCCAGATTTTTCACTCTTGGATCATCCGGGGCGATTCCAATGGGTAAGGGGCTCGCTTTTTCAAATTGGCTGTGGTAAATAGGTATTTTACGGAGTAGCTTAAAATCATCTTTTAAATCATAGACATGGATGGCATCATCCAAGTTATGCACCAAAAACAATTCATTTCCCTCAATAAAGTAGCTTTTGGCCATGAGATTATAATAAATTTGATCTGTCTTTTTGTAGTAGGAATCCTCCTCATAGGGAAGAACAGTTTTTGTTTCTCCGGACTCAGTTTTCAACAAAGTGAAGTTTTGCAAAGTGTCCCTTCCTTCTTCTGTAAAAATCAGATGATGCGCCGAGAGGAATGCACTTGGCCCAACCAGATACCGGGTATTTCCATTTTCCTTAAAATAGGCAGTTTTTCCAATAGGCCTATAGGTTCGGATGGGAAGGGGAGAGGGTACCCTGAAGTCATCAACAATTTCATAGTCAGTACTATAGGTGATAAGCCTAAAAGGAAACTGAAAAACGCGTTTTCCATCTGGACCAAAGCTCAAGCCTATGGGATTCCAAGTGCCATAGTTATTGGGTCCATCACCAGTTCTGTTAACTCTTTTTAGGATTTCTCCCTCAGGTGATATTTCCAAAACCTCATTTTGTACTTCGGAAAACCCTAAAAATATCCCTTCTTCATTGCTGAAATCTACTAAATGCACCATAGTGAAATTCTCAATTTCAAAGGCATCCACTTTTATCAGCTCATAGCTGTTCAATACCTCATTTGTGATGGTATTTTCACCCCCACACGAAATGATAATCAAGCTTTTCAGATAAATTAATAATCTTTTCATAGGTTAACTATTTTTTAAGTAAGGCAATTAACGAAAGGCTTAGAAAAAAAGCAAATTTAGGGGTAAGTTGTATTGTATTTGTCCGTGTGCGAACAAATATGTTCGGAAATTTGCCATCATAATATCAAAAAAGCCCTCAATGGTCGATTTAAGGCCATTTCTTTTGTGGCATAGGTTTGGCCTTAATCATCAGCAGTTCAATTGTGCATTTTGACAACATATCATAAACCTATGGAAAATATCATCAAAACCGTCAACCTTAAAAAGCTATACACCACAGAGGAAGTGGAGACCACCGCATTGGACGATATCAATATCGAAATCAAAAAGGGGGAATTTGTAGCCATCATGGGACCTTCAGGATGTGGTAAATCCACACTATTGAATATCATCGGCCTTTTGGACAACCCTGAAGCAGGTCAATATTATTTTCTGGAGCAGGAAGTGGCCAAATATTCAGAAAGGCAGCGCTCCCAATTGAGAAAAGGCAATATTGGTTTTGTCTTTCAGAGTTTCAATCTGATCGATGAACTGACAGTTTTTGAAAATGTGGAATTGCCATTGCTGTATTTGAAAACCCCTGCGGATGAAAGGAAAAGGAGGGTAGAAGAGGTGCTAACCCGAATGAATATCATGCACAGAAGGGACCATTTTCCTCAGCAACTTTCCGGAGGTCAGCAGCAAAGGGTGGCTATCGCCCGTGCCATCGTGGCGAAGCCTTCGGTGATTTTGGCGGATGAGCCTACTGGAAACCTGGATTCTGCTAATGGGGAAGAGGTAATGCGACTGTTGGAAGAACTGAATAATGAAGGAACCACTATTGTGATGGTGACCCACTCACCCCATGACGCCAATTATGCACATAGGATCATTAACCTATTTGACGGCAAAGTAGTGACAGAGAATATCAGGGAGCAGTTTCATATTTAGAAGCGAGAAGCGAGCTTGCCTACCTATGGGTAGGATATTAGACGCTAGATACAAGAAACAAGAAAGATGAAACCTATTTACTCTATGAACAAAAAAGGAAAACAAGGCAATAATGAAAACGATAGAGTCATATAGAGATTATTCCCTTATCATCTTTTGCTAGGATACTAGTTAATTTTTCACGCCATTGAAGCAATCTTTCCTCAGCCCTTTAGTGCTCAGTATTATCTCATTTGAACCCCTTTCTTTAAGTACCCAAATTGATTATATTGTAAAATGGAAAAGGAAGACAACAAATCCATGGTCAATGAACCTGACATGAGTTATGGTAACTATTCTTATGCAGATTATTTAACCTGGGATATCGAGGAAATGGTGGAGCTAATCAAAGGCAAGGTCTTTAAAAAAGCTGCAGCTGCTCCCCGAAGAGTTCACCAATGGCTGGCGGGAAATTTGTATACTGAAATGAATATTTTTTTGAAAGGCAAAAAGTGCCAGGCTTATATTGCTCCTTTTGACGTCAGACTGCCCGTCAATTCCAAAAAAGACGATAAAATCTTCACGGTAGTTCAGCCCGATATCTGTGTGGTATGTGACTTGGAAAAGCTGGATGAAAGGGGCTGTGTAGGCGCACCGGACCTGGTGGTGGAGGTCCTTTCACCCGGTAACAAGCAACTGGAACTCCAACACAAATATGAAGTGTATGAAGAATCTGGGATCAAAGAATACTGGCTCGTGGACCCTGAGAGCCAGACGCTGTTGATCTACACCCTTGTCCAAGGAAAATACCAATCCTCCCGGCTGATGACTTTAGGTGACATTGCCAAATCTGCTGTGATCAAGGGTTTTGCGTTGGACTTGACCGATTATTTTTCTGAGATGAATTGAAGGAGTTTTTATTGTCGAGTACGGAAAAAGATCACAATGCCATGCCAACAAAAATGGGCATGTACTTTTAAATCCATACGGTAGAAATCACTTAGTTTCTTCTATTGGTTAGTATTTAATACTTGATTTTAATTCGACCGTACACGGACGTTATTGTCCGAAAAATAGCTACAGATTTTTTTTAAAGTTTCTTTTTTTAAGAATTAGGGGTATTTGCTATGGCATGGATGTGGTATTGATAATTTAAAAAGTACTAGGAAGGATAGCTGATTCCATTTATTGTACCGCGTAAGAACTCTTAAAAAATATGTTGAAAAAACTACTTCAAAATCGCGTTTCGGGGCTTTGCCAAACATAAGTTGACCTTTTTTATCAATTTATTTGGACTGGCTTTGGGTTTATGGGCCACCATTTCCATCGGCTTGTGGGTTAAGAGCGAACTTGGAATGAACCATTCATTTTCTGAGATTGATCAGG
This sequence comes from Cecembia lonarensis LW9, assembly GCF_000298295.1. Lineage (GTDB taxonomy): Bacteria > Bacteroidota > Bacteroidia > Cytophagales > Cyclobacteriaceae > Cecembia > Cecembia lonarensis. The sequence continues at coordinate 14,263 of NZ_AMGM01000036.1, forward strand.
TATATCGGATTATGGAACACCAGCGCTATGGGGCTGATATTTTCACCACCAATTCCACACCAGGTGTTTTGGCCGCTGCCTTGAAAGAAGAGTTTCCTGAAGTGGAGCGTTCGGCTTGCTATTCTTGGAATGAGACCCAGCTATTTGTAGTAGGAGACACCAGACTTAACTTATCCGGTTTTTATGCTGAACCTGATTACCTTCACATCATGCAGTACAATTTATTGCATGGAAGCAGAGACTTGGCTTTAATAGATCCCAATCATATAGTATTGACAGACGAGGCGGCTATTAAACTTTTTGGGAAGACAGATGTCATTGGGGAAACTGTTACACTTAAGGAAACTGATGGAGAAGCATCATTTTTAGTAACAGGGGTAGTTGAGCGCAATCCGCAAGAAGTAAGCAGCATGTTTGAATTCATCATTGCTGCTCAATTCTGGTTTGACAAACCATATAATGCATGGCTAAAGCATTGGGGAAACAATGGGCCAAGTACCATTCTAAAACTGCATCAAGGTTCAGATGGAAATGCTTTTTCTGATAAGATAGGAGATTTTATCGCACAAAGAAATGAGGGCAGCAATGTACAGCTCTTCGCTTATCCCCAAAAGGACCTTTACCTCTACGGAAGTTTTAAGGACGGATTACAGCAAGGAGGTAGAATCGAATATGTGAGGTTATTCTCCATTATCGGGCTATTTGTTTTATTGATTGCATGTATCAATTTTATGAACCTCTCCACTGCAAAGTCCCAAAAGCGATCTAAGGAAGTTGGGGTCAGAAAAGTGGTAGGGGCAGAGAAAAATCAATTGGTCTATCAGTTTTTGACAGAATCCATTTTAATTTCAATGGTTGCTGGGGCAATGGCCTTATTGCTAGTGGAACTGACCTTACCTATCTTCAATAACCTTACCGGTAAGTCAATGGTCATCCCTTACGCCAGTGTACTGTTTTGGATTCAGTTTTTTATGGTACTGCTTATTACCGGCTTTGTAGCGGGAAGCTATCCTGCATTTTATTTATCTGCGACCAAGGTGGTGGCGGTTTTCAGAAATTTCACTAAGTCCGGAGGGGGAGTAGTTGCCGCTAGAAAAGGTCTTGTGCTTTTTCAGTTCATCTTGGCCACCATGTTGATTTTGGCCACTATCGTGGTTTTTAAGCAAATCAATTTTGCGCTGAATAAGGATTTGGGCTACAATAAGGACCAATTGGTGCAGGTGCAGCTGGAGGGAAGGTTGTTTGACAACTTTGATGTTTTCAAGGAGGAATTGAAGCAGCTTCCAGATGTTCAGGAAGTGACCCGTTCCACACATTCATTTTTGGGAAGGATGTCCAATACAGGTAGCGTTTCTTGGGAGGGCAAAGACCCAGATTTCACAGCATTGTTTGAAATCATAAGGGTAGATTATGATTTCATTGAGACCATGGGATTACAATTGATCAAAGGAGAGAATTATTCAATAGATCGGGCTTCCGATTCCTTGTCAAAAGTCATCATCAATAAAAGGGCCTTTGAGCTCATTTCACAAGATCATTCCGATCCTGTCAGTTTGACTTGGGACGATGAGTTACAGATTCTTGGTGTAGTGGAAGATTTTCATTTCCAGAGTTTCCATCAGGGAATGGAACCTGCTATTATTTTCCTCGACCCTACCTTTGCTTCAAAAGCATACATTAAAGTTTCTCCGGAGCACATGAAGGAGACATTGGAAGAGATCAAAAAAACAGTGGAAGCTTTTGAGCCCTTGTTCCCTTTTCAATTTAGCTTTATGGATGACAGTTATGCCAGTATGTATGTAGAAGATATACGCACCCGGGAATTGGCCAAGTATTTCAGCATCCTGACCATTCTGATTTCCTGTTTGGGTCTTTTTGGACTCTCCGCCCATATAGCAGAACAAAAAACCAAAGAGATCGGCATCCGAAAGGTTCTGGGGGCAAGTACCTTATCCATTCTTCATGTGATCAATAAAGAATTTATCATGATTGTTTCCATTTCTGTTATGATAGGTTCAGCCCTTGCCTATTGGTTGATACAGGATTGGTTGGACGGATATGCCTACAGGATTGATTTCGAGTGGTGGTTTATTCCAATGGCCATTGGGGTGATTTTCACGATTGCTTATGTAACGGTTAGTCTGCAGGCCTTAAAAGCAGCCCAGGTGAATCCTTCTACGACATTAAAAAGTGAGTAATTTTCCTCTTGGATAAAATAGACGGAGCCAAGGGAGGTTTGATGGTATAAATAACCTCCTTTTTTTACCTTTTCTTATTATCTTAAAATTATTTAAATTCAGATATGGGAAAAGACGAAAGCAAAAATTTGGTCAAAGAGCCTGATCTGAGTTATGGTAATTATACTTATGCCGATTACCTGACCTGGGATATGGAGGAGATGGTGGAGCTTATCAAAGGGAAAGTCTTTAAAAAGGCTGCAGCAGCTCCCAAAAGAATCCATCAATGGTTGACAGGTAATTTACATACTGAAATGAATTTGTTTTTGAAAGGCAAAAAATGCCAGGCTTATATTGCCCCTTTTGATGTCAGGCTTCCGGTCAATTCAAAGAAAGATGATAAAATCCCCACTGTTGTCCAGCCTGACATCTGTGTTGTTTGCGATATGGATAAGCTGGATGATAGAGGTTGTATCGGTGCGCCGGACTTGGTGGTGGAAGTCCTTTCCCCTGGCAACAAGCAGGTTGAACTCCAGCACAAATACGAGGTCTATGAAGAATCCGGGGTTAAGGAATATTGGCTGGTAGACCCCGAAGGACAGATTGTATTGATCTATACCTTGATTCGGGGCAAGTACCAATCTACCAGGATAATGACCATCGGTGATACTGCCAAGTCCTCGGTTATCGAGGGATTTGAGTTGGATTTGGAGGAGTTCTTTGCTGAGATAAAATAAAATACCCCCAAAGAGGATGGAAATTTTTAGGGATTATTCCCAATACTTGAGGTAACCCCTCTGGGTGTAGGTAATCCATTCTTTACCGTAGACCAGGTGTTGGTTTCAGAAGAATTTATCCGGTTCAATTGGACCTGTTCCAATATATCCTCAGGTTATTGGTGGACCTTCCTGAAGCTATCATATCCAATTTGCCATCACCGTCCAAATCTGCCATTTGTAGATCCTCACAGGACATGCCGTTTTTATCAATCCAGTATTCCTTGGTTTGGGTAAAGTTGTTGTTTTCTGAATAGTACATTTTGATTCCCATTTCTCCGGAATCATTTTTTGCACGCCAACCAATTACTAATTGTGACCTGCCCTGATTCAAAAAATCAGCGATGAGTATTCCATGTCCTTCTTTGATCTTATCGTCTAATACCAACCTGGATAGGTGTTCCTTTTTAAATTTGCTATTTGAGGAAAGATAAGCCGTTACCATATTTCCATGAATGGGCTCAATACCTCCCAACATCCACCTTCCAGGTGTTAGCTGTCCCATTCTAAGTTCTCCAAAACTTTGGTCTTTGACCAGCCATTCTCCTTTAGAACTTGATTGCCATTGGTTATTTTGGAAAGTAAAAACTTTGATTCCTTCTTTTCCACCGATCAGTACGGATTCACCTTCGCCCTTCCCAAAATCAACTATTTCGAGATTATGGGTCACATGCATTTCTGTAGGAACAATCTGATGGTTCCATTTACCGGTCCAGTCTTTGGGCGGTTTGTAAGCAATGATGTTAACCCCATTTCCTTCACCCCCTTTGTTTCCAATTCCATGTAGCGGAACCATGATGAGATGGTATTCACCATTGGATGTTTTTGCCCAGCGCATGCGGTGAACGGTAGGTTCATGGTATAATTCAACAGCTTTCCACTTTTTGGTAGGATCTTCAGGCCGGACTAAATAATGTACCGAGCCTGATTTTTCTTTATCTGAAGTTTCTCCGGGATTCCATTGTGCCCCCACTACGATTTCTACCTTTCCATCCCCATTGATATCTCTTGCTGCGATACAGACATTGTCGTATTCTGTCAGGTTTTCTATCATGACAAAGCGTTTCCAGTCTCCGTTGCGGTACCAAACAAATTCCTTTTTATCTGCCAAAAGAATATCGGGTTTGCCGTCTCCGTCCACATCTCCTATGACAATTCCATATCCTATGGCCACATTGTTATCAATTTCCTGGATTTCAAATTGAGGTTCAAGGGAATGCCAGGTGAAAAGAAAAGGCCATAAAATCAATAAATAGTTCATCTGCTGGAATTTGGGTTATAGGTAAATATAATCTATTCCCCATAGAGACACAAAGATCACAGAGGCGCACAAACAGGTACGTTTAGCCTTACCTTGTAGGCTATTTGGGATAAGCAAATTTCTCTATGACAAAAAATAAAAATAAAAACCTTAATATCTCCATTCTTGGTATTCTCTGTGCATTTTTAAAAAATTTATTTAAGAACCGGTTGATACATAATTTTTTATATTTTTAACTTTTTCCAAATCTTAGTTATGAAAAGAAGAAACTTTCTGACAGGTCTGTCATTGGGTTCAGGAGCCCTAGCCCTGCAACCATTTCAAACAATAAAAGCAGCTGAGAATTATGCTTTAGGTGAGCTCCATATTTCTGAAAATAGAAAGGTTTACCGGGCTGATATCATCATAGCTGGCGGTGGATTGGGAGGGGTCGCAGCCGCTCTGGCTGCTTTGAGAAACGGTTGTTCTGTAGTCATGACAGAAGAAACGGACTGGATAGGAGGACAAATTACCCAACAGGGAGTCCCACCGGACGAACATCCATGGATTGAAAACCATGGGGCACCGGAATCTTACAGGGCTTTCCGGACGGGTGTAAGAAACTATTACAGGAACAATTATCCAATGACCCCTGAGGCATCCTCAAATGAATTTTTAAATCCTGGTAATGGTGCTGTTTCCCGTCTCTGCCATGAACCCAAAGTGGCTTTGGCTGTTCTGCATGCTTTTTTAGCCCCTTATGAAAGTGCAAGGAAATTGGTTTTATTGACCAATCATAAAATTAAATCAGCTGAAGTAAAAGGAAATAAAGTACAGTCCCTGAATGCAGAGTCCTTGCAATCGGGCACAGAAATCCAACTTATTGCGCCCTATTTCGTGGATGCCACTGAATTAGGGGATTTATTGCCATTGACCCAAACAGCTTATGTCACAGGCACGGAGTCAAAAGCACAGACAGGGGAATTACATGCGCCGGAAATAGGGGACCCTGAAAACAACCAATCCTTTACGGTTTGTTATGCCATGGATTATGTCAAAGGAGAAGATTGGACCATTGACAAGCCTGAACAATATGATTTTTGGAAAAGTTATGTGCCGGACCTTAGACAGCCTTGGCCTGGCCCTATGCTTGGGCTACATTACTCCAATCCCCAGACATTGGAACCCAAAAATCTGGGTTTTCATCCGGAAGGTTTACCAACAGGAGACATGTTGAATCTATGGCTTTATAGAAGGATTTTGGATAAGGAGAATTTCAAAACCGGTTTTTATAAAGGAGATATTACTTTGGTCAACTGGCCACAAAATGACTATATCCCAGGCAATATTGTGGATGTCAGTCAAGATGAATTCCAAAAGCATTTCTATGGAGGAAAGCAATTAAGTTTGTCATTGTTGTATTGGTTACAGACAGAAGCCCCTAGACCGGATGGAGGAAAAGGCTGGAAAGGACTTCGCCTCAGAAATGATGTGATGGGTACTGAGGATGGAATGGCCAAATATCCTTATGTGAGGGAATCAAGGAGAATTAAGGCTTTATTTACTGTTTTGGAGGAACATGTGGGGAAAGAGCAGCGCGCACAGGTTTCCGGTCTTTCAGGCGATGCCCTAAAAGCGGCTGAATTTTTTGACAGTGTGGGTATTGGGTATTACCATATTGACCTGCATCCCAGTTCGAAGGGAGACAATTACATCGACTTTCCTTCTCTACCTTTCCAAATACCTTTAGGCGCACTAATACCTCAACAAATGGAAAACCTCATTCCAGCCAATAAAAACATAGGCACCACCCATATCACTAATGGCTGTTACCGGTTACATCCGGTGGAATGGAGCATAGGGGAGGCTGTAGGGATGCTCATTCCCTTTGCTATGTCCCAACATGTAAGTCCCAAAACGGTCAGGGAAGACCGACAGCTCCTGAAGGCATTCCAGGTAATGATCAGGGAACAAGGTGTTGAGACAGCGTGGCCTAAATAAGACTGTTCTTTTTTTATTGTCCGTCTGCGGGCAAAAGTGTACGACATTTTCCATGCCACATGCTTGAAATGGCCGATTTTTAAGCCTATCAAGCGTTTTCCATCATGGCACAATGATAGATATATAATCTTTGGCTATTCAAAGCATTTGCCCTTTGGAAGCTAAACCAACGATTATTGACTATTAAAGATTGATAAGGCCATGTGGAAAAACTATTTTATCGTTTCTTTAAGAAACCTAAAAAAAAGGAAACTATATGCCGGGATTAACATCCTAGGGCTTACTGTTGCGATTGTAAGCTTTTTAGCCATTGCACTTTTCATTCATCATGAGGCTACTTATGACAGTATGTACAAAGATGCTGATCGGGTGGTCAGGTTTGTCCAAAAATTTTCTATGGGTGGTGAAGAACAGGTGGTTTCCATGACACCTTCTGCTCTCGTTCCTACTGTCATGGAAGAAATAGAGGAAGTGGAGGTAGGAACATTGGTTTTTACCTATTCCTCCGTCTTGGTGGACGCCGGAGAAGGAAATCAGGAAGAGGACAATTTTGCTTTTGTTGATGAGAATTTTTTCGAGATTTTCGATTTAAAGCTTTTAGCTGGAGGAGAGGGGAAATTGCTTGCTGAACCCAATCAGGTGGTACTGACCGCATCAACTGCAGGGAGGTACTTTCAAAAACCATTTGAGGCGGTGGGACAAACCATCAAAATTGATGGAGCAGATTTCCTGGTGACTGGAATTGTAGCTGATTTCCCAAGCAATAGCCACCTTAATTTTGATCTGCTGGCTTCTTTCATCACCACGAGACACGGTAAAAATCCACAATGGAGTCCTGCCAACTATTATTCCTATGCCAGACTGACCCCTTTGGCGGATCGTGAAGTATTTGCCCGGAAGCTCGATCAAATGGTGGAAAAATATTTTGGTGAAGAAATGAGGAGTTATGGTTTTGAGGTAAAGGTGTTGTTCCAACCTTTGACATCCATTCATTTGGGCTATAGCCAGTTAAAAGAAATTAAGCCTGCGATGGATATCAAGAATCTTTACATCTTTGGATCGGTCGCCATCCTTCTGATTTTTATCGGTATCATCAATTACGTGAATTTAGCCACAGCCGAGGCCACGGAGAGAAACAAAGAAGTTGGTCTTAGGAAGGTATTGGGGGCAGATAGACCGCAACTTTTTGGACAATTTATCTCTGAATCAATGATTTTGTCTTTCAGTGGCTTAGTTTTCAGCTTGATTATACTCTTTTTATTGAAAGGGTTTTTTGAAGGGTTTTCAGGAGTTCCTTTAATTTTTGATTTGTTGATCAGTCCATTCGGAATTTTGATCCTCTTATTGCTGGTTCTATTGATTGGTTTTTTCTCAGGGTTTTATCCAGCTTTGATTCTGTCAGGAATGGAACCCTTAAAAGCATTGGGTAAAAAAATCACCAACCTTTCTTCAGGTGCCTGGCTTAGAAGAAGCCTGGTGGTGTTCCAGTTTTTTGTTTCCATCAGTTTATTACTGGCAACATTTATTGTCAAAAACCAGCTGGATTACATGCAGGAAATCAACCTTGGATATGAGCGGGAGCATGTGGTCGCTTTGAAATACCATTATAATATGGGCGAAAAACTACCAGCCTTCAAAAGCGAAATGGAAAGAACCGGAACTGCACAATCAATGAGTTTGAGTAATGCCCTACCTATTTTTATCCGGTCCGGTTATTCATTATCACCAGGAGGGGATAATGACAAGGATTTAATGATCACCGGTTTTGCGGTAGACTATGATATCGTTCAAACGCTGAATTTGAATTTGCTTGCAGGAACTGGTTTTTCAGAAAATGATGTCCACCATACTGCAGCCTATGAGGGCAATGGGGAGTTGAATGTGATTTTAAATGAAGCAACCCTCAAGGAGTTGGGGTGGACGGTTGAAGAAAGCATTGGCAGGAAAGTTAATTTTAATGGGGTTTTATCCAATGTTAAAGGAGTGGTACAGGACTTTTACTTCAGTTCCCTTCACCATCAGGTAGGCCCATTGATCATTTTTAAGCAACCACAGGAAGCTTCGTGGATATTGGCCAAATTACCCAAAGGAAATCCTAGAGAAACGATGGCACAATTAGAACAGGTTTGGAAAGGTGTTTATCCTGATCGGCCATTTAATTATCGTTTTCTCGATGAGGAATATGCCAACATGTACCAAACAGAGCAGAATATTTCCAGAATCTTCCAGCTATTTTCCGGTATTGCCATTTTCATAGCCTGTATGGGACTCTTTGGCCTGGTTTCCTATGTAGCCCTAAGAAGAAGCAAGGAAATCAGTATCCGAAAAGTATTGGGTGCCGGTACTGGAGATGTGCTAAAAGTGCTCTCGGCGGATTTCTTTGTCCTTTTAAGCCTCTCTGCATTTCTTTCCATAGGTTTTGGCCTTTGGTTTAGCCAAGAATGGCTATCAGGTTTTGCCTATAAATCAACAGTTTCCCCATTGGTTTATTTGCTTTCAATAGGCTTGGTAAGCTTAATCGCCCTGCTGACCATTGGTTATCGGACGGCAATGGTATTTGTACAGAGCCCAATAAAGAACTTGAAGGAAGAATGATGGGGAGAGAAAAGAAGCAAGAAGCAAGAAACAAGAGCAAAGAAACAATCAAGTTAAGATTTGAATGTCCAATTGAAGACTGAAAAACCACTGGAAATCGTGAAAAAATCAACCATCTACTTAAGCAACTTATACTTTAAGGCATAAAAAAATAATAACCAAAATACGAATAACATGCTATCTAACTATTTGAAAATATTTATCAGGAACCTGAAAAAGAATCCAGCTTACATGTTCATTAATATTTTGGGGCTATCAGTGGGTATGGCGGCCAGTATATTGATATTTCTTTTTGTTCAGCATGAGTTGAGTTATGATAAGTACCATGAAAAATCAGATCGGATATACCGAATGTCACGCTCATTTTTCAACCAAAATGGGGAAGTAAACCTGCACCTTGGTCACTTGGCCCCATCATTTGGCCCATTGCTGAAATCAGATTTTCAACAGGATGTGGAAGAGGTGGTAAGGGTGATGAATACCAACCTGGTCCTGAAAGATGAGGATAATATATTTGAAGAAAACCGATTCTATTTTACCGATCCGGAAATTTTCAATGTGTTTTCTTGGAGAATAGTGGAGGGAAACCCGGAAGCAGCCTTGAATTTTCCTGATGGATTGATCATTTCAGAAAGCATGGCCAGGAAATATTTTGGTGATGCAGATCCCATGGGTAGAACTTTGGAGTTAAAAGCAGGTCCGGTATCTGCCAATATGCAGGTCCGGGCGGTAATGGAAGACATTCCTGAAAATTCCCATTTCAAGGCAGATTTCTTGGCTTCTATGGAATTGGTAACAGATTTCTATGGTGGCTATGAGCAAATGATGAAAAATTTTGGCTCCAACAATTTCGGTACCTACCTTTTGCTAAGGGAGGGTGTGGATATAGCTACTGTTGAAGCTCAGATTCCTGATTTCCTTAATCGGCATATTCAGGTTGGGGAGGATGGTTCTCTGCCTTCCACTTGGACAGCCCTTCATCCTTGGCTTATTACTGATATCCACTTGCATTCCAATCTGGACTCAGAATTGGAACCAAATAGCAGCATTGAATATGTCTTTATTTATACAGCCATTGCCATTTTTATTTTGCTGATTGCCTGCGTCAACTTTATGAATTTGGCTACGGCCAGGTCTGCAAAAAGGGCCTTGGAAGTAGGTTTAAGGAAAGTGTTAGGCGCTGAGAAACAGTTGCTGATAGGTCAGTTTATGAGTGAGACCATTTTGATGACCTTGATGGCTGCAGTTATTGCCCTGCTTTTATCTTGGCTAGCGTTGCCTGTTTTCGGTAATTTCACTGGGAAAGACCTGAGTATGAATTTACTGGAGCACCCCGACTACTTATTTGCTTTGTTAGTCTTGGTGCTATTTGTTGGGATGATTGCAGGGAGCTATCCTTCCCTTTTTCTTTCGGGATTTCAGCCGGTTAAAGTAATGAAGGGTACCTATAAAATTTGCTCTATCCATGAAAAATTCAGATCAGCCTTGGTCATTGGCCAGTTTGCCATTTCCATCATTTTGATAGTAGCTGTCTTGGTGGTAGTCCGTCAGCTGGATTATATGAAGAATAAGGAATTGGGCTTTGAGAAGGAAAGGATTGTGGTACTTCCGGCTTATGAGGAACTGGTGGACAATTATGAAAATTTAAGACAAAGATACTTACAACACCCCGGAATAGAATCTTTAGCTTTGGCTTCCAGGGTGCCTTCCGGAAGGTTGTTGGATGCTATGGGAACCCGTGCCGAAGTCAATGGGGACCTGACAACCATGGATATCCGGTTGGCAGATATTCATGTCAGCCACAACTTTATGGAGACCTTTGGTATTGAAATGGCTGCAGGACGGGATTTTGATTTTCAATTGGCCTCAGACAGTACTCAGGCATTCTTGCTGAATGAATCTGCTGTCAGGGCCATTGGATGGGCTTCTGCTGAGGCCGCCATAGGCAAAGCGCTACATTATGGTCCAAGGAGGGGTTATGTCATCGGAGTGGTCAAGGATTTTCATTTTGAATCCCTTCACCAACCCATCAGTCCCATGGTATTTATGATTCCGGATACCAGGTTCAATTTGGTCGCCATCAGGTTGAAGCAAGGTTTTGAAGAAGAGTCCATTTCCTATTTGAGAGAAGAATGGATTGCCTTAAAGCCGGATTTTCCCTTCAATTATTTTACCATCGAAGATAGGTTTGAGCAGCAGTATGAAGCAGAAGAAAAAGTAGGAACAGTTTTCGGTTTCTTCGCAGGATTGGCCATTCTGATCTCTGTTTTGGGCTTATTCGGCCTTTCGGCCTATGCTACCGAGCAACGTACCAAGGAAATTGGTGTCAGAAAAGTAATGGGGGCCAGTGTCAGTAATATTGTCCTGCTTTTAGGAAAGGATTTTCTCAAGTTGGTGCTTTTCGGCTTCTTAATCGCTGTGCCTATTGCTTGGTATGGCATGAATTCCTGGTTGGATAGCTTTGCATACAGCATATCCATATCCTGGTTTGTTTTTGCCTTGGCAGGATTTATAGCGGCATTTATCGCTGCTTTGACGGTAAGTAGCCAATCTATGCGAGCGGCAATGATCAACCCAGTGGATGCTTTTAAGGTGGAGTAGGGGGTTTCCTTTGAGGTTTTAAGAACTTCGAAGGTCTTTAGAGAAGCGAGAAGCAAGAGATAAATAGTTCGGGAATATAAAGACGGATTTCGGAAGTAGTTGGACAGTAATTTCGGGATTCTGAATAAAGAATTCGGAACATCCAAGCAACTAATTATAATAATTTTCAATCTATAGTAGGTAAACTTAACAAAGATTCATTCCAATCCACCATGTTAAAAAACTATCTCAAAATCGCATTTAGAAATCTGAAAAAACGAAAGGCTTTTTCGATTATCAATATCTTAAGCTTGGCCTTAGGGCTAACAGGCGGTATTTTTATGCTGGTCTATGCATTGGATGAATTTTCTTATGACAAATTTCATCAAAATGGAGACAGGATTTACCGGGTCAATACGGTGTTTTTAGATGCCAAATCAGGAGATGAAAGTTATAATAGTACCAATGGTTGGCCTGTGGGTAAAATTCTGGAATCGGATTTTCCGGAAGTAGAAAATGTGGTCTATACCATTACTTGGCCAAGATTGGATGTGAAGACAGATTCGGAAATACTCAGTCCTAAAATGGCTTATGTTTCAGCGTCATTCTTTGAGGTTTTTTCTTTTGAACCAATTAAGGGTTCCCCTTCATCAGCTTTATCTCAACCCTATCAAGCCGTCATTACCGAGGGGATGGAAAGTAGACTATTCAAAGACCAGGATGGATTAGGAAAGGAATTTTTTCTTGCCGATTCCATCCCTGTAAAAGTAGGGGCAGTGGTTAAAGATGCCCCTGCTAACTCCCATATTCAATTTGAAGTCCTGCTTTCCCAATCCACCTTCGAAAGGATTATAGGATTGGAAGATTATCTGTCAGGTTGGGGAAATATCAATATGACCAATTACCTTATGCTGAAGAAAGGGACAGATGCTGAAGCTTTCAAGGCTAAAGCCAGGTCTCTCTATATGGATCATGTTGGTGACATGATGCGTTCATGGGGTACAGAAGCTTTACTTTATTTTGAACCTATGAAGGATATTTATCTTAGGTCAAAGGCAGGTAATTCTCTTGGGACCTTAGGAAGTATTGAAAGGGTATATATGGTTTTGGGGATTTGTCTCTTTACGATTCTTTTGGCCTGTATCAATTTTATCAATCTATCCACTGCTCGATCTGTGGATCGTTTCAAAGAGGTTGGATTAAGAAAAGTAGTAGGTTCGTCCAGAATGGCACTAATCACACAGTTTATGTCAGAAGCTTTCGTGATGTCGATCCTTGGTCTTCTGGTTGCCATTTTTATGGCAGGTTTGATGATGCCTGTTTTCAACGAATTGGTTAATAAAACTTATGCCCTGGAAAGTCTCTTGAAACTAGAAATTCTTCTTGGATTAACTGCTTTGTTAATGTTGATAAGCCTTTTAGCAGGTTATTATCCAGCTTTACATCTGTCCGCATTACAACCTGTTAAGATCCTAAAAGGTAAGTTTACCCCTGGAAACTCCGGTCTTAATTTAAGGAGAGCATTGGTCGTGTTTCAGTTTTTTATCTCCGTATCCTTAGCGATAGCGACTTTAGTTGTACTCAATCAGTTAGACTATATGCAGCAGAAGGAACTAGGCTTTGCTAAAGACGAAATTTTGGTAATCAACGCTTCTAAACTATCCAAAAACAGAATCGAAAGTTTGAAGAACGAATTGGGAGGTATTGCCGGAATTCATCGTGTAACTTATTCAAACGGTATTCCCGGAAGGCCGGGTTGGCTAGGGCAAATCGCCTATCCCGAAGGAAGAGAGGCTGAGAATCCTGTTTCCGTAGAATACTTATCCGTGGATGAGGATTACCTTATGACCTTAAATCTGGAACTGATTGCAGGTAGATTTTTTGATCCTGAGCGGGAAACTGACCGTAATGAAGGTTTGGTTCTTAACGAAAGAGCTGTTAGGCAATTCGGATGGAATAGTCCGGAAGAAGCTTTAGGACAAAAAATTGTATCTCCTTCGACAACACCGCAAGGAACGGTGATAGGCGTAGTGAGGGATTACCATCAATTGGGATTGCAACAGACCATTCATGGGATTGCTATGGATTGGGCCCCTGAATACTCATATTGGTTATCCCTTCGTTTTGATCCTGGACAGACCACTGCTATTCTAGAAACACTAAATCAAAAGTGGAAGGATAACTTTATAGCATCTGACTTCAAACATTTCTTTCTGAATGAAGATTTTGAGAGGCTTTACCAAGGCGAACTGCGGATGGCTAAGATGTTTAGGCTTTTTGCCGGTCTAACATTACTGATTTCCCTGATAGGGTTGCTGGGTTTGGTTCTCTTTATGATAGCATCAAGGGCCAAGGAAATGAGTATCAGAAAAGTTTTGGGTGCAGGAGTACCGCAAATTGTCTATAGCCTTTCAAGGGAATTTATGATTTTGGTGGTCATTGCTTCTGTGTTGGCAGTTCCAATGGCATGGTATTTTGGAAAAGAATGGCTAAAGAATTTTGCTTACCGTTCAGAGATAACACCTATGTCAATGGCTGCAGTGGTATTTGGGGCCTTATTGGTTACTTTTTTGATGGTAGGTTTGCAGGCTTTGATGGCAGCATACAAGAATTCAGTTGAGGGTTTAAGAAGTGAGTAGAGTAGATCTGAATAGCACTGGGGATTTATGGAGGTTTTCATAAGATTTTTTTTATTGCAGTTTAAAAAGTTGGGGCGTCAAGCAATCCGTTTGATTCATATCGTCCATTTGCGGTCAGTTTTGTTCGTCTTAATAACGCTACATGTAAAAAAACGTCCAAATTTCGATTTTTTAGCCGATTTTCATTGGTACGGGAATTGGCAAGGGTAGTTTGTTAAGTTTATTATGGGAATAAATTGTTAGATGATGCTTAGGAATTACTTCACCATTGCTTTTAGGAACATCCTACGAAACAAAGTCAGGGCCTTGGTTCATGTATTGGGACTTTCCTTGGGGATTGCCATTTGTCTCTTGATTTTTAATTTGGTATGGCATGCCTATAGTTTTGATAGATTTCACCCTGATTCCGATAGGATTTTCAGAATCAATACCATAGCAGAATGGGAACCAGGAAATTCTTTCCAATCCTCTGCTACCAATGGACCATTGGGAGAGGTGATAGATGAAGAATTGGCCATACTGGAATCCAAGGGCAGGTTATATACTTTGTATGAAACCATGGTGGAAATACCCGAGGAAAATATGGTTTTTGGAAGGTCTGATAGGGTAGCCTTTGCTGATCCGGGGTTTTTCCGGATTTTCCCGAGGGATTGGTTGGCAGGAAATCCAATGACAGCCCTTCAAGAACCCAATACCGCAGTCATAACCGAAAGCAGCATGAAGAAATATTTTCCCGGACAGGAAGCCAAGGAGGTTTTGGGGAAAGTCATGCAATGGACGGATGCAGGCGATGTCTACACTGCCCAAATCACCGGTGTGGTGGCCGATTATAACCAAAATACGGACTTTATTTTCAATGATTTTTTGTCCTTCAGCACCATCTCCCATATGGATAAGGAAGATTGGTATGGGTTGCACAGTTGGACCAATCTCAATACGGCCAGTCAGTTATTTGTTAAGATTCAGGAAAGTGGAAGCAAAACTATTCTGAATGATCAATTAGCTGTCATTGCAAAAAAATACTTACCGGAAGAAGAAGGCAACACTACCTTTATTGGAGAACCTTTGGCCGAGTTGCATTTTAGTGAGAACTATGATGATACGGCTATTTCCAAGGACTTATTGAAAGGATTAATATACATTGGAATCATTATTTTGTTTTTGGCCTGTTTGAATTTCATCAACCTTGAAACTGCCTTGGCCATCAACCGCGCCAAGGAAGTGGGCATAAGAAAGACCTTGGGTTCAGACCGGGGCCAACTTGTATTCCAGTTTTTGAGTGAAACTTTTGTGTTGGTCAGCTTGGCTTCTCTATTTGCTGTTTTCATGGCAGACTTAATTCAGGCGTATTTTAAAACATACTTTCCAGCTAATTTTCTATTTACTTCCTTCAACACGATAAGCATAGGTTTTTTGGTTGTCAATGCTTTGGTACTCACTGGCCTCACGGGATTATACCCAGCGCTATTTTTATCCAAATATCAACCTCAAAGGGCCTTGAAAGGGGAATTGCTGGAGACCAGAGGTTTTTCAATGGGTGTGTTCCTAAGAAAGAATTTATCCGTACTTCAGTTCGCAGCTTCCATTGCTTTTATCATAATGGTGGCTGTGCTGAGCAGTCAGATGAAGTACATTACTTCCCAACCTTTGGGTTTTTCAAAAGAGGCTGTTTTGTTTACCCAATTACCCTTTATGGGAGATAAGGAGCAAAGAGAAATTTTAGCCGAAAGGATCAGAAATGAAAGTTTTGTAGAAGGCGTCAGCCTGAGCGGAAATTTGGTGTCCTCCAATTCCATTTGGACTTCAGATGCTTATGCCATGGTGGATGGGCAAGAACAGCAACTTAATGTCCATGTGATGAACGTAGACTCTGCTTTTGTTACCGTGCATGAAATCCCCATTCTTGCAGGCAAGTCTTTAGGTAAAACTGCTCAGGAAATTGTGGTCAACCGTAATTTTTTGAAGGAATTGGGAGCGGAAGATCCCCATGACCTATTGGGTGCTACCATTCGCTTTGGCAGAGATGAAAATACCATTGTAGGCGTAGTGGATAATTTCAATGCCAGAAGTTTAAGGGAAGGTATCATGCCTATGATTCTCACCAATCGGTCGGACTACCAATATTTGTTGATCGCTAAGTTATCCAATCAACAAAATCTGGCCTATGCCAAAGAAAGGCTAGAGTTATTGGTGAATGAGGTGTATCCTTTCGAGGAGGCCGGGTTTAATTTTATGGATGAGGTGGTGGAAGGCTTTTATGAGGATGATAGGAAAATCCAGCGTGTTCTGGGTTTTGCAGCAGGGGTGGCCATCCTGATATCCATTTTAGGTTTGTTTGGTCTTTCTTCCTTCACTATTGCCCAAAGGACCAAAGAAATCAGTATCAGAAAAGTATTGGGAGCAGGAATTGGACAAATCCTGTTGTTGGTATCCAAGCAATATCTCTGGCTGGTGTTGGTTTCCTTTGTATTGGCAGCATATCCTGCCTATTACCTCAGCGATCTGTGGTTGCAGGAATATGCGTACCGGATTGATATGCCCTTTTTATTATATGTGGCAGTTGGCTTAGGAGTGATGGTACTTGCTCTCCTGGTTGTAGGTTTTCATTCCCTGGGCGTGGCAAGAACGAACCCGGCGGAAGTCTTGAAGAGCGAGTGAGGAGAGAATTAGATACTAGATGCGAGAAGCGAGCTTGTCTACCTTTAGGTAGGAGATAAGAGACGAGAGGCAAGAAACAAGAAGCAAGATGCAAGAAACAAGTTGTTTTGAAGAAGGGTCCAAACCTGCCTGCATACGGTCAGCTCTTCCTTGGCCGGCAGATAAGCCCGCCTTCTTCGGGCAGGTCAGAAGACTTGAACCAGGTGGGTTTAAAAAATATTCAACTCAGTTTTTTTAAGAACTGAGATGGTGTCAAGATGGGAAGTACTGTAGAATTAAGTTTAAGAAAATTTTTGTCAGAAGTTATGATGCCATCTAATTCATGGTCTAAGCAAATAAAGTAATGAATAGCATCTTCCAAATCATTTTTATTGGATTGCATGGCCTGAATGACATGTTTTCGACCCCCTTCCAAAAAATTGAAATTGTCCAAAATCACTTCTAAGATTTTTATGGTGACATCTCTGCCTTTTGCTTGTTCTAAAAAATAAATGCAGGTTTGAAGCGTAGATAGTGTTATAAATGCTTCAATTTTCCCATCATCAATTAATGTATAAAGTTGGTTAAAGTCCTCTGAATTCGATTTTCTTTGAAGAAAAAAATCCAAAAGGACATTTACATCAAAGAACAACTTAGTCTCCATGGATTTTTGATGCTTTGTAAGCTTTTTTCCAATCCATTTCCTTTGGGAATTCTATTTTAGAAGGGGGGAGGCTTTTTACAAAATCTACGAGTCCAATCTTGGTCTTAATTCTTGATTTGGGTTTTAAAATGGCTTCAAAGTGCTCCTCAACTAAATTAGACACGCTTATATCATTGTCCTCTGCGTATTTTTTGATTTTCTTTATCGTTTCTTCCTCAATAGTGATATTCAATCTCTTTTTCATAGCTAATAAATATACGTATAAAAATAGAATATGCGTATAAATTTGTCTCAATTTTTTAATTTTCCCTACTAGGCCAGGCTTTAAGTACTTTCTTACATAGCCCTCTTTTTTGTCCGCCAGCGGACGAAGATGTTCGCCAAAAATCAGTTGCCAAGGATCAAAAAAGGCCTTAATCGCTAGATTAGGGTCTTTTTTTATGGCATAAATTTAGGATTCTTATTTCCTGAAAAGTATAAAATGATATATGCTATCATCAGTCCTTTACAAGTACTATTGATTCTTAATTCTAAAATCTAAAATGATAACACTTTCCAATATCGATAAATACATAGAGTCCCGTTTTCAACGGACGTTTATTCTCAAAGGGATTGACCTGAATATTGAGCAGGGAGAATTCGTCACCCTGATGGGGCCTTCGGGAGTAGGGAAATCCACTTTGCTCAATATCATTGGACTTTTGGATGAGGATTATGAAGGCATATATGATTTTGAGGGGAGATCTGTCAATGCCATGAAGGAAAAGCAAAAATCCGCCTTGCACAAATCCGAATTCGGCTACATTTTCCAAGCCTATCACCTTATCGATGAGCTCACTGTATATGAAAATATAGAAACGCCTTTGTTGTACCGGAATGTGGCTTCCGGTGAAAGGAAAAGCATCATTGCAGATTTACTGGACCGGTTCAAGATGGTGGCCAAAAAGGACCTTTTTCCAGAGCAGCTTTCCGGAGGTCAGCAGCAGTTGGTGGGTATAGCCAGGGCAATAGCCGGCAAGCCAAGGGTGCTATTGGCGGATGAACCCACCGGCAATCTACACTCATCCCAGGCAAAGGAAATCATGGAGGTATTTAAAGAATTGAATAAAGAAGGAACCACCATTATCCAGGCCACCCATGCCCGAGAAAATGCGGATTACGGGACCAGGTTAATAGAAATGTTGGACGGAAAAATTGATAAGGACATAGCGATATGAAACACGTATTTAAATTGATGGCTTCTCTGGTTATTGGACTTTTATTCTTTGAAAAAGTAGTGGCACAGGACACCATTCCTATGTCTTTTCAGGAAGCTGTTCAGTTGGGTTTATCTCAGAATATTGATTACCTCAAATTATTGAACCAGCAGGAAGTTTTGAAAGTAGAAAGGCTCAATGCCCAATTCAATCATCTTCCGAGGGTAAACCTTTCCAATGACAACTTCCGGCAGATAGGTCAGCAATTCCAGCAAGTAGAAGGGGAGTTGATCGTGACCAATGAAATCAATAATATCATTTCTGGCCGGATTAATGCCAACATGCCCATTTTTAATGGCTTTAGAAGGACCAATGATACCAAAGCAGGCAGAAATTTGGAAGATGCGGGTAAATTTGGAATTGAAAGGGCAAAGCAGGAAGTGATGTTCAACATTGCCCAGCAATACCTTCAGGTCCTGTTGGATGAGGAATTGTATAACATAGCCTTGGAAAACCTGGAAAATCAGAAAAAGCAATTAGAGCAAATTGAAGGTTTTGTAGAGGCAGGTTTGAGAACCCTTTCTGATTTATACAACCAACGCTCGGAGGTGGCCCGTTTGGAGGCGGTGGCCATCGATGCCAAAATCCAATGGGAGTCTGACTTGTGGGATCTGGCGGAGATGCTTCAGCTTGGCCCCAATATTTTGCCTAAGCCTGAACAAGTGTCTTTGGAGAAGTTAGAAAGTGAGTGGCTGGGTATGGGACTTGGTGAACTTTACGCTATAGCCTTGGGGCAGCGGAAGGATTACGGACAATTGATGTTGTTGGAAAGTGCCAATAAAAACCTGTTGGCTTCTGCCAAGTCTGCCTATTTACCACAATTGAATGCTTTTTTCAATTACAGCACTTTCTTTACCTCATTAGATGATAGAACTTTCAGCAATCAGTTTTTCACCATCTTTCCCCAAAGGTCATTTGGTGTGAGTCTGTCGGTCCCTATATTCAATAATTTTGAAAACAGAGCATCTGTAGCGAGGTCAAGGGTAGACTTTCAAAACCAGCAATTGGACAAGTTAGCTTTGGAAAGAAGAATTACTCAGGAGGTAAAAATGGCTTATGAAAATTATCGGGGAGCCATCAGAAGGGAGTCCGCTACCCGGGTGCAATTGGAAGCAGCTGAGGAAGCGCAAACTGTCATTGCAGAAAGATTCAGATTAGGGGTAAGTAATTTTGTAGACTTGGCCCAGGCCAATCAACAGCTTGTCACTGCCCAATCTGACTTTGCACAGGCCCAGTATACGCTGTATTTTCAGGAATTGATGTTGAAGTTTGCATTAGGTGTCTTGTAATTGACAAATTATGCCAAGCATAGTTTTGGTAATGTTTGTATGTCAAATTTATTCAAATGGGAGGGAGCTGAAAGCAAAACCTGCTCACTCTGTTCGTATGGTCTTTTTTCTTATTCAATCACTCAGGTAAGTCTGGATTCCTAAAACGAAAAAAGCCCGATGTAAACATCAGGCTTTGATTTCGCAGAGAGTGGGGGATTCGAACCCCCGGTACGGAATTACCCGTACGACAGTTTAGCAAACTGCTGGTTTAAGCCACTCACCCAACTCTCTATAATTTTATATTCTGCCCGTACGACAGTTTATTCGCCGCGGCGAATGGTTTAAGCCACTCACCCAACTCTTTTTAGGCTATGCCTAAACAGCTGTGCAAATATAAATCATTCTGCATCAATTTAGCAAAATGTATTGTCCAAATAATGCAGCCATAGGGTTTATTTTGATATCCAAACAATTAAAAGCTTGTGGTTCAAGGAGAAATTTTTTTTAAAAAAATGGATTTTATTCCAAACTTAATAGGCAAATCATATTTGAGCTTACTCCCTATTTTTCATAGGAATATTCGGTAGATATATTGCTGATTCAACATTAGGAAAATAAAATTTTATGGATTAATAAACCGTGAATTTATTAGTAGTTATTTAAATAAAAAATAAAATATTAAAACATGAATTTTCTTGAACCCTTCATTATATTTGTTTAATTGATAAGGATATTTCATGTTTGTTTTGAATTATTCCAAGGATAAAATACCCTGTTAATGGTATTTTTATTCCGATTAGGGTTGCCTATCTTTGATATAGGTAGAGGCAAATAGAACCGTTGAACTGAAACATATTGAATGATAAAATTTTACGTTGATGATTATTAAATCTATTCATGGAACATTTTCCATTTGTAGCAGTGGAAAAGATGCTGACAAATTACTTGTAAAATCAAAAGATAAGGAGAGTCTTACCAGAATATTTGATGGACAACGAATCGTTCAGAGTGAGGCAGAAGAAGAAAGCTTTTTTGTTAGCCTATGTAAGCAGGAATTTGCCCATATTTTAATACTTATGGTTAAGGAAATTAATTATCCAGATATTCAATCCGTTTTTGTAGGGTCAAACTCAAAATCAGATGAAGTTTTGGTTTAAACCTTATTGGCATGAAATTCATAAATTTTGTTTTAAAAAGAGGAATTTTGTAGAACAAACAATAGGGTAAAATAAAATGATTTTTTAGAATAAAATTTTATTAAAAAAATTAAACAAAAGTATATTTTATTTTTTCTTTTTCTATTTTTACGTTGTGGTAATCATAAATCTGCCAGCTTACCTGTTTTATCCAACAGTAGTTTTCCCATGCTTAAAATCCAAGAATTGGAATACCTTGTACCGGACTTTTTGAAAAATTCGGATTTACTCTATGTCAGTGTAATGGACAGTGAGGGTCAGATTTTTTTGTCCAACAATTTGTTTAAGCAGCTTTTTAAACCATTTGGTACAGATAATTATGAAAAGAACTTTTTGGAGATTTGCCATAAGAGAAATCAGTGGGATTTTCATGATTTTTTGATTCAGGTGATTGAAAAACCCAACCATAAAATCCATGTGGATTTGGTTCATGCTCATAATTTATTGATAAAGTGGGAATTTTCTACTTTGCAAAATGAAGAGGGGGATTTTGCCGGAATATTGGCTGTTGGGCATAAATTTTTTGAAGGAACATCATTAAAAGGACAGGAAAGCCATACTTTAAAGCCTGATATTACAGCTGAAGTGAAGGTGAGTTTGGATTTCAATTGGGAAATTACAGATGCTAATCTTGCTGCAGAAACATTCTTTGACAGGAAATTTAATGAACTCATAGGTAAAACAATTTGGCAGGTTTATCCAGACTTGAATGTTTACCAGCACGCTTTAGAGTTTAAAAAGGCCAGAGAGACCAAGTCAATGCGGGTTTTTGAAGAATTCAATAGTAAGAATGGGAGATATTATAAGGTTTTTGTTTATCCTAAAAACCTAGGCTTGGATTTGGTGTTTCGTGATGTCACAGAGATTCAAGGTCTTTCAGCCCAACTCCTAAAAACAAAACTCACATTGGAGGCCCTGATGGAACATAGTCCAGAAGAGATATTTTTTGTAGGAAAGGATTTAAGAATCTTTGGTTTCAATAACAGAGCCAAATTATGGGTGAAAGAGCAATTTGGGAAAACTTTGAAAAATGGTGATAAATTTTTAAATTTTTTACCTGGCGATATGGATGAAGTGTTTTTAAAATACATGGAGGAGATTTTAGCTGGACAATCGCTACAAATACATAAGGAAGTGTTACAACAACCCTACGGCAATGCAATTTGGTTTGCCCATAATTTTTACCCCTTAAAGGAAAAGGATGCCTCAGTACGTGGGTTTGTATATGCCATGAAAGATATCCACGAGGATAAAATGAGTAATGACAAACTCAAAAAACAAAATAAGATCATGAGGGAGGTGATTCATACCCAATCCTCGACACTAAGATCTCCTCTTTCCTCTATATTGGGTCTTTTGGAACTAATTGATAAAAACCAATTGGACAAAGAAAACAAAAAATACTTCTCTTTACTTAAGCCACTTGCTCAGGAGTTAGATAAGGTTATCCGCAATAACTCTAAACAGGTTTCTGATTTAGACTGATCAGTTTTTATATTTCTTTTACCTCCCTACAATTCATTTGACTACCTTCAACTTTGCTGTTTGATTCACAATTTCCAAACAATTATAGAAACATTATGTTTCAAAGACAAACGCTAAGAGTCATGAAAGAATTGTTAAAAAGTTACAATGCTAAGTCCAATGGAAACAGTAACGGTAATGGGACTCTAAATCACGAAAGCAAGTTGTTGATAAAGGATGCCCTATTTGTCAGAAATAAGGGTAACTTGGTCAAGGTAAAGTTTAAAGATATCATCTGGATGAAAGGGGATGGTAATTATACTACCTTAGTCACAAGAGATAATGTGTATTCCTTGAGGAATATTTTGAAAGAATTCGAAACGGTGTTGCCCCAAGATGATTTCATTAGGATTCATAAAAGTTACATTGTACGCCTAGATGAGATTACAACAATCAATCCTAGGGAAGTCACTGTAGGAAAAGATACGGTTCCTGTTGGTAGAACTTACTTTCAGAATTTAATTAATGGTATTAATAAATTAGGCTCTGGAAACAATGATTAATTTCATTGTTTCCAGAGCAGACTACTATCTCCATAACTCAGGAACCTGTAATCATTTTTTAAGGCTTCCTGGTATATTTTCCTCCAGTCTTTACCTGTATAAGCGGCAACCAGCAAAATCAGTGTGGAAGAGGGTTGATGAAAATTAGTTACTAAACCATCGCAGACTTTAAAGTCATATCCGGGCATGATAAAAATTTCAGTAGATCCGGTAATTTCCTTTAGCCCTTTACCGTCCATGAAATCTTCGACAGCTTGAAAGCTTTCAGACCTCGAAGGCAGGATTTTCAATTCGTGCTTATAGGGGTAAAGTTTGGGGATGAAAAACTGTTGATCCTGATCCAGCAAAAGCTTTACTCCATACCAATACAAACTTTCCAAACTTCTCATGGAAGTAGTACCTACGGCGATTACCTTTTCCATATGCTGTGCAAGTCGCTTTACGGTTTCCATTTGAACAACAACCTGTTCACTGTGCATGGGATGCTCGGTCACCTTTTCCTCCTTAATGGGTTGAAAAGTTCCTGCACTGACATGCAAAGTCAAAAATTCTTTATGTATGCCTTTATTTGCCAATTCCTCAAGGACGGTATCTGTAAAGTGCAGTCCGGCAGTAGGAGCGGCCACTGCTCCTTCTTTTTTGGAGTAAACTGTTTGATACCTTGGCTTATCTTCATCCGTAGCTTCTCGATTGAGATAAGGGGGTAGGGGAACTTCACCGGAAGCTTCAACAATGGATACAAAAGGAATATCTTCGCCTGTCCAGCTAAAAGAAACCGTTTTTTGATCTCTGTTCAATAATTTAGCACTGATAACACATGGCTTTCCTTGAATAAAAACCTCTCCTTGAAGCACTTCTTCACCCTTCCATTTTTTTAAATTTCCGATCATTACCTCCCAAGTTACTTCTTGGGTTTGGATCATGATTTCATTAATGATGGTACTTGGGGCAAGTGGTTTGAGAAGGAATATTTCAATTTTTGCACCCGTTTCCCTTTGAAAAATCAACCTTGCAGGTATGACCTTGGTATTGTTGAAAACCATCAAACTTCCAGAGGGCAAGAGTTGTGGCAACTCATAGAAATGCTGATGGCTAATCTGCCCTGAATGGAAATGCAACAGTTTGGAATGGTCCCTTTTTTCTAGGGGAAATTTTGCTATTCTCTGTTCCGGTAGGATATATTCGTAGTCTGATAACCTGATATCCTCAATCGATGGGTATTTCAGCATATTTGGTCAGTTTTCAATAGAGTTGCAAATATAATACGCATGACAACAATTCTAAATAATTTAAAATTTCAGTGCCAACCCCACCTCTTAAAATTCAGGTTTGAGGCGGGAACTTCCCGGGGTACCTTGACTGAAAAGTGCAGTTTTTTTATTTCAGCTTTTGAAGAGGAAAAAGAGCAGGTAAAAGGTTGGGGTGAAGCTGGTCCTTTACCCAAGTTGAGTGAGGATGATATTCCTGATTTTGAACATCGGCTGAAAGAACTTTGCCATAGACTTTCCGGGGCAGTTATTCCTAAGACTATGATAGAAATATTAGATTGGGTGGAAGATAATATCCCTGCTGAGTTGCCAAGTATCCGCTTTGCTTTCGAGACGGCTTTACTGGACCTGATGCATGGAGGGAGTAAAAAGATTTTAGATAATTCCTTCTTTGATCAAGAAAAAGCCATTCCTATAAATGGGCTGATTTGGATGGGAGATAAAGAGTTTATGTTAGATCAGATTGATAGAAAGCTTGAAGAAGGGTACGATTGTATTAAAATGAAAATTGGTGCAATTGATTTTGATCAGGAATGTGCGCTGCTGGAATACATTAGAAACCGTTTTTCACCAGAGCAGATTACCATCAGGGTAGATGCCAACGGTGCTTTTCAAGTAGACCAAGCTTTGGAAAAACTGAAAAGGCTTGCAGCCTTTGCCCTGCACAGCATTGAGCAGCCAATAAGGCAGGGACAACAAAAACAGATGAAAGCG
>NZ_AMGM01000037.1 GCF_000298295.1 Cecembia lonarensis LW9
ACTTAACTCTCACTCCCCATTTCTCCTTTCTTGTGTCTTATGTCTTCTGTCTAACATATCACATCTTGCTTCTTTTCAAACCTCCCAAGCTATACGGATAGAGTTGGCATGGATAAGCCTTGGACAATAATTGACCAGCTGCGGTTTCTAATTTTTTTTCCCAATAAAATCTCATAATTTCTCAAATTATTGATTTTAAGCCACTTTTGACTTTTGCCTTTTTACTTGGCTCTTAATAACAGCCCTTAAATCCCTTAACTTAATGTTCAATTTCCACTTCCGACCTCCCACTTCCGAAATTCCTGCTTCTTACTTCTTACCTCTTGCTTCTCGCCTCTCCCTTCCAATCCCACACATTTTTAAAACTTTACAGAATATTTTTAATGGTCGCTTTTGGTAATTCAGCTAAAAGTCCGATATTTGCAGACTCAATTCTAAAAACGTCTCTAATAATACGATAATATATCATGGCAAAAGTTTGTGACATCACCGGTAAAAGACCTCGAGTAGGTAATAACGTATCGCACGCGAACAACAAGACCAAGCGTAAGTTTTACCCTAACTTACACAAGAAAAACTTCTACATTCCTGAGGAAGATGCTTGGATCACGTTGAAAGTTTGTACCAAAGCTTTGAGAACCATCAATAAGAAAGGTGTTAGCGCTGTATTGAAGGATGCTCAGGAAAAAGGTATGATCATCATTAAGTAATATAGGTCAGGTTTTACCCATTTAAAAATACAGAGCGATGGCTAAGAAAGGTAATAGAGTTCAGGTAGTATTGGAGTGTACTGAGCACAAAAACTCAGGCGTTGCTGGAACTTCCAGATACATCACCACCAAAAACCGTAAAAATACGACTGAAAGATTGGAGTTAAAGAAATACAACCCAATCCTTAAGAAAGTAACGGTTCATAAAGAAATTAAATAATTTAGGACCCTTGCTGCGCTTTGCAGCATCAAACCCCTTAAAGATATGGCTAAGAAAGTAGTAGCAACCCTGAAAAAAGAAGGTGGAGTAACTTATGCTAAAGTTATCAAAGCTGTAAAGTCCGAAAAAACCGGAGCTTATACCTTCAGAGAAGAAATGGTCCCTACCCCTATGGTTCAGGAAACATTGAAAAAATAACTTGCCTTACATCGTAATGCAGTAAAAGTCCCTTCATGCGAAAGCTATGAAGGGACTTTTTCATTATATTCGGACTTTAAATCAAAATACTATGGGAATTTTCGGTTTCTTTTCGAAGGAAAAAAAAGAGAGCTTGGACCAGGGCCTCCAAAAATCCAGCGAGAATATTTTTTCAAAACTCAGCAAAGCAGTAGTCGGTAAGTCAAAAGTAGATGATGAAGTCCTTGACGAACTGGAAGAGATCCTAATTACCTCAGATGTAGGGGTAGATACCACCATCAAGATTATCAGGAGAATTGAGGAAAGGGTCTCCAGAGATAAATACCTGAATACTACAGAGCTGGACATCATCCTAAGGGAAGAAATCATGGGCTTATTGGGGGAAAACCAAAGCCAGGATTTGTCGGATTTTGACCTTCCCGCCGATAAAAAACCTTATGTCATCATGGTCGTGGGGGTGAATGGCGTGGGCAAAACGACTACCATTGGCAAATTGGCCCATCAATTCAAGCAAGCTGGAAAGTCTGTAATCTTAGGTGCAGCTGATACCTTTAGGGCAGCTGCTGTAGATCAGTTGATCCTTTGGGGTGATCGTGTTGGCGTCCCCGTGGTCTCACATGGCATGAATACCGATCCCGCTTCTGTCGCTTTTGATGCGGTGAAACAGGGGGTTGACACCAATGCCGATGTGGTCATTGTAGATACAGCTGGACGTTTGCATACCAAGGTCAACCTGATGAATGAACTGACCAAGATCAAACGTGTGATGCAGAAATTCATTGATGATGCCCCTCACGAAATCCTGTTGGTTCTGGATGGTTCCACAGGGCAAAATGCCTTTATTCAGGCCAAAGAATTTACCAAAGCCACGGATATTACTGCGTTAGCCATCACCAAACTTGATGGCACAGCCAAAGGAGGCGTGGTCATTGGCATCTCAGACCAATTCAAAATCCCGGTCAAATACATCGGTGTCGGCGAAAAGATGACCGACTTACAGGTTTTCAACAGAAAAGAATTTGTGGATTCTTTGTTTAAGAAGAAGTAAACCTTTGAGGTCTCTTTCAGACCTCGAAGGTTTATTCCTCAGAATTAGATAAAATATAAGTAAAAGACCCTCTAGGTTTTTGAAAACCTCAAGGGTCAAGCCTCTCCGACCTTTGAGTTTGCTGAGGCAGAATGAAATTTTTTTTGCAAATAATGGATTGGTTTGGCCGCAATATCAATTAATAACTTGTCTGCCGAGGCGGATCCAATATCCATTAGTATCTGAACCTTCCAAATTGCCAGTGTTATTCGTTTGTTGTTGTAGTCGCGGATATGCCAACTATTTATTCCAACACCACCCGAATCCTTACATATTCCTCCACATCGTCAGAAGACGGGCTCAACAATTTGAAGTAAAACCCATCTGGAGTGGCAAAGCCACTAGGCGCAATCTGCCGATTGTCAAAAAATAATTCCCCCACTGTTTCAAAATCAAGCTTATGCAAGATGAAACTGCTCTTATTTTGAACCCTCCCACTTTCCAAAATTTTAGTTTCGATATCTACATACCTCAATAATAGCTGGGACATTGGTTCAAAAATAACCCATTTGTACCTGCTGGTTTCCATGCTTGGTGAAAAAACCATGTATTCACCTCTCTGTTCAGTTCGCCCCTTTTGAAAAACCAAAGGAACTGAACTTTTGGAGTTTATCCATTTGGAACTTTTGCCATCCATGACCAATAAGGAATCGGTCACAGGAAAGCTTACCAGATGGAGATTTTCCATGTCAAGGAAAATATGGGAATAAAGCCCCAATTCGGGATCATCATAATACGCGCTGTAGATTTCAGGGTAGGAAAAAGATATGGGCTCTCCTATTCCATTCTTTAAGTCATATCTCCAAACCCAGTCCTGATAAGCCATATTGGGCTCCTTTAATACAAAAGGAACATCAGCCAATATTAATTGCCTTTTTTCCTTATCATAGTGCATCCTGTTGCCATTGACAACACTAAAATTCACAGCCAATCTTTCTTCAGGGACATTGGGTAATGGAAATCTATCCAGCACTTTGCCATGAAAATCAGTATGAACAATTGCTTTTTGATCCGAAATGAAAAAAATCCCATCTTCAGTAATCAAGCTTCCCGATACAAACCCTCCTATACCATCGGGTCCCTCAATTTCAAAATCAACTGTACCTTCGAGTTTCCCTGAAGGATAGCTGTATTGGTACATCCTTCGCCCTATGACACCAAATAAAAAAGATTTACCATTTTGCTCCAAAAAGGTAAACCCCTGAGGCAGACTCCTGGTTAACGTGTCCTTTTCCAAATACAGGGTATCCACGATGTAATCAGTTAGATCGGTAGTTATAAAAATAGCCTCCTTTTTGGAATCAGAGCAAGAGAACAAAAGGATCAAGCCGAATAAAATGGTCGTTGCCCGCATCATAAAAAAGCCAGTTAGACAGTAGTATTTGTAATTATTTCCATTGTTTTTTGAGCGAGACAACCCTCGTGTCTGTATTGATCGGGAAATGATCATCCCCCCCATAGACAAAATACCTTTGCGTGGACTTGATGTCCTCGCGGCCATTCACAAAGCCCTTGCTTAACTTAGGACTCAGCGTTCTCTTGATTTTAAATTTGCAAGGTAAATGAATATTCTTCCTAACAAATTTAAATTGATACTTTAAAATTGCAAGGATGAATAGCTAAATTTAGGTCCAATCACCTAAAACGAAAAAGACCTTCGGAGTTTTTATAACCCCGAAGGTCCATACAGACAAACTTGACAGCTGATCAGATCTTTTTATCACAATACGTAAGGTTTAAGATGCAAGACACAAGAAGTAAGACTTTAGACAAAAGAGCAGTTTAGTAAACTGGCCCTATTCTGCCCTATAAAGTCCCTTGACCGAAGGGGTCTTTTATCTTGATTCTTGTTTCTTGTCTCTTGCTTCTTGTTTCTAGTAAAGAAATCTCCCGACTGACGTAAATCAAGTCTAATCTCTCGCCTAATCATTCATCTTTCCAAACCTACCCTACAACCTGGCCCTTCGCTAAAAGCTTTACCAAAGCTTTTTTTACGCTCAGTCCTCTTCACCCAAGAACGGATACCTATAATCCACCGGAGATACAAAGGTTTCTTTGATCGTTCTTGGAGAAACCCAGCGCAACAAGTTGATCATTGAACCGGCCTTGTCATTGGTGCCAGATGCCCTAGCGCCTCCAAATGGCTGCTGCCCAACTACCGCACCTGTCGGTTTATCATTGATGTAGAAATTACCGGCAGCATTTCTGAGTTTCTTGGTAGCCAGTTCAACGGCATAACGGTCCTGAGAGAAAACCGCTCCGGTCAAGGCATAAGGAGAGGTCTGATCCACCAATTCCAATGCCTCTTCGTAGTGGTTTTCGTGGTACACATAAATGGTCAATACCGGTCCAAAGATTTCCTCACACATGGTTACATACATAGGGTCCTTGGTCAATATTACAGTAGGCTCGATGAAGTAGCCTTTTGACTTATCATAGTTACCCCCAGCAATGATTTCCACGCCCTCGGCCTTCTTGGCATTGTTAATGTATTTGGAAATTTTATCAAATGCCTTTTCGTCAATCACAGCATTGATAAAATTGGTAAAATCTTCCGTTCCTCCCATTTTCATGGAGGCCAAATCATCTAACAGGTATTGTTTCACCTCATCCCATAGGTTGCTTGGAATATAGGCTCTTGAAGCTGCAGAACATTTTTGTCCCTGGAATTCGAATGCCCCTCTGGAAAGACCTACTGCTACTGCTTTAGGATTGGCAGATTTGTGAGCGATCACAAAATCCTTACCGCCGGTTTCACCAACAATTCTAGGGTAGGTCTTGTACTTGTAAATATTCTCCCCTATGGTTTTCCAGATATGCTGGAAAACGCCTGTAGAGCCAGTAAAATGAATCCCTGCAAAATCAGGATGATTAAATATTACATTACCAGTGGTCGGTCCATCTACATATACCAAGTTGATCACGCCATCCGGTACTCCGGCTTCCCTGAATACCTCCATCAACACATTGGCAGAATAGATTTGGGTATAGGCGGGCTTCCAAACCACAGTATTGCCCATCATGGCAGCAGAAGTTGGTAAATTACCGGCAATGGCCGTAAAATTGAAAGGCGTCAAAGCGAAAACAAAACCTTCCAAAGGTCTTTGTTCCAACCTATTCCAAACACCATCTCCGGAAACAGGAGGCTGCTGCTGATATATTTCAGCCATATATTTCACATTGAAGCGCAGGAAATCAATGATTTCACATGCCGCATCAATTTCTGCTTGAAAGGCATTTTTAGACTGCCCCAACATGGTTGCAGCGTTTATTTTTGATCGGTAGGGGCCAGCCAAAAGATCAGCGGCCTTGAGGAAAATAGCTGCCCTTTGTTCCCATTCCATATGTTCCCAAGCATATTTAGCCCCTAGGGCGGCATTAATTGCCTGCTCCACATGTGAAGCATCTCCTTCATGGAAATAGCCAAGGACATGCTGATGATCATGAGGCGGTGAAAGCGGTTTTTTCTTTCCTGTCCTCACTTCTTCACTGCCGATATACATGGGCACATCGATTTCCTGTGCGCGAAGTTCTTTTAATTTTGCCTGTAACTCTTTTCTTTCAGCTGAGCCTGGTGCATAACTTTTTACGGGTTCATTGTGCGGAGTAGGCACATTGAAAAATCCTTTCAACATAAGTATTTGAGTTTATTTGGTTCTGACAGACAAATATAAGAAACATGGTTTGCAATGCCTTTCCATACCTTGCTTTTATCCCCCTCTCATAAAATTTTTGGGGAATGTGATTAAGGCTTTTTTATTTCTTCCCAAATATTCCCAAAAGGAGTAAAGCAACTCTACCATAATTGATTCCCCTCAGCTTAGAGCAAGTTTTCCAGTTCTTTTAAATGCCGGATTGTATATGTGGGTTGGTATTCAATTCCCTTCTCATGCGGGTCGAAATACACATTGTCAATCTGAGATTGTATAGCACCCAAAATATCTGAATTGGGATTGTCTCCTATCATCATGGAATCTGTATTTTTTATCCCCAACCTATTCAGGGCATATTGAAAGATCCTTGGATCGGGCTTTTTATGCCCCGTGGTCTCTGAGGTAACCACCAGATCAAAATAAGGACTCAAGCCGGAAGCCTCCATCTTTTTTGCCTGGCTTTCATTAAACCCGTTGGAAATGATATGCAGTCCATAATTAGGTTTCAGGTAGTCCAAAATTTCAAAAGTGTAAGGCAATAAATGAGGTTTGGAGGAAGTCCTATGCATAAAATCTTCTTCCATCACCTTAGGGACCAAATTGGGATCGGCTCCTGCATTTTCAAATATCAACTTAAACCTTGTTTGCCTAAGTGACAGTTTGTCAATTTTCCCCACATCGTACATGGCCCAAAGCTTGAAGTTCACATTGTAAAAAGACTGGACGAATTTACCGGAATCGGTAATACCGCAATTGGCCAATTGATAGACTTCAAAGAGTTCGGAAAGGGACTCCTGGACGTTTCTGTCATAATCCCAGAGTGTATGGTCCAGGTCAAAGAATAAATGCTGGTACTTTTTCAAAGGGGTAATTATTTTCGGTATGGATTGTTTTCTATTTTGTTTTTTGCCAATTCCCTGTTGGAATGCAATATGTGGTAAACCTCTTGATCGCGCAGAAGGTTGGCATCCTTTTGAATAAACTTAAAAATCTGCTGTATGATTTCCTGGGCCTCATCAAGGATGTAATAAAATATCCATTGATCTACCCTTCTACTGCCCACAAGTCCGGCATTTTTAAGATACCCTAAATGCCTACTGGTTTTGGTCTGCGTGAAGTCTAAGATATGCTCCATATCTGATATAGAAAGTTCTTTATTTTGAAGCAAAAGGTGTAAAATCCGAACCCTTGGCTCTTCAGATAAAGCCTTAAAAATCCGCATTCCATAATTTAAACTTATATTTTTGAGACGCATTTAGTAATTTTAACGAATAAAAGCCGCTTGAAATTAAACAAATACAGTCAAAATAGGCTAATATTATATCAAATTTGCGGTAGGCTATTGGCCAAAGTAATTTAAATAGCGTATAAAATTTAACAACATTAAGGATTTGAAGATTCGTTTACAACATATCATTTTTGGCTTTTTGGTCCTTTTTTTCCTTTTAGGAAGCCAAAATAGCCATGCGCAGGACAAAGAAAGAAAAGTACTGCAGCTTACAGGTATCGTACTGAATGCAGACAGTACTGATGCTGTCCCTGGCGTTAACATTTATGTCCCTAAAAAGGGCAGGGGTACCACTTCAGGCCGATATGGTTATTTCTCTATGCCGGTTTTAGAAGGAGATTCAGTTGTATTTAGCTTTATAGGACTCAAAAGGCAAACTTTCAAAGTTCCGGAAAATACAGACAGTGACATCAGTCTAATTGTTACCATGCAAATGGACGAAATTGCACTTTCAGAAATTGAAATTATGCCTTTCCCAACAGAGGAGGAGTTCAAAAGACAGGTTTTGGCAATGAACTATGAAGCCCCGATGGCCATAGATTCAAGAGGCAACTTAAGCCCTGAAACTTTATTGAGGTACGCAGAACAAATGCCTGCCTCCGGAAATGAGAATTGGCGGTATTTTCAACAAGGTCGCGTGATGCAAATACAGGACAGGTACGGACCTAGACCATTTACCTTATTGGATCCTTTTGCTTGGTCTAGATTTATCCAATCCATCAAACGGGGAGATTTAAAAAGCCGAGACTAAAAATAATGGCCCAGGGAAAGACCCAGGGCCATTATTGTTAAATAGTTATTCTACTTACTTTTTTAAAGGTCTTTATTTGGCTTGATTTGGGATTAATTAATTTTCTAATTCTAACTTTTGTAAGATCCCTTTATCTTTCATGACCGCTTCGATATCTTCCACCGTTTTTGGAACAAACGAACTTAGGTTTTCATTACCTTTTTCTGTGATAAGGATATTATCCTCAATCCTAACACCAATACCCCACCATTTTTCATCTACAGGACTTCCCTCAGGAATATAAATACCCGGCTCTACAGTTAATATCATTCCCGGTTCCAATTTCCCATACCCTCCTCTATCATGCACATCCAAACCCAAATGATGTCCAATACCATGAGGGAAGTAGGGATGTCTTTCTCCCTTCTTTACCAAACCCAAACGTAGGAGACCTTCATCGATAACTTTTCTTGAAGCGGCACCCACTCGCTGAAAATCAGATCCAGGCTGGCAAGCTTCTATACCGGCTTCGAGTGCTTCCAATACAATCTCATAAATGGCTTTTTCTTCTGGAGAAAATCTCCCCTTGACAGGGACAGTTCTGGTGATGTCTCCGGAATACCCTCTGTATTCGGCCCCAACATCCATTAGAATCAGCCCATCCTGTAGGTCAGTACGGTAATTCTCCACATAATGCAAGATGGTGCTGTTATTCCCTGCGCCCACAATGGAACTGTAACCGATATCCTCAGCCCCTAATACCTTGTGTACAAATTCATGTACACCCTGAATGCTTCTCTCAGACACGCCAGGCTGTATCGATTTGAAGGCTTCCACATGAGCCTTACCTGATATTTCAACTGCCTTTCGCATCACTTCTAGTTCTTCCGGTGTTTTGACCACCCTGAGCTGATTCATCAACTGATCAAGGTTAGGGGAACTTGGGGCTTCTTTAACCAGCGAAAAGCCCTTGAATGCTGCCACCATATCCTTCAAAGGTGCATTGTAAGAGCCTCCTTCAAATTCTCCTATCGTAAAAGACAAGATGGGCTGTATATTGGACCAATCCAAATTAGGTTGCTTCAGAAAATCCGCATTCAAAAAGACCGCTTCAAATCCCAATTTTTCTTTCACTCCTTCAACTCCTAACCTTTCCCCATCCCATTGTTCTTTTCTAGGATCTCTGGGCTGAACATAAATGATCTCATTTACCATTCTCCCGTTAACCAATTGTGGATTTTTCAAAATGATCAGGGCAGCATTTGGTTCTCTAAACCCTGTTAAATAATAAAAGTCCGAGTTGGGCCTATACTTGAATTCCGTGTCGTTAGACCTGTTTTTAACCGGATTATTGAAAAATACTGCTGCACTGTTGGCCGGCATGATTTCCCTCAATGCCTGTCTTCTTTCTTTATGAAAAGAGGGAGGCAATCCATCAGCGAAATAAGACTGGGCATTGATTTCTAATTGGAAGTAAAATAGAAATATGATTAGCAAAAGCCTGTTATATTTTTTCATAGACATCAAATTTTCGTTGAAATATAATTTTTCTTGAATTAAATACGACTGCCAAAGATAAAAATTACCCATTAATACGATTTCCATCCGGATAATTCTTTTTGATAAACCCCGCATTGGATCAGTTCCTTATATTTGCAACAACAGAAAATGTTTAGATGATGAAAAAGACCCGTTTATTACTATTGCTATTTTTTATTATACCTCTTATATCCCCAGCTCAAAGTGAAGTAAGTAAAAAACCCAAATTGGTAGTGGGGTTAGTAGTGGATCAAATGCGACAAGAATATTTCTACAAGTTTGAAGAGCGATATACCGAAGGTGGATTTAAAAGACTGATGAAAGAGGGCTTCATGATGAAGAATGCCCACTACAATTATATCCCCACTTACACTGGCCCTGGGCATGCTTCTATCTATACCGGAACTACCCCAGCTACGCATGGTATTATAGCCAACAACTGGTACGTCAGAGATCTAGGGAGAATGATCTATTGTGCTGAAGACAGTACGGTTATAGCTGTAGGAGGAACAGCGTCAAACGGAAAAATCTCCCCCAGAAATATGTACAGTACCACTATATCTGATGAGTTACGTTTTGCCAGCAACAAAAGGGCAAAGGTTGTGGGAATAGCCATCAAAGACAGGGGGGCGGCTTTACCAGCTGGTCATACCGGAGATGCCTATTGGTTTGATAGCAAAACAGGAGAATTTATGACCTCCAATTATTATCACGAAGAATTACCTGGCTGGGTAAAGGATTTAAATGACAAGCAGCTGGCCCAAAAATACCTTTCTGGAAAATGGGAAACTCTTTTTCCGATTGAAACTTATGTGCAGAGTATAGCCGATGACAATCCATTTGAGGGACCTTTTATCGGCATGGAAACTGCAACATTCCCTTATGACCTCCCTGCCTTAATGGAATACAATGATGATTATGGTTTGATATCAACCACCCCCTATGGTAATACCCTTACTTTAGATATGGCTTATGCTGCGATAGAAGGAGAAAAGTTGGGGAAAAGAGGTGAAACGGATCTTTTGGCTATAAGCTTTTCCTCACCTGACTACATAGGCCACCGTTTTGGCCCTACTTCAGTAGAATTGGAAGATAACTACCTCAGGTTAGACCGGGAACTTGAACAGTTTTTCAATTATTTGGATGGCGAATATGGGAAGGGAGAATACCTGGTCTTTTTGACAGCTGACCATGCTGTAGCAGATATCGTAGATTATATGTTAAGTGAAAAGGTGCCTGCTGGCAACTTCAATACACGATTTATACTTACCCAGATGCGAGGCTTTTGTGCAGCAAAATTTGGAGAAGGAAACTGGATCAGCAGTTTTACCAATGAACAGGTTTTCATCAATCATGAACTTGCCAAAGAAAAAGGAATTGAGGTAGAACAGATTCAAAGAGAGCTTGCTGAATTCCTCTTGCGCTTTGATGGCATCAAAGAGGTGTACACCGCCACCGATATGAGAAGACTGGATTACATGACAGGAAGAAAACATCTGCTTCAGATGGGTTATAACCACAAAGCCTCAGGCGATTTATTGTTGATATTAGAGCCTGCATGGCTAAGCAGCTCTTGGAGAGGAACCACACATGGAACTGGCTATACTTATGACACACATGTTCCGATCGCTTTTATGGGCTGGAATATTCCTTCTGGAGAAAGCTCTCGGTATGTTACGATTACAGACATAGCACCCACACTTTCTATGTTGCTCAACATCCGCTTGCCCAATGGGGCGACAGGCCAGCCCATTTTAGAAATACTACCTTGAGAAATCAAACCCTCCAGAAATCACTGGGGGTTCTGTTTTCCTTTGAAAATTCCCCAAATCAAATAGTGCCAATTGAATTTTTTAAATGAAATTCTGGTAAATTAGTGTAGGCTTAGTTTTCAGCTACCATAATTTATACATATTTTTGAGTAATTCATTTATAAAAATGAAACATTCACATTCAGAAATTTGGACACACTTGGTTTTAAGTACCAAAAATCAAGAAAAAATTTTCGGAAAAGCCGAATCTAAAGCGATCATGGAGGCCATGGAGGATTTTATTGGCAGCCATGAAGATCAATCCATCACATATTCTGTTTTGCCTGAACACATTCATATTCTCATCAAACTTCCGGAGAATATTTCGCTAAATGGTTTTGCTTCCCATTTACAAACTTTTATAAAAACAAAGTTAAGCCTTAATAAAGGGCTGAATCATAATTTTCAATGGGAAAAAAATTTCCATGCCCATTCTGTCAGTATCAATCGCCTGTCTGCAGAAAAGTCTATGATCTTGAGACAAGAAGTGAAGCACAGGGAAATAACTTTCGAAGAGGAAATGAAGTTTTTAGGCTTATAAGTCTTCTGATGGCTGGAATAGATAAGGTTCTAAAAATTTCGCAGTAAAATGCCGTCCAAAAAAGTTGTTTGAACCAAAAAAGAAGCGGGTGAACCACCCGCTCCATTACATGCACTTGTGTAACTTTATTCTTTCCAACTCATCGGATAATCCAGATCCACAAAATCCAGGCCTTGCGTTGTAACAAATAAAGGTTTGAAAGTGTCTAACATAACTGCGTATTCATGGGTTTCCTTGGCCCCAATGGACTTTTCTACAGTTCCAGGGTGTGGACCATGTGGAAGACCTCCCATGTGAATCGTAAAAGAACCTCGGTCAATTCCTTTTCTGCTCATAAATTCTCCCTCAGCATAATACAAAACCTCATCAGAATCAATATTGCTGTGGTTATAAGGGGCAGGGATAGCCAATGGATGATAATCAAATAACCTTGGCACAAAAGAGCAAATCACAAAGCCCCAAGCTTGGAAGGTCTGATGTACCGGTGGTGGCTGATGGATACGTCCCGTAATAGGTTCAAAATCATGAATAGACAAGGCATAAGGGTATAAGAAGCCATCCCATCCTACAATATCCAGTGGGCTGTGCCCATAAGTATAAGGGTGCAGCATTCCTCCCTTTTTAATCTGCACAAGGTATTCGCCTTTTTCAGATTCAGTCACCAACTCACCCGGAGGACGGATATCCCTTTCGCAATATGGAGAGTGCTCCAAAAGCTGTCCCAGCTCATTTCTATACCTTTTCACTGTCTCGATGGGACCATGAGACTCAATCACCAAAAGCCGCAATGGACCTTCTTCTTTCCACTCAAAGCGGTAAATGGTTGTTCTTGGAATCACGATATAATCACCCTTTCTGACCTCTAGCTTTCCAAATTGGGAAAACATCACTCCTTCCCCATCATGCACATAAATCAATTCGTCGCCATCTGCATTTTTAAAGTAATAATCCATTTTTCTCTCCTCAGGAGAACAGATGCCCATCATGACGTCATTGTTCATCATCAGCATTTTTCTGGCACTGAGGTAATCCTTCCCTGTGGTACTAACGCCTGCTGTCTTTAAATGGGTCTGCTGCAATCCATGTTCTTTGGCAGGCTCCCAGTTATAAGGAGATGGTTTGCCAATAGCCAATACATTATTGGGATTGTGAATATGGTAGAGGTTAGAATAAATGCCGGAGAATCCTTTGGAGCTAACCAGTTCTTCTTTGAATAGACTGCCGTCAGGCTGACGGAATTGGGTGTGCCTTTTGGGCGGAATATTACCTAATCTGAAATAATAAGCCATTTGTCTGTTATTTGGGTTTACGTTAACAAATTTAATGAATTGTGCCTGTCTTTTTTATAAACCGGACAAATACCTCAAAGGTTACCCGGGCAATTCCAAGATCCAACTTTCCAAAGGTTCTAGGTCCACCCTTATCCTACCTTTTCCCTCCACCACATGTAACTTTGCTTTTGCCCTTCCATACAATTTCTCCTCTACCTCATAAGTACCATCAGCTAGGGCCCAAGCCAAAATCAATTCAGCAGGGACTTGTAAATCAAAACCAAAGCTGCTATCAGCGTCGAAATTACTCACCACCAAAAGTCGCTGTATATCGGACCAACGTACATAGGAAAATACTTTGTCATTGTACCAATCTGTATGCTGTCGGTTATGGCTATGAATCTCCTGATAGGCTCCCCCCATTGCGGGACTTTTACCGATCAGGTTAAGAAGTCTTTTGTAAAAATCTCTTAAGCCTTTCTCTTCCTCTGAAAGCTGCCCCCCGTCAAATTTCCCTTCATTTACCCAACGCTGATGATGGGGAACCCCGATATAGTCAAAAATAGAGGTACGGGAAGGTTTCCCAAATCCGGCATCTTCGGCCCCGGGCTCTCCTACTTCCTGACCAAAATACATCATCATTGGTCCCTGATCAATGGTGGCAGATATCACTGCAGCAGGCTTGGCTTTTTCCGCTTTCCCTGCGAATTCCGGACTGGCAATCCTTTGCTCATCATGGTTTTCCAAAAAATGAAGCATATGCTTTCCAATATCAGCTAATCCAGCTTGGATAGGGATGATGTTATCCGTAGAACCCTTGCCCTGAATGATGTTTTTGAGTGTGTCATACAATTCCACTTTATCATAGAGGTAATCCATTTTACCTAAGTGGATATAATCCCTGTAAGCCTTGGGATTATAAATTTCTGCCAATAAGAATGCTTCAGGGTTTTTCATTTTGATCGCTGAATTCATATAGGACCAAAACTCCACAGGGACCATCTCAGCCATATCATATCGGAAACCATCCACTCCTTTTTCTATCCAAAATATTGCAATGTCTTTAAATTTCTTCCATGAACTGGGAACCTCTTGACCCTTCCAAAACTCAAAATGGGCTTTATAGTCTTTCTTGTCAAAACCTTCAGGCAATTCAGGGAAATCCTTGCTTCCATCTGGCTTTACACCATAATTTACTTTTACTGTTTCGTACCAATCATAAAAATGCGGTTGTGGGTCTCTACTTCCATTGCCTGTCCATTTGGCTGGGTTTTCATCAAATTTTCCATCTGCCAATGGGTGTTGCTCTCCTCCTAGAGGTTGATATCCATCCAAAGGGGCGGGTACCTTAAAAGGCTCTCCGGGGATATAATAAAAATTGTTTTCCCGATGATAAGCTACACTCGTATCATCATCTGCCCCAAAATCTCTGACGCCAGAAGGGTTGTTCAACCCCTCATATTTTCTTGCCACATGGTTGGGCACAATGTCTATAATCACCTTCATGCCATGACTGTGGGTTCTGGCAATCAATGCTTCAAATTCTTCCATTCTTTGGGCTGGATCTACCGCTAGGTCCGGACTGACCTGGTAATAATCTTTTACTGCATATGGCGAACCTGCACGACCTTTGACCACATCCGGGTCATCATTGGAAATCCCGTAGGCCGTGTAATCCCTAATGACAGCATGATGTGGAACCCCAGTGTACCAAATGTGGGTCACCCCAAGGCCCCTGATTTCCTGAAGGGCTTTGCCCGTAAAATCATTGAATTTCCCGACACCATTTTCTTCAACGGTACCCCAAGGCTTATTGGTGGTATTGGTATTTCCAAAAAGCCGGGTAAAAACCTGATAGACTACAATTTTATGTTCTTTTTCCATCTCTTGGTCATTGGTCTCAGAGGAACTACAGGCCGTGGAGAACATTAAGATCCCCAATGCATAACAGCAAAACTGTAATTTATACTTGCTCATTGGTTTTCATTAGTTTGAATCATCAAGGTACTAAATTTTGTTTATTGCCCTGAGCCTTGGAAAGCCTTTTCCCCAAGCCAACCAATCCCAACGATACCAATGAAAAGGTTGTTGCCAATATCAAAAAGTTGATCAGTAACTGTCCAATACTGATTTCATTAAGATCAACAAAAGGATAAGGATAGAAACCACTTAACAGTCCATGTATTACTGTGTAAATAAAATATACAAGCGGATAAATGAGCCAATAAGGGATTTGTTTCCATTCAACCGCTTTCTTGTCCTCAAAAAGCCACCAAAATACCAAGGCCAATAGGGGATTTAAAGAGTGCAATAATTCATCGGTAAAGCGGGCCATTCCCTGCGGATCCCAAATACCCCGTAAGACAAACTGATACACCAATCCAACCACTAAAATATAGACCGTGATGGCTGTCAGTGTTCCGGATTTTCCCCAGATTTTACCGCGGTCATGTAAATGTGCATGGACTTGAGAACTGAAATAAAGAGCCAACAGTGTATTGGTGAGAATAGTAAAATAGCTGAAAAACCGAAGTGTAGCAGTTCCAAGCGTAAATGGTGTGGATTCCAGCATGATCCAATACTGCATGGAAACTGAAGACCAAGCAATAAAAGCAAATATGTAGGCAAGTTCCCTTCTCATTCTTGATTTAAAAGTCTGTAGACAAACAAAGTTGACCGCTTTAAAAGATCAGGATACTCCTTCATATTGATAGTTTCAGCAGGAGAATGCGCACCAGTTCCTGAAGCACCCAAACCATCAATACAATCCAGATAATCTGCTACATAAGAAATATCTCCAGCTCCCCTAGATCCAGGGTCTCCAGCTTTTA
Source organism: Cecembia lonarensis LW9 (assembly GCF_000298295.1). Classification (GTDB taxonomy): domain Bacteria; phylum Bacteroidota; class Bacteroidia; order Cytophagales; family Cyclobacteriaceae; genus Cecembia; species Cecembia lonarensis. Next base: position 15,880 of record NZ_AMGM01000037.1, read on the forward strand.
CTGCTCCGAGTCCCATATCCAAACTGACCCTGTTAAGTACATCCACCAGCGCATAGTTGCCCGAAGTCGGTGGCATAGATGGAATTCCATCTTTAAATACAATCTCGGCGGTAGTTCCATTTAGATTGGCAGCTACAATTTTTCGCATCTTCTCCCTGGCAGCTTCTTTTTGTGGCTCTCCGAGAAACCTTAAGTCACCCGTTACCAAAGCTTCCCTGGCCACAATATTCGTTTTGCCCAAAGCCTTACCTTCCCCCGAAATTTCGTCATAACCGATATCAGACCCACCAATAAACTGCCCCGGATTGAAAGTAAGGTACTGTTCACCTGCCAATTCTTCCCTGAAAGCATTGAGTATTCTAGCTGCTTCATATATTGCTCCGTATCCGACCGATTCTCTAAAAACGCCAGAGGAATGCACTTGTCTGCCTGTGGTTTTTAGAGTCCAACCACTTGCCCCTCTTCTGGCCACTGTGGCAATATTGAAACCTTGGGCAGTTTCATATCCCAAAGCATAATCGTGCTGTTTGGCCCTTTCAACAAAATCCAATCTGCTGACCCAACTTGGATCCCCTGCATTTTCTTCATCTCCTGTGAAATACACTGTTATGGTTTTATCCTCCAATAAACCCAACTCATCCAATGCTTTTAAGGTGGCAAATATCATTACATTGCCTCCCTTCATATCGTTTACACCCTGACCTTTGGCTGTATTTTCATCCACCATGGTGAAGGGGTAAAAAGGCATGTCTTTTTCAAAAACAGTATCCAAGTGACCAATGAAAAAAAGCTTCTTCCCACTTTTGCCTTTCTTCGTAGCCACAAAATGTCCCGCCCTTCTCAATGAATCCGGCAATGTAACCCACGTTGTCTCAAAACCAATTTTTGCAAACTCCCTTTCGAATACTTTTCCCACTTCCCTGACCCCTTCCAAGTTAAAGGTCCCAGAATTAATGTTGACCGTTTCTTCGAGTAAGGCAATGGTTTCTTGATAATTCCTATCGATGATTTCCAGAAGCTTTTCTTCGGCATCAGAGAGTTGTTGAGAAAAAACACTGGTTGTCAACAACATAAGCACAAGAACTAATTTACTTTTCATGAATTGGGCAGTTTAAAATTTTATTTTTTAAGTTTTGGTACTTTTTTTGAAAGCCAAATACTGTTGTAATGTTGGATTTTGAAGAATAATCACCCCAAATTTGCAAACAAGGCCTCCATTGGAAAGTTACAACATGGAATTAAGATGCTTTGAATATAGGGCAAAAAATCAATTTTTCAGACCTCGTTTACATGAGGTAAGAAAATTTGATGAAAACAAAAACTCAATAATCCGTTGAATTATAACAAACCAAACTGATTTCCGCTCAATATGAAAAAAAATACATTCCTTAACCTTTTATTGGGAATATCCCTGACATTTCTGGCCTCCTGTGCTGGTGAAACAGAAAAAATAACCATTAATTCCCCAGAATTGCGCCTTTCTGCGGAGGGACCTTTATTTGAAGGGGCCAATACAGCAACAGCATCTTGGGAATTTGATTTATCCGCATTGATTGGTAAGACGGAAGAAGATTTAACAGCTGTGAAAAATGCCAAACTCACCCAGGTCGAAATTTCATTAGAAGATGGGGAGGGCTTACCGGGGATTGAAAAAATGGTATTCGAGATGACTTCAAAAAATACGCCGATGACGCGCTTGGGATTATATCAGGGAAAAATTGATCCCGGAAAATCCTTTGTTCTGAACCTGGCAGACAAGCAGGAAAAACTTGCTTCTGCTTTTGAGGATGGCAAAATCACTTTTGTGGGAGACTTTGACCTTTTGGAAGAAGAGTACTGGGAGGATATTCATTTCAGCTTAAAGGCAACATTTGAATTGGAAATTAAAAAGTAAACCTAAAATAAATAATACACAATTATGAGAAAGCTACTGTTAACACTTGGATTTTGCCTGATGGCGATCTTTGTATTTGCCCAAGAAGCAGATGACATTGTCGGCGTTTGGGAGCCTGGGCATGGTAAAGCAAGGGTGAAAATTGATAATATTGATGGAAAATATTATGGAAGAATCGTATGGTTAAAAGAACCCAATGATCCTGAAACAGGGGAACCTAAAACCGATGTCAACAACCCGGATAAAAGTATGGCCAATGTACCTTTGAGAGGTTACAGAATCCTGAAAGATTTCGAATACAAGGGGAAAGGTGAGTGGGCAGAAGGCACCATTTATGATCCTGAGACAGGTAATACTTATAGCTCCGTCATTACCTTTAAAGATGAGAACACCTTGGATATCCGAGGGTATGTGGGTGTAAAAACATTTGGCAGGTCTGACACTTGGAGAAGACTTAAGGTAAGGTAATCGCTCTGGATTGATGAAAAAAATAATTTGGATTTTACTTCCGCTTCTATTTATTGCTCCTTTTTTCAGTAATGCTCAGGATGAAGATGAAGAGGACTGGAGCATGTATGATGATCTAGAACTTGTCGATGAAGGAGAGGTTAAGCGCTATGCAAAGCCTACCATCGTAGGTTTAAGCCCTACACGGTTTTTTAGCGTTTCATATGATATGCAAACTCCCTACACCATGAACCTGTCTGCGGCAAGATTTCCTGCCAGTCAGGGTACTGGCTGGGGTGTAGATGAGACTGCCCCGATCAGCGAATCAGGTAGGGTAAATTTTACAGGAGGCATGCGTTTCAATTCCAACATTCCAATCATTTCTAAAAGTAACCTGGTTTGGCAGAGTGGGTTGAACTACATGCGGGTAGGTTATAACATTACCGATATTGAAGCAGATGGAAATGCTTCGGGATTGGCAAGTATTCTCAATGAGAATGGATTGAATAACCTCAATTGGACCAACACTTTTTTTGTTCCTATCAGTGAGGAAAACTTCTTTATTTTCCAAGGTTCACTAGACATGAGCGGTGACTTCGGTTTTTCTTTACAACCTTTCAACACCATTCGTTGGAGTTTGGCAGCTGTATATGCCAAGAGAGTCAGTGAAAGAAAACGCTGGGGACTCGGTCTTGCCAGAACCTATAGGGTAGGAAACCTAAACTATGTCCCTGTGGTCATGTATGATGTGACCAGCGCAGATAGAAAATGGGGCACTGAAATCCTGTTCCCAGCTAGGGCCCATGGTAGATATAACTTCAACAAGGATGCCCTTTTATTATTTGGGTATGAGTTGGAGGGGCAGAGTTACCGGATAGACCAGTTTTCCGTAGGCAACAACAGCTATGAAATCCGAAGAGGGGAACTGCGCCCTAGAATAGAGCTTCAGCGCAAAATCTCAGGACCTTTCTGGGCACATTTTCAGGCAGGGTACAGGATGGATTGGACGTTCAATGCCGATGAACTGGAGGGAAGCAGAGAATTCTTCAGAGGCTTCTTTGGCACTCAAGATTATGGCATGATCAATAACCTGACCAATACCGTCTATTTCAACATAGGGATCAGTTTCGTTACCCTATAAATAATCTCAAATCCCTTTGAAAAAGAGGCTGTCTCCATAAATTGAGACAGCCTCTTTTTTATTTTAAAGTATTTCTGACAACTGTTTGATCTCGATGAACTTAGCGCTAAATTGCTACTACCATCAAAGATAATTATGAAAAACCGCTCCTATTTTTCCCCTGCCATATTGGTAATGGCCTTTATCGTATTTTTTTCATCCTGCAGGGACAAAGAGGAACCTGTGGTCTCCCCCATTGTAGGAACATGGAGTTATAGTACATTTCAACTTGACCTCCAGGTAAATGGCCAAACCTTGGAACAGTTCTTAATCTCATTGGGAGCGACACCGCAGGAGGCCGAGGCTTTGGCCAATCAAATTAGAAATGATTTTTTCTCAAATGCAGATTTTGCCGGTACTGTTTTACAGTTTAAAGCTGATGGAACTTATGAAATTACAGTGAATGGAAGGTTGGACGAATCGGGTACTTATGAACTCAGAAATGGGAACACCCTTTTAAGGCTGACCTCTGATAGTGAAACCCAGGAATTCCAGGTCAAAGAACTGACCAATAGTCGTCTGACCATCTTACTTGAAGAAGAAGAAAGTGGTGATTTCTTTGAAGAAGGATCTCCTGTATTGGTTAAGTTACAGTTGGAACTCAGCTTTGTGAAATAATCGAAATAAATTCAAGTTGGGTTTTCTTCCTTATGGTCATTCTACCATGATATCTGTAAACCATATAAAGCGCATTCCATCTGCGTTTTTATGTTCCGTTGCAAATTTCACTCCTTGGAATTCTTTTTCATTTTCCCAGGTAAAAGGGCGTCCATCCGGTCCATTTCCTCTTCGAAAGACCCATTCCCGAATCATGAAATTTTCATCCAAATATAGATCATAAGCGTCACCGGGAGTATAACCATCTTCATCATTGTATACCACAATCAGCTTTGTGCTCAAAACACCTGAAATAGGAGCGGCCACCTCTTCCTCTACCGTGTAGGAATAGCCTTCATCCCATACCAGTTGAAAAGGATACATCAACCAATACTTGTCATTGATGAACCCTTTATCTGCTGGAGGCATTTCATCTGCAGGTAATTCCAAGCTATAAGTGTAACTGGTGTCAGCATCTGCATAGTAAACAGTACGGTCTTTAATATTCCATTTCCAGTCCCTGGTAACAACCCGAGATGAATCTACCTGCACATTCCAGGTATAAGCAATGCTGTTCAAGCGGTCAAATTGATCAAATCCATAAGCCTGTGCCACTTTCATAGGCAAAGAAGGTTCCTCTGATTTAGGCCCACAAGCGTGAAAAGCCAAGAGTCCAATTAAAGATGCAATGATTGTCTGTATTTTCATGATGCCTTTATGTTTAGTGAAAGAATAAATACAATTTAGGGTATAAGCTAATTTGAGGCCCTTAAGTTGGACCAAGCTTGGAATTTCCTCCGCTCAAACAAGGTGTATAAGGGCTTTATCAGGGGAATCCATCGATTGACCAATAATACAAACCTGAATAAAGTAGAGGGGTAAATGTATTTTTTGTTTTTTGCTACCCCCTTGAGCATATATTCAGCAGCCCTTTCGGCTGACTGAACAGGATAGGCTTGAGGTATGTTTTTACCTGCCATCACAAAGAAGGAAGTAGCTGTAGAGGCAGGATAGACCAAAGTCAACCAATCTCCATCCCCCTCTGCCCTTATCCCTTCAGCCAATTGATGCATAGCGGCTTTACTGGCACTGTAAACTGAGTATCCTGGTACAGTCCAATAAGACACAGCAGATGCAGTTACGATCAAACGGAAAGGACTGCTCTGCCTTTTTTTTAATGCTTTTCCGGTCAAAAATGGAACCGTGACATTAATTCTGAAAATATCCTCAAGTTTTTTTTCATCGACCTCATGCCAATGTCCATAAGTACCAAACCCAGCATTAGCAAAATACATATCAACCGTATTCCACATCGCAAATGCTTTTTCCATAACCTCCTCCACTGCGCCCTCTTCTAATAAATCTATGTGAACCACCATTATTTCCGGATAGACTTTTTGCAGAAATTTTAGTCCCTCCTCTGAAATATCCACTGCCAATATGGAATTGTCTTTGGCTAATTTTTGAACCAAAGCCTTACCTATACCAGATGCAGCCCCTGTGATCACAATATTTTTATTGCTGATGCTCATAAATCTCGGATAGGGGGAAATGCATGGTAAAAGGATTTACTTTAAAACAAAAAAGAGGCTTAACCTTGGAAATATCCGGGAACCGGCTGGATTCTACATTCAACTTTTCTATATGCGCCAATTTTGCCCAACCTGAACCACCGGGGTCAGTCCGGTATGCATTTCCACCCAAAATCTGATGCAAACGAATTGGCAGCAATTTTGTCGTGGCAGGAAAGGAAATCCCCCTGCTTTTAACTTTACAGAATAAAATAGGGTCCTCTTCCGTACCTATGCCTATGGTATCTTCATCCCCTTCTGTCTGCCAAATGATAGGAACAGTCTCCTTTGGTATGCCCCAATTATAACGTCCATTCTCGGTACTTGCTTCCGAATCAACAAAAATATGGGAAATGGATTGTCTTTTTTGAGGTGCATATTTCCCTGGAATGATGAGAAGTTCCTTATATGGACCAACCGGGGAATTATGGTAATTGACCAACATCACAAAGCCCAGCCCTCCCTTATAACTTTTTGATGATCCCAATTCCCATAGACCATTTTGTACTAACCAGTCCTTTTTAAATTTGTATACCATAATGATCCCCTCACCATTTAACTGCCAAGGTGGTGGATAATGTGTGCTTGGTTTTATGATCTCCATTAAATCTTTCACATTCAAAATATTCAGCGCATATTTAATCTTCTGTATGCTGACTAATAGGGCGAGGGACTGATACTGGTCCAACCCCCATCGATGATCAAATTTTGGCCGGTAATATGTCTGGCTTCGTCAGAAACAAGAAACACAGCAGCCTCAGCAATATCCTTTTCATAAGCAGGCCTCCCCATAGGTGTAATGGATGACCAGGTACTTTCGTAGTCTTTGTCCATCGAAGTCCTATTGGTGAGGGTGGCTCCAGGAGCAATGGTATTGACATTTATCCGGTATTCGGAAAGCTCGATGACCAAATTCTTGGCCAACATCTCTATTCCTGCCTTGCTCATGGCATAGGCAGCCAGGTTTTTATGGGCCTGATGGGCTGTGACAGAAGAAGTGAACAATAATGAACCCCCACTCTGCTGCTTTTTCATCAACTGGGCTGCGGCTTGGGCCAAAAAGAAAGTTCCGGCCATATTGACACGCATCACCTCCATAAAGTCATCAAATTCATATGCCCAAAAATCTCCATATAGGGTTATTCCTGCATTAGCGATAGCTATATCCAACCTACCAAACTGCTTTTCAACCAACTGCATCATTTCTAGGATGGTTACTGGATCCCCTGCATCCCCGGATATGCCCATCACCATACCTTTTGCTACTTTCATCAATTTTTTAACTCCATCATCGGTAAGGCTTTTTTCAATATCATTTAGTATGATATGATGGCCTTTAATGGCAAGTAATCGGGCGATTTCCAAGCCTATTCCTTGTCCAGCCCCTGTGATTAAAATGATTTTTTGATGATTTTCCATGGCTTAATTAGTGAGAATCTCTTTTCACCTCTGGCCCTGATGCCCCTACTAAGAAATCAAAATCAACACCTTCATGCGCTTGATTCACATTTTGGATAAATAGGTTTACATAACCCCTATCATAGCCCAGGTTCATTGACTTAAAGGATGTCCTGCGCTCTTCCAGTTCTTCTTCTGATACTTCCAACATCAAACTTCTATTAGGCACATCGAGTGTGACCCAATCCCCATTTCTTACCAGTGCCAAGTTTCCTCCAATAGCAGATTCAGGAGATACATGTAAAACTACGGTTCCAAAGCCAGTACCACTCATTCGTCCATCAGAAATTCTAACCATATCTGAAATCCCTTGGGCCAGAATTTTTGCAGGTAGAGCCATATTGCCAACCTCAGGCATTCCAGGATAGCCTTTTGGCCCCACATTCTTCAAGACCAAAACCGATTCAGGCGTGACATCCAATTCCGGATCATCTATTCTTCTTTTATAATCATCTATATCTTCAAACACTACCGCCTGACCACGATGCTGCAACAGGGAAGGAGTGGCAGCTGAAGGCTTCAAAACCGCTCCATTGGGACAGAGATTGCCTTTGAGCACAGCAATGCCCGATTCTGGCTTGAATGGTTTCTCCAATGTCCCGATCAAATCCCTATTGTAACAAGCTGCATCTGCGATGTTTTCACCAATGGTTTTCCCGTTGACGGTGATCAGATCCCTATGCAGAATGTTTTGGATTTCTTTCATCACCGCAGGCATTCCCCCAGCATAGAAAAGGTCCTCTACAAAGTGCTCACCCGAAGGCTGGATATTGGCAATCAAAGGAATATTGGCGGAAAATTTATCAAAATCCTCAATATCCAATTCTACTCCAATCCTTCTTGCTATAGCCAAAAGGTGGAGAATAAAGTTAGTGGATCCACCAATAGCTGCATTGACCATTATGGCATTTTCAAATGCCTTCCTTGTCAGTATATCGGTCATTTTCAGATCTTCCTTGACCATTTCCACTATCCTCATGCCTGCCATGTGGGCAAGCACCTTTCTTCTGGAGTCTGCCGCTGGAATGGTGGCATTATCTGGCAAAGCAAGACCCAAGGCTTCCACCATGGCAGCCATTGAGGAAGCTGTTCCCATTGGTGCACAATGCCCCCTAGATCTTGACATGGCCGCTTCAGCAGCTACAAATTCCTCCTCAGAAAGCTCTCCTTTTTTGTATTGTTCGGCAAACCTCCATACATCAGAAGTACCTATTTTCTTTCCTTTAAACCAACCTGCCAACATAGGACCCCCAGAGACCACCATGGTAGGCAAATTCACACTGGCTGCCCCCATCACCAAGGAAGGAGTAGTTTTATCGCAGCCACAGAGCAATATCACCCCATCCATAGGATTGGCACGGATGCTTTCTTCCACATCCATACTGGCCAGATTTCTGAACAACATGGCAGTTGGTTTAATAGAACATTCTCCCAAAGACATCACAGGAAACTCCAAGGGAAAACCTCCTGCTTCCCAAACCCCTCTTTTGACCGCCTCCGCCAATTCTCTAAAATGGGCATTGCAAGGTGTCAGTTCGGAATAGGTATTACAGATGCCAATTACAGGCTTTTCTCCTTCAAAGAGGTGATGGGGCAATCCCTGATTTTTCATCCAAGATCTATAGATAAAGCCATCTTTACCTTTTCTTCCATACCATTCCTGGCTCCTTAATTTTTTTTCTTTCATAGCAAATAGGTTTGACAAGAGTTAAAATTGGTCAGAATTTAAGAAAAGTTTTGGGTTAAACTCAATGCAGAAATGAAAATGTGAGGAGAGGTTAAATATTGGTCTCCGAATTCAAATCTTATTTTTAAAAAATCCAATGGCTCTGAACGGGGCAGGGAAATTCATCACCAATAAAAGCTAATTATTTCCTACCTTTAAACCATAAAACCACATTGCCTCTTCTTCATTAAAAAATCTAAGCACACATGTTTATTTTAGATAAAGATCACAGCCTTGCTTTGGAATTTATGTCTGAAATCCGGAATGTCCATACCCAACATGATCGGTGGAGATTCAGGAAAAACCTGGAACGTCTCGGAGAAATCATGTCCTACGAGATATCTAAAAGCCTGGATTACCAGGAGGCAACTATTAAAACACCCCTTGCTGAAACCCAAATCAAAAAATTGAAAGAAAAGCCAGTGCTCATAAGCGTGCTGCGTGCTGCCATCCCCTTTTATCAGGGCTTTTTAAATTATTTTGACCAATCTGACAGTGGTTTTGTTGGTGCTTACAGGAGAAGCGAAAAAGAGGAACTTCAAGAAGTGGAAATTGATTTTCTTTATCAGGCAACTCCAAATTTGGAGGGAAGAGAAGTGATTTTAATTGACCCGATGTTGGCCACGGGAAAGTCTTTTGTCAAGACCATTCAAAACCTGCTTGCCAACGGAACCCCCAGCATGATCCATATAGCAAGCGTCATTGCAGCACCTGAGGGAGTAGCTTATATTCAAAACCATATTGAATTACCCTATAAAATCTGGACGGTGTCCCTGGATGATCATTTGAATAACAAATCGTATATAGTACCTGGATTAGGCGATGCGGGTGACCTATGTTTTGGAGATAAGGTCTGATCTGTTATGGTATATATCTTACTTATTTTGGGATTGCTGATCTTGCTGGCCGGGGGCAAATATTTGGTAGATGGTGCCGCCGCCATCGCCTCCAAGTTTGGTTTAAGCCCAGGTCTTATTGGCCTGACCATTGTGGCCTTTGGTACTTCCGCACCAGAACTATTGGTCAGTATTAACGCCGCACTGAAGGGCAATAGTGATATTGCTATTGGCAATGTGGTGGGTTCAAATATCTCCAATATCACCCTGGTACTTGGCATCAGTGCTTTGTTGTACCCCATCATCATTTTCCGCTCTGTCCTCAAACTGGATTATTTTGCCACCCTTGCGAGTTCTTTGCTTTTTTACCTGCTTTCCTTGAATGGAGTAATCAGCAGAACAGAAGGCTTGATTTTATTCCTGTTGATGATTGCATTAAATGTTTACTTTTTCCGAAAATTGAGTGGAAAGGAGTTTGAAAGCAGCGAAGAGGATGAAAAACTTAAGAAGCAACCATTTTGGAAGGCTTTTTTCCTTCTTATGATTGGAATCATTGGTCTGTATTTTGGCTCTGATTTATTTGTAGATAATGCAGTTAACATTTCGAAAATATTCGGTGTTAGCGAAAGAATCATAGGCATAACCGTTATAGCTATAGGAACCAGTCTTCCCGAGTTGGTCACTTCGGTAATTGCTGCCATCAAAAAGGAGACAGATATTGCTATAGGAAATATTTTAGGGAGTAATATCATGAATATCTTATCCATTATTGGCATTACAGCAATGATCCAACCCATAAGCGTGTCGGATGACTTCTTGAGACAAGACTTTCTCTGGATGATAGGCTTTACAGTACTCCTGTTTCCCATTTTAAGGACCCATTTGAAAATTTCTCGCTGGGAAGGAGTACTTTTGTTCTTGTTATACGGTGTTTATCTATACGCCATCCTCTAATGGAATATTTCTTCAAATTCATCGCCATCTGGTTTACCTGCCTGTTCAAATTTATCGCAGGCCCAATTTTGGGCGCCGCGGCAAATTATAGCCTTCTGGAAATAATCATGGTTACAGTGGCAGGCATGATGAGCTCTGTAGCCATGGTGACATTTTTGGGCGATTGGTTTAAATCCCACTGGACACTGAAGGTATCCGAAAAAAAGTTTACAAAAAAGAAGCGAAGAATCGTCAAAACCTGGCAGAAATTTGGACCTGGAGGTATAGCTGCCCTGACACCAATTATCCTCACTCCGATAGGTGGCTCAATCATTCTCACAGCCTTCAATGTACCCCGAAGGGTAATAATGACTTATATGTTAACAAGTGGGTTGATTTGGTCCTTAGTTTTGGGAAGTTCCATCAATTGGCTTTTATCCATACCATTTTTTGATTTTTTACTCCGGTAAAGTCTCATCAGGTAATATTTCAATATCCTGAATCAAAACCCGCTTTGCAATTTCTTGACCTGTCAAGGTAGCTGCCAAGCCTCCCATGGCAGTTTCTTTATACCTGGACTCCATGCTTGACCCTATTTCTCCCATAGCCTCCACACACTCATCCACAGGAATGACCGCACTTACCTGTGCCAAAGCTATTTGTGCCGAACTGTTGGCAATGGCTGCAGCACTCGCATTTCTTACCACACAAGGTATTTCAACCAGTCCGGCCACTGGATCACAAACCAATCCTAACATGCATTGAATGGTAATGGCTACAGCATTGAAAACTTGATCAACATCTCCCCTCAAACAGTGCACAATAGCCCCTGATGCCATGGCCGCTGCCGAGCCCGTCTCTGCCTGACATCCACCCACAGCACCGGCAAGACTAGCTTTTTCCTCTATTATCAAGGCTATACCAGCACCTACCAACAGTCCTTCCAGAATTTGCCTGTCTGATAATCCGTGAATTTCCTGTAAAGTATATAGAGTACCAGGCAATATTCCTGATGCACCTGCAGTAGGGGCTGCCACTACCCTTCCCATACAGGAATTGACCTCTTTGGCCGCAAGTGCTCTTGATATTAGTTTTTGAAATTCAGGAGACAAAACAGTCACCGGATGCCGGTAAACCTTTTTTGCACCATTGTTGATCATGCCGGATCTGGAAATCATTTCCTCCTTCAGTCCAGTTTCCACTGCATCCTTCATCACAGTATAGGCCTTGAGCAGCCCTTCCCAAATGGCTTCTTCTGTTTTGCCTTTCTGAACTACCTCATACTCGATAACACTGTCAAATAAGCTTATTTGCTTATTTTCACAATAGGCTTTCCAGCCGCTAAAACTTTCAAAAAGATAACTCATGGTCAGATTTGGGTTTATTTTGGACGCAATTTGGCTAAAACCACATCATAAAGCAAAATCAAAATTTTCCGACTTTGGTTCCCAATTCTACCTCCTAACCATCAGTCCCCAACCTGAACGACCTTCCCCTTCATTCTCACTGGTTCAAATGGTCTGGCTATCCTTGGTATAAAATTCCTGGCAAAAAGATCCTTCCGGATTTGAAAAGGAAATACCTGAGTCGTGGCACCAAAAGCCAAATGAGATGGAGCAATAACCTCAAATTCAGCACCGGTTTTGAGACCTGTAATGACCAAATCCAAAAAGTCCAGGTTATCAGACCTTCCTAAGGCAAATTGAAATGGATTTGACTCATTGGTGATTTCTGAAATAGACTCAGCTTCTCCCAATTGGAACAATTGAAACGTAAAAAAGACCATGTCGTCCGGCCCCGCAGCAGGGCTATCTGCATCTCCCTCTGACAAAATCTTCAGATAAAGCCCCTCTTCTGTTCTCTGAAATCCTTCTAAGTTATTTGCCTCCAAATAATTGACCATCAGCGCCTCCTCTATTTCCTCAATGTCTTGACGTTTATAGATTTTGGCGTACTTGACCCTTATATTTAAATTTGAATTGGGGAAAATCAACTGTTGAAACCCATAGTCTTGATAAGCCAGATATGATGGGACAAACAATTGAAGGGTTTCACCTTCACGAGCCAATCCTGAGGCAAAGTTCATAGCCCTAGGTATTAACCCTCCTTCACGGTGGGCGAAAAGCTTTGGCGGTAAGCTTTCATCTAAATAAGAGGCAATAAGCTGTCCCTGTAAGGTCTTTATCTCAAAATACACACCAATGGTATCACCGTTTTGAATATTTTTGGCATCTTCTATCTCTAATTCCTTCAAAAAATAAAACCCAAGCGGAGTGACCTCAGCATCAATATTATTTCTTTGCAGATGCTCCTTGACCAATCGATCGTCCCGCTCTACGATTTTTTCAAAATCTGATTCGAAACTGTTAAAACAACTACTCAAAACCATCAGAGTAGCGATCACCAAAATGCTAAATCTTACTTTCATATAATGATACTTATTTTTTTAATTGGAAGTTCATCCTCAGGTTAAGTCCTCCAATAGACATTTGCTGCCCTAAAAAGGTCTGCCTGCCCAAAGAAGTTTTGTAAAAAGGTTCGACCGATATAAAAGTCCCGTTACTGAGACCATACTCATATCCAAACCCGAAATTAATCATTTGACCCATAGTCTCATTTCCACTCAAATTATCTGGTCTGATGGTCTGACTAAAGGTCTGAACGAGGTCTTGCTGAGGGCCAAACATAGCACCCATATTAGCAGTATTGACGGTGCTGACGTTCCTTTGGTTTAGAAAAAACATATTGGAAACACCAGTCAGCACATAAAGCCCGGCATTCTTCCCATCCATAACCTGATATTTGAGGTTGATAGGTACTTCCAATTGCCCAAAGCGAAGCTCACTACTGCTGTTGATCACATTATTACTGATGGAAGATGCCCGAAAAGCACTAGCTATGTCTGAATTTTCCATCAAGAAATTATTTAGGTTATTTCCAGGATCCAGGTTTTGACTGACATATGCCATTCCTAAGTCAATTTTTAGTTTTTTACCCAAAGGAATTTCAGATATCAAACCCGCCCCCAAGTTTAAGGATTGGTTGGAATTATTAACAGCCTGCGGGATAAGCATCATGCCGAGCTTTATAGGATGATCCGTTTCTTTTGACTTTTCATCGAAAGCAGGGTTTGCTTCACCAAGCCACTCACTGATAGCTGCTTTGGCTTCTTCATCGTCCATCATAACCAAAGCAGTAGTATTTGAAGTGATCAGGTTATTGGTAATCATTTCTTTTTCAGGAACTAATCTTGTTTCAATTTCCTTCTTGGACGCTGTTTCCGAGTTTAAAGTTACTCCTTCGGTTAAATAATTGAGTTGCTCAGACACCATCTCTTCTTTTTCATCCTCAAGGATTGGGGTCGAAACAGGATTGACAACCAACATTCCATCTGTATTACCCGGACTCGGTTTTTTTGCATCTTTTTTAGGAATACCGGTCGCTGCTTCGGTAAATTCCGGGGCCAATTGATGCTTGGGTGATGAGTTTGGTACCGCAAGTTCTGTAGGGTTATCTGCAACCTGTAGATTCTCTCGTGAAATAGGCATCAACCAATAGAACAAAAAAGCAGCTCCCATAATGACAGAGACAGCCGCAGCTCTCAAAAGCCATGGCTTATCACTTAAACCCTTTTTGGGTATAAAATAAGCTGCAGATAGCTTGTCCCAAGCTTTGGGATCATAGGGCTCCTGATAGTTTTCAAAGGAGTCTTTGATCTTCTTTGCCAGTCTTTTATCGAACTGCTCCTTCATTTTTTATCTGATTGATTTCCAATACTTTTTCTCTTAGCTTTTGTTTGGCCCTGGCCAAATAGGTACGTGAAGTACTGGAAGGAATTCCTAAACTTTCTGCGATTTCTTGATGTGCAAAACCTTCTATTTCATACATATTGAACACTAACCTAAGCATTTCGGGAAGACTCCTAAGCATTGCCAAAATATCTTCTCTCGAAAGCTGACTGATAATTTCAGGTTCGTAACTTTCCGTATTGGCATGCTCGATATCCATGGCAGAAAAGTGCTTCATGTTTTTCCTGTAATAATCGATGGAAGTATTGACCAATATCCTTCTAAACCAAGCCTTAAAAGGATAATTACCATCCTGTTGGGTCAGTTTATCAAACACCTTCATAAAACTGTCATTGACAATTTCTGCGGCATCCTCTCTGGTATTGGAGTAGCGCAGTGCAATGCTCATGGCATAGCCAAAGAAATGCCTATAAAGCATTTCCAAAGACTTTGGGTCTCCGTTCTTGGCTTTTTGAATGAGTTGTTCTTCCAATCTGCAGGTTACTGTTCCGCCACTTTTTGTTAAGACGGAATATTTTGTCTATATGCTACAAGTGCTTGAGAAAAAAATTAAAAATTAAAATGCACGGTCTGCTTAATGTCAGGATGAAGGCTCAGCGCCACAGGACAAGTTTTCGCGGCGTTTTTCAACTTCTGCAAAAATGCAGGACTACCTACAGGTTTTTCCCAATGGAATTCCACGATCACCTCAGCAATTCTTCTTGGGTCTGATTGCATGACTTTGGTAATTTCCCATGTTAATCCCAGCAGAGACATCCCATCCCGCTCTGCGACAATTCCCATAATGGTTACCATACAACTTCCTAAAGCAGCAGCAACTGTATCTGTGGGAGAAAATGCTTCCCCTTTTCCGTTATTGTCCAATGGCGCATCAGTGATCACCTCTTGACCGGATTGTAGATGGATCATTTTAGTACGAAGATTTCCTTCATAGGAACTTTTAATAGTTGCCATAAACTCTTACTTTTATTTTCGGTTTAATAACTTACAGACCAAAATAACGTTAATTTCCTGAGTATTTGAAGATGAAAGGTATAAAATACATAGTGACTGTCTTTTTGACACTTAATGCCTTTTGGCTTTATGCTCAAAGAGAAGATGCCGGTAACTACGATTATGATATCGAAATGCTTTTCGGGGTCAACAAAAACACAAATGGTGGCCTCATTGGAGGTTTTTCCTTCAAATACGGATTCCGGTTAGAAGACAATCAATTCCAGTTCTTTGGTATTGACCTGGCCAATGTTAAAGACCCCAGAGAAGTGAGGTACAACACGGTATTGGGAAATTCTTATATTTTCGGAAAAACAAATTATCTGTATGCCATCCGCCCCTATTATGGAAGGGAATTGATACTTTTTAAAAAAGCGCCTCAACAAGGTGTACAGGTTTCAGTTTTGGGTGCAGTAGGGCCCAGCATAGGCATCATAGCCCCTTACATCATACAGTACCAGGTCAGCCGGTTGGAAACAGTGCGCGAACAGTACAATCCTGAGGTTCATCAGAGCAGGTTCAATATACTGGGACCAGGCAGAATTTTTGAAGGAATGGGCAATTCGGATATTGCTTTTGGTGGCAATGCCAAAGCAGCTGTATATTTTGAGTTTGGAGTTTTTAGATCTAATGTGACCGGTTTGGAACTCGGTTATCAATTAGAAGGTTTTACTAAGGAAATTCCCTTGATGGCAACCACAGATAGCCGACAGATCTTCCAGTCGGTTTATTTTACCTTTTTCTATGGATTCCGCAAATAGATTGGGTTTATTGGCCTTTGGGAAGTAATTTTGCAAACAGATTAATTGAGAAAGAAATGATTGAACTACCTGTAATATCCGAGGAGGCAACTAAAAGAAAAAAACCAGACTGGTTAAGGGTCAAATTGCCTGTTGGAAAAGAATATGCCAAGGTTCGAAAATTGGTAGATGAACATAAACTGCATACCATTTGTGAAAGCGGTAATTGTCCCAATATGGGTGAATGCTGGGGTGCAGGTACAGCTACTTTTATGATACTTGGCAATGTCTGCACACGGTCCTGCTCTTTTTGTGCCGTAGCGACAGGTAGGCCTCCGGAATATGACACAGACGAACCCAGAAGGGTAGCTGAAGCCATCAAACTGATGGGGGTCAAGCATGCTGTTATTACTTCTGTAAATAGAGATGAGTTAAAAGACCGAGGGGCTGAAATTTGGTATCAAACGGTTACGATGACCAAACAATTGTCACCTGAGACCACCATAGAAACCTTAATTCCAGATGTGAAAGCAAACTGGGATGCCCTTTACAGAATGATTTCAGCAGGCCAGGAAGTCGTATCCCACAACATGGAGACAGTTGAAAGGCTGTACAGAAGGGTAAGGCCACAGGCTAAGTATTCCCGTTCTTTGGAGCAAACAAAATTGACCAAGGAGTATGGTAAAAGAACTAAAACTGGGATCATGCTGGGTTTGGGGGAAACCAAAGAAGAGGTATATAAAGCCATGGATGATTTAGTAGCCCACGGCTGTGATATCCTAACATTAGGTCAGTACCTACAGCCTACCAAAATGCATATAGAGGTAGCGGAATTTATCCATCCTGATTTATTTGCACACTACAGAGAAGAAGGATTGAGAAGAGGGTTGAAATATGTGGAATCCGGACCTTTAGTTAGGTCATCTTACCATGCTGAAAGACACGTGAATGTGTAATGTAGATACAAAAACATAAAAAAAGAGGGTGTGATTTTTGGTCACATCCTCTTTTCGTTTTTTAGCGCCATGAATTATTTCAAATATGCTGACAGCATCCATACTGTCTTTTCTTTGGCAGTGATATAATCGCTAATTAGCGTCACAGTACCCTCATCACCTTGTTCTGCAGCAGTCTCCAATACCTCTCTTTCCAACTTCAGTAAGGTATTCAGGTTATCCCTGGTAATTTCTACCATCTCCTTGGCATCGGTAACTTTTTTTGCTTCTTCGATTTGAGAATTTTCAATGAATTCCTCAAAAGAAGAAAAAGGCCTAACACCCAATGTTAGAATTCGCTCTGCCACTTCATCAATCCCTTCGAAGGCCTGATTGTAAAGCTCCTCAAATTTGGCATGCAACTCAAAGAAATGAGGGCCCGTCACATTCCAGTGGAAATTTCTAAGATTCTGGTAAAATACCTCATAATTGGCCAATAATTCATTTAACTTTTCTACCAAAGCTTTACTTTCTTTTATCTTCAATCCGATTTCGTTTGTTCTCATAATAGTTATATTTATGGTTAAAATTCATTATAAATATAGCAAAAATGAGGCCATAAGGAAAGAAAAGATATTATGTCAGATTGATAATATCTATGGAAGAATGGAGTTTTCTATTAAGTTTATGGCCTTAATTTATATACCCATGAAAAACAGACTACAGGATTTTTCAGCCTTAGATTTGTACAGCAATCAAGGCCGTATCAAATGGCTCGTTGTCATATGTGCCGTAGTAATTAGCTTTGGGTCTATTTTTTATACCAATAAATTAGTGGATGAACTTAAGGAAAGGGAAAAAAGGCAAATAGAACTTTTGGCCAAAGCCTGGGAATATGCCTCTATTTATACTGACAATCTGACATTTATTAACCAGGAGATCATCCAGCAAAACACTTCCATTCCCGTAATCGTGGTGGATGGAGATGAAAACCCTATCGACTTTAGAAATATTAACTTCAAAAACAAAACCGCTCCTGAAGACCAAGCTAAAGTTTTGCAGCTGGAATTATTGAAAATGAAAGCTCAATATGAACCCATTCCCACAGAGGATGCATTGGTTTATTACAGAAACTCAGAGCTATTGACTTCCCTCCGGTTTTATCCTTATGTCCAACTTTCAGTGATTTTATTTTTTGGAATTTTGGCCTATGCGGTATTTAATCAATCCAAGGTTGCCGAACAAAACCGGGTCTGGGCAGGCTTGACCAAAGAAACCGCACATCAGTTGGGTACGCCTATTGCCTCTTTGATGGCTTGGATTGATTACTTAAGAAACTCTCCTGTTTGGGAAGAAAATAAAGAGGTCATTCAGGAAATGGACAAAGATGTGGTCAAATTGAGAATGGTTACTGAACGTTTCAGTTCTATTGGCAGTAAACCTTCAATTCAGCCTGAAAATGTATTTTCAGTCATCGATGATGCCATTGCATATCTCAGGCCCAGAATTTCCTCAAAAGTGAACATCAAAGTAAATGGCTACGGCAACCAAGTAGAAGCCATGATGAACCGACCCCTTTTTGAATGGGTGATCGAAAATATCTGTAAAAATGCTGTCGATGCCATGAAAGGACAGGGAAGTATCTCCATAGATATCATCAAAGAAAGTGAGCAATTTGTCATTATCGATATCTCGGATACGGGAAAGGGAATGGAGAAAAGTATGTTCAAAAAAGTCTTCTCCCCAGGCTTTACCACCAGACAAAGGGGCTGGGGACTTGGACTTACCCTAGCTAAAAGAATCATCGAGGGATACCATAGGGGAAAAGTTTTTGTCAAACAATCAGAATTAGGTAAAGGAACCACTTTTAGGATTGTGCTTCATGGAAGCCTGGAAGGCATCAGCAAATTCCAGAGGGAAGACTTTGTGGGACAAAGTGTATAGGGAAATTTTATATAAAAACGAAACTTTTCTAAGTTATTAAAGTAAATTAGGGTAGGAAATGTTTTCCACTAAAATTAATCCGATAAGTCATGATTCGAAAAAATATAATTTTACTTTCATTTATTTTTGGAATACCCTTTTTTACGCTTGCACAGCATATCAACAAACGCCCTCCCTTGGTGGATTTGCAGGAAATCAAAGAAATCACTGTTTTTTACCCAAGCTCCCGAATTGAAGTAGTAGGCAAAGGAATGGAGCAAATGCACTATGATTCTGCCTCTTTTTTGTCCGCAACTTTGAACTTGGACATCATTCATGATAAGAAAGATATTTTCGAGCAGGTATACTTTTACCCCAAAGAAGACATCCCAGCGTATGATTTGTTTACACTTGACCTGATGGAATTAGCCAAAAAAACTTCATCAGGTGCTCCTTTTGAGGACCTCAGGGTAAGTCCCTCCCTATATTCTTTGATGGAAAATTTGGACACACGTTTTAGTATGCTGATTTACCATGATGGGTTTGTCAGAAAAAAAGGAAACATGACGGGGGAAATGTTTAAATCCATTGGAATTGGCGTGGCAACAATGGAGAATTACGCACCTATTCCAGTCTCATACGTTTCAAATGTTTTCATATTCATTATGGACAGAGAACTTGGGCATGCGGTTTTGGCCAAAAAATATGAAGGGGATGAAATTCATCCTTTAAAGAAAAAGACACTTGCCAAACAATACAAATACCTATTCAAGGATTTTAACTAAAATCAACTTAAAAGAATCACTTGTTCCAGAACGGGTTTTCACCAACCATTACCTTTTACTATTTGGACTTTTTATAAAGCCTGTAAGTATTTGCTCCAGCCATTTCCATACCAATGGAATAAGCCCTACCTTTGCAGCCTGAAAAAAGAAAATCAGGACATTAGATGAGTTTGACCAAAGAAATACAGAAGCGACGGACCTTTGCCATTATTGCCCACCCGGATGCCGGAAAGACCACCTTGACCGAAAAATTATTGCTTTTTGGGGGCGCCATACAGACTGCCGGTGCCGTCAAATCCAACAAGATTGATGTGGCGACCAAATCCGATTGGATGGAAATTGAAAAGCAAAGGGGTATCTCTGTTGCCACCTCCGTGATGGGTTTTGAATACAAAGGTGTCAAAATCAATTTGCTTGACACACCAGGTCACCAGGACTTTGCGGAGGATACTTACAGGACACTGACCGCTGTGGACTCTGTCATCATGGTCATCGACTGCGTCAAAGGGGTCGAAATACAGACAGAAAAACTCATGGAGGTTTGCCGGATGCGCAATACACCTGTAATCTGTTTCATCAACAAACTGGACAGAGAAGGAAGGGATCCTTACGAACTTCTGGACGAAGTGGAAGAAAAACTAAATATCCAGGTGCGCCCCCTTTCCTGGCCCATTGGCATGGGAAAAAGTTTCAAAGGGGTATATAACCTTTTTGATAAAAAACTGAATCTCTTTACACCAAGTCAACGAAAACTGAGCGATGACCGCAACATTATAAATAACCTGGAGGATGGGCAGTTGGATGGCCTAATTGGTCAAAATGCTGCCAACCAATTAAGGGAAGATGTGGAGCTGATTGAGGGGGTTTACCCTGAATTCGACCCCAAAGATTATTTAGAAGGGAAAATTGCTCCTGTTTTCTTTGGTTCGGCGGTCAACAACTTCGGTGTCAATGAAATGTTGGACACATTTATCAACATTGCTCCGGCACCAAAAAGCCGCAATGCAGAAGAAAGGGAAGTAAAACCTGATGAGCCTAAATTTTCAGGCTTTGTATTCAAGATCCACGCCAACATGGATCCCAACCACCGAAACAGAATTGCCTTCTTAAGGATATGCTCTGGAAAATTTGAGCGTAATAAGCCCTATAACCATGTCAGAGGGCCTAAGCCACTGAGATTTTCCAATGTCACCCAGTTTATGGCCCAGGACAGGGAGATTGTGGATGAGGCTTTCCCTGGAGATATCATTGGTCTTTATGACACAGGAAACTTGAAAATCGGTGATACGCTGACCGAAGGAGAAAGCCTAACTTTCAAGGGTATCCCAAGCTTTTCCCCTGAAATTTTCAAAGAAGTCATCAATAAAGACGCCATGAAAACCAAACAATTGGAGAAAGGGCTCAAACAATTGATGGAAGAAGGGGTGGCCCAGTACTTTACCTATGAAATGGGTAATAGAAAAGTAGTGGGCACCGTTGGGCAATTACAGTTTGAGGTGATCCAGTTCAGGCTGAAGCACGAGTACAATGCTTCTGTGGAATTCGCTCCGATGAATCTATACAAAGCCTGTTGGATCAGCAGCAAGGATAAAAAACAGTTGGATGAGTTTGTCAGGTCCAAAAATAGGCATATCGCAAAAGACAAAGATGACAAATTAGTCTTTATGGCTGAATCAAGGGCTTGGTTACAGATGGTTCAGGACAACTATCCTGAAATTGAATTTCACTTTACTTCGGAGTTTTAGACTCCAAATTACATGAAAACACCCGTCTGTTTACCTAACTAAAAGTTAACATAAAGGTGTTTTTTACTTATCTTTATGCATTATGAAAAGAAAACCATTTACAGTGGTCTATGAGGACAACCACCTTTTGGTTGTAAATAAAGCAGCTGGCATATTAGTACAGGGAGACAAAACCAAGGACAAAACCCTGACTGATTATTGTAAAGCCTATATCGCTGAGAAATACAAAAAACCCGGAGCAGTATTCTTACATCCAGTACACCGCTTGGACAGGCCTGTCAGTGGCTTGGTGGTGTTTGCCAGAACTTCCAAAGGACTGGAAAGGATGATGGAGGTATTCAGAAAAAGGGATATCCACAAGGTCTATTGGGCCATTGTCAAAAAAAGACCAGATGAAGAGACAGGAAAACTCACCCATTGGCTTGTCAAGGATGAGCAGAGAAATGTGGTGACTGCCTATGACAAAGACGTGGTGGGTTCTCAAAAAGCCGAACTCAACTACAAAACCTTGGGAAAACTCAATGACCATTGGTTGTTGGAAGTCAGGCCAATCTCAGGAAGGCCCCACCAAATCCGGGTGCAATTGGCCTCTATGGGTTGCCCCATCCGTGGAGACCTGAAGTATGGCTTCCACAAACCCAATCCGGATGGCAATATCAACCTGCACGCTTTTCACCTGGTATTTGTTCACCCTATTAAAAAAGAAAAACTGTACCTAAGAGCGGCTTTACCTGAAGAGGCCTTCTGGGAACAGTATCTGGAATTTGAGCCTGTCAAAGCCAAGGACCAGCATTTGGACAACACCTTTAGTGGATGATTGGAAGAATCAGAATTTCGAAAGTGAGAGGTCGGATTTCGGAAGCAAAGTTCTTTTAACGTAGAGGAAAATCGGTAATAAAAAATCACGAAGTCATGAGAAATATTATTGTAGTCTTTGCTGCCTTACTGTTCATTTTCTCCTGTTCTCCAAAACAGGAACCCAAAACTATTTATTTGGTGAGACATGCAGAAAAGCAACTGGTAGGAGATGACCCGGAATTAAGCGTGGCGGGGTCTGCCAGGGCTAGAAAACTGGCCCAGATTTTAGCTGACCAACAAATTGAACATGTATTCAGCACTGACTTTATTCGCACAAAAGCTACGGCACAGCCATTGGTAGATGCCCAGGCCAGCTTAAGCATTGAACTTTATGATGTCAAAAAACATGATGACTTGGTTAAAGCACTCCGCAACCGAAAGGGCAATGCCCTGGTAGTTGGGCATAGCAACACCATCCATCATGTAGCCAATTATTTTGTAGAGAGCGGCGACATATTCCCGGAACTGGAGGACATTGAATACGATTTTATCTTTGTAGTCACCTTGCAAAAAGATGGACGTTCAAGGGTAGAAAGAAAGGTATATAAAGACTTTTAAATATTTAATTTGATTTTTCGAGATTGTTCATTCAACTATCACCCACACCCTGAGCCAAAGCTACAAATGTCCACCGGACATTTGCTTTACGCTTTGTCCTCCATTGATATGCTGGAATTGGCTTGGGAGGTTTAGGGCCTACGTGGCTAGAACCTGACCAATTCAAGTTTCAATCCTTGTTATGGTGGAATTGGTAGTAGATTCAACTGCCGCCCACATCCTGGCCCAAAGCTACAAATGTCCACTGGACATTTGCTTTACGCTTTGTCCTCCATTGTTATGGTGGAATTGGCTTGGGAGGATATTACTTTGCTTTTTCTTATGTTACTTTAACTGAGTTTCAATCCTTGTTGTGGTGGAATTGGCTGGGGAGGTAGGGTGCTTCTAATGTGATAACATTGTAGTCTCCGT
>NZ_AMGM01000038.1 GCF_000298295.1 Cecembia lonarensis LW9
AAACCCAACTTTTTACTTTTGCCTTTTGCCTTGGCTCTTTCTTTTTGTTCAAACTTGCTCCGAAGGATTTCGGAGGATTAATATGTTAACCGTTAACCGTTAACTCTTAACTCTTAACCTTTAACCTTTAACATCCAAATTTAGGGTGAGATCATGATAAGATTTCAAACAATTTCCTTAATGAAATCCTTAAATCCCTTAACTCCTTAATGGTTGACTTCCGAAATCCCACTTTGGAAATCGCACTTCCGAAATCCCCCTTCCTTATTCTTCACTTCATTTACAAATAAACACCGATAACTATCAGGCTAAAGTTTGAGCCTTATTTTCTCCCAAAAACTCCCTAACATTGAATTTATTTAATATAATCAAGTGCTGCGCACTGAAGCGAAAATATGAGGCAAACGATAAAGCTGCTGGGATGCTGCCTGCTACTATTGAGTTTTTCCTGTGTACCCAACAAAAAGTTGATCTACCTGCAAAACCTGGAAGGGGAAACTCCCATTCCTGAAAGCGAACTCATCGAATATGAAATTCCTGATTACCGCCTGCAGTTCAATGACATCATCGATGTGCAGTTGAAAACCATAGAAGACCTCCTTAGAGATGGATTAGACTTTCAAACTCAAATGCAACAAAACATGCAAATGGGACAAATGGCCGGTCAAGGAGGAGGGGATATTTATTATATGACGGGGTATACTGTTAATAAAGAAGGCAAAGTGCGCCTACCTGTAATTGGTGAGGTGCTCGTGGCTGACCTGACCATAGAAGAAGCCAGGGCGGTCATAGAGGACGCCATCAAAGAAATGGTGACCTCGGAGATTTTTGTCAAAGTCAAACTGGGCGGTATACGCTACAGTGCCATTGGGGAATTCCGCAGACCGGGTAAATTCGTCGTCCTACAGGACAGGATGACCATTTTGGAGGCAGTGGCGCACGCAGGAGACCTCAATGTAGTGGCCAAGCGTGATGAAATCCTGTTGATCAGGCAATATCCGGATGGCACCAAACTCCACCGGGTCAACCTCAATGACCGGAACCTGATCCGGTCACCTTTTTATTTCATTCAACCCAACGATCAGCTGTATGCAGAACCCATGCGGGTCAGGGAGATCGGTGCCGGTGAAAATGCCGTGCAGACCCTTTCCCTTCTTGTCAGCACGATTTCTGCCATCGCCCTCGTGCTTAATCTGATCACAAGGTAAATCCAATACATCATGGAACATCCAAATCAGCCTATACAAAATAGCCAAGTGCCCAATTCTCCTCAGGCGAATGAGGATTTTGAAATTCAGGCCTTGTTATTCAATTATCTGCGGTATTGGAAAATCATCGTCACCTTGGCCCTCATTGGCTTAGCTTCTGCCCATTTTTACACCAATACCCTTATCCCCCAATTCAAGACCGAAAGCAATGTGCTCATCAATGACAGCCAATCCGGCATCGGGGATGAGCTCTTCGAATCCGTTGGTTTGAGGTTTGGAAAAAGTAACCTAGAAAATGAAATCGGTATTCTTAAATCCTTCTCACTGGCCTTGGAGGTTATCCGAGAACTTGACTTTGATGTAAGTTACTTCAAGGAAGGCAGATGGAGGATGGAGCAGCTTTATGGCAATACGCCCATCATCATACAGGTAGATTGGAGCCATCCACAACTGACGGGAGGGCTATGGAAAATTCAGGTCATCGATGAACAAACCTTTGAATTGGAACCGGAAAGTGAAAGCTATGACCTTTACAACCCAAAGGATCCCTTATACAAAAGCAACATTAACGCCCCAGAGGCAATCAACCGAAGGTTTAGGTTTGGGGAGGAAATTTCCGGAGAAACATACAAGTTCAAGGTATTCAACAGCCATTCTCTAAGGGATGAAGCGATCCTGTTCCGTATGACAGATCCTGAAGCCCTGGCACGGTCCTACCGCTCCAAGTTAGAAGTCAGCCCACAAAACAAAGCCGCAACCATCCTGACGCTCAGCATAGAAACCCCCACGAGAAGAATGGGGGAAGTGTACCTGGACAACCTGATGAAACAATACCTGCAAAGAGAGCTGCGCCAAAAAAACCGGGTGGCTGAAAATACCGTTAGCTTTATTGATGGGCAATTGGACAATATATCAGATTCCCTGAGCTATTTCGAAAACCGTTTGCAGCGCTACCGCAGTGAAAACCGGATTTTTAACCTGAGTCAGGAAGGCAGTATGGTATTCAGCCGCCTAAGTGAGCTGGAATCTGAGAAGTACAATACCGAAACCCAGCTTTCCTACTTTCTTTCCTTACAGGCCTACATCCAAAACGATGAATTGGATAAATTGATCGTGCCTTCTTTGGCAGGTATAGGAGATCCCCTATTGAATACCCTGGTCACCAATTTGGTGGAATTGCAGGCCGAACGCCTGAAAGTGCGGGCCAATTATACGGAAAATTCTCCCTTTGTGCGGGAAGTAGAGACACAGATCCGTAACCTCAAAAAAAGTATCAATGAAAGTATCCGTGTACTTATCTCCAATACGCAGGAATACCTGGAAGTACTGAGGGGGCGATTGGTACGTATTGAGCGGGAGATCAATGCATTGCCTGAAACTGAACGCAATCTGATCGGTTACCAGCGCCAATCCAGCATTTATGAAAACATCTTCATTTACCTCTTGCAAAAGCGGGCAGAGGCAGAAATTGTAAAAGCCTCAAATAGTCCCAAAAATGAAATTATAGACTTTGCGCAAGCACAGGGAACACCGGTCAGCCCCAACAGAAACAGGAACCTTGCCCTAGGCCTTATGCTAGGTTTGATAATTCCCATTGGTTTCATCACCGGTAAGTTTTACCTCAATACAAAGCTGGGGGATCCCAAAGAGCTGGAAAAACTACTTAGGGTACCATTGGTCGGTCTTATCGGCAGAAGTACCTTAGAGGATGAAGTGAAAATAGTTTTCAAAAAACCTAAAGCTGCGGTGACAGAGTCTTTTAGGAATTTAAGGGCAGACATGCAATACCTCATTGGCACTTCTCTTTCAGGCAATCAAATCACACTTTTATTTACTTCTTCTGTATCTGGAGAAGGTAAGACATTCTGTGCGATCAATACTGCGGCAGTCTATTCATTGGTAGGCAAAAAAACCCTACTAATGGGATTGGATATGAGGAAACCAAAAATATTTGAAGAATTTAATCTATCAAACGAGATAGGCTTAAGTACACTATTAAGTAGAGATATTCCACTTGACAAGGCCATTAAATACAGTGGTTTTGAAAACCTGGACATATTACTCTCAGGCCCAATCCCCCCTAATCCAGCAGAGCTTCTACTCAAACCGAGATTTGTTGAACTATTAAAAGCACTCAAATCTAAATATGATGTTATTGTAATGGATTGCCCGCCAGTTGGCTTAGTTGCAGAAACGAAACAGTTATTTGAGCATGCTGATGTAAATCTTTTCGTATTTCGACAGAAATATTCAAATAAAGCCAATACAGAGCTGGTCAATTCCCTCAAAGAAAAGTCAGGAGTACAAAACCTGTATGCCATATTGAATGACCTCCATCAATCCTCTGGATATGGATATGGATATGGATATGGATATGGATATGGATATGGCTCAGGCTATTATGAAGAAGATGCACCTAAGCCCGGACCGATCAAGCGCTTGATAAAAAAACTAAAGAAGAAATTTGGATTCAAGTAATTCTTATGTCAATCCACCATTTATTTCACCGCTGTCCATTATCCTTTCAGGGACAGCCCCTAATACAACACTGGGATTAAGACTAATTACCTATGCAATCAGAAGCAAAACAAATCTTCCTTTCCTCACCACATATGGGAGGAGAAGAGATAACGCACGTAAATGCTGCATTTTCCAGCAATTACATTGCACCTGTCGGTGCAAATATTGGTCATTTTGAAGACCTCATTAGTCAATATACGGGGGCCAAATATGTATTAGGAACCAATGCGGGTACTGCAGCCCTGCACTTGGGTCTTATAGCCTTAGGGGTGGGGTCGAGGGATATTGTACTCTGCCAAAGTTTCACCTTTGCGGCAAGTGCCAATCCAATAGTATATCAAGGCGCCATTCCTTGCTTCATAGACAGCGAAGAAAAACCTGGAACATGGATCCTGAAAAATTGGAGGAAGCCATTATAGCCTGCTTGGAAGGAAGGCTGTCGGAGCACGGTACCCACCCCTTACTTAAGGAACTCGGCCCAAAAAAACCAAAAGCCATACTGCCGGTACACTTGTACGGCATGCCGGCACAGATGGAGGCTATCATGGAAATTGCAGAAAGATATGACATCCCCGTGCTGGAGGATGCCGCAGAGGCCCTAGGGGCCCACATTGGAGGGAAGCAATGTGGTACTTTTGGTGCCTTGGGTGTGTATTCCTTCAATGGAAATAAAATAATCACCACCAGCAGTGGCGGTGCCTTGGTATCTGACCAAAAAGACCTGATAGAGCTGTCCAGAAAGCTTTCCACCCAAGCCAGAGAAGCAGCTGTACACTACGAACACACCATGGTGGGCTTCAATTACAGGCTAAGCAACGTACTCGCCGGCATAGGCATTGGTCAAATGAAAGTATTGGACGAGCGCATCTCTTTAAGAAGGGAGAATTTTGATTTCTATAAAAGTTTATTGAAAGACATTCCTGGAATATCCCTCTTGGAGGAGCCGGAAGGTTACTTCAGCAACCGCTGGCTAAGTACCATTTATTTTCAAAAGGAGTATTACCCCGCCGATACAAAAGACAAATTGATGATACATCTTCAAAGATTAAACATCGAAACCAGACCCTTATGGAAGCCCATGCATATCCAACCGGTGTTTCGCACATATCCCTACATAGGCGCTGATGTAGCAGAAGACTTATTTGACCGTGGACTTTGCCTGCCCTCGGGAAGTAATTTGGATGCTTCCGATAGACAGCGCATACAGGAAGGGTTACTTTCATTCTTCCAATAAAACGACCGAGTTTCGCCCATGGCTTTCGACTTTAATAGGGATTTCTACTACAAAAGTTGTCCCAACACCTTCTTCGGATTCAAATCGGATATTTCCGCCCATCAGGTCAACAAAGTTGGAGACAATTTTTAGGCCTAAACCGGTACCTTTGATATTTTTCACATTCTTTGCCCTAAAAAAACTCTTGAACAGGTGTTGCTGGTCTTCTTTTGGAATGCCCAAGCCGAAATCCTGCACGGTGATTTTCAAAAGGGCATCTTCTAATTGAATGTGCACTTGTGGATTGGGTCTGTCCCTTGGTGTATATTTCAGGGCATTGGATACCAGGTTGATCATCACATAATAGAGCAGGTTTTTATCCATACAGACTTCCAAGCCCTTTTCAGGAACGCTGAAATCAACACTGTTTTCTAATTTATTCATCAAACAGATATCATCGAAAAGGGTCCTAAAAAAACCTTTCAGACAAAAATGTTCATAATTGGCTTCTAATTTTCCTTCATTGTATTTTTCAAGCAAAAGGATATCATCCATAATTTTGTTGATCCTGTTGACGTGGTTACCAATTTTTTCAAAATGCACCTTCGCTTTGTCCTTATATGCTTCAGCAATTCCTCTTTCCACATATAATTTTAGTATTTCGGAGGAGCTGAGGATAGCGGACAAGGGATTTTTAAACTCATGAGATGCTGTGTAGATAAATTGGGTCTTTAATTCATTCAATTCTTTTTCTTTGATAAGGTTATTTTCCAGATCAAGGGTGAGGATTTTTTGGCTGGTAATATCTTCTCCAAGGCCTCTAACTATTAAATTGCCATTGGGTTTTCGGTTGGCTTTTGCGATCACCTTCAGCCATACCTTCTCTTGCCGGAAAGAGGTGAACTCCAGATCAGTTTCCAAGAAATCCTGTTCTGAGGCATTTTTCCGCATCAATTTAACAAATTTGTCCCCATCAAAGGACGATATCAGTTTTTCAAGTTGATTTGCGGCTATAGAATCACCTGGATTGATCTGTAACACTTTATTAAAAAAGGCAGAATATTGGTGAATGTGTAACATGCCTTCTTTATTGATTTCAATTTCAAACAAGCCAATGCCCGCAGAATCATAGATTTTTTGAAGCAATTCATCAAGTTCCTTTTTCTGGTTTCGGAACCGTACCTTCAAGGTATCATCGTACAAAAAAACGAGAAAAAATTTCTCACCTAATATTTGGACTCTTTTGGATTGAATACTTAACTCGTAATCCTGGCCTTGCAAACTCCGGTAAGGAAGGCTGATCACTTCACCCAGCTTAAATTTTTCCCACAATCCATTTTTGTCCTTAAAATTGAAGAGTTGATAAAAATCTTCCTTCTCTTTCAATGGGTTACCGATGATTTGGATTGCAAATTCATTAACCTCTAAAATCCTGTAATCAGCATCCAATAAAAAAATACCGGAAGAAAGGAAATCAAATATGCGCTTCAATTGGCCTTGTTTGTAGTTGTACTTTTTCAGCATTTTGCCCCCAAGAACAAGCATAACAATCAATAACAAAAATAAGAGCGAAAGTAATAGTAGGACTTGGTTGCTTTTTTTCAATTCGGTATTTGCTTGTGCAAATCGGTTCTCAATTTCAGCCAAATTCACCTGCATGTCCCTATTTTCCAAAAAGTTGAACGTGAATTGTCGGGACAAAACCGCATTTCTGGAAGCCAACTTATCCTGGAAACTTTTAAAAGTCTGAAGCAAAGATTGGGCCTCCTGTATGCTGTTTTCCTTTAAATAAAGCCCCAATAAAACATGATAAGCTTCTTCTGCAACAAAATCCAAGTTATACCTATTGGACACGTCAAGCGACCGCAGGAGTAGCTCTTCTGCTCCTGCAAAATGACCCAATTCCAGTTTGAATTTGGCATATTCGAGGGTAAGCATTGCCAAAGTCAGCTTATTGACATTATCGCCATACTGATTGGCAATTGAAAGGCTTTCCTGAAAATACCGATCAGCCATATTCTTATCCTCAAACAGCCAGTAGTATAGGCCAAGATTCATGGCAAAGCTTGACTTGAATCTTTGGTTGTTTTTTTCGAGGCATAGCTGATAACCTTCATGAAGAATTTGACCTGCATCTTCCAACTGACCTGCCTTCAAATACACTTCTCCCAAATTAAGCATGGTAACCATCAACCGCTCTTTTTCCCCTCTGTTTTTATAAAAATCATAGGCACTTTGGTGATAAAATAAGCTTAGCTCCAGGGTATCCATGCGATTAAAAACGTGCCCAAAAGAAATATGAGTATCTGCTATACCTGTACTATCCCCTAAAACTTCAAAAATCCTAACAGCATTTGTGAGGTAGTCCATGCCAATTAAGTAATTGCTCTGAAAATGAACAATGGCAGCAATATTTCTACTGGCATAGGCGATGCCTCTATCATAACCCAACAGTCGTGATTTTTCCAAGGCCAAATAAGCTGCATCTATTGCCTGTTCTGGATCTAAATAAGCCATATCCCTAGCCCAAATATTGAGGGAGTCTATTACAGCATTTCTTTGCCCACCAATATGATTAATCACATTAAAATTGTTAACCTCCATCTGAACAAAGAAAAAGGCAACAAGTAAATTGAGGTAAATCATAAAAGATTTTCAAAATATTTCATGTAAGAATAT
Source organism: Cecembia lonarensis LW9 (assembly GCF_000298295.1). Classification (GTDB taxonomy): domain Bacteria; phylum Bacteroidota; class Bacteroidia; order Cytophagales; family Cyclobacteriaceae; genus Cecembia; species Cecembia lonarensis. Next base: position 7,621 of record NZ_AMGM01000038.1, read on the forward strand.
GATTAATTATTCTTATAATAGAAATATTTAGTATTACATTGTAAATGATCAGAGTAATTTTATATATAAAGAATACTTATCAGAACAGCAATTTGTTTGCAGAACAGAAAAATTAAATTGACTATTGACTTAATTACACAAATCATTTTTTGGCCCTCGACAAGCCTGCCAGACTCAGGTGGGCTCTCCTCGGGATTTTGGATGTATACTTTTTTGATGCGAATTGGAAATTTCATACGGCATTTCCTCATTTCAATTAGATAATATTAGAGTCTAACCAATTAAAGTAAACAAAGTAACGAACCGTTCATTTACATTTTAATGCACGACCACCAGTCATGAATCGACTAGGAATAATTTTAAGCAATTTAAAATTGTCTGGACATGCTTCGTTTAAAGAATAAAACCAACATACTTATCCATCATTTTGGGATTTTTGCGGTTTTTCGTCAATCCCAACAATCATTTAAAGTAGAATTTGTTTCCGAAGGGTTCAATAGTCTAATGGAACAGGAGCAAACGACAACATTCAACAAATTGAGAAACAAATCATTGCGCCAATTAACTACCACTGGTTCTATTTCATACGCCTCTTTTGAACAATTGGAAAGAAGTTTCAACAAAGTTTTGGAAACAGGTAAGACCGATGTTTTAGAAAGTGGAAAAGATTTAAGTATAGATCGTTTAAATTTCAAAATTAAAGGGGAAAACCTGAATGAGGGCTTTGATGTTGTCAACTTCATTTATGAGGCTGATTCCCAAAGTGGCAGATATATCGTTCATCGTCTTATACCGAAGGCCCACATCAGTACACATAAATCACTCTTGGAAAAGAGGGCGTTAAAGAAACAACTGCGAAACATAAATTACTTTAAAACCAAATACTTTAATCATTCAGAAAGACCCATAGTTTTAGTTGATCTCGATGGAAAAGTATTTGAATGTAATAATGCATTTGATGAAGTTTTTATGAGGGATGATTTGCAGGGGAAGTTCAATATAAAGCTTTTAGTCACAAACCCTGAAGACCGCTTATTACTTACAAGGACGCTGAAAGAAATTATGTACCTGCGAGAATCCAAACTGAAAATCAAATTACATCCGGACACAGTTTACGAGCTTTCTTTCTCCCTGGTCTTGGGCATCAATTATAAGCCTTTGGTTTCTATTCTTTTTGAAGAGTCAGCATATATTGCTCAATTGGAAAAAAAGTCAATGGAAAAGGGGTATCTGATGGAGACCATTGGAATTATGCTTAATTTGTTCCAAAAGGATATGTCACCTAAAAAGTTGATCAATGAGGGCATGCAGTATATCAATGCGATCATAGAACCTGACATCACCCAAAGCTACGACTTTGACGCTAAAAGCAACGCCTTTAACCTGCTTTTGGAGCAGTGCAGTAAGGAATATATCATTAGGATATTGGAACTAAAGCATCCTTTTAATGAGTTGGTTGAATTCCTGGTGAATACTTATAACCCTATGCGTCCGAAACTTCTGCATGCAGACACAACAAAAAATGTAACACTGAGAAATTTAATGCAATCAGCCGATTTAAAGACTATATTGATCATTCCAACAATCAAAGCAGAAATCAGGTTAGGAATCAGTTTTTTTGGATTTATGAACAGGAAAGAAAATGTGAATTTGGAAAAGGTCGGTCACTATACTTCACTAGTGGATATACTTATGCATGAAGTTTTACATCGTTTAAATTTAAAAATTTTAGTTAGACAAAATGAGGCCCGAAAACCCACATTTACCAACATATAAATTAACCAAACCAAAAGATAAAAAAAAATACCACACATTTGGATTATTCCTGCAACGTTACTTTTGATAGTAGTTACTCGTTTTATCTTATTGGAACAAGAACTTAAGCACTTAAATCTTGTAAATTCCCTCCAATTACAAGAGTTAAAAGAAAAAAGTTTTTTTCCTCCTAACAGTATATTGGCTATAGAAAAGAAAAATACCAGAGAATTATCCCCTTTTTTAACTGTAAATTGGGATATACTGGATCATTACCTGCGAAAAAAAATCGAATATCCTGACATGGCAATAATACAGGGTATTGAAGGAACAGTAGAAATTGGTTTTTTGATAGGTAAAGATGGGGAATTTCAAAATTTACATATAATTAAAGGCATAGGTTGGGGCTGTGATGAAGAAGCCCTTAGGATAGTATCTCAAATTCCAAAATGGATGCTGGCAGCAAAAATAGATACCCAACAAAATTTAACCATGAGCCTACCTATACACTTCAGTTTGAATTAGACAATACATTTAGGTGCTTCTGGAATAGCACTAAGAAATTATTTGTCTGAATTTTTTTCATCTGTTATTCAAATTGGTTTTTATTTACTTATACCTACCTATTATTTACTTCAACAAAATTCTTACACCTGAAGAATTTTTATATTGCTGAATAACTTCTACGTTTGAATACGTCTTATTCACTCATAACTATTCTCTATAGAACATGTTAAAAATCAGTTTAGTACATTGTCTATTTTTGGTTTTTACAGGGATAACTTTACGCTCAGTAGCCTCCCCTGAGCAGGAGAAAAGCATGAACAATATTTCAATCGATTTCGACCAACTATTTCTAAAATCAGCCAACTCCAAAGAGTATTATGTTATTCATGAAATGGATGTTGAAAAACTGAGCAATTATTTTCGCCATTTAAAAGATTCAACCACATCTTTGATCACAACATTGCATGAAAATAATGAAAGTATAACCCAATCCTATTTGTCGACAGTTCATACAGTGGATAGCTTAGAGCAAATTGTCAAAAATTCAATAAAGGAAAAAGAAAATTATTCGGCTGGAATAGAATTTTTCAAAAAATGGTTTATCCCTGTTCTTTTAAGCATTTTATCTGTTTTTTTAGGTTTTAATTACCTGAAAATGAAAATAAAATATAGGGAGGACTTAGAATCTCTAGAAGAAATTGAAAATCAATTTCATACCTACAAAAAAAATGCTGTAGAAAGAGAGAGAAAGCTAGTTAGGGAAATTATCGATTTAAAGAGAGAAGAATAGGGGTGGTCTAAAGACATTATCGGTGGAGGATAATGTTATCCAATGTTGCCTCGTTAATGGCATCCAAAGCTTTTGGTTAATTGTTGAAAGTTAAAGCCTGCTCCTAACTATTAACCCTTAACTGTTAACAACCAAATTTGAAATCTTACCCGTTCATTAAAAGCGAAGGAGCGGAGAAGTGAAGGTAAAACTCCATGGTATTCAGAACCCAATCCCAGCGTTTTTAGATTTCTTTTGAACCCCTATCAACAATTTCCCTTGCAAGATTTAAATAAGCCAAAGCACCCTTGCTATCGCCATCGAAAGAAATTACGGGAAGCCCAAAGCTTGGGGATTCGGAAAGTTTTGTATTTCTGGGAATAATTGTATCAAAAACCAAACGCCTAAAGTGTAATCTCACTTCTTCTACTACTTGATTGGATAAACGAAGCCTTGAATCATACATCGTCAATAAAATGCCTTCTATTTCCAATTTGGGATTCAGTCTACTCTGAACAATTCTTATAGTATTTAATAATTTCCCCAGACCCTCGAGGGCAAAATATTCACATTGAACGGGTATAAGTACAGAATCCGCGGCAGTCAATGCATTTATCGTTATGATCCCAAGAGATGGTGAACAATCAATAATTATAAAATCATAAGCTTCTCTCTGTTCACTGATAACGTGCAATAACAATTCCTCTCTATTCTCTAAACTAACCATCTCCAATTCAGCACCTATAAGGTCGATGACAGATGGTATCAATTCAAGATTTTCAATAGAAGTATTAAGCTTTGCAGATTGTAAATCTAAACCATTCAGTAAACAATCATAAATACTTGCTTTGATCTCTTTAGGATCAAAGCCAAGCCCTGAGGTGGTATTCGCTTGAGGATCTGCATCAATTACCAGCGTTTTAAACTCTAGAACAGCCAGACATGCTGCCACATTCATAGCCGTGGTAGTTTTCCCCACCCCGCCTTTTTGATTGGCAATTGCAATTATTTTTCCCATTGATTTTATTGAAAGGTGATTGCTAATTAGCAATTTAAATATCAATAATTTAAAGCTAATATTAAAAAGTAGAGGTTTATGATTATGGAAATTAATAAAACATAATATTTTTTTTAGGGATTTAAAAGATTATAATTTTGTTAAAATAAAATAAATATATTTTTATTTTTAATTTTTGAATGATCATGCTTTTGTTTACAAAAAGTTCCACATCATTTATTTTTATTAAAATTAACCTTAACTTAAAAAATGCTCTCCTAAAAACAAACCCTGAATCGGTTCAAGTTTGCTCAAAAGAATTTTGGAGGGTTAAGTGTCAGTGTTAAGTGTTAAGTGTTAAAATTTCAGAGTGTTAACTGTTAACCCTTAACCGTTAACATAATGACCGGAGAGCTTTGGATTGTTCAAGGTTCAGGGTTCAAACTTGCTCCGAAGGATTTCGGAGGATTCAACTGTTCAATGTTCAGTTGTTCAATGTTCAGGCCTGCTCCGAAGGATTTCGGAGGGTTAAATGTTAACTGTTAACCATTAACTTTTAACTTTCTGATTCAGGGTCGGATTATTGAAGATTGCCAAGCTTTTTGTCAAGGGCGAAGGGGCGAAGAGACAGAGAAGCAAAGGAGCGGAGAGGCGAAGGAGCGAAGGGAAAACCCCACTTTTTACTTTTGCCTTTTGCCTTGGTTCTTTCTTTTGGTTCAAGGTTCGGATGTTAAGGGTTAAATGTTAACCCTTAACCGTTAACATAATGACCGGATAGTTTTGGGTTGTCCAAGGTTCATGCCTGCTCCGAAGGATTTCGGAGTGTTCAAGGTCGGATCATTAAAGGTTGCCAAGCTTTTTTTGAAGGGCGAAGGGGCGGAGAAGCGAACAAGCGGAGGAGGAGCTCCACTTTTTACCTTTCTCCTTTTCCCTGAATTCACATTCCTGGACAATGATAAACCTTGCACATAGTCTGGAAATCCTTACTTGGTCCTATCAACAGCCGCCTGATCCAAGCCTCTCTTTTTCAACAAAGCATCAATCTTAGGCTCAGCACCTCGGAAGTTGACATACATATTCATCGGTTCGTCTGTGCCGCCCCTTTCCAAAATCTCTCTTCTGAATGCCAAGGCTTTCTCCTGGTTAAACAATTCCGTCTCTTTGAAAGCTTGGAAAGCATCTGTATCCAATACTCCTGACCAGATGTAGCTGTAATAACCAGATGAGTACCCCCCAGAGAAAATATGTTGGAAGTAAGTACTTCTGTATCTCGGAATGATTTCATCTATCAAACCAATGTTATTCATGGAAGCATTTTCAAATTCGGCAGCACCAACCTCAATTGGGGTGGTGCGGCTATGATAATCCATATCCAGGAAAGAGGCTGCCAAGTATTCTGTGGTTCCAAAACCTTGTCCAAAAGTCCCACTCTTTTGTAGCTTTTCAATCAGCGCATCAGGAATCACCTCTCCCGTTTGGTAATGAAAAGCGTATTGCTTCATTACTTCTGGCTCAGTCGCCCAGTTTTCCATAATCTGAGAAGGTAACTCCACTAAGTCCCTAGGAACTGAGGTTCCTGCCAAGCTTCTGTACTGTACATTGGAAAGTAATCCATGCAAAGCATGTCCAAATTCATGGAAGAATGTAGTCACCTCATCAAATGTCAATAATGCCGGTGCATTTCCTGTAGGCTTCGAGAAGTTACAAACAATAGAGATTACCGGAGCCTTTCTTTCACCATTTACTTTTTTTTGAGGCCTGTAAGAGGTCATCCAAGCCCCTCCCCTTTTGGAAGCCCTAGGATGAAAATCCATGTACAATACTCCCACATGGGACCCATCAGCTTCTTTTACTTCATAGGCTTTGGCTTCTGGGTGGTAGGTAGGAATATTTGTTATTTCCGAGAAGGTCAGGCCCCAAAGTTTGTTCACTACCATAAATACACCCTCCTGTACCTTGTCTAAAGCAAAATAGGGTTTTACTTCCTGCACGTCCAGATCAAACTTCTGCACTCTGAGTTTTTCTTCATAATACCTCCAGTCCCAAGGCTCTAATTGAAAATCCTTACCTTCAGCTGCAATCATGGCCTGCATCTCATCCCTTTCTTTCTTGGCTTTGGCAAGAGCAGGAGTCCAAAGTTGATTGAGCAATTGCTGAACATTCTGTGGATTCTTGGCCATGCTTTCTTCCAATACATAATCCGCATGGGTAGCATAACCTAGAAGATTGGCTTTTTCCAACCTCAGATTGGCCATTTCAATAAGGATCTCATTGTTGTCCTTGTCATTACCTTGATCCCCTCTATTTTTATAAGCTTCCCATATTTCCTTTCTTAGGTCTCTATTGTCAGCATACTGTAGGAAGGGCATCACACTGGGATTTTGTAAAGTAAAAAGGTATTTCTCTTCCTCACCGGCCATTTCAGCATCCTGGAAGGCAACATCTCTAAGCTCTTGAGGCAGGCCGGAAAGATCCGCTTCATTATCTATAAAAAGTTTATAGGCATTGGTTTCTGCCAATACATTCTGTCCAAACTGAAGGCTTAGCACAGAAAGCTTGCTATTGATTTCTCTCAGTTTTTCCTTATCCGAATCATTCAGGTTAGCCCCATTACGGACAAAGGATTTGTAGCTTTTTTCAAGCAATTTGTGTTGCTCTGCATTTAAGCTAAAGCTGTCTTTATTCTCCCAAACCTGCTTGACACGCTCAAAGAGTTGTGCATTAAGATTGATGTTGTCACTATGCTTGGAAAGTTCAGGCGCCATTTCCCTTGCAATAGCCTGCAATTCATCACTGGTATTGGCTGAGTTCAAGTTCCCAAAAACAATACTTACTTTAGCCAGCAATTCTCCTGAGTTCTCCATGGCCTCTATGGTATTGGCGAAAGTAGGCTGCTCAGGATTATTGACTATGGCATCGATTTCTTCTTGATGCAAGCGCATCCCCTCTCTTAAAGCGGGCGCAAAATGCTCGTTTTTGATCTTGTCAAAAGGTGGTACTTCAAACGGCGTATTGTACGCCTCAAAGAATGGATTCATACTATCAGATTGTTGGTCGCCCACACCGCATGATGCCAAAACAGCACCTGCAAGGGAAAGGGCAATGATTGATTTTTTCATACGCTACCTATTTGGGTTTGGATGCAAATATAAGGTTTGTAAATAAATACAAAACTATCATTGATTGGCAAGCATATGTCTTGTGATTGTCATTCGTATCTGTTGTAATTTAAGCCATCAACGTTTTCTTCAAAAAATTTGTTGACTTATCATGGCAAGGATACCTTTGTCTCGACGCTTAATCAGCTAGAATGAAAAGGAAAAATTTCCTCCCTTTATGGGTAATGCTATTTCTCACAATATCTTTTGTAAGTAAGGCACAGGAAAAAGACCAATATTGAAATAACTATGGAAACAGCCCAAGAAATCAATAGCAGAGTTGAAGTCAGTGTTTTGGTGAAAACTTTTTATGGAAAAGTGAGGACAAACCCAATCCTTGGACCTGTTTTCAATGGCATTGTAGAAGATTGGGACAGCCATTTGGAAAGACTTACTGATTTTTGGGAAATGGTATTGTTGCATTCAGGCCCTGGAGCCGGGAAGTTCAGTCCTGTACCTGTGCATAAAGAAGTAGATGTAAAAATGGATCATCAGATACAGGAAGTCCATTTCAACACCTGGTTGACCTTATGGTTTGAAACCATCGATATGCTTTTCAAAGGAGAAGTGGCTGAATATGCCAAACAGCATGCCCATAAAATGGGGCATATTCTATTTTTTAAAATCATGGAAGGTCGGAAAAACCAGGCTTAATCCGTCTTGTTGCCCTTAAATTTTGGCATGATATTTTCATTTTCATGACCTATACCTTCCCGCTTAAACACTTTGGTCATGGTCAAAAAAAGAATTTTAAGGTCTAAAAAGAAAGACCTGTTTTTGACATACCATATGTCATATTCAAATTTTTTGTCCCAAACAATGGCATTTCTTCCATTGACCTGTGCCCATCCGGTAATGCCCGGAAGTACATCCATCCTTTGCTTTTGAAAATCATTGTAAAGGGGAAGGTATTCCATCAATAAGGGCCTAGGACCTACCAATGACATATCCCCTTTTAATACATTGATCAATTCGGGCAATTCATCCAAGCTTGTAGACCGTAGCCATTTACCAAAATCAGTAAGCCTGATGTCTTCCGGTAATAGCGCTCCATTTTCGTCTCTGGCATCTGTCATGGTACGGAATTTCAAAATTTCAAAGGGTTCCCCATATAACCCGGGCCTTACTTGTTTGAAAAATACCGGGCTACCAAGTTTAACAGCCACAGCTACGCCAACCGCCAAAAATATAGGAAACAAAACCAACAAAGCTAGCAGGGAAACCACTACATCAAATATTCTTTTCATTAAGTTTCAAAATTAAAATCTTTCGCGAATTCATTGTCCATATACAAATAATTATGATCAACACCCCTTAAATCCATTGACGAAAGCGGCAACTGTTTGTACTGATTCTTTTGATAATGAAGGATCCAAAGGTAAGCTCAAAACTTCACGATGAATACGTTCTGTAATTGGAAAAGACATATGATTAAGCCCTTTAAAAGCGCTTTGATGGTGTGGGGGAATAGGATAGTGTACCAGAGTTTGAACATCCTTATCCATTAAATAAGCCTTCAAACCATCTCTATCTTGAGAACGGACCACAAACAAATGCCATACATGAGAAGGATCATTTTCTACATTGGATAAATGGGGCAAAATAATCTCAGGATGGACAATATGTTCAAGGTAAGTTTTAGCAAGTGTTCTCCTCCAGTGATTTTCCCCATCCACATATTTCAATTTAACTAGTAAAAAGGCAGCTTGCATTTCATCCATTCTGCTATTCACTCCTTTATACAAGTTTTGGTATTTGTCCTTACTGCCATAATTGGCTAAGGATTGAATGATTTGTGCAAGTTCAGCATCCCTAGTGGCTACAGCCCCAGCATCACCTAATGCACCTAATATTTTTGAAGGAAAAAAGCTGAATGCTGCGGCATGTCCAAGTGCTCCTGTTTTTTGACCAAGCCATTCTGCTCCAAAAGCTTGGGCATTATCTTCTATAATCTTGAGGTTATATTTTGCTGCAAGGCCCTTCAAATTACCATCCCAGCAGACTCTCCCATATAAATGTACAGGAACAATGGCTTTGGTTTTCCCCCCTATTCTAGCTTCCAGCTTTTCAAAATCCAGATTAAAAGTTTCAAAATCAGGTTCAACAGGAACAGGTACTAGCCCCGCATGAACAATGCTCAAAAAGGTAGCGATGTAAGTATTGGCCGGTAAAAGGACTTCATCACCTTTATTAAATTCTCCTTTTTCTATATAGGCTTGAAGAATCAACCTGAGTGCATCTAATCCATTCCCCACAGCTACCACATGATCAACAGAAAGGTATTCCGATAAGGATTGTTCGAGTTGAAGCACTTTAGGCCCAAATAAATAACGGCCTGAATCTATCACCTCAGCTGCTACTGCCTTTAATTCTTCCGCATAAGGCCTGTTGATTTTTTGAAGGTCAGAAAATTTAATCATCAAAAATCATCGTCAATGAAAATAAAAATAAAAAATAATATTGAAAGTTGTGGAAAATAGATTCAACTCAAACTGAAATCAATTTAAAATGGTAGTCAACCTGTTCTTTCCTATTGTTACAGATTTCCTTCCGCAAATGGTACATGGCCTCCAACAAAGGGGCACTTTCCAGGCTTCCTGCATCTATGGCTTTAAAGCCCACCATGGAAATAAGTTGCCTGATGATGTTTTTTTCAGGGATATCTGGCCCGCAGTAATAGGTTTCCTTGACAAGGCCCATAGGGTCACAATTTGGATAATCCAAACCTAAATTGTTGAATGCTTTAAAAATCTTGGGAGAATTGATGATACTCTGTATAAAGTTTGTATTACAATTATGCATGTTGAATACCTCACTATTGGTACAATCAACAATGGTTTTATCAGTCAATTCCACATGGGATAACTCTTCAAATACCTGCTCTAGATAATTATTCTCTGCACAAATAAAGAGCACATTGCATAAATCAATCACTTCTTTAAAGCTCCTCACTTTATTGGCAGACATATTTAATATTTTCCACTCAATCTCAGTAGGCTCAAATCCTTGTCTAACACCATAGGCAATTTCAACACCTCTAGAAGAAAGTGCCTTGCCCAAAGTAAGGGCCAATCTTGTTCCTCCTAATATTCCAATCATTTTCTTATTTGGGATAATTATTTTTTTCAAAAGCAACTGAGTTACTAGGGCGATTAATACAGTTTTTGCTTATTATTCAAAATATTTGATTGGAAATTAAACAAAATACACATTAATCCAAAATTAATTCAATTAAAATACTTTGAATGATATTTTTTGTTTTTCAAGACAATTAAATTGGATATCAAAAGCATAAAAACTAACACTGTAATCGATTGAAAAACAAGACTTTCCGGATTTTTAAGTTTTACCAGAATAGCAACTAATGCCCAAATCCCCACCCAGGTGGGTACTAAAAGATTTCTTTTTACACTCAACCATAGAAAAATAAAGGTTGCAATAGTCAGCGTAAGGGTTGTCATTATAAGCTCTTGTTGTATAAACCAATCATTTTGATAAAACCAAACTGAGGCATTAACTACCGAAGCAACTATAATCCAACCCATATACACACAAATGGGCAGGCCTATAAAAACATAGAACTGGCGATTTTTTGAGCCGACCTGAAGACTTTTAGCCCAAAAGATAAGAGCACCTAATAATCCAAAAATAACCAAAACTGAGACCCCTATCATTTCTTGCGTCCAGACAATAATCCATAGTCCATTCAATACATTTGAAAGGGAAAACCAAATGAAAGTAGGTGTAAGTGATTTTTGAGGATTTCCTTTAAAATAAGACACCCATTGGTAGGACAAAAAGCCAAGCAATAGCAGGTATATCAGCCCCCATATGGAAAACGCGTAGCCTGCAGGAGTGATAAGTGTTTCAAATTTCCTACTGACTTCGCCCACTGATTTTCTTCCACCGGCACCTGAACCAAATAGGTAATTAAGGTAAATGCTGGCAAAAAAAGTGATTGTATTAAAAATCAACAAAAGCATATTTCTCATATTATATCGAAGTGAATTTGAAAAGAAGGCAACAGACTTGTTTCAAAAGCTAACAAAATATCACCTCTTTTGAAAACTTAAATAGCTCTCAAAGAGATTTAGTGATAATAAATAAACCATCCGATAGCTCAGTGATTAAATCCTATCTGCTTCTCCTATCCATTTGCTTATTGGCTTCCTGTTCATTCAAAGAGGTAAAAAACACAAACCCATGATTGTACAGTTTATCAATACCCGTAATAAGGTGTACAATTGGATTCAGGGATTTATGTCCCAATAATTTTTTTGACACTGATCCAATTAGATGTGAAGAATATTGGCCACAAAGAGGATAATTAAGTTCAATTCCTTATTTTGGGCAGGAAAAAATTTCTTCTTTTATGTTTTCACTTAGATCCATTACAAACTTAATTTTTACATGTTTTTTTCTGTCTCTCTCAGCGCATGCCCAGGAAAGCGGAAACATCCTCTTCGAAAACGTCAGGGTCTTTGATGGAAAATCCAATAGTCTTTCAGGACCTTTAAATGTCTTGATAGAAGGCAATAAAATCAAAAGTATCAGCGCTTCCCCAGTCCCATCAGGTGATGGAGTGACCAAGATCCAAGGCAATGGCAAAACCCTTATGCCTGGACTGATCGATGTGCATGTCCATATGGCCTTTGGCGCCTTAAGCATGCGGGAAATGATGTCACCCATGCTTTCTGAAGGGGTTATTATGGAAAAAGTTGGAGGCAGTGCTGAACGGATGCTCATGCGTGGATTTACTTCTGTGAGAGATGCTGGTGGCCCCATTTTCCCTTTAAAAATGGGAATCGATCAAGGGAACTTAAATGGTCCACGGATTTGGCCTTCTGGCGCCACCATTTCCCAAACAGCAGGTCATGGAGATTTCAGAACGCCTGAGGAGAAGTCCAGAAGGTTTTTTGGTGAACCTTCAAGAGCAGAAAGATTCAATGCCACTTTTATTGCAGATGGACGGGATGAAGTATTGACTGCGGTAAGGGAGAATTTAAGGTTTGGTGCCAGTCAGATCAAATTGATGGCCGGTGGAGGCACCTCCTCTGCTTATGACCCGGTAGATGTCACACAATATACTTTTGATGAAATGCGGGCAGCTGTAGAAGCTGCCGAAGATTGGGGAACCTATGTCATGGTGCATGCCTATACCCCAAGAGCAGTGCAAAGGGCCATAAAAGCGGGTGTAAAATGCGTGGAACACGGACAGATGCTGGACCAAAAGACGTTGAAGTTGATGAAAAGAAAAGGTGTCTGGTTAAGTACGCAAAACCTGGTGGAAAGCACCCCGGATATGGATCCACAAAGGGTAGAAAAACGCAAACCAGTAATCGAAGGTCAGGCCAAGCTTTGGCCCATGGCCAAAAAGATGAAACTGAAGATCGCCTGGGGAACAGACTTCCTTTTCGAACCGGAATTGAACGAACAGCAGAATGCCTATATCCTAAAATTGCAGCAATGGTTTACCAATACCGAAATCCTGAAAATGGTCACCCATGACAATGCGGAATTGCTACAGCTTTCGGGACTTAGAAGCCCCTATCCCGGCAAGCTGGGTGTGGTGGAAGTTGGTGCCTTGGCAGATTTGATTTTGGTGGATGGTGATCCCTTGGCCGACCTTTCTTTGATTGCCAATCCTGCAGAAAAGTTTGTGGTGATCATGAAAGATGGGAAGGTGTATAAGAATTTGTTGGAGTGACTTAGTGATGGCATGATATAGTGGATAATTCGATAATTCTGGAAATGAGAATGATTTGTCACATCATACCTTCAAATACCTCTTCCAAATCCAAAGTAAAACCTTCTACAGCTTGAGAAGCTACCTTATCACCATGTGTAAAAATCCTTGAAGCTTGATATTTGTCCTCTATCAGGGTATATATGATCAAAGTACATTCATTGGGATGGATAATCCAATATTCCTTTACCCCTGACTCCTTGTAAACTTCATATTTATTCTGGAGTTCTTTTTTGTTGTTTCCGGGAGAGAGGATTTCTACGACTAAGTCCGGAGCACCCACACATCCCAGTTCATCTATCTTATCAGGATCACATACGACGCAGATATCCGGCTGAACTACCGTGTCAATATCTTCATTCCTTTTGGATTTAACTGGTAGTCTAACGTCAAAAGGTGCGATAAAAGCTTCACATTGTTTTTTTTCAAGATGAAGAAAAAGTCTTGTGAAAATCAGGCCTGCAATTCTTTGGTGGCTAACCCTAGGAGCTGCTACCTGTTTGAAAATCTTACCTTTGATCAACTCGACCATTTCATCCATCTGCCATGTCAGGTAATCTGCATAGGTGTAGTGCCCATATAGTGAAGGCGGATCTTCTACCCGGTTTTTTAAATCATCCTTTTCCATGGAATAAATTTACTTGTTTTGAAATAGAAATGAAAGGCCTAAGTTTTCAGTCTCCAGGGTTTCAAGACTTAGTCCTGCCCGGTGCAGGAGGGCTTGGACCTGTTAAGATGACAAGTCTTCAGACTGTCCCAATGCAGTCTGAAGACTGTGGTTTCAAATGATCCAAGTCTGAAGGACCAAGAGGGAAAATAGCCAAGTAAATAAAATTTTTGCAGATTCTAGCCTACCAATAAGGAACAGGATGTCATTGGATATTTTCAAAAATCTCAGTTAAATCTAGCTGAAATCCTTCCACTGCATCAGATTTCACCACATCTCCATGGGTAAAAAGCTTTGAAGCTTGATATTTACCATTGATCAAATTGTAAATCAAGAGCGTGCATTCATTGGGGTGAATCACCCAATACTCCTTCACACCCGACTCTTCATAGACTTCATACTTGTTATGTAATTCTTTTTGGTTATTTCCTGGAGATAGTATTTCTACAATCAAATCCGGCGCCCCCACACACCCAAGTTCATCAATCTTTTCAGGATCGCAAACCACACAGATATCAGGTTGTACTACAGTGTCAATATCTTCATTCCTTTTGGACTTGACAGGTAAACGAACATCAAAAGGAGATGCAAAAACCTCACATTTTTTACCCTTCAAAATATTGTAAAGCTCACTGGATATTTTTAGGGATAACCTTTGATGATTTACCCTTGGAGCAGCCGTGTGTTTGAAGATTTTGCCTTTGATCAGCTCGACCATTTCCTCCATTTGCCAGGTCAAGTAGTCAGCATAGGAGAACCTGCCATATTCACTAATGGGTTCTTCGATTTTTGAAATCTCCTTATCTTGTTCCATAGTACGAAGTTACTGAAAATGAGTTAAAAAATGGTTCATACATGGAATTTTTACGTAAAAATTTATATTTTTGTACGTGTAAAAATCACTAAAATTATGGATGCTAAAATTACACTTTCATTCAATAAAGCGGTTATCGAGAAAGCTAAAAAATTTGCTTCAGAGCAAAATATGAGTTTGTCTCGTTTGACCGAATTTTTATATCAGAAAATCGTTTCAGGTGACTATAAGCATTTGGATGAGTTACCTGTTTCGGATTGGGTATCGATGTTGGCAGAAGGTGAAGCTACCTATGGCAAATCCAAAAGCCGAAAAGACTTAAAGTCCTCCTATTTCGATACCAAAAAATGAGACTATTTCTTGATGCCAATGTACTTGTGGCTGTACTCAACCATGAGTATCCCGTATTCTCTTATGCCGCTAGGGTGCTGAGTTTAGTAGACAAGCCCAACTTTCAGGTATATACTTCGCCTATTTGCTTAGCGATCGCCTATTATTTTTCTGAGAAAAAAAGTGGAAGTAAAATAGCCCAACAAAAGTTGCAGATTTTATCCGAAAAAATAAAAAGTACATCTGTGGATCAGTCGACTGTGAATCAAGCATCGATGTTTCCATACCCAATTGATTTTGAAGATGCTTTGGAGTATTATTCTACGCTTGATAAGGGCTGCGATGTACTAATCACTGAGGATATCAATGATTTTCACTTTTCAGAGATCCCTGTGATGAACTGTCAGGATTTTATAAGGCAATTTTTTGGAAGCAGGAAAAAGTAAGAATTAGGCTAATCATACTGAGATTTTAACATTTTGGAAAAAGTACAGAAAGGGTAATGACAAAATTACGCGTCATGCTGAACGTAGTGAAGCATCTCCTCTATTTTGGGAGACTCTTCCTTCGTCAGAGTGACGTACATTTCTGTCAATGGTAGTTCACATCATTTTATACACTTCTAATCAGTCTTTTGTCCAGTGGCAAAGGATAAACCCTGTATTTGATCAAGTTGAATTTTGGAGAGAGGGGATTGATGACATAGTTCAGAGAACTCGGATCCACCACCGAAGGCACTGCAAAGGACAGTAGTCCTGACTGCAAAAGGCCGGCACCATAATTCATCGATGATTTTGTAGCAGGTATCAAATTCCAGCCAGCAGGAAGTTCGCCTAAGGAAGGGGTGAAAATATGTTCTGCAGGCAAATTGATTTCCATTACCGAATATTTGACATACCTGTCAGAAGCAAATAATTCCGGATCTATGGTCAATCTTTCAAGCAAGGAAGAGGCTATACTTGCTCCAGCATAGATTGCAGAGTGGCCCGGCAAGTTCCATCTACCTCCAAAGCGTTTGGCTCCTTCTCCGCTGGCATCGCAGTATTGGGTCAGGGCTATTCTAAAGACTTTCATGCTTCTTAGATGGCTATCCCATGCTGCAAACGCATGATTTCTGACTTTAGAATAGCCAATCCCTCAGATACATCAATTAAATCTAAGGGCTTCCTGTTACCAATAGAAAATAGGGGTCGCTCCATCCAATTCCTGAAGCCTTCCAGTCCAAAATAGGCAATGCCTATGGCATAAAGCTCAGCAAGCTCAAACATCTTTTCAGATTGTATGGTGTCAAAAACTTCCTTACGCTGAATGGTCTTGGCGGAAATTCCCAATGCAGTAGCTAGGGTATTATAGTCCAAGCCAGCCACGGCCTTTAGACTTTCAAAAGCATCTTTTCCAAGCCCCTCACGAAAGGTCTCCACCCTGCTTAAAGGCTCGTCGAAGTGTCCCATTTCCATATTAAGTATGGAATCTACCGAGAAGGCCGCTTTGCCATAGGATGCTACAGCGGGCTCATTTACTTTTGAGGTCTTTTTTCTCATGACGCATGAAGAAATATGTCTACTAAGATAACGAAAAATGTCCAACAATGATTTGGTTTTCATTCGTTTTTTTGGGTTGGGTGATTTTGGTTCAAGACTTAGTCCTGCCCGAAGCATGCGGGCTTGGACCAGTTCTAAGGATATCGCTAAGCTTGAAAGCTTAGTTGGTAACCAATATGTAATGGATCAAAGTTTACGGGAAGGGTTCAACTTAAAAAATTATAATCATGATTTTATTTTTGAATTAATTTAACAATAATTGTAAATACATTTACAATAAATAATATATTTGATTGTAATTTCAATTGTATTTTCATAAAATGATTAATCTTCCTCAAAAATTAAATACCCGTCAGGTATATCTGGACAAAGTTAAACCCTTTATGGGAAAAGGTTTGATAAAAGTATTGACAGGTCAAAGAAGGGTAGGGAAAAGTTATTTATTGTTTCAGCTAATTAAAGCACTGCAAGAAAAAGACATAAGTACCCCAATCATTTACATCAACAAAGAGGACTTGGATTTTTCATGGATGAAAGAAGCAAAAGACCTGTACCAATATGTCCGGGATAAAAAGAAAACCGGAAGGATGAATTATATTTTCATTGATGAGATACAGGACATTGTAGATTTTGGAGATGCACTAAGATCCCTGCTCTTAGATGAAGAACTTGACATCTACTGTACCGGCAGTAATGCTAATTTGCTTTCCGGGGATATCGCAGGGTATCTGAGCGGGAGATATATTGAAATTACCGTATTTAGTCTTGCTTACCTGGAATTTTTGAATTTTCATCAATTGGAGGATAATTCAGAGAGTCTTGAAAAATATTTGAAATATGGGGGATTGCCTTACCTGAAGCACTTGGAACTGAAGGATGCCATTGTTTTTGAATACCTGAAAAACATTTACTCAACAATTGTTTACCGGGACATCATCAATAGGTATGGCGTCAGGAATACGGGATTCTTAGAACAACTTGTTCTTTTTTTAGCCAGCAATACCGGAAGTTTATTTTCTGCCAAGAAAATTTCGGATTTTTTAAAATCCCAAAAAATCAATATGGCCCACAATCAGGTACAAACCTATATCGAACACCTTTCCAATGCATTTTTGGTTCATAAAGTACCCCGCTATGATATCGTAGGAAAGCGCTTGTTTGAGGTGGGGGATAAGTTTTACTTTGAAAATTTAGGGATCCGACATGGGATTTGGGGATACCGTCCTGAGGATCGAGGGAAGATTTTGGAAAATGTGGTGTATAACCATTTGATTTTTAAAGGATACTCAGTTAAGGTTGGGATAATTGACAAACAGGAAATTGATTTCGTCTGTCAAAAGAATGGAGAAACAAGCTATTTCCAGGTTGCATTAAGTATCAATGAAACAAAAACACTGGAAAGGGAATTTGGAAATCTCAAAAAAATCAAGGACAACTATCCAAAGACTGTCATTACCATGGACAGGTTTGAGGGGAGCACATTTGAGGGTATTGGGCATATGGATTTAAGGAGTTTTTTGGGAAAGTAAATCGGCCCAAGTGGTACAATTTGACGCGGCGAAGGGGCCTGTTATGACCAGTTTGGTTCAAGGGTAAGTCTTGGATCGGATATGAGAATAAAAAAAAGGTGTTTCTTGTTAGCAATTATTGAATATTTAAAAATCATCAAGGATCATATCCTATTTTGTTTGATAATCGTTATTTTAGATAAAAATTGTAACCATGGGTACACCAAAGATTAAAGATGAACTTTTCCAACTTATCGAAGAAAGTGATGACAGACTTTTGAGCTTACTTTATGCTGTGGCAAAAGAGTATGTCCGCGAGGATTTTACCCTAGCAGGAGAACCTCTGAGTGAAGAGCAGATAAATAGAAGAATTATTGCTGCTAAGAAAAGTATCCAATCAGGACATTTTACCACTCAAGAGGATCTTGAAAAGGAAATCGAAAAGTGGTAAAAAGAAAGGTAAAAGTCGTTTGGGCTAATGAGGCCAAAGAAGCTTTGAAGCAAATTTACCTTTATATTAAAAACCGTCAGTCCATAGATGTTGCCAAAAAAGTAAGAGATGAAATAGTATCTCAGACAAAAACGCTAGGCGATTTTCCTGAAAAATTTGAAAAAGAGCATTACCTGTTAAATGCAGAAGGAGATTTCAGATACAAGGTGGTGTGGAGTTATAAAATTATTTATGAAGTTGCGTCCGAAGCTGTATATGTACTTGATGTTTTTCATACCAGCAGAGATCCTTCCAATATTAAAAAAACAAGTTAAATTAGACTTTTTGGTTAAATTCGCCACGGCTTGAACCAATTCCCCTTACATCCTGGCTCTTCGCTAAAAAGCTTCACAGGAGCTTTTTTTACGCTCAGCCCTCCCCCGCATTCCAATAGGCCATCCGTTCGCAGCTATCCACTTCAATGCTATAAAAGTCAAATTCCTGCGTCACCTTGCCTTTGATCAGGTAGATGCCACGACCTTTGAAAGGATGTTTTTTCACCACAGGAGGAAAATGCACGGTATCTATCCAGTCTCCTTCTCTATCGACGAATGTTCCGAAGTTCATCACATCGCCCTTCACTGTTCGGGTGTATTTGATCGTCACGAGGTAACCGATGATCTGTACTTGTTTGCCCAGATACTGCTTTAAATCCCTGGCTTTGATACTAGGGACAGTCTGATCTTTGACCAAGTGAAAGGGGGAATCGAGAGGAAACTCCAAAATATCAATCTGATCCACAATCTCCTGCCGCACATCGGAGGCCTCGAGTTCGGGAACCTGCAATTCTCTGAAACCAGCCTGCCTGAACAGTTCATTCCCCGTGCTGATCGCCTTGCGTTTATTCAGTATAAAATGCGCCTCCCAAAGCAACTCCTGCTTGCTTTTGCCTGTAAAGCGGAAACAACCAATGCGGATCAAAATCAGTAACTGCTCCAGGCTAATCCCCACCCTTGCGATAAAGTCAGATAAGCCTGCGAAAAATCCATTGGCTCTACGTTCGCTCAGAATCTTTTCCACACTTGCTTTCTCCAGGTACTTGAGATGAATCAAACCCAGATATACTGTTTTTCCCTTGATATTGGTCAGGTAATCACTTTCATTGATATGGGGGGCTTGGATATCGGCTCCGTTCATACGAAGCTCGTGGATGTAAAACTCGGTATGATAAAATCCCCCAAAGTTATTGATCACCCCCACCATAAATTCCAATGGAAAGTAGGCCTTCAGGTACAAACTCTGATAACTCTCGACTGCAAAGGATGCCGAGTGCCCCTTGGCAAAGGAGTAGCCCGCAAAGCTCTCAATCTGATGCCAGACTTCTGCCGTAATCTTAGGATCTCTGCCGAGGCGTTCACAATTGATGAAAAACTGATCCTTTACCCTTTGGAATTCATCCTTGGACCGTGACTTGCCACTCATTCCCCTTCGCAGGATATCTGCTTCAGAAAGGCTGAGTTCGGCAAAGTAATGCGCCACCTTGATCACATCTTCCTGATAGACCATGATGCCGTAGGTCTCAGGCATGATGTCCATCATCACAGGATGGGCCTGCTTGCGCCTTTGGGGATCTACATGCCGGAGGATGTATTCCCGCATCATTCCCGAGCGGGCCACGCCCGGACGGATGATGGAACTCGCTGCTACCAGCTCAAGGTACTCGTCTGCCTTCATCTTGGCCAGCAACATGCGCATGGCAGGAGACTCCACATAGAATGCGCCTATGGTATGCCCTGTTCGTAACAGTTCTTTGATCTTGGGGTCTTTTTTGAATTTTCCCACCTGTCGGATGTCCACTTTCACTCCCTGATTTTGGTAGATGATTTCTATGGCGCTTTTGATATGTCCCAAGCCCCGCTGGGAGAGGATGTCAAACTTATGCAAGCCAATCTCCTCTGCCGTATGCATATCGATATGGGCTAATGGAAAACCCTTAGGAGGCATTTCTGTAGCGGTGTAATAGTGAATGGGTTTGTGGGAAATCAAAATACCACAAGC
This sequence comes from Cecembia lonarensis LW9, assembly GCF_000298295.1. GTDB lineage: Bacteria > Bacteroidota > Bacteroidia > Cytophagales > Cyclobacteriaceae > Cecembia > Cecembia lonarensis. The sequence continues at coordinate 27,901 of NZ_AMGM01000038.1, forward strand.
ATGAATGGTCAGGTGTGAAGGCATGCCGTGCAGCACCTGACTGTACTTGAGAATCAATTTCCCATACTGATCTGGAACATACTCGGACTTGCCTGCATGGTAAATCAAGGATTCGATTTCTGTCTTGGGCAAACCAAAAACTTTTCCAAGTTCCCGCAGCATGGAATTGGCCTGAAAAGTACTGTAAGAACCTAGCAAGGCCACATGTTCCTGCCCATCTTTGTTGTATTTGTCAAATATGTATTGCGTAACTTCATCCCGGTCTGTCCAACTGAAGTCAATATCAAAATCGGGGGGATTTTCCCGGTACAGGTTGATAAAGCGCTCAAAGTATAAATCCAGTTCGATCGGGTCCACATCCGTAATGCCTAGGCAATAGGCCACGATGCTATTGGCCCCGCTGCCCCGACCTACATGGTAATAGTTTTTTTGCTGGGCAAAGCTGATGATATCATAATTGATCAGAAAGTAGGAGACAAATCCCTTCTGTTGGATTAATTCCAGCTCCTTTTCCAGGCGTTTACTGATTTCGGGCGTTAGATCAGGATAGCGGTTGATTGCTCCCTTGAAAGTTTCCTGTCTCAGGCAATCAAAGTCCTCCCAATCCGAACCTAGGATATCCCGCTTGTTTTTGACTGCCTGAAAGTAGAAGGAAAACTGACAGGCCTCGAGTAAGCGCTGTGAATTGTACAAGAGATAACTGTGCCCCTCGCAGCGGGCGACCATGTCGGCATAGGAATAAAACTGATCGCTGATATCTCCCTGTTCTTCGGGTTCCAGTTTGCTAAGTAGGGTGTTTTTGTCCACAGCTCGAAGGAGACGATGGGCATTAAATTCAATTTTAGAGGAAAAACTGACAGGCTGTAACAGTACCAGTTTGTCTTTATAGCGATACCAAGGCGACTTGACGAGGCGGTTGAGTTGGTAGGGATGGATACCGACAAACTCATTTTCGCGCAGGGGAAAAGTCTTTTCCCGAAAAGGATACACAATAAAACTGTGCTGAAAAGGCGGCGCTTTCTCTTCGAAAGGTATTCCTTTGGTTTTTCTATGGGAAAGGTGACGGTTGAGTTCGTAAAAACCCTCCTGATTTTTGGCCAGCCCTATGTACTGCTGCTTCACCCCATTGCGGAAATCAATCCCGATCACCGGATGAATACCCTGCTTCTGTGCTTCCTTGATAAAGGGGAACACGCCGGATACCGAATTGATATCCGTCAGTGCCAGTGCATCCAGTTTTTTCCCTTTGGCTTCTGCCACCAAGGACTCGATGGATAGCATCCCGTATTTGAAGCTGTAGTAAGAGTGGCAATTGATAAACATAGAATTTTTTTGAAATATGCTTTAGGCGAAATATGCTCTACCTGTTGGTAGACAAGTTCGCGATATAATGCCTCCCTGCGGTCGGCGATATAAATTGATATATACTTCGTGATATAAGCTAAGCGATATATATGTGGATATATACAGCCCTTTGGGCTGTGATATAGATAGATGCCCCAATACGGTGGACAAGAGATAAATGGAGCTATCTGGACTAGGTATACAATGAGGTGATTCAACCCTCATAAATCAACCGTTAGATGTCGCATGTTATATCCATATATATCATCCCACTTTGTGGGATAAATATCTATTTATATCAAAATGTCAAAATAATTGACAACAATATGTTTATAATTTAAACATACTTTCATCTAAAAGTCAAGGGTCGTGAAGGAAGTTGTCAGAAATAAATGAAGAAGTGAAAATGGTTCTTTCTGAAAGTTTCAAATCCTTTATCTTGGATTCTAAGAAAATGACAACATTCTATGGATGTCAAACCCTTCTTTCCCTGATTTTAAATTGAGACATGAGGAGTTATCGAAGTAATAAATAATGGGATTTGATTTTCAAAACCCTATCATGTTAAAAAGTGAGTGAATATTATCGGAGAAAAGATTTTCTAATTGCGATGAAGATCAGCAGGAAGACATTATACCCAATAAAGAACGGGATAATAATATTTACCAGACCTAGTGCCAACATAATGGAAATGAGCAATAATTGAAAGCCCAAACCATATATAGAGATTACAGACATAAACCATTTAGGGAAAACAGGCGCCTCAGAGGCATCTTGATCCAGATAAAATATCAATTTATCAAATGCTATATATAGCGCATTGTAGGTGTCATATAAGAAGTCTACAGTGTGTTGACTTTCCACTGGAAAGGCTTTTGGCCTCTCATTTTCAGCAATCCTGCTCGTTTTTTCCCCTCCTTCAGTATTATGTCTAAGGATAACATAATAATAGTTGTAGAGGGTACCTTGCACCTGAACGCTTAAAAAAGCGAGTGCAGCCAATAGCAGGGACGTATCGGTAACATACCATACGGCACCAAAAACCAATAAATTCAGAAAAATATCAAAAATAGAGTCTAAATATCTACCCGTATACGAGGGCCGATTTTTGATACGCGCGAGTTCCCCGTCTGCAGCATCTAAGATGGACTTGATGATCAAAAATAGGCCCGCTGTTACATAAAGACCAGTTAAAATGCAATACACTGCAATGAGCCCGCTAATTCCAAAAAGATAAGTAACCTGTACGGGTGTGATATCGGTATGTTGAATGCGGTTGACAAAGGTCCTTGCAAAAGGTCTACCATAGTCGGAGACATCCAAGAATTTGTCCTCAGAAGATAACTTGGGCATTTAAATAAATATAAGCGTTCCCAAAACCCTTGCAAAATTTTAGGAAGATCGTATTGCTCGATATAGAGATACAAATTTACAGAAAATATTGTCATCGAGTACATTTTTTAAACTGAAAGGCTAATTGGTCTGTTTGACGGAAAAAAACAACTGAAAACAATCATCATAATGAAAACATGGCGCTCAAATCGAAAATAAACATGTATTTTTTCGATTATGATCGAAGAATTACATATTTCTGGAGAACCACCAACAGCTTGGAACTCGATTGGCTTGAGGAAAGGGGAGCTGTGCTACATGCCTTTGAGACCAAGTGGAACCCAAAGAGAAGGGCACTCCTTCCTGCTTCTTTTGGGAGGCTTATCCCGGCACAATCCAGCAGGTACTCAGCCCGGATAACTATAAGGATTTTCTTTTGTGAATAATCAAAAGTACATTTAGCTTTACTTTTGGGTTATGGAAAACTGGATAGAATATCTCAACGATATCGTAGAATATGAGGTCAGGTGGAATATCTACAAGACTGTCATCATTCTATTGGTCCTTTGGCTGATCAAAAAAGGGGCTTACAAACTGATCGGTATCAGGACGGATGAGGACATGAAGCGGGTATATCATTGGCGCAAGACCATACAATACACCTTGGCATTCATTGGATTGTTACTTATAGGCAATATCTGGATCAGCAACTTCCAATCCATAACCACCTTCTTGGGTTTATTATCGGCAGGTATAGCCATTGCCTTAAAAGACATTTTTGTCAATATCGCTGGCTGGATTTTTATTTATTGGAGAAAACCTTTCGATGTAGGTGACCGGATACAAATCGGAGAATTTAAAGGAGATGTGGTGGATTTAAGGTTGTTTCAGTTTTCTCTTTTAGAAGTAGGCAATTGGGTGGATGCCGAGCAAAGCACCGGAAGGATTGTTCATGTTCCCAATGGAAAAGTGTTCACTGATCCTCAGGCAAACTATAGCCAAGGATTTGAATACATTTGGAATGAACAGCACCTGTATATCAGTTTGGACTCTGATTACAAAAAAGCACAGCAATTGCTCAAAGATATCCTTTATGAATTGATGCAAGATGGGTTCAAAAGCATAGAAAGGGCGATGATGAAAGCTCATAAAGAACATTTTATTCATTTTGGTCAATATACGCCAACCGTATATACAAAGATCCATGAAAGAGGTATTCAGCTTTCCCTGCGTTACCTTTGCCATCCCAGGAAAAGAAGGGTGTACGAACAACAAGTGACAGAGGCAGTCCTTGAGCGATTCAGAGCAGAAAGTGACATTAGGATTGTATACCCAATCACTTCTGTATTTTTACAAAATCAACCCATTCCTCCTAAGCCCTAAGCGCTTACACAGATATAAAAAAGCCCCCGGAAATGATTTCCAAGGGGCCCCGTCGAGGAAAAATCCCGACTTGAGTTCACTTAATGTATCAAGTTCAACCAGGGTTAATGAGTCATGGCGTTTGTACAGCTCACATTTGGATTGTAGGGGAAATACATGCCAAGTGGGTTGTGCTTCCATGTCCATACATGAAGGCTGTAATGATCAACTGGTACCGGTGTTCCTCCAACATCAAAAGGATGATTACCAAATTGTGGATGATCCTGCCCTATGTCTATGATGATATATTCAACACCGATAAGTTTAAACTTACCATTTTCTCCTTTTTCATAGAGGAGTGCCTCAGGCATCAGTGGGTCAAATTTAGGATCCACCAATGATCCTTTAACAAAATGATAACCCATACCAGCGCCCAATTCATCGTTATACACACAGTGGGAAGCTTCTAAATAGCCATCCTCGATAGCTACTTCAACCCTATGATATTTTGCCGTTGCTCTTCTAACCTGAGCCAATAATTTATTTTGATCAGAAGGATTCATTCGTAGAAACTGACCGATTTCATCTTCAAAAAGGTCAAATTGCTCCAAAGCCAATGCCTCTTCCATATGAGGTATGTTCACCTGTTCATTTATGCTTTCTTCTATACAAGCAGTCATCATAAGCCCCACTAATAGTACTAGGCATCCTATTTTTATTTGTATCGCTTTCATAATAAGTTTAAATTTTAATTATGGGTTTAATTCGAAATTTTAATTTATGAACCACCCCAGTGTATGAGGTACCCTACCAAAAAGCTTCAAAATGCTTTTAAGTAATCAAACAAAATCCTTTTATTTCACTCAACGGATTTCAGCAAATAACATGAGGCCAACATGTAAAAATACCGGTATCGGTTGTCCAAAGTTGCTGTAAAAAACTGTGCATAACATCACCCTTTAGAGTGATTTTTGCATTTTAAACTCAAAATTAAGCGTTTTATTTATTTTTAGACGCAATGATTTTGGTTTGAAATGATATAAATTTCAAATCACCATAAAAAAATAAATCAGAGCAACTGCCAGTACCAAAATCATCTTTTTGGCCTTATCCTTAAGCTTCTCTCCTAGTTTTCTTCTTCTAAGCACCAGCACAGCAATACTTAAACCAAAAAACTGCAAAGCGATACCTACACCGTTAATCGGCCCGTGAGAAAAAGGTAGAAACTGAAAATAATTATTAACCAAAGGAATGAGACAAATTATGATTCCCGTTATGCCAAATAGAAATGAGCGCTTCAGCAACATTTCCGGGTCTTTTTCCATCCAACTGCTCATCTCTTTTTGATTTTTTGTTTTCTGTCTCTAAAATATTTTTCCACTTCCTCTAAAGGTTTGGCATTGAAGGTCATCGCCTTGGAGAGCCCACCTTTTCTTCCCACAATCACACCATAACGCATATCTCCATACCCGCCAACCTCATGTGCATCAGGATTAATCGACAGCATAACGCCCTTTTCCATGGCATAATTCACCCAACGCCAGTCCAAATCAAGGCGCCATGGATTGGCATTGATCTCAATAATCACGTCATAGGCTGCACAGGCATCGATGATGGCCTTATGATCCAAAGGGTAACCTTCCCTCCTTAACAAGAGCCTTCCGGTTGGGTGTCCCAAAATGGTCGTGTAAGGATTTTCTATGGCCTTTAATAATCTGGCAGTGGCCCGCTTCCTTTCCATTCCCAAACTCGAATGCACGGAGGAAACCACAAAATCAAAACCTGCCAAAATATCGTCAGGGTAATCCAGATTTCCATCCGTCAAGATGTCACTTTCTATACCTTTGAAAATTTTAAATGGTGCTAAGTCTTCATTTAAAGCATCAATTTCTTCCCATTGTTTTTGTACTTTTTCTATTTCTAAGCCTCCTGCATAGGAAGCGGTCCTGCTATGGTCAGAAATACCCAAATATTCATAACCCAAATCCCTGCACGCTTCAGCCATTTGCCTTAGACTATGCTTGCCGTCACTGTAGGTAGAGTGATTATGTAGAATTCCCTTTAAATCCTCTTCTTTGAGCAAATGCTGGACTTTATTTTCCTTTGCAAGGTCAAACTCGATGAAACCTTCTCTTAGCTCTTCTGGAATGAAAGGCATGCCAAGGTGTTTATAAAGTTCGGCTTCAGAATCGAAAGGCCCATCTTTCTTCAATATTTCTACCAAAGTTTTATTTTCTTCCAGTGGATATAGTAAATGAGCTTTATTACCCGTTCTGAGTACTTTTTCCTCAATAAAATTTTCTGGTTTTGAAAAATGGATAAGCAGGTGCACTTCAGGGTCTAATAATTTGCCTCTCCACTTAAATGGGCTTGATTTACTATTATCCTTTTCAAGCACTTTGAGTCCATTGATGCCATTCATTGCAGTCTTAAGGTCAGTACTTGTCAGTAACCACTCTACTGTAGAGATGATTTCCATTTTCCTGGCATAATCCCCCACAGTTACTGCTTTTTCAACCCCATTCAAGGACAAAAACTGCTTGGAAAGAGCATCCATGGATTCTTCTATATCGGCATAAAGCCATTTGCCCATATTTGAAGCCCTGAATTCCAAGGCTTGAATGATACTTTCCTGGGTTTTTTCACCAAAACCCTTGATTTTAGCCACCTGACCTGCTTGGCAGGCTTCCAGGAGCTCATGGGTAGAAGTAATATCCAATTCCTTCCACAGCACTTTTACTTTTTTGGGACCCAATCCCTTTATTTCCAATACTTCCAAAATGCCGGTAGGTGTTTTTCCCAGCAACTCTTCCAAATAGGAATGGGTACCTGTCTGACCAATTGAAAAAATTACTTCTGCAATACTTTTTCCAATCCCATTGATGGATTGTAGCTCCTCCATATCCTTTCCTTCGACCATCACATCTCCCCTATCGATGGTGTTTACTGTGGACTGGTAACTCCTAATCTTAAATGAATTTTCATCGTGCAGCTCCATCAGCTTGATGATGAGCTTGAGTTGGCGTAGAATGCTTTTTTGGTCCAAAATATTCAATCTTTGGTTACTGATAAGGACAAATGTCATCAATAATTGTTTTAAAATAAAATCTTAAAAAGTATCTTATGCGATAGAATCAAATTTTGGAGCTTATGCAATACTGGTTGGTGAAATCTGAACCAAATGAATACGGCTGGGACGATCTTCAGAAAAAAGGAGAAGATATCTGGGATGGTATTAGGAATTTTCAGGCAAGAAATTATCTAAAAGCCATGAAGTTAGGAGACCCTGTATTGTTCTATCATAGTGGTAAATCCAAGGAGGTCATAGGCGTGGCGGAAGTTACAGAAGAAGCATTTCCGGATCCCAATGACAAAGAAGGCAAAGGTTGGGTAGCTGTCAAATTAAAACCAAAAGCATCTCTTAGCCATCCTATTAATTTAGAGCAAATCAAAGCAAATGATTTACTGAATACGATGCCTTTGGTCAAACAATCACGTCTTTCTGTCATGCCCATAGAAAAAATACAATTTGAATTGATAGTGAAATCCAGTTCATGAGAACCCTTATCAGTATATTACTCCTTTTATTTATGGTAATCCATCATACGATGGGACAACTTCAATTTATTGAAAGGCTGGAGGTTGAAACCAAATTTCAGGAGAATGATTACATGATCCTGCAACAACAGGATGGCATTATTGCATTTAGGGCCCAGCCAGAAAGAGGCTTTAACCTCAGGTCCAAATTCCAGTATTTTACCGCTGACATTAACTTAAGGGCTTCTGATATCAAGGAGGTGAGGATTAAGGATAATTTTGACCTTATTGGCTATGATCTGGAAGGGAATTTACTATACGCTTTGATGCAAAAGGGAACTACAGCAACCTCAGAAAGATATTTACTGGAAATCAATTTAGACACAGAGGAGGCCAATGAAATTTCTTTGGAAAATATCTACCCCATGGATTTGAAAGAATTTTTCGTACTGAACAAAAAAGCTGTTTTTTTAGGAACTGCAGATTTTCGTCCAATGCTGCAGATTTTTGATATGGAAGCCAATAATGTTTTTACGGTACAGGGAATATACGGGAAAGAAACCTTGGTAATTCAGTTAAGAAAGGATAGTGAACTAGGAATCATCGATGCCCTGGTGAGTAAAAGAGATAAATACAAAACCAAGCAGGTATCTATATTTTCTTTTGATCAGGATGGCTCCAAAGTTAGGGAAATCAATATAGAAAAGCTTCAGGACAGTAACACAGAAATTGTTGAGGGAATGTTGACACCTATTGATAATTATCAGCAATCTTTGATAGGTACTTTTGGTCAAAGGAAAAGAGAAGCTTATCAGGGCATTTATATTGCTGAAATCAACGAATTTGGGGAATTTGAAATCAAATACTACACCCTTGAAGATTTCCCCAATTTTTACAACTACCTCAATGAAAGACAACAGGAAAAAAAATGGAGAGACCTGGAAAGGCGCTTCAGCAAAGGCAAGACGACAAGTATAAAACCTGTTTTTTCTGCTAGGGAAGTAATCACAACTGATCGGGGATATCTCATTTATAGTGACAAGTTTAACGCTACCAATCCCAGGTATATCCCAAGAGATGGCGTATATGCCAATGATGCCTATCGTTTCAATCCTAATCGCCGGTATTTCGATGGCATGAATTATGGACCTGCTTACGGTTCCCAATTATTCAACAATTACCGCTATGGCCCATTTTCCTGGCAACAGGAAGCGGAATACAGGTTTATCTCTGCCTACATGATATACATAGATAAGGAGGAACAAGTAATCTGGGACAATGCTTTTAACTTGGGGAACAGGGTTACATCCATACCCGGAAAATATGGGGAATTGAGTTTCGATGGCATTAAGATCCACTTTCTGTATTTGGATGGCATACAGATTTACATGAGTTACATGAAAGATGGGGAGATTCATTTTGAAAATGAGTCTTTTGAAATCGATTTGGTAAACGAAAATGAACGGATCAGAGACACGCAGGAGATAAGTTTACAGCTTTCATGGTGGTATGACAACTTTTATCTTTTGAGTGGGAAGCAGCGAGTAAGGTTCATGGGTGAAAGTGGCAGGGAAGAAACCAAGGAAGTTTTTTTCATTACAAAAATAGCAGTCGATGGGGATAAGTTTGTTCCCGAGAATGAATCCCCCTGATACAAATTGCTAAAAGGGAATCCCTACCGGCTTCTATCTTGCGCTTTTATTTTTATATTTGCAAGCAAAGCTATACCATGCAAAAACGACTTGTCCTGGACCAACAACAGATCGCCATCATCTTGAAGCGATTCTGTCATCAGTTGATCGAAAACCACGATACTTTTGAAAATACAGTGCTTTTGGGGTTACAGCCAAGGGGTCCTATTGTTTTGGATAAGATTGTTAAGACACTGGAGGAAATTTCAGGCATTCGTGTCCCCTTTGGATACTTGGATGCCACATTCCATAGAGATGATTTTCGAAGAAGGGATTTACCTCTCAAAGCAAATGAGACTAAGATCGAATTTTTGATTGAAGGCAAAAAAGTCATTCTCATTGATGATGTACTTTACAAAGGAAGGTCTGTCAGGGCTGCTTTAGACGCCATGATCGCATTTGGTAGACCCCAAAAAGTAGAACTCATGGTTTTAGTAGACCGAAAGTACACCCGGGACTATCCCATCATGCCCGATTATTGTGGTGTGAAAGTCAATACACTAGAAAGCCAATATGTATCGGTGGAATGGACAGAAAAAGATTTTGAACAGAACGCCGTTTGGATAATAGAAAAAGCATAAATCTACATATGTCACAGCTCAGCACCAAACACCTCTTAGGCATCAAAGACATCACTGCAAATGATATTCAATTAATTTTCGAAACTGCCGATAATTTCAAAGAGGTGCTGAACAGGCCGATCAGGAAGGTGCCATCTCTGAGGGACATTACCATTGCGAATGTATTTTTTGAAAACTCTACAAGAACCCGTCTTTCATTTGAGCTTGCTGAAAAAAGATTATCTGCCGATGTGGTCAATTTCTCCTCAAGCAACAGTTCGGTAAAAAAAGGAGAGACCTTGATTGATACCGTAAACAATATCCTGTCCATGAAAGTGGATATGGTAGTCATGCGTCACAGTAGCCCTGGAGCGCCTCATTTTCTGGCCCGCAACATCTCAGCCAATATCGTCAATGCAGGAGATGGTACCCATGAACACCCTACACAGGCTTTATTGGATGCCTTTTCCATTAGGGAAAAACTTGGGGATGTGGCAGGCAAAAAAATAGCCATTATTGGTGACATCCTTCACTCCCGGGTTGCCCTTTCCAATATCTTTTGTTTGCAAAAACTGGGTGCCGAAGTAATGGTATGTGGACCTACCACCCTTATTCCTAAGCATATTGAAAGCCTAGGGGTAAAGGTGGGGCAGGATGTTCAGAAAGCTTTACAATGGTGCGATGTAGCTAATGTTTTGAGGATCCAACTTGAAAGACAACAAATCAAGTATTTCCCATCACTGAGAGAATATTCTCTTTATTTTGGGGTAAATAAAAAGATGTTGGATCAGTTAGATAAAGAAATTGTGATCATGCATCCCGGCCCGATCAACCGAGGGGTGGAATTGAACTCAGATGTGGCAGACAGTGAACATTCCATTATCCTTCAGCAAGTGGAAAATGGGGTAGCCATTAGAATGGCAGTCCTGTATTTATTGGCCGGAGCAAGACAGTAAAATTCTAGTACATACTTTTTAAATAGGGTCTGCTGAAAAAGCATGCAAATCAAACTAGATCATTTAATAAGGTTGCACCTGCTTAAAATGACAACGCTTAATAAATCGGGTATCCATCAAAATTTAAATAAATTATTCTCCAATTGGGTTTTTTCAGAATACCCTAAATATTATACAACAATAAGGCCACAA
>NZ_AMGM01000039.1 GCF_000298295.1 Cecembia lonarensis LW9
AGATAGAAGCGAGAGGGGACAAGCGAGAAGCGAGGGAATATTTCATTAAACTGTGTCTAAGGTTTAATCTTTCTTTCAGCCTAGTCCCGCCGGGTTAAAATAACTAAGATAATAGGCTCAAAATTTAGTTTTTTTTGTGTTCCCTCTCCGGGTACAACTCCATGATTTCTCGCTGGACGGAAGTCCATCCGAAAGCTTTTCTTCTCCATGATTTTTCGTTCCGGCTGATCGATAAATAGAGCTGTTTCAACAGTGCTGTTTCTGATGTCCATGCAGCTTTGCTTTTTATAAGTTTTCGCATGATTCTATGGAGTGCCTCTACCGGAAACCCTGAACCCTGAACTTTTTAACTCTTAACCCTTAACGCTTAACACTTAACACTCATCACTCAACACTCATCACTCATCACTCATCACTCAACACTCAACACTCATCACTCATCACTCACCACTGACCACTCACCACTCATCACTTCTCATCCAATCGCCTCCAAAATCAACCCACAGGCCTGTTCGATTTCGACTTCGCTGATGATCAGGGGAGGGGCGATGCGCATGGAGTCGTCACAAAACAGGAACCAATCGGTGATCACGCCCTTTTCTATCGCCCGGTCGATGATGGGTTTCAGGACTTCAAAGGACTCAAATTCCACCGCCATCATCAGGCCTTTGTTGCGGATGCCCTTGATCATGGGATGAACGAGCAACTTTTTGAACAGGTCGGCTTTGGCTTCCACCTGTTCCAAAAGCTTTTCCTCTTGAATGACCTGTATGGTGGCCAATGAAGCAGCCGCTGAAACCGGATGCCCTCCAAAAGTAGTGATGTGGCCCAGTAAGGGATTGTTTTTGAAGGCACCCATGACCGTTTTGTTGGCAATGAAAGCCCCAATGGGCATTCCACCGCCCATGCCCTTGGCACAGACCAAAATATCAGGAACTATATCAAAATGCTCAAAAGCCCAGAATTTCCCTGTCCTTCCAAAGCCTGCCTGAATCTCATCCAAAATCAGCAAAGTGCCGGTTGCATCACAGCGTTTCCTCAAGGCCTGAAAATATTCTTTACAGGCCACCTTTATCCCAGCCTCGCCCTGAATGGTTTCGATGATTACTGCGGCTGTGTTTTCCGTGATCTGTTCCAGGTGGGAATAAGCCCCATAGACGATATGATTAACTCCGGGCAATAAAGGCCTGTAAGCCCTTTTGAAAATTTCATTGCCACCGACGGAAAGCGAGCCATGCGAGGAACCGTGATAGGCATTGATACAGGAAATGATTTCCCTACGGTTGGTAAAGCGCTTGGCCAGTTTGAGGGCTCCTTCTACTGCTTCTGAACCTGAATTGACCAGGTACACATTATCCAGGTGGGAGGGAAGGGTATCGCAAAGTGCCTTGGCCAATTTTACCTGAGGGCTTTGAACATATTCCCCATACACCATGAGGTGTAGGTATTTGTCGAGTTGTTCCTGTATGGCTTCCAAAACCTTGGGATGCCGGTGACCCACATTGCTGACGCCAATGCCTGAAATCAGGTCCAGGTATTTTTTACCCTCCGGACCAAACATAAAAACCCCTTCCGCTTTTTCAATTTCTATCATCAGCGGAAAGTCTGTGGTCTGGGCAAGGTGGGAAAGGAAGAGTTGGCGGTTATTCATTTTTTAGACTGTTAGAAGCGAGAGGTGAGAGGTTAGAAGTTAGAGACAAGAGATAAGAGACAAGAGACAAGAGACAAGAATCAAGACTTTGTACCAAGTACCAAGTGGAGGTATGTTCAATCCGTCACGGCGGACAAGTAGTTCAATGAAAGTGAACTGTTAACCGTTAACCGTTAACCGTTCACCTGTTAACTGTTAACCCGTTAACCGTTAACGTTGAACCCTCCGAAATACTTCGGAGCAAGCTGAACGCTGAACCCTATTTTGTTCAAAAGTTCACACGTTCAAGGTTTTACGAATCTTGTTGTTGTATCCATGAACCCTGAACTCTTGAACCCTGAACAAAGTACCAAGAACGCTTTATTCTATGAGACACTTAGACTTTTCGAAAGCGAAAGAAAATACCTAAGGGCAGTTTTTTATTGTATCGATCTACCAGGTACAACTCCCCATGTTCGGCGTTGTTTACTTCTTTGAAATTGGAATTGATCAAATTTGCGGCTATGATTGAGCTAAAGCTGAGCGAATACATGTTCAGGATCAGGAAATGGTGGTCAGGATCCAACAGCTGTGCACAGAGTTTGAGCATCTCATTGATCTGTTCTTCCAGTATCCATTTTTCCCCATCAGGACCTCTGCCATATGCCGGAGGGTCCAGGATAATGCCATGATAAGTATTGCCCCGTCGTACTTCCCTGCGGATGAACTTCATCGCGTCATCCACTATCCAGCGGATGCCATCCAAACCAGAGGATTCCATATTGTGCTTGGACCAGGTAACTACTTGCTTCACTGAATCCAAATGGGTTACCTCGGCACCATGTGCCCTTGCAGCTACTGAGGCTGCCCCAGTATAAGCAAAAAGGTTCAGGACTTTCGGATTTTTAACTGGAAAATCTTTCAGTGTGTCGGATATATAATCCCAGTTAACGGCTTGTTCAGGGAAAAGCCCAATGTGTTTGAAAGAAGTCATCGCCAGGTTGAGGCGGAGTTTCAGTCCACCTGGATTTTGATAGCTTACTTGCCAATTGTGGGGTATTTTCTTCGATTCCTTCCACTGTCCTTTTTCAGGGTTGTTTTTTTCTTTGGCAAAGTGTGCATGAGCCATCTTTCTCCAATCCTCCTCGCTCATACTCTTGTCCCAAATGGCCTGAGGTTCTGGGCGGCTAAGCACATATTGGCCAAACCTTTCCAGTTTTTCAAAGCCACCGGTATCAATCAGTTCATAGTCTTCCCAGAATTTTGGGCTAAGGGATAAAATACTCTCTTTCATCCTACAAAATTAATGGAATAATTGAATGGGATCGGCATTTTACTTTTGGCAATGATTTCCTACTTTTATGATAATAAATAAAAAAGCACATGAGTAGGATGATGATCAAGGGATTAGGTGTTTTGATAACAGTTTTTCTAAGCGTAAGTACCGCATGGTCGCAGGCAGTAACGACCATGCAGAGAACCAATGTCCCTGGAAATGCAAACAGTGACCTGGACTATGGAAGGGCCTTTAGGTTCAATGTAAAAAGCGATGGGGTTAAAGGGACACCATTTTTATTTGAAGAACCTAAATCTGCCACTATAGCCCTTTCAGGGGGCAAGGTGTATGATGATATTCCGTTTAATATCTATCCGGAAAATGAGGAAGTGTTTATTCAAACGGGTGGAGATGATTCTGACCCTTTGATTTTAAAAAACTGGGAATGGCTCAAAACTATAGAAGAGCAGCCCCAGCTTTTTCGTTTGGAATACCTGGAAGGCAAGCAACGGATTGTGGAAGTTCTTTATGAAAAGGATAGGGATAAATATGTTGCCCTCCATAGCAAACACCTGGTGAAGCCTACTACCCTGAAGGATGGTTATACAGGACCGCAATATGATGTATTCAAAACCAACATCAGGTACTTTAAAATCAATGGATTGAAAAGTACCGAAATTAAGACCAATAACTCCGGAATTAAGGAATTGGCACAAGGGCAATTTTCACAGGTGAGGGCTTTTATGAAAGCTGAAAAACTCAAGCCTGAGCAGACAGCTGACATGAAGCGTATTTTGGAATTTCTTTTTGATTAGGACATCCATGGAGTGGAGTGCTCCAAGCTTATCTCCCAAAGTTTATCCCGATACTTTTGTGATCTGGCTTCCCTAGAAGGAACAGATGGCTTGGAATTTTTATAGTAATAGCCATTTTGGTTGTCTGGAAGTTGGGTTTTGGCCAAGAAAATACTGGTTCTTGCACCTTGATTGGCATCTATCATAAAAGGAGTGGCCAGTTTCCAGAAGAGTTTGAAGATGCCATTGGCCTCTTTGCCGAAATTGGTTTTGACGACTCCAGGATGCAGGGCATAGGATTTCAGGCCCTGATCTCCGAACTTCTCCTTCAAGGATTTGGAAAAAAGGATGTTGAAAAGCTTTACATTGGCATAGGCATTGAAGGCGCTGTAATTGTTTTTTTCAAATTGTAGGTCATCAAAATGGACTTTAGCTGCACGGTGGGCTTCAGAACTCACATTAATGACCTTTGGATTTGCTGATTCCAGCAGTTGTGGTAACAATAAATTAGTCAGTAAAAAATGTCCCAAATGATTGGCTGAAAAACTCAGCTCAAAGCCGTCTTTGGTTTTTTCGTATTGGGAGAATATTCCCCCTGCGTTATTGATCAGCACATCGATGGAATCGGTGCTTTCCTGAATTTTTTCCGATGCTGTTTTTACGGTTTCCAGGTCTGCCAGGTCCATAGGTATGAACTGAACTTTTTCCTGATATTCTGGGCGGAGTTTCTTTATTTCCAAGTTGGCTTTTTCGGCATTTCTGGCTAGAAAATATACTTTTTCACATACAGGGACCAATTCTTGGAAGGTAATTGCCCCAATGCCGGAAGTGGGGCCAGTGATTGCTAATTTCATATTGTCATACCATTTGAAAATAAACCAAATCAGCACTGATTTGGTTTGAATCAGGCTTGGAACCAACCAAATTTTTAACAAGGAATTGCCAAAAAATTGTAATTTTAGCATCGGATTATTTTAAAAATCACCCGAAACAGAAACTTATGAAGAGTATATCTGTTTGTTTGATGTTGTGAATCAATTGATTAAAGGAAACCTCAGGAGATTTGGAAAGCAAGAAACCGTTTATTGATATTGAGCAGGTGCTTAAAAATAAAAATGCCAGTTTGCACAGATGGCTTCCTGGGTTTGCACTGCGCTATATCAAACGCATTGTGCATGAGAAGGACATCAACGCGGTGATGGCCAATATTGGACATTTGCAGGGCATGGAATTTGTCAATGCGCTTATCGGAGAGTTTGGAGTGGAGGTAACTTTGACAGGAGCTGAAAATATACCTTTGGAAGAACCGGTCATTTTTGCATCAAACCATCCTTTAGGAGGTATGGATGGGGTTGCTTTCATGTATGCTTTGGGAAAATACAGAACAGATATCCGTTTTTTGGTCAACGACATACTTACCAATATCAAGAATTTTGAACCTATGTTTGTTCCGGTTAATAAGCATGGGGCCAATAGTAGGGAAGTTTCTAAATTGATAGAAGAAACTTATGCTGGAGAGCATGCAGTCCTGGTTTTCCCAGCTGGATTGGTTTCCCGCAAACAGCCTGGCGGTATCAAGGATCTCGAGTGGAAAAAAAGTTTTATTTCGAAAGCCAAGCGGTATAAAAAGAATGTGGTACCTGTGTATATTGAAGGCAGGAATTCAAACTTTTTTTATAACATGGCCAATCTGCGAAAAAAACTGGGTATTAAAGCTAACCTGGAAATGTTTTACCTGGCGGATGAGATGTTTGCCCAAAAAGGGAAAAAAGTTGTTATTCATATAGGAAAACCCATTTCTTACCAGTATTTTGATCAATCCAAAACTGAAGCTGAGTGGGCTAAGGAGGTCAAAGAGATAGTATATCAAATGGCCTAAAAATTTTAATTATGCAAGCAATAATACCTGCTATTGATCGTGAATTATTGAAAAGTGAGCTGACTTCTGAGCGGTTCCTTAGGTATACTAATAATGGTAACAATCATATTTATTTGGTGGATTATCACAGTGCACCCCATGTGGTTAAGGAAATTGGCAGGCTCAGAGAATTGACTTTTAGGGCAGCAGGCGGTGGGACAGGAATGGCTTTGGATTTGGATGAGAACGATACCCATGAAAATTGTTATCAACAACTCATTACCTGGAATCCGGAGGATGAGGAAATTGTGGCCGGATACCGTTTGATCAAATGCAGAGAAGCAGGTTTGGATATACATGGAAATATCAACCTATCTACGGCACACCTTTTTTCTTTTTCAGAAAAATTCATTCAAGATTACATTCCACATACCATCGAATTGGGCAGGTCTTTTGTCCAACCCATGTATCAGCCCAGTGTCAATAATAGGAAAGGCCTGTTTTCTTTGGATAATTTGTGGGATGGCTTAGGGGCTGTGGTAATGCTTAACAGGGACATCAAATATCTTTTTGGAAAAGTCACCATGTATCCGCACTTCAACAGAGAAGGCAGGGACTTGCTGTTATATTTTATGCACCATTATTTTCCGGATAAGGAAGCATTGGTAAGACCGCTACCACACTTGGTTTTGAGCTATGAGTCTGATCCTAAAGGGTTTGAAGGGGTTTTTGATGGGTTGGATTATAAAGAAGGTTATAAATTGTTGAATTCAAGAATCAGGGCCTTGGGTGAAAATATCCCACCTTTGATCAATACCTACATGAACCTTTCTCCAACCATGAAAACTTTTGGGACTGCCCTCAATGATGAATTTGGCGCAGTAGAGGAAACAGGAATTCTTATCACGCTCAAAGATATATACGAAAGTAAAAAGCAAAGGCATCTGGAAACCTTTGAAAGAGATAAGGTGTTTGGTAGCAGATGAACAAACAAGATAAAAAGACTGTAATTTTAGGAGCTAGTACCAATCCCATGCGTTATGCTTACAGGGCAGCTGAAATGTTTTCTGAAAGGGAAATTCCATTTGTGCCAGTGGGCATTAAAAAGGGGGAGGTATTCGGAGAGGAAATTTTGGATTTGCGAGAACGACCTTCTATAAGCGGCGTACATACGGTCACCTTATATTTAGGACCCCAAAATCAAAAGGAGTGGTATGATTATATTTTATCACTTCAACCCCAGCGTATTATTTTTAATCCCGGTACTGAAAATCAAGAGCTTTTTGATCTTGCCAAAGCCAACAATATTGATGCATGCAGGGCATGCAACCTGGTAATGCTCAGTACTGGTCAATTTTAGTTCTTTTTCGTTTCCAGAAATAAATTCATGTACCAAATGTGTGGTGCTGAAATCAATGATACTAAAATGAAGAAAAGGAGTACCAATTCTTCAGGCTCACTTCCCGGATAAAAAATGGCCAGGATAAGCCACATGCCGCCCACACTTGCTGCTGTAAATGGCATCAGCCTTTTGATAAAATTCTTGAGTTTATTTCTTCCTAGGAACCATTTCAAGGACTGATACTCTTCTGTCATACTTGGAAGAGCATGCCAAAATCCAAAGTATATGATGAAACCCACCAATAAGGGAAGTTGATAAAGCAGGAAACCAATAATGACCATTTCCAAACTGAAAATGCGCCAATCAGCATAAGAATTTTTTACTAAAAGGATCATGCTCAATATGAAGCTGCCTATGATGATTGGCCAGCCAAATCCGGATAGCGGACTTATGTCAACAATGCCTTTGAGGATGATTGCAGTATTGTCAAAATCTCCCCAAAATATCACACTGAGATAGAATACGCCTGTAATGAGATAGGTTGTTTTCTTTTTGCTTTGTAAATCATTTCCAATAAAATGGCTTTGACCAAAGTGATAGGCAGACATGAGCAAAAATGCCAATAAAGCTGGAACCGGTAAAAAGATCCAAACTACGAGATACACTACAATGATGGCCAGGTATTTTAAGATAAATTTGACCAGACCTTTGTTTGAAATTTTTGGATTCAACAGCAAATGATCTAAGGCCCCATGGGGTATACCAATGGTGAGTAGGATACTTGCAAATAGAACCCATTCAAAAATTTGATTTCCCTGGAAGAACAAAAGGTAAACGATTGCTATCATCAGCCCTATGGTTTTACCAATTTTTTCAATGTTTCTCATAATGTATCAGGGATTTAATGAAAATAGGGAACTTGAGTTTAATCAGTAAATTAAGCTCTTGAAACAGATTGGTTTCCTCACTAAGAAAGCTCAATACCGCCGGCCCGGAATTAACCTGGAAAAGGTTGACAAAAACCGTAGGGAGTGCATTGGGCCACTTTTTGGCAATGTTAAGAAGAATGTTGTCATAGAAGTTGAATCTTCCATTTCTCTTCCATATCAACTTATTGGTTTCCAAATTGTTTTCTAGCGCGTGGACAATTGATTCACAATGCTTTTGGATGTTATGAAATGTGTATCCTGTGCTGGGCTTGCTGCAACCGGCAAGAGTGCCTAATCTGATTATATTTTTACTTTGAGGTTTTCCAAATTCAAAAGTTGTCATAGGAATGCTACCGTGCTCACGGAAGGTGATTTCATATTCAGATTCTCCCAAGTTCTCAAGAATATAATTTTCCAGTTGTTTTTCCATGACTACCATATCCACGGGATCTGTACTGAATACAGTGTATTCCAAAAGTGCCTCACTCTCTGAAAAAGGAAGGATATAGAAAAAAGCAGTTTTTGACGTGTTTTGCTCCTCAAAATCCATCATAACTGCTGTGTTCTTATCGAATTTATCGTTCTGGATTTTGATTTTCCAACCCACAAATATTTGCTTCAATATGATAGGGCTTGAATTAATGTCTTTAGTTTCAGGAATACTGTTAAATGCCTTTTCGGCAAAAAAGGTACCGCTTTGCTTTGTTATGGCATTGATGCCTCCATCCTGATGATCCTCTAAAGCAATCACAGTGTCCTTTAAAAAATGAATATTGGGGTACTGTTTGATTTTTTCTAAAATCTCCTGATAAAAGTCAGAAGATTTGATATGGAAATACTTCATATTACCCAATGGCTTTCTTACCAATTGGTTTCCGTTGGAAAGTGCAATGTTTTCCCAGAAAATTAAAGGGGAGTTTTTTGGGTGAATATTGAGGGGTTTTTCAGACCAGTAACACCAGGTCCTGTCATTTTCTGTTTTGTCAGAACTGTCAATGACTAGAATGTTTTTTTCTTTGAGTTCACTATTTAAAATGTGATAAAGTAAACTCATGCCCGCGCAACCGAATCCAGTGACTATGTAATCATAAGTGGAAATTGGCGTTTGCATGGTCAAATTTGGCTAGGTTTGGGTGGGTGTTTTTTAACAACAAACAAGTAAAAAGAAGCTGCCCCGAAGGTCGGGACAGCTTACTTGAACAATTAAGCTGCAACTGCTTTTCTGCTCTTAGCGGTTTCAGCGATGGCTACAGAATAGATCACCAAACCAAAACCAATTTTATTGATGGCATCAGCCAAGTTGTAGAACAAATCTATGCTACTCACTTCAAATACACCGGATAGCAGGTTGCCTGGCAATACCATGTAACCGATTGGATAGATTGACCATCCTAAAGTGATGAAGATTTTCAACAAGAACATGGCACGGGCCAATTCTGGGCTGTTGGAAGTTTTAGTCAATTTAGCTACGTCTCCTGCAAACACTTCATATACGATGTATAAGTAACCGATGGTAGAAACTACACCCCAGAAGATGTTGCTATCGATTCCGGAAGTCTCACCAATATAACCAGTTAACAACATCAATAGAGAGGCAACGATTAATTTGAATAGGGTGCTACCTTTGGCTCCGAAAGGCTTTGTCAATAGATAGAACTCCACACACATCAAAGGTACAGTCAACGTCCAATCCACATACCTGAAAGCTGTTGGACTGGTGCCAGTCTCGAGGTAAAAGTCCCTCATGTAATAGTAGTGTACTGCAGCAATACCCGTGATCAAACCGGATACCAAAAGGGAAGTTTTCCACTTTCCATCCACTGAACTTCTTTCTACGAAAAAGAATACGGCGGAAGCAAACATAGCCATGTACCCAATGAAGAAGGTAATGGCGATTGGGTCGCTATTGATGATCTTATCAAGACCTACCAAATCTGCGGTTAAAATGGTGTTCATAGTAAATTGTTTTTAAATGGTGAAGAATTGTAAAACATTATTTTGGTGATTTTTAACAAGATAAATACAACAGAAGGTAATTTGTTTAATGAAAAAGCCTAATTGTTAAACAATTGTATATAAAATACTGTAAAAGAGGTATAAACAGTTTAAAATAGGTATTGGATTCAAAAGCCATTTATTTTAAAAAATGAATAAAACTTAGAATAAAATTTTGGTTTACGACCAAAGTGAATTTGAGGGTTCAGATTCCGTGATCGTACAGGATTTCATTATTTAAAAAGGTGTGTGCTCTCGATTTTTTTGCGTATTATTACGGGTTGATTATTGAAAGGAAAAATCTCTTTTTTCTATTTGAGAAAAGCGTTTGAATCTTGTTATGAGCGAAAAAAAAGAAGAAAATCAGAAGGATTATTCAGCTGGTAATATCCAGGTTTTAGAAGGTTTAGAAGCAGTAAGAAAAAGGCCCGCCATGTATATCGGCGATGTAGGCGTCAAAGGTTTACATCACTTGATTTGGGAAGTAGTGGACAATTCCATTGATGAGGCATTGGCAGGTCATTGCGATACCATTTATGTTACGGTCAATGAAGATAATTCCATTACTGTGGAGGATAACGGTAGGGGAATTCCTACTGACATGCACCCCAAAGAGAAGAAGTCGGCTTTGGAAGTAGTTATGACGGTTCTTCACGCTGGAGGTAAATTTGACAAAGACACCTACAAGGTTTCAGGTGGACTCCATGGAGTAGGTGTTTCATGTGTGAATGCTTTGTCTACTGATCTAAAAGCAACAGTACACCGGGACGGTAAGATTTACGAGCAGGAGTATAAAATCGGAGTACCCCAATACCCAGTTAAGGAAGTAGGCACAACGGATAAGCGAGGTACAATAATTACCTTTAAACCGGATCTCAGTATTTTCATTGTTGGGGAGTACAAATATGAAACCATTGCTACCAGGTTGAGGGAATTGGCCTTTTTGAATGCCGGTATAAGGATCCATTTGAAGGACATGCGGGAATTAGAGGACGATGGTAACCCACGTTCCAATGAATTTTACTCAGAAGGTGGATTGGTTGAGTTTGTTCAGTACCTGGATGAAACCAGGGAAAAGATCATTGAATCACCAATTTATATCGATGCAGAAAAAAATGGCGTGCCTGTTCAAGTAGGTATGAGTTATAATTCATCGTATTCAGAAAATGTGGTCTCGTATGTAAATAATATCAATACCTACGAAGGAGGTACGCACGTTTCAGGTTTCAGGATGGCTCTTACCAGAACATTGAAAGCCTATGCGGACAAATCCGGTATGTTGGACAAGTTGAAAATAGACATTTCTGGAGATGATTTCCGCGAAGGCTTGACCGCTGTGATCTCAGTGAAAGTGGCGGAACCACAATTTGAAGGTCAGACCAAGACCAAATTAGGCAACTCAGATGTCTCAGGTGCCGTTAATGGTGCAGTATCTGAAACTTTACAGACCTGGCTGGAGGAACATCCCAAAGAGGCTAAAATCATTGTAGGTAAAGTGGTCTTGGCTGCTCAGGCGAGACATGCTGCAAGGAAAGCCCGTGAGATGGTTCAGAGGAAAAATGTTTTGGGTGGGGGAGGACTTCCTGGAAAACTGGCGGATTGTGCCAATTCTGACCCAACCGTTTGTGAATTGTACCTCGTGGAAGGGGATTCTGCCGGAGGATCAGCCAAGCAAGGTAGAGACCGTGATTTTCAGGCCATACTGCCGTTAAAGGGTAAGATATTAAACGTGGAAAAAGCCCACGAACATAAAATTTATGATAACGATGAGATCAAAAATATTCTGACTGCTCTCGGTGTCAAATTTGGAACTGCGAGTGATGATAAAGAGCTTGATCTATCTCATTTGAGATACCATAAAATCATTATCATGACGGATGCAGATATTGATGGTTCACATATCAGAACTTTGATTTTGACGCTTTTTTTCCGATATATGAGGACGCTCATTGAGAAAGGATACGTTTACATTGCGCAGCCACCCTTGTATTTGTTGAAAAAAGGTAAAGATGAGCGGTACTGCTGGACGGAAGAAGAAAGGAAGATTTTGATGACAGAGATGGCAGGAGAAGGCAAAGAGGATTCTGTCAATATTCAGCGTTATAAGGGTCTGGGAGAAATGAACCCGGAACAGCTTTGGAGTACCACCATGGATCCCAATACCAGGACTTTAAAGCAGGTCACCATAGAGTCTGCGGCAGAAGCCGATCACTTGTTCTCCATGTTGATGGGGGATGAAGTGGCTCCTAGGAGAGATTTCATTGAAAGGAATGCCAAGTATGCAAAAATTGATACTTGATAATTTACCGAAAATGGAAAAAGGGGCCTAGCGCCCCTTTTTTTTATATTAAATTGTTAAACTTAAGATTATTAATACAAAACGGGAGATTGTTAGATTTGTATAAATTCTAGAACCTATGAGAGTAGCATCAACAGATAAATTCAACAATATCATTGAAAGCAGTGACTTGGTCAGCCGTGACCTCAGTTGGTTGAAATTCAATGAAAGGGTGTTGGATCAGTCAAAGAAAGACCGTAGGTCAATTTTTGAAAAGTTGAAGTTTTTGGCAATCACGGCCTCAAACCTGGATGAATTTTTTATGATTCGAGTGGGCTCTTTATACAATTATCTCGATTATGAAAAAGAGCGGGTAGATTACTCTGGATTAAGGGAGGAACCATTTAAAATGAAATTGATGCTGGAATGCCAGCACTTTCACAAGAGGCAGCAGGAACATTTCCTGAAAAACTTGCTTCCCAACATGTCGGAAAGTGGATTTATATTGAGTAATGTCAAAAATCTCGATGCAGATGAGCGGGATTATATCAAGTCCTATTTTATGAAGGCTGTATATCCAATGCTTACACCGATGGTGTTTGACGGGTACCGCACTTTCCCGATTTTGATGAATAAATTATTGATTTTTGGGGTGGTTACCTTGGCTCCTGGGGATAAAAAAGAAAACAGAAAACTGTCCTTTGTTCAAATTCCGGCCAATATTCCCCGTTTTTTTGAAGTTGAACGAGAGGATATGGTAGTTTACATCCCTATAGAAGAGGTTATCAGAGAAAACATTGTCTCCCTTTTCCGAAATGTGAATATAGAATCCATAAACCTTTTCAGGATTACCAGGAATGGGGATTTCACATTGGAAGAAAGTGAAGACATGGATGCCAACTTCCTGGAGGAGGTAAAGCGAAAACTTAATGAAAGGAAAACGGGCCGGGTAGTTCGCATAGAGATAGAAGAGGGATACAGTAAATGGATGATCAATCTTCTAAAGGAGCGTTGGAACATTCAGGACGATAGTATTTTTAAGGTAGAAAGATCCAGTATGCTGGATTTCACGGGCTTATGGCAGGTAATCGGCAATAGGAGATTTAAGGATAAATTGCCGCAGATGCCTTCACCTGTACCACCCATATCTTATCCTCAGGAGGGTACAGAGGATATATTCCATGTGCTCAAAAACAGAGATATTTTACTCCATCATCCCTATAATAACATTGACCCGATCTTGGACCTCATCGAAAAAGCAGCCGATGATCCTACCGTGATGGCCATTAAAATGACCATCTATAGGCTGGCCAAAGATTCCAGGATTACCAAAGCCCTCTTGAGGGCGGCAGAAAATGGTAAGCACGTTTCGGTATTATTTGAAGTTAAGGCGCGTTTTGATGAGGAAAACAACATCCGTGAAGCTAAGAAATTACAGAAAGCAGGTTGTTTTGTCATATATGGTATCAGTAATCTGAAGACCCATACCAAGCTCATGTTAATTGTCAAAAAGGATGATAATTTCGTTACCCGTTTTGTTCATTTGGGCTCTGGCAATTATAATGAAGATACTTCACGTCTGTATACCGATATAGGTCTGCTAACTACCAATGAAGTGTTGGCCAATGACGTATCAGAATTCTTTAATGTTATCACAGGACATTCCATGCCTACCGTGTACCAAAACCTGATTACCGCCCCAAGGGATATGAGGAATCAATTGATAGAATTTATCGAACAGGAAGCAGAAAATGCCCGTAATGGGCTGCCGGCGGGTATTTTTATCAAAGTAAATTCTTTGGAGGATTCAGAAATCATATATGCCCTGTACAGGGCATCTCAGTCAGGGGTCCCGGTCAAGCTGATTATTAGGGGGATTTGCTGTCTCAGACCGGGGAGGGTAGGATTGAGTGAAAATATAGAGGTGATTTCCTTGGTGGGAGATTTCTTAGAGCATTCGAGGATATACCATTTCCATAACAATGGCAATACCAGAACTTATGCAGGTTCCGCGGATATGATGGTCAGGAGTTTTGATAAGAGACTGGAATCTTTATTCCGGATTGAGGACAATTTATTGGAAAAGCAATTGATGAATATTCTGGCTTTTAATTTAAGGGACAATGTCAATGCGTACAGGATGCTGGAGGATGGATCTTATGTCCTTAAGCTACCTCAGGCGGATGAAGAAGAATTTAATGTGCACAAAGCATTCTTTGATGTTACCACAGATCAGGTTATGGATGTCAGGTTGATTTGATTTTTTTATTCTTGTTTTTTTTATACAAGACCTGCATGAGGCCATCTTTAAGGCCCACATCAGGGACTATCATTTTTGTTGAATTGGCTGCTGTCATTGCTGCCAGGTAAATTTTGGATGCCGGTATGATGACATCTGCCCTGTCCGGGTTGAGGTTAAGTTTATTGATCCGCTCTTCATAACTAAAGGATTCCAGGTATTCCTGAATTTCTTTGATTTTATCCAACTGTATAAAAGTTTTGTTTTTTCTGGGATTGCTGAGTTCAAAGATTTTACTGATATTTCCACCTGTTCCTATGCAGGTGATTTTTTCCCTTTTGCCGATGTGTTCTTCAATAAATACACCCATGCTTTTCCAAACGGAAAGGGGTATCTTATCTTCAAGTGCTCTTACTGATCCTATTTTAAAAGATTTCGAGGCAATTTTTTGTTTTTTGGAGTAAATGTTCAATTCAGTACTCCCTCCGCCTACATCGACATGCAAATAGGATTTTTCATCAATATGCGCCCATAAAGCCAAATTGATCAGTTCCGCTTCCAGGTTGCCGTCAATGATCTGGATCTTCAGTCCGATATCCTCTTTTACCTCCTCTACAATCTCCTTTCCGTTTTCGGATTCCCTCATGGCTGAGGTAGCACAAACCATGTAATCATCCACTTCATAAAGGTCTATCAGCAGTTTAAAAGCCTTCATCAGTTTGATGAATTTTCTCTTATTCTTATCTGATATCCTTCGTGTATGAAATACGTCCATGCCCAGACGAAGGGGGAAACGCAAATATTCCAGTTTTTTAAAGTTGATCTCTCCCTCATTATGGGTCACTGTGGTGATCTGTAGGCGAATGGCGTTGGATCCTATATCTACGGCTGCTAATCTCAAAATCAATCTTTCTTGGTGAACAACAATTTAACCAATAATTTAAATTTAAGTTAGGGTTTTACTTCTTTCTTCCGGCGAATAGCAATATCACGCCAGCCGCAATACTGATACCTCCTGCATAGCTTGGCCAGGTCAGTTCATGGTCTTTGGTTTGGTTTACCTCAATAGGACCTATGTCCACAAGATTTTCTTCTGTCTGTACGCTGATTCCTGGGATAAAAAACATGGCAATCCCTAATACGATCAAAATAATTCCTAAAGTTTTCATAGCTTTTTTAGCTAAAATATAGCAATAACTTTACCAAAGATTGCTTAAGTTCTTTTTTCTGCCCTGTACTTCTGTAGCGAAAGTCCAATGCTGATGGTCAAAATGCCAAAAACCACGGCCAGGGAAACAGGGGAGGGCAGATGGTAGACTGTGGATAAAATCATCTTGAAACCTATGAAACCCAAGATAAATGAAAGGCCATGTTGCAGGTAGTGGAACATGGCGAAGCTATTGGCCAAAAGGAAATACAAGGCCCGCAGGCCAAGGATGGCAAAGATATTGGAGGTGTAGAGAATAATTGGATCCTGAGAAATGGCAAAAATGGCAGGAATGGAATCCACCGCAAAAATCAGATCGGTAAACTCTATGACTGCTACGACGATCAAAAGTTGGGTAGCAAATCTTTTACCATTGATTCTGACAAAGAATTTACCCTCATGGTACCGGGGATCGACCGGGAAGAGTTTTTTGACCAGTTTGATCCCAAGGGTATTTGAAAAGTCCCTTTCATTTTCCTCTTCATCGCCATGCCAGGATTTATAACCAGCATACATGAGGAAAATTCCAAAGATAGTCAGAATGATATTGAACCGGAAGTCCAGTCCCAGCCAGGAAAATTCGGGTAAATAGGTTTTATTGATCAGGGTTACCCCTGCAAGGATAAAAATCGCCCGGAATATTATAGCACCTAAGATGCCGTAAAAAAGGACTTTATGCTGGTATTTGTCGGGAACTTTAAAAAAACGGAAAATGAGAATAAAAACGAAAAGATTGTCCACACTGAGTGCTTTTTCTATCAAAAAAGCCGAATAATACTGGGAAGCTTTTTCTATCCCAAAATCCAAATAAATATATCCGCCAAATAATAAACCGAGTCCTATCCAAAGCAAAGACCAATTGAAGGCTTCTCTGGTAGAAACCTTGTGCGGTTCTTTGTTAAAAACATATAAATCCAAGGCCAAAAGTCCTAATACGACAATGCCAAAGGCAATCAGCACATAGCCTTCTTCTTCGAAATAATTCAAGGGTTGGTCTTTATAGGGTTAGCATTGATAGGGGCAGGCTATTTTCAGCCTAATTACATTTTTTGGTAGTAATGCTTTTTTAGTTTCCTTTTTACTTTGAAGTAATTGAAAAAACCTAATAGCAACATGCCTAAACTCAAAGCAAAAGCGAGGTAGCCAAGATCTCTAACATGTTCGAGGGCATTGACCTCCATCAAAGCTGTTCCACTGACCAAAAAGTAGAGGGAAGTCCTGATATAGGAAAGCAGGGTGCGGTCATTGGCAAGGTAGGTTCTTTGTCTGGCCAGATAATCCCTTACAATCAGTTCATTTTCACTTAAATTTTCCATCTATGTAAGCTTGATTTTTGACAAAAGTACAAATCTCTGATCAATTGATTCCACCTTAGGGGATACTTAAGTTAATTTTATGAAATTCTTCTGCAAATTGGTTTTAAATGCTCCTCTTTATTTACTTTTGGTCCTTGAGCATAAAATACACCAAGGAAAAATTCAGTTCCATGAGTAAGCCAAATTTTGATGATATTTTTATGGAATTGGCAGTCAACCTTGCCAAGAGATCCCATTGTATTAAGAAGCATGTGGGGGCGGTACTGACCAAAGAAACCAGAATCATTTCCATAGGATACAATGGGCCGCCTGCCGGTACGCATAATTGTGATGAAGAATTTCCTGATACAGGTTGTGCCAGGGACAGCAAGGGCAGTTGTACACTGGCCATTCACGCAGAGCAAAATGCCATTTTGTATGCAGTCAAAAACAATACTTCCGTGGATGGATCCACGCTGTATGTGACACTAGCCCCTTGTTTGGCCTGTGCAAGGATCATATTCTCCATCGGTATTGTCAAGGTGGTATACATGTATTCTTATGCCGAATACAAGGGTTTGCCTTATGATGAGGGCATTGGCTTCCTGGAAAAGTTTGGAGTAGAGGTGGTCAAATATGGGAAAGAAATTCAATTTGATGATCCCTTGATTTAACTTAAAATCTCTTTCATGATCATATAAAGTTCACTTCAGGATAGAGTTCAATTCCAAACTTGGATTTGACTGATTCCTGAATTTTTTGGCTCAATGCGGCGATATCACTGCCTTCACCACCTCCATAGTTCACCAGTACTAAGGGTTGATTTTTGTGCACCCCAATGTTGCCAAAAGTTTTTCCTTTCCAACCCGTTTGCTCAATCAACCAAGCAGCTGGGATTTTTACACCTGCGTCCATTAAGAAGTTTGGTACATCTGGATAGGAGGCTTTAAGCTTTTCAAAGGCTTCAAAAGAGATGGTTGGATTTTTAAAAAAACTGCCAGCATTACCGATTTGGGCCGGGTCAGGGAGTTTGCTTTGCCGAATGTGGATTACTGCGTCACTGATATGTTTGATGCTGAGGGTTTTGATTCCCATAATCTTGAGGGTATCTTGGATGGCCCCATACTCTGTACGGTAATTCGGTGTTTTGCTCAGTTTGAAAATTACCCGGGTGATGACATATTGATCTTTCAGGGTGTTTTTAAACACACTTTCTCTGTAGCCAAATTGACAGGCCTCCCAGTCAAATGTTTCCTCTTCCAAGGTTTCCCTGTTGATGGCCTTTAACTGATGAAAGGTTTCCTTTATTTCTACGCCATAGGCCCCAATGTTTTGCATGGGAGAAGCCCCAACTGTTCCCGGAATCAGTGATAAATTTTCTACTCCTGACCAACTTTGCTGTATGCAATGAAGCACAAATTGATGCCAGTTTTCCCCTGCACCTACCTCTACCCATACGGCGTCTTTGTTTTCCTGAATGACATGTATGCCCTGAATTTCAATTTTCATAACTAAGGCCTGTACATCCTTTGTAAGTAGGATGTTACTGCCTCCTCCAAGAACAAAAAGCGGGATTTGGAGGGATTTCGCCTTAATTATGGCATTTTTTACTTCAGACTCATCATGCACAATGGTAAAAAATCTTGCTTTTTTATCAATTCCAAAAGTATTGTATGGCAGAAGCGGAATGTTTTCTTGTATATTCATAAGGAAATTTATACTTGCGAATTAAACAAGATTTTGAGCAAATTGAAAGGTTGGTTTACATTTACCCCATCAGCTGTACGATAAATTTATGAAAGAATTGATTATCAATGGTGTTCGGGTGCGTCCCGGTCAGTCACTTAATATCAACATTGCTATTGCCAGGCTTCCCACGCACACGCTGATCGATCTTCCGGTCTTTATCCGTAGGGCCAAAGAGGAAGGACCTGTGGTTTTGATTTCAGGAGGAGTACATGGTGATGAAATCAATGGCATTGTTGCCGTGCGGAGGATGTTGGAGGAGGAGATCATCAACCCCATTAAGGGAACTATTATTTTTATTCCCTTGGTGAATATCTATGGATTTTTAAGTAATTCAAGGACCTTTCCTGATGGAAGAGACCTTAACAGGAGTTTCCCGGGTAGCAAAAAAGGTTCCCTTGCTTCTCAAATTGCGTATATCCTTATGAATGATATTATCCCGACGATTGATTATGGATTGGATTTTCATACAGGTGGCCGTATGCTGTCCAACTTTCCACAGATTCGGGTGGACTTCAGGGACCGAAAGGGATTGGAGCTCGCCAAAGCATTTGGAGCACATTTTACCTTGAATTCTCCTCATATTGACAAAAGTTTCAGAAAAGAAGCTTTCAAAAAGCGAAAACATATTTTGGTATATGAAGGAGGGGAGTCCATGCGTTTGGATGACCTGTCTGTGGAAGAAGCCATTTTAGGCACCCAAAGGATGCTTGCTTATTTGGGTATGGTAGATATTCCCTTTGTATCCAAACCAAGTATAGAAATCAAGGAAAGCTCCTGGGTGAGGGCGAAGGTGTCAGGAATATTTACAGCTTCGGTCAAACTAGGAGAAGAAGTTAAAAAAGGTCAGGTTCTGGCTAAAATTTCCGATCCTTATGGCCAGGTAAAGATCCCTATCAAAGCAATACACAATGGGTTTGTGGTAGGCCTCAATAACAATCCCGTTGTCAATGCCGGGGATGCCTTGGTTCATGTGGGAAGGGTAGAATAACAAGGGAACTATAAGGGAAATTTACTTAAAGCTTCCTTGTTGTTCATTTACAACCTGGTTTTCACCCAAATGATAGTGATTGTCTTTTATTCTGTACGGATAGAAGAAACATTAGGCAAAAAGAATTCTCCATCTGTAATTCTATAGATTTGTCTGGCAGAAAGCTCACTGGTTTCTTCCGTCGGGTCAAAGACGATGGCTTCAAAGGTGCCATAACTTCCTTCTGGAGTAATGGCAGTGAATTCCACTCTTCCATCATCTAAAGCGCCAGGATTTTCACTTTGGAGCAATGTAGCTAAGTATGGCTTTCCATTTTCGTCCAGAAAAAAGAAAGTTAAGGTGGTGGATAGTACATTATTGACCATAATTGGGGTTTGCATTTGGTAGGCAGTCTGAAGTTCACCGATGTACCTTAATCCGATGACCAATGCATTTCTATCCGTGTTTCGGCCCGTAACCATGGTAAAGGTTGCCAAATTAAAACCAAACTGTGTTTCTATAAAAGTAATATCGGCATCAGTACTTGCTTTAAATTCTTTTTGAACCCCATTGAATTTGAACCTGTAGTAAAAATCCGGTCTTTCCGGTCCTCTATCACAAGAAGAGAATAGCCCGAAGATTGTTAGGGTTAAAAATACAGTGAGAATACGTTTCATAGTTGGATAAGTTTTAGAATAAGTGGTGGGCGATATTCCGCGCAGCGCTCCCTATTGATTGGCCCATACAAATAAAGGAAAAAACATTTTTATGACAACAAGTGTTTGGCAAAAAAATAAGTGCAGAATTTTAAAATTAGTTTAAAATTCTGCACTTGGGTTGATTTGAAGAACTATATTTTATTGGAAATATTGCTTTAATCCGTTCAGTTGCTCCTCCAAACTTGCCGAAACGGCATCATAAGCTTCCCTGTTGGGTAAGCTTTCATGGACAGAGAAGTAGTACTTGATTTTTGGTTCAGTTCCCGATGGTCGGGCAGAAATTTTGCTGCCATCAGCCAAGTAGAATTGGATGACATTGGATTTATCCATTTGAAGGGCGGACTCAGTTCCTTTTTCCACATCGTATACTTTACTTTCTTTCACATCTACTACCTTGACGACTTTAATACCGTTCATTTCGGTAGGCCTATTGGTTCTGAAACCAGCCATCAATGCCTGTATTTGTTCTGCCCCGTCCTTGCCTTTTTTGGTGACCGAAATCAGGGACTCTTTGTAGAAACCAAATTGCATGTAAATTTCTGCCAAGACGTCCTGAATGGTTTTCCCTTTGGTTCTGTAGTAAGCAACTATTTCAGCGACCATGGCACAAGCGGAAACCCCATCTTTATCTCTTACAAAGTCGCCAACCAGGTAGCCATAACTTTCCTCGCCTCCTCCAATGAATTGCTTTTTACCTTCCAGATTTCTGATTACCTCTGCAATATTCTTGAATCCAGTCAGTACCGAATAGCAGGTGACTCCAAAGCCTTTGCAGATTTCATCGATCAATTCAGTGGTTACAATGGTATTGACCATAAATTCTTTCCCGGTCAATTTACCATGTTCTCTCCATTTGCTCAAGAGGTAATAAGTAAGCAGTGCACCGGTTTGGTTACCGTTAAGCAATTCAAAACCTCCTTTTCCATCTGGCACACAAGCGGCATAGCGGTCTCCGTCTGGGTCACAGGCCAAGACCAATTCTGCATTGGTCTTTTTACCCAGCTCCAAAGCCATCGTCAATGCCTCTGCTTCTTCAGGGTTGGGATAAATGACCGTAGGAAAGGTGCCATCAGGTTCTGCCTGTTCTTTGACGATATGAATGTTTTCAAAACCAAAAACCTTCAAAGCAGCGGGCACCATTTTGCCGGAAGCGCCATGAATGGGTGAAAAAACAATGGGCATGTCTTTTTGGAGCATCACCTCATTGGGAGAAAGGCTCAGTTTCTTGACCTCATTGAGATAGATCAGGTCAAAATCTGCTTCTATGTATTCGATCAGGGCATCATTTTTATCCCATTTGACATCATCGATGGAGGTGATTTTCTGTACTTCTGTAATAATGTTTTTGTCATGTGGGGCGACTACCTGTCCGCCATCATCCCAGTAGGCTTTGTAGCCATTGTATTCTTTGGGATTATGAGAGGCGGTGACCATTACACCGCTTTTACACCCAAAGTAACGGATGGCAAAGGAAAGCATAGGTGTTGGCCTCAATTCTCTGAAGTACTTCACCTTAATACCATTGGCAGTAAATACATTGGCCGTGGTGTCTGCAAATAAGGTATTGTTGATCCTGCAATCATGGGTGATGGCCACTTTGATTTCTTCATTGGGGAAGCATGCCAAGAGGTAGTTGGCCAAACCTTGCGTTGCCATGGCCACGGTGTATACATTCATTCTATTGGAACCTACCCCCATAATACCTCTCAAACCACCAGTCCCAAATTCCAGGTCTCTGTAAAAGGAATCAATTAACTCTGTTTTGTCAGGTGCATCCAGTAAGGCCTGTATCTCTTTTTTACTTTTTTCGTCAATGTTACTGTTCAGCCAGCTTTGTGCCTTGGCTATGATGTTAGGATCTATTGTCGTCATTTTGGAAAAATTAAATTGTGAATGTACAATTTATAAAATTCATCAAATATTGCCATATGTAAAAGGGAAGAACTGGATGAATTGCCCGTTTTTCTTCATTCAGGGTGACAAACTGATTTTCAACCTGACAAAAGCCAGTTCATCATCTATGTTTTCATGAATCCAGATGGCACCATCTTTGACAAAATACGTTCCAGGGACTTTTTGGTAACCCGGTATCCTTTTTTCATCCAGCATGTTGAGTTCTAGGTCAAAAACGCTGATGTAAACATTTGCCAATTCTTCGCTTTCCTGATCCGGTAATTTGTAATAGGATAACCTGTAAAAAAGCTTCTCGTTTATGTCCCAAAGCCATCTTCCAAATTCAATCTGTTGACTGAGTTTTTTCATTTCTTCACTGAACTCATTGCGATTAGATACCAAAGGTTTATGGCCTGTTGTTTTGGCATTGGCAGTTAACTCACTCTTGAAAGTGTGGTGTGTATACTCTCCATTTTCGGGATTTAGAATGTAAGCATCGTTGAAAAAGTTGGAGGAGATCAAAATTTTATCTCCAAATTTAGCTAGATTAAAATTGCCCGTATAGATGATTTTTGGGCTTTCAACTTCGATTTTGAATTTTTCCAGTTCTTTGATGGGCTCAAATTTTATGAGACTCAATTCTTTTTGATTCAGGTGAAGTTTGACCAGATAAGGGTAAATGTCCTGAAAACTCATAATTCCAGTTAGTACCGTTGAATCATTTAGGAAAATAATGTCATTACGGAATCCAAAATCCTTGATTTCCTCTGGTTGCTTGTACATGGTAGGGCTTAAAGCTATTTCTTTTAAAAATTCTCCTTCAGTGGTATAAATTCCGCTTTTTTCAAATCCCATGATCATGATCTCGTCATTTCCAAGAGAAATCAGCCGTTGCGGGAAACTACTTACCGCATCAGGACCATCAGCGGCAAACTTTCTTTGTTCCAATAATTTATAATGGACAAGGTCTAGTATTTCAAGGGAATTGGTCTTTCTGTCAAAACTGTACAAAAGGTTTTTATCCGGATTTAAATCAAACACATACATGTTTACAGCTGCCATCAAAATCTCATTTTTTGGGTCGATCAGTACCGTATCCTGTTCTATTGATAATTGTGCCCCCTGGTTTTTAATTTCCAAGTCCGATGATTTTCCACAAGCCCAAGCGATGAAGGATAAGATGATGAGATAATTTTTTTTCATGGGACAATAAGTTTCTTTAAAAATAAAGAAATAGTTGACAAGTAACAACTAAAGCCATGTTTTTATGGGAGGAGAATATCGTTCTACTTGTACCTTAAAGTCCGTTGCATTGGAGAGAAGCGATAAAAAAAATGGCTTTTGAACCTGAAAGATGCAGGTCAAAAGCCATATTAAGTAAAGGATTATTTAGACTTTAAAGATTCCCTCTCAATTCCTGCTCTCTTTCAATAGCTTCAAAAAGGGCTTTGAAATTCCCTTTTCCAAAGGATTTGGCACCTTTTCTCTGGATGATTTCATAGAATAGGGTAGGCCTGTCCTGAACAGGTTTGGTAAAGATCTGTAACAGATATCCCTCATCATCTCTGTCTACCAATATGTTAAGGTCCTTTAAGGGCTGAAGGTCTTCGTCTATTTGTCCTACCCGGTCGAGCAAATCATCGTAGTATGTGGAAGGTACCTCCAGGAATTCTACCCCTCTTTTTCTGAGTTCAGATACGGTGTGGACTATATCATCTGTGGCTATTGCCATGTGCTGTACGCCAGCACCATTGTAGAAGTCCAGGTACTCTTCAATCTGGGATTTCTTTTTGCCTTCAGCTGGCTCGTTGATAGGAAATTTGATATAGCCATTACCATTGGAAACTACTTTGGACATCAGGGCTGAATATTCGGTAGAAATATCCTTATCATCAAAAGTGATCAGGAGGTTGAAGCCCATCACGTTTTCGTAGAAATCCACCCATTTGTTCATTTCTCCCCAACCTACGTTTCCTACACAGTGGTCAATGTATTTCAATCCGATGGGTGTAGCCTTATATTCACTTTTTCTTTCTTTGAATCCGGGAAGGAAAACCCCTGTGTAATTTTTTCTTTCTACAAAGGTATGAATGGTCTCCCCATAGGTCCTGATGGAGGCCACCTTAACCTCTCCGTGTTCGTCGGTTAATGCTTTGGGTGCTTCATAGGAAACTGCCCCTCTGGAAGTGGTTTCTTTCCAGGAATTTTCCGCATCATCTACCCATAGTGCCAATACTTTTACGCCATCCCCGTGTTTTTTGATATGGTCAGCAATGGGATGGTTTTCCTGAAGGGGAGTAGTCAGTACCAGTCTGATTTTATCCTGCTTCAAGACGTAAGAAGCCCTGTCTCTCACACCGGTTTCTGGACCGGAATAGGCAATCAGTTCATATCCGAAGGCATATTGGTAATAAAGTGCAGACTGCTTGGCATTGCCAACATACAATTCCACATAGTCTGTCCCATTGATGGGAAGAAAATCCTGTTTCATGTTATCTATCTTTTGGGTTTATAATTCTCATCCCAAAGATAGAAAATTTGGGTAAGCTTTAGAAGCAATGTTGCCCTTAAAGGATGACCTGATCAGGCCTGCTCGCTGGTATTGCTGATCAAGTATATTATTCCTAGGAATGTCCATGGAAGGATCCATGCTTCCCATCCTAAGGTTGGAAGCCCTACAAAAAGGAAAAGGTACCAAAAAGGGATAAAAACTAGTCCTATGACAAATTTGAAGGTAGCCGTAAAGGTAGGATCTTTTATCTTGGTTTTGAGCCAAAGCCAGATCCAATAAACAGGGAAATGGAAGACTTTCATCACCTTATTGGTAAAGTAAGGGCTGAATGTTGGATCTTCAACTTTTTTCAAACCCTGTCCCTCTATAAATTTTTTCACCATTTCAGGGTTAGTCAGGTCCACCTTTTCTTTTACCAGGAGGGTCATCCATTCCTCATAGCGTTCCTTCGGAACATGACTGACCAAAGGTTTTAGTCTTTTGGCTGTTTCCAGTAAAATACCCTCATAGTTCTTTGGATAATAGTCATTGGCAGGGAAGGCATCCCCGATGTATAGTCCTACATTACTACCTGATTTTTTATGGTTGCTATAATTGATCCCGATGGGCAAGATGAGAAGTTCCAGCTCAGGGTTTTCATCCAAGGTCTGAAAAGCAATTCTTGCAAAGCCCTTTTTCAGTGGTCTTAGGCTTCTGTGCATGTCATGGTTGCCTTCACCAAAGATCAAGAGTGAGCCTTTATTGGACAGGATTTTCACACTTTTTTCAAAGGTTTCTTTGTTTTTACCCATGTTGTCGATGCCATCTCTGACGCGGTAAATGGGAATCATGCGGATGAAGTCCAAGAGTTTGGCTGCAATGGGGTTTTTAAAGGCTGAAGCCCTGGTCAAAAAGTGAGGTTTGAGTTGGGTATGGGTGGCAATTAAAATAGGGTCTATCAACGCATTTTGATGGTTTGCAACAATGAGCACAGCTTTTCCTTTGGGCAGGTTTTCCTTACCAAAGACGCGTATTTTTTTGAAATATAAGTGCAGTGCTAACCAAACTGCCCTTCTCAGTAGGGCATTGAAGGTGTTTTTCATGATTGTTTATGCTATTGTAGAGCTTTCACCCACTAACCGAAATTTGCTTTTGACTTTGGAAATTTTTCAAAATGCCAGCGATGGTCATTCCTGATATAATATGCCATATTCCCCACCAGGCCGCGATGATGGCCATGCCACCCAAGCCATCAAAATAGGTAAAAATCAGAACCAATGCCAAACCGGAGTTCTGGATACCGGTTTCTATCGTCAGGGTTTTGGTGTCCTCTAAGGGCAGCCTGAAGGTTTTTGCGGTAATAAAACCTCCTGAAAGGGCAATGAAATTATGCGCCAATACCCAAAGAAAGATCAAGGCGATGAATTTTAAAAAGAGATCATAATTCCCTATGAAGGCAATCACCACAAAACCCGCAAAAATCAGCATGCTCAGCGGTTTTAATACTTTTGTTGCTTTCATGGACCATTTCGGATAGCGGGAGTTGATATACATACCGATTACCAGGGGTACCCCTAAAATCAGGGCCACTGTTTGAAAAACCTCAAAATAGGAAAGGGAAATTTCCTTTAACATCTGGGCAGAGGGGGCGTAGAGTTTGGACCAAAAAGCAAAATTCAGAGGGGTAAGGACCACAGAAAAAGCGGTGGAGAAAGCGGTAAGAGAAACTGAAAGCGCGGTATTGCCTTTGGCCAAATGGGTCATGAAATTAGAAATATTTCCGCCTGGACAGGCAGCCACCAAAAACATGCCCAAGGCTACGGAAGGTGGTGGCTGAATAAGGCTTACCAAGAGTGAGGTCAGCGCGGGCAAAAGAAAAAACTGGGAAAACAGACCAGCTACAAAAGATTGTGGATTTTTGGCGACATAACGAAAGTCCTTTACTTTGAGATCTAATGCTACCCCAAACATGATGATGGCCAATGAAACATTGAGCAGCAACAAGGCATCTTGGTTGAAATTGAGCGTACTCGAATCCAGGGCTTCCTGCATAAAATTAGATTGATGTTAATCTGGAAGGTAGACAGTCTGTCCCAAAAAGACAAATCTCAAAGAAAAGATGTATCCGATGAGGCTTCTTTGGTCATTTTATCTGCAATTTCTTTTCCGAGATAGTTGTCGATCAGGTAATGCCCAAGGTATAGAACCGGGGTAAGTAAAATGGCAACGGAGAATTTGTAGACGTAATTGATGATCCCTACGGAGGCTACCTGTGCCCATGACCAATTGCCAAAAATATAAAAAGCGATACCAAGTACCACAAAGGAATCTATAAATTGGGATACCAGCGTGGAACCCGTTGCTCTTAGCCAGATCATTTTGGGTCCTGTGATTTTCCTTAGCTTTTGAAAGACGAATACATCGATCAACTGTCCTAGAAGGAAGGCCACCAAAGAGCCTAAAATAATGCCCAGACCTTGTCTAAATATGACATTAAAGGCGTAATCGATATCGAAAGGATTTCCCTGAGCATCGGGTGTATTTACCTCCAACCAAAAAGGCGCGGGGGGGAGCTGGGTTACTCCAGCAATGACAAAAAAGATATAGGCAATGAAAAATGCGGTGACAAAACTGATTTTTCGTACGCCTTTTTTACCATAATACTCATTGATAATGTCTGTGGTTACAAAGACCACCGGCCAGATGACAGCACCAGCAGTCAGGTTAAAGTCCAAAACATAATTCCCAAATATTGTCCAACCTGCAGGTTCCCATCCCAAGGTATATTCACCGGAGAATATTTTCACCCCAATAATTTCAGCTAAAATGGCATTGGTGAGGAAAATACCACTGAGAATAATGAATAAGTTGGTCTTTTTAGACTGAAACTCTTGGTCCTTTAATGTCTTTTCCATTTAGATCAGCTTAGGGTGGAAAAATTTCATTCAACCTCATAAGTAATTCCTTCTTCACTCAGGTAGCTTTCAGGAAATTCTGCTTTAGCTTCTTGAAGTAAGGGGCTGAGATCCTGGTAGCGGGTGGAATAATGTCCTAAAAGAAGTTTGCCTACATTGGCCATGCTGGCTATTTTTCCAGCTTGAGCCGCAGTGCTATGGAGGGTATCTGCCGCCCGCTTCTCCTCATCCTGTCCAAATGTGGCTTCATGATAAAGCAAATTGACACCTTCAAGATAGGGGACTATTTCAGGGTCAAAGACTGTATCCGAACAAAAGGCATATGACCTAGGGGTTTTGGGTGGATGGGCAAATTCTTCAACCGCAAATCTGATATTGCCTGCTTCATCCAAAACGTCCCTCCCTTGTCTCAACTTGTTGATGGCGTCAATAGGCACATGGGTTTCCTGAAGTTTTTCCTTAATTAAATTCAATAGGCCTGGCTTTTCTTTGATTAAGAAACCCGTACATGGTAACCTATGTTTGAGGGGAAAACTGAAAACCCGAAAATTTTTCTCTTCCAGTATAAGCTGTATCCCATCAGACTGTGTTGGGACAAACCTAAGTGGGAAATTCAACCTGGTATTGGAATGTTTTAATTGCACGGTAATGATCTCATCCAAGCCATTGGGGCCGAAGATGGTAAGCAGACGTGACCTCTTATGCAAGTGAAAGCTTGAAATCAACCCCATCAGGCCAAAATAATGGTCTCCATGCAGGTGGGAAATGAAAATGAAATCAATTTTGGAGAATTTTAGCTTGAATTTCCTCAATTGAATCTGCGAGGCTTCCCCACAATCTATCAATAGATAGTTATTGCCAATATTGACCAATTGGGAGGTTTGGTTTCTCCCGTGGGCAGGAATGGCAGAGTTAGCGCCTAAAACTGTGACCTGAAATTCCAATCTTAATCTTCTTCCTCTTCTTCCTCTGTACCATCAATCTCATGAATAAAAATGGCTTCTGCCGCTTCTTCAAGAGTATCTACAATATTGAAAACTTTATCCAACATAGAGATTTTGATGAGTTTCATGACATGTTCCTGTGGCGCTGCGATGATAAAAATCCCACCGTTTCTACTAAATTCCCTATTGCCAACCAGCAAGGCGCTGAGTCCGGAAGAGTCAGCATATTTTACCTGGCTCATGTCTATGATCAGGTTGTTGTAACCTTCCGCATGTACGGTCAAGAGCTCAGATTTTAATTTTGGAGATAAGGCCGAGTCCAACTTCTCCTCCATTGGGGTAAATACTACGTATTGCTCTTTTTTATCTACAGTATATTTCATAGGTGTTTATTGCTTAAATATGTTTCAAAATTGCTGTTTCTATTTCTTTTTCCAGGTCAACACTTTCATCTTTTACAAAGTGGTCTCCTGTAATTTTTTCATAAAGTTCAATGTATCTTTCTGAGACCTCTTTCACAAATTCATCAGGCATTTCGGGAACGGTTTGTCCTTCTTTTCCCTGAAAACCGTGCTTGATCAACCATTGTCTAACAAATTCTTTGGAGAGTTGTTTTTGTGGGAGCCCAGCATCCTGCAAAGCTTCATAACCCTCCTCATAGAAATACCTTGAAGAATCCGGGGTATGGATTTCATCGATAAGCAGGATCTTGTCACCAAATTTACCAAACTCATATTTGGTGTCTACAAGTATCAGTCCTTTTTCTCGGGCAATTTGACTGCCGCGTTCGAATAGGGCCTGGGTGTATTTTTCCAATATGGTGTAATCTGCTTCACTGACAATACCTTTTGCAAGTATTTCCTCTTTAGAAATATCTGCATCATGGCCTTCTGAGGCTTTGGTAGTAGGGGTAATGATGGGTTTGGGAAGCTTATCATTCTCTTTGAGTCCCTCAGGTAATGGTACCCCACACAGCACTCTTTTTCCTGCATTGTATTCTCTTGCGGCATGTCCTGCCAGATACCCCCTGATAACCATCTCCACTTTGAAAGGTACACATTTTTTGCCAATGGTAACCTGGGGATGGGGAACAATGGACACCCAATTTGGTACCAGGTCCGATGTGGCTTCCAGAAATTTAGCTGCGATTTGATTGAGTACTTGGCCTTTGTAGGGTATGGCCCTAGGTAGTACTACGTCAAAGGCAGAAATCCTGTCAGAGGCCACCACCGCCAGCTGGTCTTCAAATATATAAACATCCCTTACTTTTCCTTTGTAAAAGTCGATTTGTCCCGGGAATTCGAAATGGGTCTCTTTAACTGCGCTGCTCATAAATTTTTAACTCTAACAAAAATAGAAAAAGCACTTCGTTTTGAGTGCTAAATTTCACTAAAAGTTCTTAAAAACTTTATTTATGGTCCACGGAAGCTACCAGTTTTCCCTCTAAGTATTTTCTTTCTGAAAGCAGGCTGCCATCTTCCCTGTATATGAGTTGCTCTCCGTGTAATCTCCCATTTCTGTATGGTCGGTTTTCCCGCAATTGCCCCGAAGGGAAATAAAATTTGGCTACACCTTCTTCTCTGCCAAACCTGTAGCTGATTTCCCGCTCTATTTGGCCGTTTTCATGGTAGGTAGTTAATTTTTCAAGGGTGCCGGATTTGTCGTATACAGCTTTTTCCTTGAGCGTTCCATCGGGGAAATAGGCAAGCACTTCCCCTTTGGGCAGGCCGTTGTTGTAGGTGGAAGATTCGGCCAATTGTCCATTTTCATGATAACTTTTGAATGGGCCGACTGGGTTACCATTTTTATATTTTCCACTTCTGGCTATCTTACCATTCGGGAAATAGGAAATGATTTCCCCATGTTGGTAGCCATTTTTATATTCAAATCTGGATTTGAGCTGTCCATTTGGAAAGAAGGTTTCCTGCATCCCGTGCATCACTCCCATTTTGAAAGTTGTCTGGGAAACCAGATTACCCTCTCTATCATACACTTCCTTGATTCCATGTGGTATTCCGTCCTGATAATTGGTTTTTTCTATCAGATGGCCTTCAGGATCATACATCAAAGCCATACCTTGAGGTTTATTTTTAGAAAAAGTAGTTTTTTGTTTTAAGTTACCATTTTCATGATAGGTGAGAACTTCGCCTTCCAACTGGTTATCTACAAAATTGGCTGTTTGGGAAATTGCCCCATCCCTGTAGTAGCTAACGGTAGGGCCTTCTCTACGGTCTTTCAAATAAGTGATGGTCCTTAACGTGTCTTCAGAATTGGGGAAAAAATCAACAAATAAGCCTTGTTTTTTCCCATCAACCATGTGTCCTACCACTGCAAGACTACCGTCCTCATAATAAAGGCGGTAGTCTCCTTGTGGTACACCATTTACTACTTGGTAAGTTTCTCTGATCATGCTTTTTTCCTCATCATAATAGGTTTTGGCCCACTCCTGCGCCTGTAGGCTAGTGCCCAAGCCAAATAAAACGAAGCTTATTAACAACCTGATCATGAAACTTTAAGTTGTATTTAAATTTTTTCAATAACAATGGCCGAAGCACCCCCTCCACCATTACAGATTCCTGCTACACCGTACTTGCCGTTTTTCTGGTGCAATACAGAATTTAAGGTAGCAATTATTCTGGCTCCTGAGGCACCTAGTGGGTGGCCTAAAGAAACGGCTCCCCCGTATACATTAAGCTTGTCGTTGTCAAGGTTAAGCTGTCGCTGATTGGCGATGGCCACTGCTGAGAAGGCCTCGTTGATTTCATAAAAATCCACATCATTTTCAGTAAGACCTGCATTTTTGATGGCTTTCGGAATGGCTAAAGCAGGCGCAGTAGTAAACCAAAGTGGGTCCTGTGCAGCATCCGCAAAACCTTTGATCTTGGCAATAGGCTTAAGGCCAAGCTCCTGAACTTTTTCCTTACTGGCCAAAACAAGTGCTGAAGCACCATCATTCATGGTGGATGCATTGGCAGCCGTCACGGTACCCTCTTTTTCAAACACCGGTCTCAGACTGGGTATTTTTTCAAATACTACATTTTTATATTCCTCATCTTCATCAATGATGATTACTTCCCCTTTTCTGCCTTTCATCTCCACTGGAATCACTTCATCTTTGAATGCGCCTGATTTCCAGGCAAAAGCGGCTCTATTGTAAGATTGGATGGCATATTTATCCTGATCTTCCCGGCTGATGTTCATTTCTTTGGCGGTATTGTCTGCACAATTCCCCATAGGAAATTTGTAGTACACCTCAAAAAGCCCGTCTTTAACCAGACCATCTACCATTTCAGCATTGCCATATTTGTATCCAAATCGTGCTTTTGGTACATAATAAGGTACATTGGACATGCTTTCCATGCCACCTGCAACCACCAGGTCATTTTGACCTGTCATGATTGATTGTGCAGCAAACATCACTGCTTTCATACCGGAAGAACATACTTTGTTGACCGTGGTACAAGGTACATTGTATCCAATGCCCGCTCCAATAGCAGCTTGCCTTGCAGGGGCCTGGCCCAGATTGGCTGAAATGACATTGCCCATCATTACTTCTTCCACTTCTTTAGGATCCAGGCCTGCTTTACTCAAAGCACCTTTGATTGCAAAGCTTCCTAATTCTACAGCGGTCAAGCCGGAGAGTTTACCGCCAAAACTTCCTAATGGGGTCCTTACAGCAGAAACGATATATACTTCTTTCATTTGGGTTTATATTTATGTGAAAATTAATTTCGATTTTGAAAACTAAAGCCGCTCAACGCTCTCTTTAATACGCCAAGTAATCACTTTTGACATACTGATAATGAAAAGTGCGTACTTTACCAATTAGTTGCTGCTACCACTCTGGTAAGCCCCTTTCCGGTCGCTTGGTAGGCTTCTTTCTGTTTTGTTGGATATAACGCAGTTCAGCAGCATTCATGGCTTCAAGTATTTGTGCTGCTTGCTCTGGTGTCAGGTTCATTTCTTCCAGTTTTTCCTTCATCCTTTCCATGGCTTTTTCGCGCTCGCTAAGATCTGATTCTAAGTCTGAAGGTTCATCAGAAGGCTCTTCCTGTTGGGATTTTTCTCCTGATTTATCATCTTTTTTCTCAGACTCAGAGGCTTCATCTTCATCAGTCTTCTCATCGCCTTCCCCATCTTTTTTCTCTTGACTCTGTTTATCCTGATCCTGATCCTGGTCCTGATCCTGTTGATCATCCTGCTGATCCTGATCCTCACCTTGGTCATCCTGCTGTTCTTGCCTGTCG
Organism: Cecembia lonarensis LW9; assembly: GCF_000298295.1. Lineage (GTDB taxonomy): Bacteria > Bacteroidota > Bacteroidia > Cytophagales > Cyclobacteriaceae > Cecembia > Cecembia lonarensis. The sequence goes on from NZ_AMGM01000039.1 coordinate 32,769, forward strand.
GGATTTTCTTCCAGCCATCTGCTCAGCAACTCATAATTGTACCTCGCCTGTTCATTGGTTGGGTCTTTGATCAAGGAAAATTTAAATGCTGATAAAGCTTCTTCAAACTGATTTTGTTGAGCCAATAGTATGCCATTTTGGTTGGCAGCAAATGAGGCAATGAGCTTATTGTCAGTGCTTTGCAGTTGCTGATAGGTCCTCTGGGCCTCTTCTAATTGCCCGTTATAATGGTAACTTAGGGCCAAGTTGAAATTGGATGTGGGCGTGTTGATGCCGAAATCTGTAGATAGCGCAAGATGCCGCTCGACTGATTGCTCATAATCAGTTTCTGCATAACTTCTAGCAGCTTCTTTGATGGCCCGGTTTTTTTTACCAATATCCGTCCAAGAAGCGGGGATCAATAAGAGCAGAGAAAATATAAGCCTAAATACCATCATCAGTTTAATAGACGCGCTTACAATTTAATTGTTTTTAAAGGAAGAATCATATCAAACACTACCAAAGTCAATGCAACCAGCAAAAAGTAGAAATATTTATTGGCTGAGGCTTCTATCATCCGGGAGCCTGTCACCGTTCCTTCTAATCTTTCTATGGCCAATATCAAATCCTGAATTTCCTGAACCTGGTCAGAAAGTTCAAAATACTGCCCATCTGTTTGAGCGGCAATTAATTTCATATTCGCTTGCTCCAGGCGGGTAACAGCAGGTTGATTGGTTCTGGGATCAATGATAAAACCATTGCCCCTAGGAATGGTACTTCCTTGTTCGGTACCCACTCCAACTGTAAAAACCCTTATACGACTTTCCTGCAATTTGGCCGTCAGATCTCTGAAATTATCAGCAAAATCCTCTCCATCTGAAATGAGGATAAGTGATCGGGATTTTACTTCATTGGTTTCTTCCGCTTCAAATTTGCTTAAAGCCATGGCCAATGGGGCGCTGATGTCTGTTCCTTGACTGGGTACCAGCCCAGTATTAAGTCCGTCCAAATGAAGTTGTAATACATTTTGATCAAAGGTCAATGGACATTGGACAAATGCTTCAGAACTGAAAATAATTAATCCTATGCGGTCTCCTGCAAACCGCTTTACCAAATTTTTCAATTCAAATTTGATTCTTTGAAGCCGGCTTGGACCTATATCCGTAGCATTCATGGATTGGGATAGGTCGATGGCTATGAAAATATCCCGGCCTTCTTCTTTGATTTCTTTCAATGAAGTGCCTATGGAAGGTCCTGCCAAAGCAATTAAGAACAGCGTAAAATAGGAAAGCCTCAGCAATAGTTTCAAAACCAGACGGTAAGACTTAACGTTAAGTTTTTTATTGATTCTATAAAATCGATACAAGTAGCCGATGTACAGGAGTGTAAATGCAGCTGCAAACCAAAATATGAGGTTAAAATCAGGATATGCCCAAATCATGGCCTGAAATTATAAAATAATGATGAAAAGAAAAGGATTGAGAAATTATTGCTTTATTTTTCAACTTTCAAACTTAGCCTCGTGTTACCATTATAAAACGACTGAATCCACATGAGGGTTATACCTTTTTATTTTTCTTTTTTACTGTCTTTGATTCACCTACCCACTATCGCGCAGCGGCAGATTAACATCAGTGGTGAGGTACTTGAATTTCAATCTGAAGCTCCGCTCCCCGGCGCAAATGTCTATTGGGAAGGCAGTCCCCAGCAGGGAGTAGTTACAGATCTTGATGGCCTCTTCACTTTAGCGGCTCAAGAACTACCGGCCAAATTGGTTATTAGTTTTATTGGTTATGAAACTTCAATAAGAACCATCTATGCTAAAGACATGGAAAAGTCACTTCGGTTTTATCTTAGGCCTGATGAGTTTTCTTTGGAAGAAATAGTGATCAGCGGAAGGTCTCCTGATCAAAATGTAAAAAGTTTGGAAATGGGGAAATCTTCCATTCCTATTGAAACGATAAGAAATATACCGGCCTTATTTGGCGAGGTGGATCTGTTAAGAAGCCTTCAGCTTTTACCGGGCGTGCAGACGGCAGGAGAGGGCACTACAGGGTTGTTTGTCCGTGGGGGATCTGCGGATCAAAACCTGGTTCAGATAGATGGTGCACCTGTTTACAATCCTTCGCATTTTTTTGGCTTTTTCTCTGTTTTTAACCCAGATGCTCTACAAGGTGTGGAATTCTTCAAAGGTAATATTCCAGCCAATTTGGGAGGAAGGATTTCTTCCGTCATCGATGTTTCTTTGAAAGAAGGTAATTATCAAAAAATTAAAGGAGAGGGAGGTATTGGCACGATCAGTTCAAGGCTAACCTTAGAAGGTCCGTTATTTTCTGATCGGTCTTCTTTTACCATTTCTGGGAGAAGAACCTATGCAGATGTTTTTTTGAGGTTATCGAATGACGAAAACCTAAGGAACAATTCTTTATACTTTTACGATCTGAGCGGGAAGTTCACCTTCAAATTGGGAGAGAAGGATAAGTTGAGTGTTTCAGGATATTATGGGTCAGACTTTTTGGGACTCTCCCGTCAATTTGGCTTTGGATGGGATAATTGGGTGAATGCCCTCAACTGGACCCGGACAATCAATAAAAAAACATATTTTGATCTGAATGCCTATTATACCAGATACCGATATGCAGTAAATTTTGCTGATCCGGACATTGGTTTTGTCTGGGATAATACCTTATCTGAGACAGGTGTCAGGGGGCAGTGGAGCTATATTCCAGATGATCAGTCTTCCATCAATTGGGGCTTTCATTCACAATTATATCAATTTGCCCCAATTGCCTTAAATCCCGCTCCTGGTTCGAATATTGAACCTATTGCCACCAATCCAAGAAATGGGCTTCAACATAACCTCTTCTTTTCCGCCCTGAGAGAAATCAATGACAGGTGGAGTGTGGAAGGAGGGCTAAGATGGGGGTTGTACAATCAAATTGGTAGAGGCAAAGTCTTTGTGTATGAAGATGAGATCCCTTCTCCAACATCCATTGTTACAGACAGTTTGTCTTTTAATAGTTTTGAAAACATTCAATTTTATCAGGGGCTGGAACCAAGATTAGCCATCCGGTATCTGATAAAAGATAACCTCTCTTTTAAGGCTTCTTATAACAGGACCTTCCAATATGTACAGGTTGCGTCAAACAGCTCCGCGGGGCTGCCCATTGACCGATGGATACCTGCAGGGACTTTTATACCACCTATCCGAGGAGACCAATACTCAATGGGTTTATTTAAAAACCTCAAGGATAATATCTGGGAACTGTCTTTAGAGGGGTATTACAAGGATTTTAGAAACCTGATTGATTTGAGACAGGGAGCTTCGATATTGTTCACGGATAATGTGGAAACAGAAATCCTGTCGGGGGATGGCTATGCCTATGGTTTGGAATTTCTTTTGAGGAAAAATGTGGGTAAAACTACAGGTTGGTTAAGTTATACCTATTCCCGCGTTTGGTGGAAAATAGATGGAATCAGTGGGAACAATAAGTTTAATCCACGTTTTGACCGTCCACATGATGTGACTTTGGTATTGAACCATGAGTTTTCCAAAAGGTGGTCAGCCAATATGACATTTGTTTACACCACAGGTCAAGCCGTTACTTTCCCAATTGGTTCCTATGAAATGGATAATCAGCGATTACCCTTGTATGGAGAGCAGCGGAATGCAGACCGTTTTCCTGATTATCACAGGATGGATGCTTCCGTAACCTATAAAAATGTGGATCGTGGAAGGAAATGGAGAGGCAGTTGGAATTTTAGTATTTACAACCTCTATGGAAGAAAAAATCCATTCTCGTACCAGTTTACGGATATTATTAATGATCAGATCAATTTTGATCCCAATTCAGGTCAAGAAATAGTTAGCAGGAGACCAGGAGTAGTGATGACCTACCTATTTACTTTCTTACCGGCATTAACCTATAATTTTGAATTTTGATATGAAGAAATTTATATATGGAATTTTAGTGGTTGTTCTGTTAGGTGCCTGTCAGGAAGAAGTGTTTCTGGAGCTAAATACAGTACAGCCCCAACCTGTTATAGAGGCTTTTTGGACTGATGTTGGCATCTTTAATTTTGTTCGCCTAAGTAAATCCAAAGATTTTTATAGTACTGAAACTAATGAAATCATACAAGATGCTTCTGTTTTTATCAAAAATGATGAAACGGGAGAGGTATTTCCTTTTCGGTTTGTTGAACAAGGAGGCAGATATATTCCTGTAAATAATGCAGCTGGAGAAATAGGAAAAGCTTACAGTTTGCATGTGGCATGGGGTGATAATGTTTATACAGCCTCTGGTGTATTACAGGATGCGCCGGTTTTAGATAGTATTGTTTATAATTTCAGGGATGACCGGCTCTTTAGAGAGCAAGGTTATTACTTGACCTTGTATGGGGATATTCCTTTTGAGGATAATAATTATTACCGTCTACGAGTGGTCAGAAATGATACGCTGCTCAACAACAGAAACGATTATCTCTTATTTGATGATAGTTTTGGAACCAGTATTTTGAATCGTGGATTTGAGCTTTCAGGTTTTCCTTTTCAGGCCAATGACCGTGTGCGTTTGGAGCTTTTTAGGCTCAACAGGGATGCTTTTGATTATCTCAATCAACTGGTGGGTTTATTATTCAATGACGGAGGCCTTTTTAGTCCTCCTCCTCAGAATCCTGCATCCAATATACAGTTGGTGACAGGAGAAGATCAACCATTAGGTTATTTCAAGGTCAGCCCCGTTAGGACAGCTACCATTACTGTAGCTCCTGATGGATGAAATTTTTAATAATGTTATTTGTCGGCTGACAATTGCTTACCTTTGCCCCATGATTGATTTTGACCTAAAAGGCAAAGTAACGGTGACCTGTAAGGACCGTTTTGCCCCTTATTTAGAGCAGGAATTGGTGGCTTTGGGTTTTCGGCCTAAATCCATTCAAAGAACCCACATCGAGCTCTATGCTTCCCTAAATGACTGTATCGATTTGAACTTACACCTAAGGACAGCCAGTCATGTACTATATGAAATCAAATCTTTTTATCTGCACAAAGCAGATGATATTTACAGGAGGATCAAGGCATTTCCTTGGGAAGAATACCTGGATCAGGACACCTATTTTTCAGTAGTTTCACATGTAGACAACGAAACGGTCAATAATCCACTATTTGTAAATGTCAGGGTAAAGGATGCCATTGTAGACAGGTTCCGTGAAAAGTTTGGTAAAAGACCTGACACGGGTTCAGCAAAGGATGGGGCTGTCATTCAATTATTCTGGAAAGAGACACAGGCCTCCATTTATATCAACACATCAGGTGAAACATTGGCCAAACATGGCTACAGAAAAATTCCAGGACATGCACCTATGTTAGAGGCTTTGGCTTCAGCAACCATTTTAGCCAGTGATTGGGATGGAAGAAGTCCATTTGTCAACCCCATGTGTGGATCGGGTACTTTGGCCATAGAGGCAGCATTGATGGCGACGGGAAGGTATCCGGGGCTTTTCAGGGACAATTATGCTTTCATGTATGTAAAAGGATATGATGAGGCAGTCTACCAAAAAATCCGAAGCAAAATGGAAGATAAGATCATGGATGTGCCAGGATTAAAGGTCATAGCTTCGGATATCAGCGAGCAGGCGGTACTTTTTGCCAAAGAGAATGCGGGTATTGCTGGGGTGGAGGAGCTGATCGAATTTGAGGTCTGTGATTTCGAGGAGACTACAGTGCCTGAAAATGAGAATGGGGTGGTGTTTTTTAACCCTGAATATGGAGAGCGACTGGGAGAAGAAGGCGGATTGGGAGATACTTACAAGAGAATGGGAGATTTCATGAAGCAAAAATGTGCCGGTTACCAAGGGTTTATTTTTACCGGAAACATGGTTTTGGCCAAAAGGGTAGGACTGAGAACATCCAGAAGAATAGAATTTTACAATGGGACTATTGATTGTCGCTTGTTGAAATATGAGCTTTTCAAAGGTTCCAGGTAAAAAAAA
>NZ_AMGM01000040.1 GCF_000298295.1 Cecembia lonarensis LW9
CCTCTAGGGGCATACGCTTATCATCAAGCACCCTTCCTTTAAAACCAGCATGAATGGACTGGGCAATGGAATTGATGCTGGAAAAAATAAAAATGCAAAGGATTAAATATGGAAGGAGTCGGCGTGACAAGCTTTTGCAATAATGTTACAAAAACAAAGGTATGGAATTCCTTAAAAAGTTCCGCACCTGGTTTATTTTATCGTTAAACAATTGATTAAAAAATCTTTTGCTCTCTAAGATGGGAAAAGCAATGGTTAAAATTAATTTATATATTTTCTGTTTTTCAACTCGTGAATTTTGGATTTTGTAAATTAATAGGTAAAAAGGATATATTTTTTGCTAAAAAATAAAAACAAAATGATTAAGTTAGGAACGGACTTGTTAAGTCCAACCATTTAAAAACCATTAATTAATTTAAATCATGTTAAAAACAATTTACAAAAACATGCTCAGGCCGGCAGGAATTTTTGCCCTAGGATTGGCCTTCACCTTTACTGCCTGTCAGGATGTGCAGGAAGAGGTAACCATTAATGATTTAGAAAACATCAGCACCATGGGTCCAGATGGATTTATTCCGGGACAATATATCGTGGTGATGCATGAAAGTACCCTGAATTTTAGAAGAACTGATGATTATGAATCAGTTCAGGCAGGGATGAGAATTGCTGCCAATGAATTAGTTGCCCGGTATAACATTGAGGAAGAAAACGTGGACAAAGTATTTGGAAACCTAATGACAGGATTTTCTGTGAAATTGTCTGGTGACCAATTAGAAGCCTTAGAGAAGGACCCCATGGTCAAGTACATTGAACCTGATGGTTATGTATATGCTATCTCAACCACTCAGAGCAATGCTACCTGGGGTTTGGACAGAATTGACCAAAGAACCCTTCCTTTAAATGGTACTTACACTTACAATGCAACAGGACAGGGCGTGAAATCCTACATCATTGATACCGGTGTCAGAACAGACCATGTGGAATTTGGAGGTAGAGCGATGCGCGGCTTTGATGCTTTTGGAGGAAATTCAGAGGATTGTAACGGTCATGGTACACATGTGGCCGGTACAGTGGGAGGTAATCTTTATGGAGTTGCTAAAAACACCACCTTAATAGGAGTAAGGGTATTGGACTGCAATGGCTCAGGTTCTTGGAGTGGCGTTATTGCCGGTATGGATTGGGTAGCGGCAGATGCCAATGGTCCATCTGTAGCCAACATGTCTTTAGGTGGTGGAGCTTCAACTGCCATTAATGAGGCCGTCGCGAGAATGTATGATGCCGGTGTTCCGGTTATTGTAGCTGCGGGTAATGGAGATAGACTTGGAAGAGAGCAGCCTGCTTGTAATTTTTCTCCTGCTAGTGCTCCAAGGGCTTATACAGTAGGTGCAACCACTAATACAGATTCCAAAACATCTTGGTCTAACTATGGAGATTGTGTGGATATCTTTGCACCTGGTGCAAGTATTACAGCTGCATGGCATACCAGTTCTACTGCTATCAATACCATTTCCGGCACATCAATGGCTTCTCCTCATGTGGCCGGTGTAGCAGCTTTGTTTTTACAAGCCAATCCTTCTGCCTCATCTCAGGCGGTTTATAACTTCTTGACCGAAACTTCCACCAAAAATATTGTCAGCAATTCCAGAACAGCCAATAACCATATGCTTTATTCATTGGGTGAAAGTTCTGGTGGTGATACAGGAGGCGACGATGGTGACACTGGAGGCGACGACGGTGGTGATGATGGTGACACCGGAGGTGATGATGGAGATGCCACTATTCAATTAAGCGGTTCTGGAACCAAGGTTCAAGGCAGATGGAGAGCTTCTTTGAGCTGGTCAGGAGCCACTACTTCTCAAGTTGATATATACAGAGATGGAACCAAAATCGCCACTGTTGACAATTCAGGTTCATATGTGGATCAGACCAACTTCAGAGGTGGCGGTACCTTGACCTATACTGTTTGCGAGGCTGGATCGTCAGCATCTTGCTCTAATGCTGTTACGATTACCTTCTAAATAATCCTCGTATAAGATAGTAGGGAGAATCTAGTGAAAGTAAATTCTTAAAAACTTACTTTACAATCTAATTTAGTAGAATGGGTCGAAATGAAAGTTTCGGCCCGTTTTTTTTATTTAAAAAAGCGTTTATTGGGACATTTTACACGCAATTTTTAAAACCCCTACTTTAATTATTGAAAAGCGTATTCATGTAAATATAATGCATTTTAATGCATGTTTAATGCTTAAAAATCAGGCTTTTGACACTGCATAGTTAAAAAAATACAGTAGGTTTGTATATGTAAGTTTAAATTATTTAAAATATAAACCCCATAATTATTGAAAGATGTTGAATAAAATTTTGAATAACCCTTTACCTAAAATATGGCTTATTGCGCTAGGAATAGCCTTCACCTTTACTGCCTGTCAGGATGTGCAGGAAGAGGTAACCATTAATGATTTAGAAAACATCAGCACCATGGGTCCAGATGGATTTATTCCGGGACAATATATCGTGGTGATGCATGAAAGTACCCTCAGTTTTAGAAGAACAGACAATTATGATGCTGTTCAGGCCGGTATGCGGATCGCTGCCAATGAACTGGTTTCCCGGTATAACATTGAAGAAGAAAATGTTGACAAGGTATTTGGAAACTTGTTGACTGGATTCTCAGTCAAACTTTCAGGCGACCAATTGGAAGCCTTGGAAAATGATCCTATGGTCAAGTATATAGAGCCTGATGGTTATGTTTATGCATTTTCGACCACACAAAATAACGCTACCTGGGGTTTGGACAGAATAGATCAAAGAACCCTTCCTTTAAACGGTACTTATACTTACAATGCCACTGGTCAGGGTGTAAAAGCCTACATCATTGACACCGGTGTCAGAACGAATCATGTGGAATTTGGAACAAGAGCTCAAAGAGGTTTTGATGCTTTTGGAGGAACGTCAGAAGATTGTAACGGTCACGGTACCCATGTGGCCGGAACTGTTGGTGGAAGTGCCTTTGGAGTAGCTAAAAATGTTACCCTAGTAGGGGTTCGAGTTTTGGACTGTAATGGTTCAGGTACTTGGAGTGGGGTTATTGCCGGTATGGATTGGGTAGCTGCTGATGCAAATGGTCCATCCGTAGCCAATATGTCTTTAGGAGGAGGGTCTAATTCTGCCATTAATGATGCCGTAGCTAGGATGTATAATGCAGGAGTACCAGTAATTGTAGCAGCTGGAAACGGGGATAGAAGAGGAAGACATATAGATGCATGCACCGTATCTCCGGCAGGGGCGGAAAGAGCCTACACGGTTGGTGCAACCACCACATCAGATTCAAAAACCTCTTGGTCGAACTTTGGGAATTGCGTGGACATTTTTGCTCCAGGGGCTTCTATCACCGCAGCATGGCATACCAGCACTACTGCTATCAATACCATTTCCGGTACTTCAATGGCTGCACCTCATGTGGCCGGTGTAGCCGCATTGTACTTACAGGCCAATCCTTCAGCGTCATCTCAAGCGGTATATAATTTCTTGACTGAAACTTCTACCAAAAATATTGTCAGCAATTCCAGGACAGCCAACAATCACATGCTGTATTCTTTGGGTGAAAGCGCTGGTGGAGATAACGGTGGCGACAATGGAGGTGACGATGGCGATAATGGAGGTGATGATGGTGATAATGGAGGCGACGACGGTGGTGATGATGGTGACACCGGAGGTGATGATGGAGATGCCTCTATTCAATTAAGCGGTTCTGGAACCAAGGTTCAAGGCAGATGGAGAGCTTCTTTGAGCTGGTCAGGAGCCACTACTTCTCAAGTTGATATATACAGAGATGGAACCAAAATCGCCACTGTTAACAATTCAGGTTCATATGTGGATCAGACTAACTTCAGAGGTGGCGGTACCTTGACCTATACGGTTTGCGAGGCAGGATCGTCAGCATCTTGCTCTAATGCTGTTACGATTTCATTTTAAAAACTTAACAAGTTACAACTATAAACCACCTTCCAATTGGATGGTGGTTTTTTTATGATTTCATTTTTTTAAGGTTAGTCAAAATCTCCTCCAATCCATTCACTCGAATTTCATAAAGTGTATTCAACCACATCCCTAATTTTCCTTCTGGAAAACCCTGCCTTTTCATCCAAACAAGATAATGCTCCGGCACATCACAAAGTAGCTTTCCTTTGTATTTTCCAAAAGGCATGGTCTTAGTAACTAAATCCATCAAAATTTCTTTATCCATAATCCAAAGTAAATGATAATTTCGCAGGGAATACATCTTTGAAAAATGAAAAAAATACATTTAGTAATTCTTCTACTCGTTTTCTTGGTTCAGCCTACCATAGGACAGGAGCTTACAGGGAGCTGGAAAGCTGAATTAGAAGTTATGGGACAAAAAATCCCTCTGCTTTTCCACTTTGAAAAAGAGGATGGCCAATGGACAGGAAAGATGGACAGTCCAAGCCAAGGTGCCATGGGAATTCCCATGTCCAAAGTACTTTTTGATGGCTTAATGCTGGCCTTTGAAATCGGGGGAGGAGTTATTAGCTATGAAGGACTTTTTGTAGAGGCAAAAATTCAGGGAACTTTCAAGCAATCTGGCCTTTCATTACCTTTAGACCTTTTAAAGGTAGATGATAATGCTAGAGAAAATGCTGTCCAAAGGCCTCAGGAACCCCAAGCGCCATTTGAATATGAAATCATTGAAACCCATTTTGTCAACTCCCTGGGCAACCGCCTCTATGGCACCATCACCAAACCTCAAGGTGCTGGTCCTTTTCCAGCTGTCATTTTGGTCACAGGTTCAGGGCCCCAAAACAGGAACTCAGAAATTTTTGGGCATGCACCTTTTTGGGTGATGGCAGATTACCTGACCAGCCATGGAATTGTAGTGTTCCGATATGATGAAAGGGGAGTAGGAGAATCAGAAGGAAACTTTTCGCAGGCAACCACTTCAGATTTTGCGAAAGATGCAAAAGCAGCTTTTGCCCATTTAACCTCCTTTGATTATGTCGATAAGTCAAATGCAGGAATGATCGGCCATAGCGAAGGCGGATTGATTGCTTGGGTGATGGCGGCCAATACTGAAAATACGGATTTGAAATTTGTATTGGCTTTGGCAGGACCGGTGGTTCCTATTCCAGACCTGATGAAAAAACAGACAGAAGATGTATCGAGGTCTGTTGGAAATCCAAAAGCATTGGTAGAACAGCAAGTGAAAATCAACAGCCGATTTTACCAAATGGTTGAAGAAAGCAAAAATTTGGAAGAGGCAAAATCTCAGGTAAAAGCATTAGTCAATGAAGTAGTGGGCACCTATGACATGTCGGCCGAACTCAAGCAAGAGCAAATAAATAACCTGATCCCAGCTTTGGAAAGAAGCTTGAATCCCTGGTTTTACCACTTTATCCGTACCAACCCAGAAGCCCTTATTGAACAAATCCAGATACCTGTCTTTGCTGCTTTTGGAGGGAAAGATGTGCAGGTGAATGCAGCTCAGAACGGCAATAGGTTGGTCCAGCTATTTCAAGGGAAGGATGACCTGTTAACCCTTAAAGTTTATCCCAACTTGAATCACCTTTTCCAAAGTGCCCAGACAGGGGCAGTTGCAGAGTATGCTGAAATTGAAGAAACATTCAATGAGGAAGTTTTGAAGGATATAGCGAAATTTATATTAGAACTGAATTAAATTAAAATGGCCAGTCCTTTTACTAAAAAGACTGGCCATTTTCTTAAAACCCTGCCGCAGCATCATCACCTCTACGGTCTGCTCCGCCCTCCAGTATTCCATTAGGAAGGACCAGAATGGCATCCACCTTTCCCAAAATCGGTGTATAGCCCTCATTAATAAGATAACCTTTACTTTTCAAGGCTTCCAATACTTCTGAAGGGAAGCCTTCCGGTTCAAAATTAATGTAATCGGGCAACCATTGGTGATGAAACCTGGGTGCATTGACCGCTTCCTGCATGGTCATCCCAAATTCAATGACATTCAGGATGGTTTGCAAAACCGAAGTGATGATGGTTGAACCTCCCGGTGTTCCCACAACCATCAATAACTTTCCATCTTTTTCAACCAAAGTAGGGGTCATAGAACTTAACATGCGTTTTCCGGGCACGATGCTATTGGCCTCAGCACCGATAAGTCCAAACATATTGGGAATTCCAGCTTTAGCGCTGAAATCATCCATTTCATTGTTGAGAAAGAAGCCCAAACCATCATGGTATAGCTTCGAACCATAAGCGCCATTAAGGGTTGTGGTAATGGCTGCCGCATTGCCAAATTGATCCACTATGGAGTAGTGGGTGGTTTCATCACTTTCTACAAATTGAATAATTCCATGCGAAATTTCAGAGGAAAGGGTGGCTTTTTCTGGATTGAAGGAAGCCATCCGCTCATTCAGGTAACTTTTGCTCAGCAGGACCTCCGTGGGAATTTCCACAAAATCGGGATCTCCCAAATAAAAATTCCTGTCAGCATAAGCCCTTCTTTCCGCTTCGGTCAATATTTGAATGTAGTCCGGACTGTTATGGCCCATTGCATTTAGGTCGAATGGCTCCAACATGCCAAGGATTTGTGCCAAGGTAATGCCTCCGGAACTTGGTGGCGCCATCGAAATGATCTGATAATCCCTATAGGAAAACTGAATGGGATCCCGCCACTGCGCTTCATAATGGGCCAAATCCTCACAAGTGATAATACCTCCCTTTTCCTGAATAAATTGGACCAGCCTGCTTGCTGTTTCTCCTTTATAAAACTCATCCCTTCCGTTTTGAGAGATTCGTCTTAAGGTTTCGGCCAATGCGGGGTATTTGATGGTATCACCAGCCTTAAATTCTTGGGCAAAGAGGGTATTCTCACCGCTTACCTTGATGATGTCCGCCCTACTATTGGCCAGTCTTTTCTCTTGGTTTTCGGTAACAACCGCCCCTTTTTCAGCCAATGCGATGACAGGAGCCAGGATTTCTTCTATGGGCAGTGTACCTAATTTTCGATGTACTTCAAATATGCCGGCAATTGTTCCAGGCACTCCCACAGCCAAGGCACCTAATGTGCTAAGCCCTGGAATGACATTGCCTTCCTCATCCAAATACATGTCCCTGGAGGCTGCTAGAGGTGCTTTTTCACGATAATCAATGGATCCTATGGTGCCATCAGCAAGACGGTACACCATAAATCCACCACCACCCAAATTTCCCGCAAATGGAAATACGACGGCCAAAGCCATTTCAGTGGCCACCATGGCATCAAAGGCATTACCACCTTTCTCCATAATTTGTAAACCAATTTTAGAGGCCTCTTCCCTGGCAGAAACCACCATGGCTTTTTCTGCTATTAAACCCCTTCCGGCATCATCTGTGGCTAATTGATCTTTGCAGGAAGAAGTAAAAATAAACACCAAAGCCCATATGAAAGAAAAGGCAAACTTTAGCTTAGGGTGGCTTCTCATCTTAATCAATTAAGGTGTTATTGAATAATTTCAAAATCCGCTTGTATTCATCTGTCCAGCTACTGGGTTCAACGAAACCATGATCTTCTACCGGGTAAACAGCCATTTCCCAGTTATCCTTACCTAGCTCAATCAGTATTTGCGCCAAGCGGACAACATCCTGGAAGTGGACATTCACATCAATCATACCATGGGCCATCAATAAATGCCCTTTAAACCCTTCTGCAAAATAGATGGGAGAGGATCTTCTGTAAGCAATAGGATCATTGAAGGGTTCATTTAAAATATTAGCAGTATATCCATGGTTATAATGTGCCCAGTCGGTAACAGACCTGAGGGCTGCTCCGGATTTGAAAGTGTCAGAAGCATTAAATAAGGCCATCAAGGTGATAAAGCCACCATAACTACCACCATAAATACCGATTTTTCCAGGATCAACATCATGTTGGGATACTAAGAACTTGGCCCCATCTACCTGATCAGAAAGGTCTTTTCCTCCCATATGTCTATAGATACCCGTTCTCCAATCCCTACCGTATCCAGCAGATCCACGGTAATCAATATCCAAAACGGTATAACCTAGGTCAGTCAAAAGATTATGAAACATGTATTCTCTGAAATAACTGGACCACCACTTATGTACATTTTGCAAATATCCGGCTCCATGGACAAAAATTACAGCAGCCCCATTCTTCTTGTTAGCTTCTGGCAGGTAAAGTCTTGCCGGCACCATGGCCCCATCTTCAGCCCTAAATTGAACCAACTCAGGATCCCTCCATTGGTAAGCTTTAAACGCTTCTGATTTTCCATCTGTTAGTTGCTTGGGCTTGGCATTTGGTAGATTTTCCTGCAAGTAAAGCTCCCAAGGCTTATTACTGTAGGAATAGAGAATGGCCATATGCTTTTCATTAGGGGAGAGTACCACATCATTGTTGCCAGTCATGCTGGTCAATTGTTCCAATTTTCCACCCATCAAAGGCATCATATAATAATGGCGTTCACCGGGATGTACTTCTGAGGTGCTGAGGTACCAGAATTTCCCATCATTTGAAATTTTAGGATCAAATACTTCAAAGTTTCCTTTGGTCAATTGTTTCTTTTGGCCATTAGTAACATCCAGAATATACAGATGGGAATAACCAGTTTCTTCTGATTGGAAATAGATATGCTTATTGTCAGGAAGCCAACCAAAGGTTCCTCCCCCCATACTCCAGCCTATTCCAGGGCCGGCAATCCATGCTTCATCTCTTTGTCGATCAAGACTTTTTAATGTTCCTTTTTCTAAATCCAATTGGGCAATCCAGCGGTCTTTATTGTCCACAGAGCGGATATTAACAACGGCATATTTTCCATCAGGAGAAAAATTAACAGCGGAAGGAATTACTTCACGCACTTTTGCTTCCCATTTTTTTTCAGGATAGTCTTTTACATAATCAGGTAAATCCTTTATCCCCGGCAATTCGTCTGTCTTGACCAAATAAACCGTATCTTTTTCAAAATTGTAAATGGCCAATTCTATCTTAGAAGGTTTATCACCCACTTTTGACCTGGTAGGCAAATTGGTGGTATAACCCGAGGCATCTGTGTAATCCGGTACATTGGTTCTTTTGTTGTCTACCCTTGTGATTATATTGAAAGTGGCAAATTTTTCAGAGGGGGAGAGTTGAAGGTTGGCCATCTGCCTATTGCCCAAATAGTAGGAAAACCTTTCCTTTTCGGCAGTAGCATCCCTATAGGCTTTTCCAGCCTCCTTTTTTTCCTCCCTTTCCCTGACTACTTGTAAGAGATTCAGGTTGTCATCCCGTAACCATGCTTCTCTTTCTGCTAGGTTATCCTTTTTTTCATCTGGCTTATTTCCGGTATTGATACGGCTTACTTTTTGAAGTTTTCCGTTTTTTTGATCGTAAACATACAGGTTGTTGCCCGCCTGAAAAACAATCCTGTTTTCATCATATAGAAACCTCGCATTGGAAATCCGGTCACCAAATTCAAGTATGACATTTCTTGTCCCCTCAGCTATATTATATGTAATCAAATCACCGCCTGAAGTAAAAACTTTTTTATTTTTAGCCCTATTGGTATCTGCATAGGGTGGAACCAAAGCCCTTCTTTCTGCCAAGCTTACTTTTTCAATCTTCGTTGGATTATTTAAGTGGATTTTGTAGAGTGAGTCAGCAGGGTTTCCTTCCGGATTGTAATTGAAATAGATTATTTCTCCCTTTTCATCCCAACTGATAGTCGATGGAAAATGCCCCATCCATTTGGGGTCTTGCATGATTTTCTCCACACTCAGCTCTTGTGCGAATAAAATAGATTGAATAAGAAATAAGCAAATTGAAAAACAAGCCTTCACGCTATTCATATGGATTGTGGTTTGTAATGATAAATATATTTACCCATAAAGTTCGATAAAAAGAGCGAATGGGCTCTTTCTTCAAATATGCGGCTAAAAAAAGTAATACGGTACAAAAAAGTTATCGAAGGATTAAAAAGTTTTTAACATCACAGGTTATCTAAAAAATGTTTCAATTCTTTATCAATGATATGAATGTGCTCCAATAAAACCTCGTAGGTAGGTCTGGAATTTTCCAGATCGGATTCAATTTTTTCCAAGAGTTTTCTTGTTTCTACCGCACCCACATAACTCATACTAGGCTTAGCCTTATGACATTTCTTTTTGATGCTTGAAAAATCTTTTTCCTCATAATGTGGATGAAGGTGTTTTAAGTCGTTCAGATTGGTGTCCAAAATTATTTGTACCATTTCCTGCAACATTTCTTTATCATCATCTCCAAAATACTGTATGATTGTCTGTGGACTTATCAGTTGATACATAAAAACTAATTTGGCATAAATTATGCATAATTTACACAAATTTATGTATTTCAAATAAATAAAAAAATTGTATCCTGTTTTTTCCAAAAAAAGAGGACTTCACAGTTCCCAAGTCTTGTGGAATGGGTTCATTTTTAATTTTTTAATACAGTCCTTAATTTTAATTTTGTGCAAAAATAAACCGTTTATTGAGGTATTTGGTTGTAAGAAAATATGAGCAGGAATAAAGTTATCTTTGTCATCATCGCCGGGATTTTTATGTTAATCATAATTTGGGTAAGTATTGACATATCCAAAAGAACAACATTCCCCGGTTCAAAGGGTAATCTCAAGGAAAGGATAGCACCTTCGGACTCAATAAAATAGCATGGGTAAAGAAAAGAAAATAGATATTGAGAGGATTGATCTGGAAAAAATGAAGGAAAAGACCACGGACAACCCCGGACTTTTACCTTATGCACACCAATCCGGAAGTGCCATTATCAAGCCAGAGGATAAGGGGAAGATTACTGGAAGGGCGGTGGCGGCCATGCATTCCCAAACAGATATGCAGATGGCGCAGATTTATCAGCAGATGCAATTATTGGCAGACCAAGCCAAGACCATTCAAAAGAGGGTAGAGGTTTCTGAAAGGATTTATCAGAGCTCCATAGCCTTTGAACCTTTGATTAACCATCATTATTTTTTATACGAAAAAGAAGATGGAAAAGACTTTTTAAGTATGGTTGCTCCCGAAGAATGGGGAAGGAAAAAAAGATATTCCAAATTTATTGCCGAAGTTAAACTTCTGGCAGATCACACCTGGGAAATAATAAGAGGAAATTAAGCAAAATGCACAGTTTGAAAGTCAGTCATCTGGGTACAATTTTGAAGGATTCAGAATTACCCGTAGATTATGACTATAGATTAGATGTAAATAATTCTTACCTCAAAGGAAAAGGGGAGGAGTTCTTAGAGGAACTCTTTGTCCAATTGGGGGGAAATGGTACTCCTCCGTTATTAGAAAAGCTTAAATTTGATTTTAAAATCCACCGCTTTTTAGTCATTTATGATGATGAAGTTCATTTTAATAGATTTAGGTTAAACACCTTGAAAACAGGTATTTATGTTACTTTTAATTTTCCTTGGCTTGAAGCTTATAAAAGACTTTGTCGGGGTTTCGAGAGGGAATGCCTAAAGGCTGGTGCACAGGAACGGGTATGGTATGGCCCCCCAATAGCTGAACGCATTTTTGGAAAAAGTGAGGCCATAGGAGAGCTTACAGGCAATGGTTCAGCGGGTTGGAAGTTAAATGCATACAATGATGCCCAATATGATCTGCTTAGCAGATTACATGGGTATAAGTTGATACGTATTCCCATGTATGAAAATTTGATGATAGGGGGAAGTCTCAAAAAAATTGATGACCTTTTACTGCATCCTTCTGAATCTCACCGGGATGCAATAGTTGCATGGCTAAATAGAAAATTGGTTTAACCCGAAATATGCATTAGAATTACTACGCCACGGCGCACAAGTTATTACGAGCTTATCCGCCGCGGCGGACATAATCAATCATTTCACTGCATTTAGCGCATTCACCATAGAGATGACCATGCTTCATTCGCTAAATGCTTGATTCTTTTGTGTTTTAAACTCTTCCCGATTGTCATCGGGACAGGCTACTACGAACCCTAATGCATAATTCGGGTTTAAAAATAAATGCCCTGTCGAAGGGACAGGGCATTTTATCCAGTACTTTTGGTTTAAGCAAACAAACCGTACATTTCTCTGTCCACACGGCTTACAATAGAAGAGAAATCTTCCGGATGGGCAACAAAGTCCATCTCGTTGACATCAATGACCAAGAGCTTTCCTTTATCATAACCTGCAATCCAGTCTTCGTAATGCGCGTTAAGATTTTTTAAATAATCAATCCTGATGGCATTTTCGTAATGTCTGCCCCGCTTTTCAATTTGACCGACCAGTTTTGGAATATCTGCTTTCAGGTATATCAATAAATCAGGTGCCTTCACAAAATTGATCATCGAATGGAAAAGATTCAGATAATTGTCATAATCCCTTTCTGTAATCAGTTTGGACTTGTGCAGGTTAGCCGCAAAGATATAGGCATCTTCATAAATTGTCCTGTCCTGAATAACAGATTGACCACTATCTCTGATTCTTTTGATCTGATTGAAACGGCTATTCAGGAAGTAAACCTGTAAATGGAAAGACCATCGCTTCATATCCTCATAAAAATCGGCCAAATAGGGATTATTTTCTACCGCTTCCAATTCAGCATGCCAACCGTAATGTTTGGCAAGTTTGATGGTCAGGGTTGTTTTTCCACTTCCGATGTTTCCAGATACAGCTATATGCATTTTATTATATGGTGTAAATAATCAATTACTTAAGTGTAATTGATAAAGTAAAGCTTAAATTATTTTTTAAATTGTGGGGAAACGATAAATTCCTTTACGCCAGGGGTGTATTTGTAGAAACCTTCTC
Organism: Cecembia lonarensis LW9; assembly: GCF_000298295.1. Taxonomy (GTDB): domain Bacteria; phylum Bacteroidota; class Bacteroidia; order Cytophagales; family Cyclobacteriaceae; genus Cecembia; species Cecembia lonarensis. The sequence continues at coordinate 12,780 of NZ_AMGM01000040.1, forward strand.
CGGTTTTCACCCCCTTGTATCCAGCTTCTACCATATTGACCAAAAGCGGACATGGTGCATATTTAGGGTTTCCAAATCCTTCATACAACACACGCAATATGGAAAGGCAGACATCCAAACCTATGAAATCTGCCAGTTGTAAAGGTCCCATAGGATGAGCCATACCCAATTTCATGACCGTATCGATTTCTTCTATTCCCGCCACACCCTCATACAAGGTATAAATAGCTTCATTGATCATGGGCATCAAGATTCTATTGGCCACAAAACCTGGATAATCATTTACCTCTACCGGGACTTTTTCTAATTTTTTGGATAGATCCATAATGCGGGAAGTCACCTCATCAGATGTAGCGTAACCTCTGATTACTTCTATCAATTTCATGACAGGGACAGGGTTCATAAAGTGCATCCCAATGACCTGGTTAGGTCTGGAAGTAACCGCTGCAATTTTAGTGATGGATATAGATGAAGTATTGCTGGCCAATATGGCACTGTCTTTACAAATTTCATCCATCTGTCTGAAAAGCTCCAGTTTGATATCGAGATTTTCCGTAGCGGCCTCAATCACCAGGTCTGCATGTGCGGCACCTTCTTTCAGCGAGTTAAAAGTTTTGATTCTTCCAAAAGCCATATTTTTATCTTCTTCAGAAATCAAACCTTTACTTACTTGTCTGTCCATATTCCGGGAAATGGTAGCTAAGGCTTTATCCAAGGCGGCCTGATTAATGTCTATCAAAGATACCTTATAACCATACTGGGCAAATACATGCGCTATTCCGTTGCCCATTGTTCCTGAGCCGATTACTGATATATTGTTCATGTCGATTTGGGTTTAGTATTCAAATGATTAACAAAATTTCTGCAAAAATGTCCATAACAATATGGATTTTCTCCGAGATTTAGGACTCAAATCTAATTTGAAACAAAAGTATTTCCAATTCCTAATGACATAATTTAGTTACATTTGGGGAATGAAAGAACTGGGAAAACAGAGCAGCCTGCTCATCAATAGATTTACAGCCAATGGTGCTTACCTTGCATTGCAGGAAGGGGGAGAAGTACTTTTGCCTAAAAGTTATTTAACAGGAATTGAAAAAGAAGGTCAGGAATTAGAAGTCTTTGTATACACAGACAGCGAAGACCGACCTGTGGCCGTAACCAATAGGCCAAAGGCACTTTTAGACGAGTTTGCCGTCATGGAAGCCAAAGAAATCACCAAGTTTGGAGCATTTATGGATTGGGGATTGCCGAAGGATTTGTTTGTCCCCAAAGCAGAAATGCGAAAACCCATGGAAAAGGGCAGCAGATATTTGGTAAGGGTTTGCAAAGATTTCAAAACCAATCGATTGATCGGTGTTTCAAAGTATGAAGATTTTTTGATCAAAGATACTCAGGGTTTTCAGGAAGGTCAGGAAACTGAAGTTTTGTTATTTGAGGAAACAGATTTGGGATTTAAAGTCCTGATAGAGGGTAATTTTGAAGGACTACTCTATAAAAATGAAATATTTCAGCCAGTAAAAATTGGTGATACCCTTAGGGCATTTATTAAGAAAAAGCGGGATGATGGCAAGTTAGATATTCAACTTCTCCCTATTGGTAGGGAAAAATACGAGGAAGGGGCTGAAAAAATCCTGGAAATCTTAAAAGATCAGAAATTCTTACCCCTTCATGATAAATCATCCCCAGAAGCCATCAAAGAATTGTTGGGAATGAGCAAAAAGCACTTCAAACAATCCATTGGTCAACTGTATAAGGCAAAAAAAATACGGATTCAGGACGACGGAATTGAATTGGTTTAATCCAATTCCAAAACCCTGTTGGGCGTGGTACAAAGCACTGCTTTGTTCCTTTTAATGGCTATGGGTGCTTTGATCAGATGGGGGTATTTGGTCAAAATCTGAAGCCAACCTTCATCATCCCAGGTTTTCCCTGCAATTTTTGCCTGATAATCCGGATGGGCCCGGTTGAGTAAGTCCTTTGGCCTTAAATTCAATTTGTCCAGAATGGATCTCCATCCGGTCAATGTGATCCGCTCACGCTCAATGTTAATTTCATTGATGTGTTTGGTGAGGGATTGTGCATAGGCACGTGTTTGTTTGTCTATACTATGACTTGGGTTATAGTAAAAGAAGAGTTCATTGGGGTGAGTTTTCATAGCATTTTGGGTTTAGTTTCAACAATATAAACTACGAATTAAAATTGAATTTTCAAAATATTTACCTAATTAAAATAAATATTCAGAATAAAAAATTTATAATTTAATTATTGATGTTAGAAAATTTTGAACATATCAGTAAATCTGAATTTCCAGCAAATAAAAAACTCTTATCTAAGCTGAGAAAACTGAAAGGCCAGGTATTGGATGAGGCATTCTCTTTTGCACATGAAGAAAAATTTAAAACCATTGATTGTCTTCAGTGTGCCAATTGTTGCAAAACAACAAGTCCAATTTTTATACGGACAGATATTGAGCGTTTGGCCAAAGTTTTCAAAATGAAGCCATCAAAATTTTTGGACACATACCTACACCTAGATGAGGATGGGGATTATGTCCTAAATGCTTCACCTTGTCCATTTTTAAATAAAGACAATACATGCCTCGTCTACGAAGACCGCCCCAAAGCATGCAGGGAATATCCACATACCAACAGAAAAAATATGCATGGCATATTGAATTTAACCTTAAAAAATTCCCTGGTTTGCCCTGCTGTTTTTGAAATATTTCAAGACTTTCAAAAAGATTTTAGGAAGTAAGTCAATCTCTTTTTTAACTTAGGGCTCTAAACCTATTGAAGAAATAACCATGAATAAATCCGAAGAACACTTTTTAGGCGTTGATGTCGGCGGAACCCATCTTAAAATTGGGTTAGTGAACAAAAGCGGAGAGATCCTTTCATTTGAAAAAATAGATACCGCTCCATACAGGGACGACCCTAAAGGTTTTAACCATAGATTTATTGAGGGGATGGGGGATATTCTTGCCAAGTTCCCCGACATAAAAAAAGTTGGGATTGGCTTACCGGGTTTGATATCTAAAGATAGAAAAACCACGCTTGAAATCCCTGCTATTCCAGCACTGAATGGTTTTCCATTAAAAGAAGAGCTTAAGAAAAAATATGGCCATATTTCCTTTTTTCTGGAAAATGATGCTGCATCAGCTGCAATAGGTGAATACAGGTTTGGAAAAAACAATCCGCCCGAGAACTTTTTGTTTATCACCATGGGAACTGGTATTGGGAGTGCGCTGGTATTAGATGGCGAGATATTTAAAGGGTGTAGAGGCAATGCCATGGAGATGGGCCACATGCTTTCCAGAGGAAACCAAGGGTTAGAAACTTTAATAGGAAGGAACGGGATTCTCAGAATTTTGGACAGGTTTATCCAGGCTTATCCTAGGTTAGTAGGGGAATTGGAAAATAAAGAATTAGGCACCCATCTTTTAGTGGATACAGCCAAAGCGGGTAATGAAATTTCTTTGATGGTATTTGAAGAGGTGGGTAGAATTCTGGGAGAAGCGATTGTTTCTACCATTCGTGTCCTTGATGTGACGCATGTATATTTCGGAGGAGGGATTTCTGCAGGTTTGGAGTTTATGATGCCTTCAATGGAAAAGACGGTGAGACAATACCTTACACCTTATTATGTCAAAGACCTGAATTTGATCAAAGCTACTCTTGAAAACAACGCCGGCACTTTGGGTGCAGCGGCACTTTGTTTTATGGAAGAATAAAAGACCAAGTTTATGGCGCTAGATTGCTGATGGTAACCTCACTTACCCTGCTGATGGCATTGAGCCTGAAAATGACCATTAATGGGGTATCAACGCTTTCAGTGTCCTCACAGGCAGGAGCTGGCTCAATGAAATAAATGAAAAAAGTCTGACTACGGTCAGCCAGTTCCACTTTATCAGGTCTGCCGAATGTTTTAATCAAAGCCTGATTATCTTTGGCCAAAAATTCATTCTTCACTTCCCTGAAAGCTTCCAGGTCTTTGGCTCTCAAACCTAGACAGCCATTTCTGTCCTGTTTCCATAGCTCTAAATCCAGTCCCTCAATCTTTACTTTTGAAGAACATTGCATGTTTAAACCTGCAAAAAAAACACATAAAAGCAGGCTAAAAGCCATATTGATGAATCTGATGGTATTTGAATTTTTCATAAGTGTTTGCAAAGAAAGTAAGGTTTAGCAAAGCATGAAAGGCAGCAGCTCATTTTTAATCATTTACTTTTTAGATGCTGAAAATATGTGTCTGGAAATGGATCTGAAAAATTTATATATAAGGTAAATACCATAAATTGGCCTTGAAACCTTCTTCATTATCAGCAATTTCTATTATTTGTCCATGCTAAGTTCTTTTAAAAACCCAAAATCCTAAAAACAGTTTCAATTTTGTGTCCTTTTTAATATTTATATTAGCGACCTAAATTATATTAAACATGTATTACAGATTCGGAAAAGCATTTCATTTCATTTCAGTTCTTTTCTTCGTTTTCGCATTCCTTTACATATATGCTTCATTACCTGACTTGGTATCGTATCAATTGAACGAGGATGGTGTAGGAATTAAAATCATGACCAAAAGTTCATTTTTTTACACTGGAATAATATTATTTTTAGTCCTGAACGTTTTATTGATAGCACCAGGCAAGCTGATAGAAAATCAAAGTACCGCTAACCTAAAACGTTTATTCCCCACTGGAGACGTTTTCAGGGATTATATGCTTACTTGGATTTACAGTTTCGTTGGCATTATCAATGTTTCCCTTTGTATTTTGGGAATCTTTGTCCTCAGTATCAATAATCAAAATGAAATGGCAACCAGTGAATTTACATTCTTCTTCTATTTGGTTCCCATATTTTTTGTAGTTTGGATACTTGGACTCTTTTGGATCCTCATACAAAAATTTAAAAGCATTAAAAAGCAACCTTAATACGAACAGGCAACAACAATTAGGATTAACATAAATGGCAGAAAAGGTTCAATATACCGAAGACAGTATCAAATCTCTGGATTGGAGAGAACATATCCGCTTAAGGCCGGGCATGTATATTGGCAAATTAGGGGATGGCAGTGCTCAGGACGATGGTATATATGTGTTGGTCAAGGAAGTGGTGGACAACAGTATCGATGAGCATATGATGGGTTATGGGCGTACCATTGACATCAAAATTTCTGAACACAGGGTGGAAATAAGGGATTATGGCAGAGGGATACCCCTGGGGAAAGTTATTGATTGCGTTTCCAAAATCAATACAGGGGGAAAATATGATTCCGGAGCATTTCAAAAATCTGTTGGCCTTAATGGCGTAGGTACCAAAGCAGTGAATGCACTATCTGAATATTTCAAGGTTCAATCTTACAGAGACGGGGAAACTAAAGTCGCTGAATTTGAAAAAGGGGTGTTGATTGAGGATAAAAAGATCGATAAAAGTTCAGAGAGGAATGGTACTAAAATCATATTTTCACCTGATCCTACCGTTTTCAAAAATTATCACTTTATTCCGGAATATCTGGAAAATCAAATTTGGAATTATGCCTTTTTGAATGCCGGCTTGACCATCAATTTCAATGGTAAAAAGTTTTTCTCGGAAAAAGGGCTCTTCGATCTTTTGATGCGAAAGGTAGATGAAGACAGCATTCGGTATCCGGTTATCCATCTCAAGGGCAACGACATAGAAATGGCTTTAACCCACTCTAATCAGTACGGTGAAGAATATTATTCCTTTGTCAATGGACAGTTTACCACACAAGGGGGTACACATTTAGCGGCTTTTAGGGAAGCATTGGTTAAAACCCTAAGAGAGTTTTATAAAAAAGATTTTGATGCTTCGGATGTGAGGCAATCTGTAGTAGGAGCAATAGCTGTCCGTGTTCAGGAACCTGTTTTTGAATCACAGACAAAAACAAAACTTGGATCACAAACGGTAGGACCTGATGGGCCAACCTTAAGGACATTTGTGAATGATTTTGTAAAGACTGAACTTGACAATTACCTACACAAGAACCCGGCTGTGGCAGATGCCCTGCTGAAACGTATCCTTCAATCCGAAAGGGAAAGGAAAGAAATTTCAGGCATCAAGAAATTGGCCAATGAAAGGGCCAAAAAAGCCAATTTGCACAATAAAAAGCTTAGGGATTGCAGGGTTCATTACGACGATCCCAAGGGAGATGATGAAATGAAAAACAAAACCATGCTTTTCATTACAGAAGGTGACTCAGCCTCAGGCTCTATTACCAAGTCAAGAGATGTGCAGACACAGGCAGTTTTCTCGCTTCGTGGCAAGCCCCTGAATTGCTACGGAATGACCAAAAAAGTAGTTTATGAAAATGAGGAATTCAACCTTTTACAGCATGCCCTCAATATTGAGGATGGTATAGAGGGTTTGCGATATCGTAAAATTGTGATAGCCACTGATGCAGATGTAGACGGTATGCATATCCGGCTTCTGATAATGACCTATTTCCTTCAGTTCTTCCCTGATCTTGTGAAGAATGGACATTTATTTATACTCGACACGCCTCTTTTTAGGGTCAGAAACAAAAAAGAAACCATCTATTGCTACACCGATGAAGAGAGGCAAAGGGCCATTCATAAGTTGGGTAAATCCGCGGAAATAACCAGGTTTAAAGGTCTAGGAGAAATATCTCCTGAAGAGTTTGGCACATTTATCGGAGAAGATATCAGACTTGACCCCATTATTTTGAGTAAGGAAACCAAGATTGCAGACCTTCTCAACTTTTATATGGGTAAAAATACGCCCGACCGGCAGAATTTTATCATCGATAACCTTAAAATTGAGAAGGATATTGTTTTTGATGATCCTGCGCAGCAAACAGAAGTAGAAGCGGCCTAAACTTAAAGGCCAATTGGCCAATGCTGAATTCATTGATATGAAAACCTAGCTATTGCTTGAATAGGCAATATTGAGAAATCAAAAAATTAAATGAGCGATAATACACCAAATAATCCTGAGGAAAAGGAAGACAGTTTACATGACTCCATTCCTGTAACCGGAATGTACAAAGACTGGTTTTTGGATTATGCCTCCTATGTGATTTTAGAAAGGGCTGTTCCTGCCATTGAAGATGGATTGAAACCTGTACAGCGACGGATCCTACATGCCATGAAAGAGATGGATGATGGCAGGTTCAACAAGGTGGCCAACATCATAGGACAATCCATGCAATATCACCCACATGGAGATGCCTCCATTGGTGATGCCATAGTTAATATGGGGCAAAAGGATTTATTGATAGAGACTCAGGGCAACTGGGGTGATATCCGTACCGGAGATTCTGCTGCAGCAGCTAGATACATTGAGGCCAGGCTTTCAAAGTTTGCCCTGGAAGTAGTCTTTAATCCCCAAACCACCGAATGGCAACTTTCTTATGATGGAAGAAAGCGGGAACCCATCACACTTCCTGTGAAATTTCCACTGTTGTTGGCGCAAGGAGTAGAGGGGATTGCCGTAGGCTTATCCACCAAAATATTGCCCCACAACTTCTGCGAATTGATAGAAGGTTCCATTGCTATTCTTAAAGGTGAAAAGACCAACGTTTTGCCAGACTTTCCCACTGGTGGTTTGGCTGATTTTACTGAGTACAATGAGGGGTTAAGAGGGGGTAAAATCAAAGTTCGAGCAAGAATTGAAGAGGGGGACAATAAAACACTATTAATCAAAGATATACCGTTTGGTACAACAACCAATTCCTTGATTGATTCCATCATCAAAGCCAATGATAAAGGAAAGATAAAGATCAAGAAAGTAGTAGACAATACGGCCAAGGATGTAGAAATACAGATCCAATTGGCGCCAGGGCAATCACCGGATATGACCATCGATGCCCTCTATGCATTTACTGACTGTGAAGTAAGCATTTCTCCTAATGCCTGTGTGATCATTGAAGAGAAACCTGTGTTTCTTACTGTCAATGAGATTTTGGCATATAATACAAAGCAGACCAGAGCCCTGCTCAAAAGGGAACTGGAGATCCGAAAAGGAGAGTTGATGGAAAAATTACTCTTTTCTTCTTTGGAGAAAATATTCATTGAAAACAGGATTTACCGGGACATAGAGGAATGCGAAACATGGGATGCTGTCATTCAGACCATAGACAAAGGTTTAGATCCTTTCAAACCTGATTTCTACAGGGAGATTACAACAGATGATATCGTTCGCCTGACAGAAATCAAGATCAAAAGGATTTCCAAATTTGATGCTTTCAAGGCAGATGAGCTGATGCGCAGGCTTCAGGACGAACTCAAGGAGGTTAATTACAATTTGAAGCACCTGACTGAATATGCCATCAAGTATTATGAAAACCTCTTGACAAAATATGGCAAAGGAAGAGAGAGGAAGACTGAAATCAGAACTTTTGATACGATTGAAGCCACTGTAGTGGCAGCCAATAATGCCAAACTTTACGTCAATAGGGCGGATGGATTTGTTGGGTATGGCCTTAAAAAGGATGAATTCATCTGCGATTGCTCCGACCTGGATGATATTATTGTTTTCCGTAGAGACGGCAAATGCGTGGTGACTAGAATTCAGGAAAAAGGTTTTGTGGGTAAAGATATCATACATGTAGCGGTATTTAGGAAAGGGGATGAGCGAATGGTATATAACCTGATTTATTTGGATGGCACATCAGGCAAAGCCATGGTCAAAAGATTTCAGGTACTAGCAGTTACAAGGGACAGGGAGTATGACCTAACAAAAGGAACCAAGGGTTCAAAGGTGTTGTACATGACGGCTAATCCAAATGGTGAGGCTGAACTTGTCACGGTATACCTTACCCAAGGTGCCAAAGCCAGAATCAAGGTCTTTGATTTTGATTTCAGTACCATTGAAATCAAAGGTAGAAATGCCGGTGGAAATATTTTGACCAAATATCCCATTAGAAAGATTCAGCTGAAGATGGAAGGGGTATCTACTTTGGGAGGCTTGGACATCTACTATGATGGGTCTATTGGTAGACTTAATACAGACCAAAGGGGTCAAATGATCGGTAATTTCTTGGGTGAAGATAAAATCATTGTCTTCTACAAAAACGGAGACTATGAAATCACCTCATTTGAATTGACCAATCGCTACGAAGCCAAAGACGTACTTTTGATTGAAAAATTTGATCCCGAAAAAGTAATCTCTATTGTTTATTATGATGGTGCTGGCAAAACGCATTACGTGAAGCGTTTTCTAATAGAGACAAGTACCATGAATAAAAAATTCAACGTAATTTCTGATCACAGACTATCCCGTCTTTTGGTGGTTTCAACCGAAAAACAACCACAGGTAAAAGTTAACGTCCTGAAAGGAAAGGAGAAAGAGACGTTAGAGTTTGATCTCGACATGTTGATTGATGTTAAAGGTTGGAAGACCATAGGCAACAAACTGACCTCCTATCAAGTAGTAGATGTACAGGTGATTGATCAGAATGCAAATCAAGAAACAGAGCCACAGGAGGACGTAGAAGTCGGTTCAACCGTTTCCTTTAAAATCAAAAAAGACGATGAAGAACAACTAGGATTATTTTAGTAATATTTACCAAAAACCCGGCAGAAAAAAAGTAAATTTTCTGCCGGGTTTTTTTACCGACGGGTTGCAATTGTTTTAAACTATGACAATCAGTAAAAATAGCTGCTTTTTAACTTGAAATAAATACATTTTCTTAATCTCGTAATACAAAACTTTAATAAGAAAAATTTATTTCATAAATGACTACTTTGGATCTATTAATTTCTATAATTTATGTTTTTATAAGTTTTGGAAATAAGTAATTATTGTAAGAGAAATTAATATTAAAACAATATTTTTAGGTAAAAAATACCATCCTATGGCAAAGGCTGTTTTTACAGATTCGATTCGTTCAGGTCAATTTAGGGAATTATCTAAAAAGTACCGAAAAGTTGAATCCCTGGACTTGGGTGCCAACACAAGTGATCCTAAAAACAGCAAGGAGGAAGTTGCATACAATGCGCGTTTAGCCCAAATCACAGCTGGACTGGAGCCTTATAACGGGCCATTCACTGAGAGACATGTTGCCCATTTGATCAAAAGAATCAGTTTTGGAGTCAGTACAGGAGAATTACGACAGTATAGAAATGATACCATTGATCAGATATTAGATCGGTTTTTCAGCTTCAATCTTAATTACCCTGAGCCAATAAACAATTATAATCAGGAGGGGGAAGAGGGGATGGACCCTGATGTAGAGGCAGGAGCAACCTTTGTCAGGGCTAAGTTTGATCAGAATTTTGAAGGTGAAAGGATTATCTCCCTAAAAACATGGATGATTGGAAGGGTAATCAATGCCCAAAATAGTGCGCTGGAAAAAATGATTCTTTTTTGGTGGCATTTTCTGCCCATAAAAATGTGGGATGTATTTGTGTCCAAAATCTGCTTCCGTTATTTCAAAATGTTGGAAAGAAATGCCATAGGAAATTTTAAGGTCATGATTCGGGACTTGACTTTAGATCCGGGGATGTTGATATTTTTAAGTGGTGCATTCAACAACAAGTATACTCCAGATGAGAATTTTGCCAGAGAACTTCAGGAGTTGTTTTGTATTGGTAAGGGGAAGGACGCCGCTTATACGGAGGAGGATGTAAGGATGACCGCAAGGGTATTGACCGGCTGGACTGTTGATTGGGAATCTGTACATGAAGATGGGGAGCCTATTTCCTATTTCAACTCAGAAGCCCACCACACTGGCGATAAAAGATTTTCTGCATTTTATGGAAACAAAGTAATTTCTGGCAAAGCAGGAGATGCAGGAGCAGAAGAACTGGATGAGCTGCTCGATATGATTTTTTCCAATCCTGAATGTGCCAAACATTTAGCCAGGAAACTATATGGTTTTTTTGTAACCCCTGAAATTACAGCACAGGCCGAAAGATTGGTCATCACCCCACTGGCGCAGGTTATCCTTCAACATAATTTCGACATATTGCCTGCCTTGAGGGTTTTATTGAAGTCTGCCCATTTTTACCATCAGGATATCATTGGAGTAGTAATAAAAACCCCCTTGGATTTCACTTTGGGCTTTTGGAAGTCCTTCAACATGCGTAAGGCAGCCAGCACCCTGGAAGAGCGTCAAATGTATGAAGGAATCTTGTGGCAGATGGCCAACCTGGGCATGGAAATTGGAGACCCACCCAATGTGGCAGGATGGCCACCTTTTTATCAAAGCCCCATGTATGACAAAATTTGGATCAATACAGATACCATTGCCCGAAGGACCCTTTTAACCGACTCTTTGGTGTTTTGGGGTTTTAGGTTAAATGCCATGTTCAATGTACAGGCCAATGTTTTAAATTTTGTCAATACATTGGCCAATCCGGAAGATCCCAATTCGTTGATTAAAGATTCAGCATTGGTATTGTTAGGGGTTGATTTAGGCCCTATACAGTTTGAACAGGTAAAACAAGTACTGCTATCAGGGCAGGAACAGGATTACTATTGGACAGGGGCTTGGTTGACTTTTGAGGCAAATCCAAGTAACCTGGAGGCAAGAACGGTGGTATTAAACCGTTTGAATCCGGCATTTCAACTGCTTTTGCAGATGGCAGAAACCCATTTAATGTAGCACATGAAAAGAAGAACTTTTATCAAACATGTGGCCCACAGTCTTGCAGCTCCGGGAATTTTTGGTGCATTGGGCACACCTGCCCTAGGTAAAGAAGTGGAGCGTTTACTGAATCTGGCACAAGATACCGGAAGGATTCTGGTCTTGATTTATTTGGATGGTGGGAATGATGGATTGAACACGGTCATTCCCCTCAGTTATATGAGCCAGCTTTCACAGGTAAGGCCTCATGTTATCCTTCCTGAAAACGAGATACTCGAAATACCAGACAGTGATTTTGCTTTTCATCCGGCATTGGAAGGTTTCCAATCTTTATATACAGAGGGAAGGCTTCAGGTCATACATTCCGTAGGTTACCCCCAACAAAACTTTTCCCATTTCAGGTCTAAAGACATTTGGATGAGTGGTTCAGACTCAGATCAGCTTTTAAACTCGGGTTGGACCGGTCGATATTTGGAAAAAGGCCATCCTGAATTTCCAGAAGCTTATCCAAATGAAAATCATCCGCACCCATTGGCCATTGAAATTGGTTTAGGCGCTTCCATGCTTTTTCAGGGTGAAAGGATTGGGTTTTCCATGGTCATCAACAATGTAAACTCATTTTATGAGCTGTTGGAAAAAGAAGTAGACGAGGCACCGGAGGGACCTGTAGGTGATAAAATCCGGTATATCAGGCTAATGGCCCAACAATCTCAGAAATACGGTAGAATTGTTAAAGAGACTGCAGAAAAAGTCACTTTTCAAAGGCCTTTTCCGGACAATAGGCTGGCCAATCAGTTGAAAATTGTGTCAAGATTAATTGCCGGGGGATTGAAAACACCACTTTACTTGGTTCGTATGGGTGGTTTTGATACCCATGACAACCAGGTAGTGGACAGTGACCGTACCATGGGAAGGCACGCCAATCTGCTACAAAACCTTAATGATGCAGTGATGGCCTTTATGAGGGATTTAGAGTACCATAAAACCGCTGATCGGGTGATGGGTATGACTTTTTCAGAGTTTGGCAGGAGGATTGTGTCAAACTCCAGTGGTGGTACAGACCATGGGACCGCTGCGCCCATGTTTGTTTTTGGTAATATGTCAGAGGGAAGTTATTTGGGCGAAGCTCCCCGAATAAGGGGAAATGAGGTATATGGGGACAATCTCCCTTTACAGTTTGATTTCAGACAAATTTATACCTCACTATTGAGCCAGTGGTTTGAATCAGATGCAAATATGCCATCCATGTCCAAGAATGCTTCCAGACGCTTTGATCAAGTGCCCGTAATTCGAAACACACTCACCAATCCTTTAACGCCTCAGGAAAGGATGGATATTAAATTTTTCCCAAATCCGGTCCAGGATTTTGCCACACTAAGCTTCAATGCCGATGGGCCGGTTCAAATAAGGTTGATTGATGTGCAGGGAAGAATTTTATCAAATTTGCATGAAGGTGATGCCCCTGGCCGTCCATTCACCATGATTGTAGATATGACACCATTTGCACCAGGAAAGTATATCATACAGGTTTTGACAGAAAAAATCCGAAAAACGGTACATGTCATAAAGCTCTAAAGGGTAGCATTTTTTTAAGGCAGCAATTGTAGCCATTCCGGATTTTGAATTTCCTTTATTTTTAGTTATATTAAGCCTAACCAACCATTAGGAATAAATCACATGAAATACATTTGGAAAATTTTATTTAGCATTTTCGGATTTTTTATGGGCAATCCCATTGCTGCACAGCAACAGCGGAATATTCCAAGACCATCAGAACCCTTAGATCTGTCCTCAACCAGCAACCTTCTGATTTTTATCGTCATCCCTGTCATAATTCTAATTCTGTATTTTGTTTTCAGGAAAAGAATTCAAAAAGTCCGACAGGAATGGATTGAAAAGCAAAAGGAAGAGAAAGAAAACCAAAAGTAGGCCTAAACACTGTTTTGGGTTTAAGCCAACTCTCTTAAATCAACTGGGACAACCCTGGAAACTCCTGCTTCGATCATGGTAATGCCATAAATGATGTCTGTGCTGGCCATGGTTCTTTTGTTATGGGTTACTATTATGAATTGTGATTCTTTGGAAAAGTTTTGGATGATATTATTGAATTTATCAATGTTGGCATCATCCAAAGGAGCATCTACCTCATCAAAAATACAGAAGGGTGCCGGTTTCAGGAGATAAATGGCAAAGAGTAGGGAAGTAGCTGTCAGTGTTTTTTCCCCACCTGAAAGTTGGTTGATGGTCAAGGGGCGCTTGCCTTTGGGTTTGGCCATAATTTCAATAGGGCTTTCCAAAGGGTTATCAGGATCTACCAGTTTTAGGTCGCAATCGTCTTCTGCAGTAAAGAGTGACCGGAATACTTTTACAAAGTTTTCCTTGATTTTGGAGAATGCATCTAAAAATGTTGCTTTGGCTACCTGATCGATTTCCTGTATGGTTTCGATCAACGATGTCTTAGCCTTGATCAAATCTTCTTTTTGGGCGGTAATAAAGGTGTGTCTTTCCTTGATTTCCTCATATGCTTCCATGGCCATAGGATTGATAGGACCAATGCGCTCCAGCTTTTCTTTGGCCTTAGATACGATTTCCCTAATATCAGATTCAGCAAGTTCTAAATAGGCTTCATCCAAATCAGGGTTTTCTTCCATCAATTGATCCAGATCAATTTCAAACTCTACACTCAAGCGTTCCTTCAGGCTGGCCAGTTTGAGTTTGACCTCATTGACTGATTGTTGCATTTCCTGCATTAGTGCGTCAATCGACTCTTTGGATTTCTGTAGCTCCCGAATTTGTTTGTCAGTTTCGTCAATGTGACCACGGCCGGCATAATAATCCTTTTCCGCCTCATTTACGCCTACTTCAATACCTTCCTTTTCGGTATATAATTCAATGAGTTCATCATCCTTGATTTCATTGTTTTCCAATAAGGATCTGATCTCCGCATCAATCCCGCTAAGTTCTTGCTGGGAGTTACCAATACGTTCTTTAGAACTTTCAAATGCAGCTTGTTTGAACTCAATCTCCTGTTCAAGAGAGCTAATTCTATTAAGTTGCTGATGGTAGCGTATATTTTCTTGGTTAAAAGCCGCAGATTTTTGACTTAAAAGCTCAAGTTCATGTTGTAGCTTTAAGTTGATTTCCTCTAATTCAAGTTCTAATTTTTCAAAATCAACTTTTACTTCCTGTAGTTGAGGCATGATGTCTTCCAACGAAAACTGCAGGCTTTCTATCCTATCTAAAATATCTTCCCTTTTATTGGCATTGGAAGACAATAGTTCACTTAACTGCTCCTTTTTGGTCTTTACAGAAACATACTCCTGGTTGATTTCACTGATTTCATGCTGCTGTTTTTCAATTTCCTGTTTGTAGCTAATCGCTTTGAGCTTAAGCAAATCAGACAATTTGCCATCAAGATTAGACCTGGTTGCACTTACCCTTTTGTTAAGCTCTTTGATCTCTTTTTCCAGCTTTTCCAGATTTTTTGCCCTACCAATTCTTTTTCCTTCAAATAGGCCCACGGAACCACCTGAAATACTGAATTTCTTTTTGGTGAGCTTTCCACTTTCAGAGATGAAAATGGCATTTTGATCCTTTGGGAAATCCTGGTATTCTCCTTGAACGATATATACATCATCCAGAATAAAAGCGATCAGCTTCCCATATTTTTCATCATATTCGATAATCTCTGTTGCAGGAACAGCATTTGAAAATATCTTGGTCTGTGCAGGGTGGAAGTTGTTGAAGTGTTCTAGAATAAAGAAATTTGCTTTACCTCTTGCTGCATCACTGAGTAAGTGCACCGCCGCTATGGCCTGTGCCTCTGTGTCCACTACATAATAGTTCATGTAGCTCTCCAGGTAATTTTCTATGGTTACCCTATACCTTTCCTCCGTGGTCAATATGTCGGACAACAAAGGTGTATCCTTGGTCCAATTGGGACTTTTCTTTAAAAATTTAATGGCTTCAGGAAAGCCTTCTAAATTTTCTACCAGAGACTTGGTCAGGTTGAACTCATTTTGTTTGGCATCCAGCTTTCTGGATATCTGAGTCACTTCTTCCCTGATCATTTCAATGACCCTGTTAGCCTCTTCAATCTTTTTAACCTGCTCTTCCTCCTTGGATTTAAGCAATGAAAGTCCCTCTGTTTTTTGGTCCAAGGCAACTTTCAGTTCATATATCTTATCTTCAAAATCTTGAAGATTTGACACCTGACTGCTGTCGTCAGAAGTTGTTTTTTCAAGTTCTTGTTTTAATGTAGAAAGCTGGATTTGCTTGATTTCCTGATCTTTTGAAAGTTGGTATAAACGGTCCTTTTTAAGGGAAAATTCCTTGGAAAGCATTTTTTGCCTTTCCTGAATCTCTACTTGTTCCGTTTTTTTGGCTTCATAGGTTTCCCTCAATTCCTCGACGATAAATTCCAGTTCTTGCAGGATTTTTTGGGCAGATTCCTTTTCCTGTTCCAGGGAACGTATGCTGAATCCCGCCCGCTCGTTGGACTTTCGATCTGCCTCTATTTGTTCCCTGAGTTTCTGGGACCTGTCTTCTAAGAACCTTAACCGTTCATTTTTGATCTTTTTATCGCTTTCAAACTGTCTGATTTTATTGACTTGTTCATTGAGTGCCCGCTGTCGGGAAGCAAGCAGTTTTTCCCTTTGGATCAAGTCAGCTTTACCTTGCTCTAACTGGGCTTCTTTTTCAGCAATTTTAGTCTGTATGGATAATTTCCTGTCCTGCTCCCCCTGTACTTTTTGATGGAGTGCTATCAAAGATGCTGAATGTTTTTCAACAGAACGCTTAGCGAGATTAATACTGGCTTCTTTGTATTCTTTTTTTATTTCAAAGTACTTGGCAGTTTGCTTGGCCTGCTTCTCCAGACTTTTCAGGTTTTTTTCAATCTCAAAAAGCACATCTTCCACCCGTTCCAGGTCTGCATCGGTATCTTCCAGTTTTCTGAGTGTTTCCTTCTTCCTGGTTTTGAATTTGGAAATGCCGGCAGCTTCTTCAAAAAGATCCCTTCTGGAATTATTTTTATCATTCAACAATTCATCAATCATCTTCAACTCTATGATGGCATAGCTGTTGGAGTTGATCCCGGTATCCATAAACAGGTTTGTTATGTCCTTGAGTCTACAAGCAATACCATTAAGAAGGTATTCACTTTCCCCACTTCGGTAATACCTACGGGTGATAGTTACATGGGTATATTCTGTTGGCAATAGGTTCTTCGTATTCTCAAAAGTCAGGGAAACTTCAGCCATGTTGGTTGGCTTGCGGTTTTTGGTTCCGTTAAAAATCACATTCTCCATCTTATCAGAACGCAGCATCCGTGATTTTTGCTCTCCCAACACCCAGCGAATGGCATCCACAACATTGGATTTACCACAACCGTTAGGGCCGACCACTCCGGTAATTCCTTTGTCAAAATGGATAACCATTCGGTCACCAAAACTCTTAAATCCCTTGATTTCTAGCTTACTCAGCAGCATCCTACAGCAATTGAAAATGAACGAGCAACAAAATTAACCTATTTCATAAATATACCAAGAATTGGTGCAAATGGGCTTTTTTTTTATCTTGCATCTAAAATTATCGACTGTGGACGCTGGAAACATTATTTATCTTATTGCAATTATCCTTTATTTTCTCTTTACGGTGTTGAAAAAACCCAAAAAAGAGGAGATAGAAAATACAGGTAGTCCTGAAGATCAACAGGAACAGAGGAAACCTGTTTCTTTTGAAGACCTTTTAAAAGAAATCCGGCAAGGTCAACAGGAAAGAGAAAGGGATTTTCAACAGAGCGGACAAGGTAAGGCGGTCGAAGAACGCCCTATTACTTCAAGTCAGCCTTTTGAAAGGCAGGAAAAATCATTCGAACCCAGCAACTTCAATCAGCCCAAAGCTTACCAAAAGTTCCAAGGGGAGATTTCAGACAAGGCTCTACCTAAAGTCAAAACTTTGGATGAGCAAGTTTCCTTGACTGCTTCCATTCAAGGCATCAAATCCAGTATTAAGTCTGAAGCAACAGCAAAGCAAGTAAGGGAAAATAAATATAGAAGGATGCTAAATAATCCCAGTTCGGTAAAGGATGCGGTGGTACTTAGCGAGATTCTTAACCGCAAGCATTTTTGATAATTACCCTCAGGGGTTTTATAATTTTTAAAAGTTTCTTTTTACATTTTCAAACAATGGTTTTGGGTTTGTGTTTATAAATCGTCAAACCTTTATAACGCACAAAACCATTAATATTGAAAATATGAAAACCATTGAAAGTGTACAGACAGGAAGGCTTTCTGAAGAGCGGAGGGCATTCCTTAAAAAATCAGGAACTCTTGCGATCATGTCAGCTTTTGGCGTGGGATTTTTCACTTCCTGTTCAAATGAAGATGACAGACCTAATAGGGCTGTAATACCTCCGGCAAGTTCAACAGGAATTACCATTCAGGGCAGTACAATCACCGTCAATCTTAATGAAGCCACAGCATTGGCCAGTACTGGTGGATGGGCTATTGTATCGGCTGCCAGGGTATTGATTGTCAACATTGGAGATAATACCTTCAATGCCCTGACTTCAGTTTGTACCCATGCCAGCTGTGATAATAGTTGGACATTCACCAATAATGTATTCACTTGTACCTGCCATGGTTCCCGTTTTGGTACAGATGGTGCAGTTTTGAATGGGCCTGCTTCCAGACCTTTGGCCAGTTTTCCCACGGAGCTGAATGGCAACACCTTGACGGTTGATTTCGGATGATGCTTCGGTTTACGTTTCTTATACTTTCCTTTTTGATATTTCATTCCAATGGATTGAAAGCCCAGGAGTTTCTTACTGAAAAGGGCAAAACACTCTTTATCTCAAAAGCACCTATGAGTGAATTTACCGGGGAGTCAGGCCAGCTGCATGGCCTGATAAATCTGGATAAAAATCTGTTGGATTTCTACATTGACCTGAACACGCTTAAAACAGGTATAGGATTAAGGGACAGACACATGAGGGAAAATTACCTTGAAACCAAAAAATTCCCTTTTGCAGAATTTACAGGCCAAATAGAAAATGTACCTACACTCATAATCGGTAAAGAAGTGCCGGTTACGGCCAAGGGTAAGTTTAAAATTCATGGGGTAGAGAGGGAAATTGAAGTTCCGGGAACAATAAAGAAGCTAACAGAAGGAGAGCTTGGTTTAAAGGCGGAGTTCAAAGTGTTGCTCGGTGATTACAATATTGCAATTCCTAAAGTAATGTTTTATGAATTGGCAGAAGAGCAGATTGTCAAAATTGATGCTGTACTTAAGAAAAAAAAAAAATTGTAATGAGAAAATTTTTAATTGTCTTTGCTTTCTTCTCGTGTGCTTCCTGGAGCGCCAACGCCCAATTGGAGCGTAAATTGGCTACAGAAACCCAAGAGGTTGACTTGATTTTTCATGCTCCCAGGCATATCAATTTACTGACGGTGGAGCCCTTGGATGAAAAGACGCTTCATTTTGCCATCATGCATACATTCGGTACCATTGACGGGGGGATTCAAAATCTTTTTGGATTGGACAATGGTGCAGTGATACAGTTCAGTTTTGAATATGCCTTACATGAAAACTTTTCATTGGGCATGTCAAGACAAAGCAGGGACAAAATGTATAACCTCTATGGCAGGTATCATTTGCTAAAGCAAACCCAAGATGACAAAATGCCGATTTCTTTGTCCTTTATGGGGGCCGCTGGAGTGAATACATCCAATTATCAGTTTCTACAGGAAGCCAATCCAAATTTTGTTGAAAGAAGCAGCTTTGCCTTTCAATTAATGGCTGCAAGGAGGTTTTCAGATAAAATAAGTTTACAGGTTTCTCCCATGATGGCCTATTTTGTAGATCCAAATCCAATATTCCTTATCGAGGGAGACCAAAATCTATATTTAGCCCTCGGCTTTAGTGGCAAATACAAAATCAGCAGCAAAAGCTCCATTACCATGCAATGGATACCTAACCTGAATAATGATTTGCGCAACAATGTTGGGTTAGGAATTGATCTGGAAGCTGGAGGCCATGTTTTCCAGATGTATTTTGTTACCTCTCAACTCCTGAATGAACAATACCTCCTTGCTGGAGGAAACGGGGTCCCTGGAGAACAATTCAGGTTAGGCTTCAATGTAAACAGGGTATTTGCTACCGGTAAACGAAAAACGAACTGGTAATATTGGGTCAACTACTGTCATTTATTTTTACTTTGATCAGAAATTGATTTAAATTCAGACTTTGACAAAAATCTGATGGCAAAGTCTAATAGTGTAGAACAACAAAAAATCCTAAGGGTATTCAGGCTGATCAACCTCTTAAGGGGTAATATTGGCAAGCCTGTACACAAGTTGGCAGAAACCTTGGATACCGATCCAAGAACCATTTACCGTTATTTTAAATTGCTAGAGGCGCTTGGGTTTGAAATAGAAAAAAAGCATTCCAAATTCAGAATCGTGGATAGGGTGGAAAATCCTCAGGATTTTGCCTACGGTACCTTCAGTGAGGAAGAAATCATATTTCTCAATGGTCTCCTTCAGAAAAACAGTAAAAAGAATTTACTGAAAGACAGTATCCTGCAAAAAATCAATATTCGTTCTGATTTCAGGAGCAGTGTCAATAAGTTGTTCAATGCCAACTTGGGTATTTCTGTGGATTTGATCTCTCAAGCCATCAAGGATCAAAACCAGGTAATCCTGAAGGATTATTATTCTTTAAACTCTGATGCCGTTTCAGACCGTTTGGTAGAACCGGTCGCGTTCAACACCAATTTTGATTCCATTTATGCCCTGGAAGTGGAAACCAAAGAAATGAAACTTTTTAAAGTAGAACGTATTGGAGAGGTTTTGGTCACCTCTATTCCATTTAAATTTCAGCCCTTACATAGGCCATTAGAGCAGGGTTTATTTGGATTTTCCGGAAAGAGTCAGTTTTACGTGCACCTTAAATTGAGCAAAAAAGCTTATCACCTGATGATGGAGGAATATCCTGATGCCAAGCCTTTGACCTATATCAAGAACAGAAATCAATATTATTTTGAAGGAAAGATTCCCCAATTGCCTGGTTTGGCCAGGTTTATTCTAGGCCTACCAGGTGAAATCAAAGTCCTGGAAGGGGAGGAGTTGAAGGAGTATTTGAGAAAACAGGTTGAAAAGCTTGCGATTTGAGTTTTACCTTATTTGATTGACCTATCCATTTTCAACAAAATAACCTCGAATTAACAAAAAGAGCACATTCAGAGAGTCGGTAAAACCTTTTACAAGAAAGGTGAAACAATAGCACCTGTTCAAGAATAAAAAGGGCTGTCTCTAATAGTCAATCCAATATTGGCTTGGAATTGCATTTAAGGGACAGCCTCTAAAATAATTTCAAAGACAACTGAGCTTATCCTTGGTGTTCATCCCTCAAAAGATCATTGACGGTTTTAACAGGGTTAAAAGTGATTAACGGAACTTCCACAAACACCGTATTCCAACCCGCCATAGACCCATTCCAAAGGCCTGGCAATTCCTGCGCTTTCAATTCCCTGCCGCTTTTAGATTTTTCGGTAATGAATCCTGTCCGCATATCCCTAAACTCAAGCAGGTCAAATTTTTGTCCTTTAAAATCTTTGGTAGCACATACCAAATCTACGGGATTAAAATGGGTAGATGACTGAAGGATTTCTTTTTGATGGGTATTTGAGAGGTCAATTTGGGCAGTTTCAGCGATTTGCAATGAAACGGAACCGTCATCTTCCTGCACCCAAAAGGGGCCTCCTCCCGGCTCTCCTGTATTTTTCACCATACCACAAACCCTCAATGGCCTGTTGAGCTTACCATACAGGTAACAAGCTTTTTCATCCCAACCCATAGGACTATAATGTTCGGGAAGCTTACCTTGACAATCTTCGAGAAATACCTTTTCAGCAAATTGCACAGCAGATTCTGTTTTTTCTGCATCCAATCGCTTTAAGGCCCCAAATACCTTTTCCTGTATTTCCAACAAAAGTCCTCCAATAGCCATTTTATAATCCTTTGTGGCTGACTTCAACCTGTCCGGAACCACATTATCAATGTTCTTGATAAAAATCACATCCCCATTGATATCGTTGAGATTTTCCAATAAGGCACCATGACCGGCCGGCCTGAACAGGATACTCCCATCATCTTCCACAAAAGGACTGTTGTCCATATTCACTGCGATGGTATCCGTTGACTTTTTCTGCTGGGAATAACTTACCTCAAAAGTTACATCAAATTCCTTTTCCAGCTTGGACTGAATGGAGGCTACTTCCGCCTTAAATTTTGCTTCATGCTCTGGGGACACTGTAAAATGTAACCTTACTGTTTTCCCTATACCCACAGCATAATGATATCCTTCCACAAAATGTTCATAAGTTGGCGTCCTGTCATGATCGGCGTAATGATGAAATTTGAGTAAGCCTTTGGGGAGTTGCCCATAACCCAAGCCCTCTTCTTCCAAAAGACGGGATACAATACTTTGGTAATCCTTTTTCTCCAGAGCTTCTGCCAAACTGCTGCCCGAAGTTCTCAAACTGGCATCTAGGTCATCATAAAAAGCAAAGCGATCGATTTGCTGGATAAATTTCTTTACAAAGGCACTTTTCTCAATGTCTCCATCTCCTTCCAGGAAAGCAAAAAGATCCTTAAACATCCGGGATGCAGCACCACTGGCCGGAACAAATTTGACCACATTTTTGGTAGCGGCTTTAACAGGATAGGTATCTCTGAAGTAGTTAATTTCTGTTTCAGTCAATGCCTTAATGCCATTCCCAATGGTAGCCGCTTCTTTTATGGGAAGAAATGGAAAACCTTCCTTGAAGTTTTGAAGCTGCTGATTTACTTTATCCAGAGACATTCCCTGTTCAATGATTTGATTTTCTAAATCTTTATTCATGGTTGTCATTTTGGTTTAATTGGGTTAAAAACCTCAATATATTATAAAATACTAAATTTTATTTTTTCACCTGGCCTTTTTTGGCACAAAATATTCAAAGAGATATTATCGATCTGAAGGATTCTGGGATAACCTCCCGTCACCTGTGCATCCCGCATCAGTAGCAGTAGTTTTCCCGAGGGCGTTAATTGAACCGTACCTGGATATACTGGTGAGGTAAGAATTCCAGGTAATTCATTAGGGATCTCTTCAGTTAATTGATAGGCCATTCTGCTGACCAAATCAGAAACACTGAACGTTTTTTTAGTAATGCGGTTTTTCAGCAGCGTGGGCAACATGTCCCATTCCGGTCCGGGATAGGCTTTGATTTGAGCAGTTCTGTACCAATCAGAGCGTACTTTTGCCTTGGTTTCTACCGGAGGGTAGAACCTTTCTTCTTCTGACAAATAGCAAAGGGTATCATTTTTTTGAATGTATCCCCGTTCTGTAATCTGGGGGTACCAACTTTTACTTCCTGCCACTTCTTCTGTTTCAAATCCACCTTGGACTCCCATATACAGCCATTGACCCTTCCTGAACTTTTCTATGCTTAAACAGTCATCTTCTTGAATTTCAATAACCTGTCCATTTTTGACTATTCTTTTATTGTTCAGTAGAATTTCAGCTTCTGCACCTGCAAAAACTACCCTTGTAGACCTTTCAAATACCATTTCCGGACCTAGATTGGTCATTTCCAAAACAGCTGCCCCCTTCGGATTACTCAATAGGAAGTTAACTTGGGCCAGGGAATACCTATCCATAGCCCCTGAATAGGGCACCCCATACCCCGCCATATCAAAGCGCCCAAGGTCCTGAACTGTAGTCAACATGCCCGGTCTGGTAAAATGTATGTATGAGGGGATTTTAATCATGGCGTAAATCGTATTTTCCCTGAACAGCCAATTGATATATTGCTTCAAAGCTGTCGGCATCAATTGGTTCAAAGCGGATCCGGTCTCCAACTTGTAATTGCACGGCGGGTTCACGCTTGATATCAAAAAGGGTAATGGGACATTTTCCTATGGCATACCAGCCACCTGGGCTTTCCATGGGGTAGATGCCTGTTTGATGACCACCAATCGCAACAGATCCTTTTGACATTTGCCGGTCCGGTTTACTTTTTCGTGGCGTAAACAGGACTGGATCCAATCCACCGAGATACATAAAGCCAGGAAGAAAACCATAAAAGTGCAAGACATAAATACCTGCGCTATGGCGTTTGATGATTTCCTCCTCGGCCAAATCATGAATTTTGGCCAAAAGGGAAAGGTCCTTTCCAAACGCTTTACCATAAGCTACTGGAATATGCCATGTCTTTGCTGAATGATCCAAAGACCTTGCATCAAGCATTTTAAATTCTTCGACCAAATCCCTACAATCTTGCTCTGAAATGGACACATGGAGGCGTAATGAGAGGGTGTGGTAACCTTTCCTGATTTCCTTGATTCCTTCACCGTAAGCGTTTTGAAGATAGACAGTCACCTGATTAAGCTTTTCCAATATATCTTCAGAAATGATGGGCGGCCAACTGAACTCAACCAATTTGTCATGGATAAGGAAGTATTTAATTTCCATGATTAAAAGGTAAGATTTTTCCGGATGAGTTTCAATATTTCCAAAGCAATTGGGTTATCTCCATGGATACAAATCGTATCTGCATAGATCGGTAAATATAGTCCAGATATCGTCTTGATCTTCTTTTCAGTAACTATACGTCTGACATGGGCCAAAGCTTCATCAGGATTAGTAAGTACAGCATCGGGAAGGATCCTGTTGACCAAGGAATAGTCAACGTTATAATTCCTATCAGCAAAAACTTCCAGCATCAGAGGAATATGCTTTTCCCTGGCAATACTTTCGATGATGGAATGGGGAGGGCAATAAAGCGTATAGTTTGGAAATTTTTTTTTCATCAGCTCACAAAACATCAAGGACAGTTCATGGTTTTTGGCCAATTCATTATACAGGGCTCCATGGGGTTTAATATGACTTAAGGCATATCCTTCTTCTTCACAAATTTGAAAGAGTTGTTCTACCTGCTGGATGAGCTGGGTTTCTAAGACCGGCAGAGATATATCCATAACCTTTCTCCCAAAATGTTTTTTGTCAGGGTAAGAGGGGTGTGCGCCTGCTTTTACATGAAATATTTTTGCGAGGCGGATGGTTTTTCTCATACTTTCCTGGTCTCCGGCATGTCCCCCGCAAGCGATATTACAACTGTCTAGATAGGGCATCAATCCGGCATCATTGTCCAATCCTTCCCCTAGGTCACAATTTATATCCATGATTACATTTCTTTGTGTGCTAAAATAACCTTTATTTCTTTTATGTATTTTTTTGGATCTAAAAATTAGGAATAAGGAGGCAACACCGTAATTTCATCTAAATGCCTAACTTTGTAAAAACACCTACAGCACTATGTTTGAATATAATCCGGATAAACATTACCCTAAAGAGACCGAAAGCAGGGTGGTCATCCGCTTTCAGGACTGTGATCCACTTCAGCATTTAAACAATGCCAAGTATTTTGATTATTTTTTTAATGCGAGAGAAGATCAGGTTCCAAAACTATATGGCTTAGAAATGATCGATATGATTCATAAATACAAAGCAGCCTGGGTGGTCTATAACCATAACATTTCTTATGTGAGACCAGCAAAGGTCGGAGAATGGGTTAGGATTATGAGTAGGTTATTATGGTATAACCACAACACAGTAGGTCTTGAATACTACATGACAGATGATTCGAAAAAAGAGTTGAAAACAGTACTCTGGACCACCATGCGTTATGTAACCGTAAAAGAGGGTAAATCCACAGAACATCAAGGTGCCGTGTTGGATTTTTTGAAAGCCACCAGTGAAAACCTTGATATTAGCGAACTTTCCATTGGGGAAAGGGTTAAATTCCTCAAACAAAAGTTGGCGGAAGGTTAAAAAATGATCGGAATAAGGACAGAGCCTGTACACTTGCGAACAGGTTTTTTTGGATAAGATAGGATGGAAATATATTTATTTTTTTTA
>NZ_AMGM01000041.1 GCF_000298295.1 Cecembia lonarensis LW9
ACATCCAAAGCTCCTCTGAAAATATAAGGAAATCCCAGTACGTTGTTTACCTGATTGGGATAATCAGATCTTCCCGTTGCCATGATAAGGTCTTCTCTGGTGGACATTGCCAAATCATAGGCTATTTCCGGGTCAGGATTGGCCAAGGCAAAAACGATAGGATTACTGCCCATTTTAAGGATTTGATCTGGAGTCATGATATTACCAGCAGAAAGTCCTAAAAAGACATCTGCACCCTCTAAGGCATCAGTCAAGGTATAAACATCTTTTTCTGTGGCAAATTCAGCCTTAACCGGATCTAAAATTGCTCTATCTGCCCTAATCGCCCCTTCTTTATCACACATTACGATGTTCTCCCTTTTTACACCAAGGCTCATGTAAAACCTCGTGCAGGAAACAGCTGAAGCACCCGCCCCATTGACGACAAGTTGGATATCCTCAATCTTCTTATTGACTATTTCCAATGCATTTAACAATGCAGCACCGGAGATAATGGCAGTTCCATGCTGATCATCGTGCATCAAAGGAATGTTCATTTCCCGCTTAAGGGTCTCCTCTATTATAAAACATTCAGGCGCTTTGATATCCTCAAGGTTTACCCCTCCAAATGTCGGCTCCAAAGATTTGATGATTTGAATCAATTTTTGTGGATCTTTCTCATCAATTTCAATGTCGAAAACATCTATACCGGCAAATTTCTTAAACAAGACGCCTTTACCTTCCATCACAGGCTTAGAAGCTTCTGGACCTATGTCGCCCAGTCCCAATACTGCTGTTCCATTGGAAATCACAGCAACCAGATTGCCTTTAGAAGTGTATTTATAAACATTTTCCTTATCGTTGGCAATTTCTTTGCAAGGTTCTGCAACGCCAGGTGAATAAGCAAGGGCCAGATCGAGCTGGCTAGAGAGTGGTTTTGTTGGTATTACTTCAATTTTACCGGGTTTCCCCTGCACATGGTAATTCAGTGCATCCTCTTTACGGATTTTAATGGCCATATGGGTATATTTGTTTAAAGTATTAGCTGGAAGCCTCTTGGTCCTGAAGGACTTCCGTCGCTAGTAAAATGGTTTCAATCTCACGGATAGATTCTCTATGGGCCTCATTGGGATAATAAACAAAACCTTCCATATAGTAAAGCTTCCCTTTTTTATCATCCACAATCAGATACGCCAAAAAAGATCCCCCCATACTGAGGTTGTTGGTTTTCCAACCGCCCCGTATTTCGACTGCAAAATTATCGTTTATCTTGAAATTACTAAATACTGGCGTCGGATCTACCCGTTCGGTTACCAAATAAGAGTTCCTGTTGGTAGGGTTACCAAAGATATGTTGCCTGGTAATCTTTTCTCTAAGCTCCAAAACAGCCTGTGGAAAGGTCTGTTCTTCAGACACATAATTGGTTTCATAAAAGAACAAACTGATATCAGGCCTGTCTGATCTAGGGGTAGGCTGTCTCAACCATAAAAAATTATTTTCAGCCTTTGCAATTTGATAGGAAGCAGGCACATTGATGCTCAAACCGAATTCTTCCCCTGCTACTTTGGCTGCAGAGTTTTTCCTATTCAGGATAACTTTTTCCAACCTGCCTCTTTCTCTTACCTGAAATAAATTCTGAAGCCTGCTCTTGTTGGCTTTAAGATTTTCAACCAACTCCTCTTCATTATTGCCAAAAAGATAAACCACCTCCTGCCCAACAGCAAACTCATCTGCATTTCTTAAAATATACAAAGAAGGATCTTGGGCAGCTTTCTCTTTGGCCTCTTTGGTAAACAAAGCATTGATATTCTGACTGGCAGCTTTCTTATCATCAAAAGTCGTCACATAGATGATATTGGTTGCCATCCTTAGAATTCTAGTCATACCACGAGGATCTACTTTGCGGATATCAAACATACTTTCATCCCTAATCAGACCAGATACTTCCTCTTGGAAAATATCTTTTAAGGCTTGCCCAACTGGCCCTTCCCATTTAGTAGAGTCTATAGCCAGAATGATCTCTCCAATTGCTCCTCTTGCCTTAGGTTTGGTAGAGTTTTTGGAATCACCATCTTCTGAACAGCCCCAAAAGCCCATCATGGCCATGATCATCATAACCAGCAATATTCTATTCATTCTCATATCATTTTTGTTTTATGGCATCTACAATTTAGAAACTAAAAAGGTAATAAAAAATATTTCCTAAGAAAATAGTTAACCTATGATTAGCTTCTGACCTGGCTTGATTTGATTGGTATTGAGGTTATTCAACTTTTTTATTTGCTCTACAGTAATGCCATTTAGTTTTTTTGAAATCAACCAAAGCGAATCACCTGGCTGAACAGTATAATATTTCATACCGGAAGCATCATTTGATGTGTTATCAGCCAAATTGTTACTGATTGACACGTTACTTCCATAGAGGTAAAGGGTCTGGCCAACCTTAATCAAATTGGAAGAAAGGTTATTCCAATATTGAATATTGGACACAGTGGTTCCGTATTGTTGGGCGATTTTTCCAAGTACATCACCTGATTGTACTTTATAAACGATTCGCTCACCCGCGGGTATAGGCTGGGCATTAATTGCTCTTCCAGGTGAAACCTTATTATTAGCAGCTCTTAAAGCCAAAGTCCTTTCCTCTGTCAGCTTAACTGCCTCAGCAAAATTTTCCTTATTTTCAGCAATAAGTAAGGCTTTTGATTTGGGTACTCTGAGGGCCATATGCTGATGCGATGCGGGGACAAGCCGATTTTGTATGGAAGGGTTTAAAAACTCTAAATCTTCCAAACAAGCATCTGTAAGCATAGCCAATTGTTCAAGATCTAATTCTTGGTTAAACATCACCTTTTCGTAGGCAATGGGGTAGGTTGGATCTTCAAGGAATAAGTTATGTTCTTCTGCATATTGGAAAACATACATCATAGCCTGAAATTGAGGGACATATCCTCTGGTCTCCCTTGGAAGATAATTATAAATCTCCCAAAAGGTTTTTTTACCACCTGATCTTCTGATGGCTTTTCTGACATTTCCTGGGCCGCAATTATAGGCTGCAAGTGCTAACTCCCAATCACCAAACATACGATGTAAGGACTTGAGGTATTTAGCAGCCGCTTCCGTAGAGAGTTCTGGATCCATCCTATCATCAATATCAGCATTGACATATAAGTTGTACATTCTCCCCGTTGCAGGCATAAATTGCCATAACCCCATAGCCCCTACCCTGGACCTTGCCTTGGGGTTAAGCCCTGATTCAATTATAGAAAGGTATTTGATTTCGTCCGGCATATCGTGCGCCGCAAGCGTTTCCTCGAATAAAGGGAAATAAATATATTTCCTTTGTAGTGCCATCTTTGTATAAGCCCGATTCCGAACAACAAAATAATTGATAAATGAAAATATCCTGTCATTCAACTCAAAGGGCATCCCGGTATTCATATGACTTACCCTTTGCTCAACTTCTGCATAAGTGAAGTCAGGAATATAATCAAACTCATAATTTGGAGAAATCGTCTCCTCTTCAATTGATGTATTATTAACCAAGTACAACTCCTGACCATATACTGCTCCATTCATCAAACAAGTAAGGATGGCTCCAATGAATATGGAAAGTATTTTCTTTTTCATGATCAGTCGTATTTGATTTAATTCATATTTAAACCAGTCAAATAATTGGCAAAGGCATATAATTCTGCTTCTTTAAAGGAATTAGCCATGATTTGAACCCCAATGGGCAATCCCTCTTTATCCGTTCCGTTAGGCAAAGATAACGATGGAACTCCTGAAACTGATGCCTGTACAGTGTACAAATCTTCCAAGTACATTGCTACAGGGTCATTACTGTGCTCACCGAATTTAAATGCAGTAGAAGGTGTGGTCGGGAGTATGATATAATCGTACTTTGAAAGCAAATTCTCTGTGTATTCCTTGATTAACCTCCTGACTTTCTGAGCCTTGGTAAAATAGGCATCATAGTAGCTGGCACTCAGGACAAAAGCCCCAAGCATGATTCTCCTTTTGACTTCTTCCCCAAAACCCTCTGACCTCGTCTTCTTATACATACTCTCAAGGTTATGTGCATTAGGGGTCCTATAACCATATTTTACGCCATCAAACCGGGAAAGGTTAGAGCTGGCTTCGGCTGTAGTCAAAATATAATAGGTTGGTAGCACATATTTTAACAATGGAAACTGCACTTCTTCTACCTGGTGACCTTCTTGCTTTAATTTTTCTAATAGCGCAACTGTATTTTCCTTGATTTCCGGTTGCAATGCAAGAGAAGCTAAAGTTTCCTTCAAATAAGCTATTTTGGCCCTTTTATCAAAATGTAATAACTCAGAGTAGTTGGGCACTGGCTTTTTTGATGCCGTGCTGTCAAAATTATCAGGGCCAGCCATGATTTCCATAACCAATGCATTGTCCTTTACATTTCTGGAGAATACACCAATGGTATCAAAGGATGATGCATAGGCAATCAGACCCCATCTTGACACCCTGGAATAAGTTGGCTTAATTCCAATTACCCCTGTAAAAGCTGCTGGCTGCCTAACCGACCCCCCTGTATCTGTCCCAAGAGAGACTGTACAAAGGTTGGCCTGAACCGCTACTGCTGATCCTCCTGATGAACCTCCAGGCACACGACTTTCATCTGTCGCATTGAGCACTTTTCCATGCACTGAATTTTCATTAGAACTCCCCATACCAAACTCATCGCAATTCAACCTGCCAATGATTATGGCGTCTTCATCAATTAGCCTTTGCACAGCTGTAGCTGTAAACTGAGAAACGAAGCCCTTAAGAATTTTACTAGAGGCATTCACCTCATGGTCTTTGTATACCAATACATCTTTGATACCAATAACCATCCCCGCCAATCTCCCTCCTTTACCGGCAGCTATCTTTTCATCTACCGCTGCTGCTTGCGCTAAAGCAGAATCCTTATAAACTTCAACGAAGGCGTTGAGATGCGCCTTCGTCTGAATGTTGTCCAAATAGTAATGTACAATCGCTTTACAATCGGTCTCCCTGTTTTCAAGCGACTTCTTTATGTCGTCAAATGAAAGAAATTTTTCCAAGTTACTGTACTTTGGTGACGCTTAGTCTTTTTTCTTTTTATCCTTCAGGCCTTCTTCGAGGTCCTCCTGAATTTCTTTGGTGGCGTCTTTAAACTCCCTAATACCTCTTCCTAATCCCCTCGCCAGTTCCGGGATTCTCTTTGCGCCAAAAAGCAGAAGAATCACTAAGATGATAAGGATAATGGATCCTCCACCCATGTTTTGAAAGAAACCCAATGTTGTCATGATGGTATAATTTAAATGATGAAATTGTTACAAAGATATACTTGAGCTGGCCTATCACAAAGGATTACCCCATCTATATCTTCGATTTTTTATAAATATACGAATTATTTATTTTATTGCCCTGCAAGCCAAATGGACGGATTCATAGGTTGCAGTCCTTTCCATGTTTCAAAGTGGACTTCAGCTACTCCCTCCCTATTGGTATATACCTGACCAAGCACCTGTTTGGCCTTTACTTTTTCACCTGATTTCACAGAAATCACTTTCAACTTACTGTACATGGTATAATACTCCCCATGCCTTACCACAATGGTACCTCCGTATCCCGGGATGGTACCTATCTTGATCACTTCTCCATCAAATACTGCCCTCACATTGGCATTGGGAGTGGTCTGTATGTCTACGCCGTCATTGTCTTCTGTTATTCCTTTGACTGTGGGATGGGGATGGGTCCCAAAAGGCTTTGAAATGAATCCACTTTCAACGGGCCATGGCAATTTACCTCTATTATTCGCAAATGAACTTGATAGTGCCGCTGCTTCAGGTGTCAAAGGAATACTACTGCCTGAGGCCTTATTGGCAGTGGAACTAGGTCTTCTTGCTGCAGCCTCAGCCTTTTTCCTGTCTTCCTCAATGATTTCCCGGAGCATCCTGTTGAGGTTCTCCTGTTGCTTTTTAGCGGCTGCAATCTGTTTCCTCAATTCCTGCTCTTGCTGATTAAGACTATTGACAATGCGCTGCTGTTCAACCTTAGCCTTGTCAAGTTGCTGCTTCTGTTGTTGCTCTTGACTCAATACAGCTTGTAAATCTTTCCTTTTATCCTCCAAACTACGTCGCTGACCAATCAGTTCCTGAGAAACTTTTTGGATTTGATCAACTTGTTTTTTACGGGCATCCGAATACTGCTTTAGGTAACGTAACCTCATAAAAAACTGCTTAAATGTTTCCGAACTGAAGACAAAAGCAGTCATGGTCATTCCCTGATTCAGCTTAGATGAAGTATATACCATCCCAGCATACTCTTCTTTAAGATTTTTCAGGTCTTTTTCCAGCCCCACTATCCGTTTTTCTGTAGCTCTTATTTCCGTTTCCAGTATTCGCATTTCCCCATTTAGGGTACTGATATAATTTATACGGTTTTGTAATTGTTGGTTGACTGCATTGAGCTGACCGACTGATACTTTTTTAGATTCAGAGGTTTTCTTTAGAATCTGATCAAACTCCAGAAGCTTTTTCTGTATATCAGCTTTTTCTTTTTCTATCTGAGCCCGGGTTTTACGGGTTTGAGCACAAATTTCCTGCTGGCAAAGCCCCAGAAAAATGAGTATCACCAACCCTATGAACAACCGTTTTTCCATACATCAGAATTGAAAAGGAAAATTAAGAGATGTGGGGGAAAATTCAACCTTAATCATTTCCAAATTTACAATTGCTGCCTGAACACCTTCTGGGGAATTGTAAGAAAGTTTCAATAACATTTTATTTGGAAATGGCTGTCCTTCCAAATCTTCAAATACGGGATAATTGGCCAATAACCCGCCTCTGTCAGACATAGAGGTGCTGCTCAGTTCCTGTACCTTTCCATGAAGGGTACTTACCCTGGAATGATAACGAATACCATCTCTTGCCTGAGTCAGTTCAAAATATTGCCCAACTCTGATCAAGCGGTCGCGGTAACTGAATTCATGAGGTACATTCGCATAAATCACATTTTGTAAAAGCTCCAAAGACAACCTCAAATCGAAACGGTCTTCTATTTCTACAAAACTCATATTGATATCCTCCCCGTTGAGCCTGTCTTTTACCCTGATTTTCTCCTTGGTGATTACTCCTCTGAAGGCTTCCAATCCCAAACCAGGTGTAATACTAAACCAAATGATGCTATCTTTTTTTGCACGCAAATTAATTGTCCCTCTGGTAATCTTGCCATTCGCTTCTTCGATGACTACCCTACCCCTTGCAGAAAGATACCCGAAATCCAGATAAGCAGGGTCAAATTCCTGCATGATTTCATCTGATGTATACAGATTAGGTCTTTTGGCACAGCCGCCTAACACAAAGGCAAAAATCAGCAATGCCCCAAAAAACGTCTTAGTCATAATATTTTTGATCCTTAATCTTTTTTAACAAAAACTCAGAGGTTTCCTCTCCACCTTCAGCCTGTTTCCAGAAACTTATCGCTTCGTTTCTATTCCCTAGATGATATAAGATATCTCCATAATGTTCCAACATGACTCCACTTGGCTTATCCTCATTCTCCAAGGCTTTCTCCATGTATATTTTGGCATTTTCATAATCCTTCATTTGGAACAATACCCATGCATGGGTATCCAAATAGGTTGAATTTTCAGGAAAACGCTTTACTAATCTTTCTGACATTGACTTAGCCTTTTCCAAGTCTTGCTTTGCAAGGGAAAGAAAATAAGCATAGTTGTTCAGCACGTGCTCATCATCAGGTTTACTTTTCAATACCTCTTCATAAGCTTCAAATGCTTTTTCCTTTTCACCTAACTGATGATAGGTATCACCCAAAGAGGCCTGAACCAATAAGTCCAACTGTTTATTTCTAGCCCTATTGACTTCTATTGATTTTAGAAATGAATCCTCTGCTTCCTCAGCCTTTTTCTGTGCCAATTTAGCTGTACCATCAAAAAACCAGAACTCAGCCCTCTCGGGATGTTCATCTACAGCGATAATGGTATACGTTTCTATATCTGAATATTCCTTTTGTAATTCAAACTTGGTGGTGATTACTGCTTGTAATACTTGGGCATTGGATGGACTTCTATTGATTGCTTCCATATACAAGCGGAGAGCTTCTTCCTTTTTATTTTCAAACATCATCCTATCTCCCAATACGGTCAACACATCAGGATCATATGGGTGCAGTGACTCCATACTAGCTGACAATTTGTCTAATAGAGAATCCCTTCGCACAGTCTTGGGCTCTCTTAAGATATCGCCAAAAGCCTCAGATTTGACTTTACCTTCTAAATCAGGATTGGCAAAAGCTTGCAAAATCAGGCTTTCCGCACGATCCACCTCTCCCAAATCTTTGTATAAGGCATAAGCTGCAAGCTGTAAATCACCTTGGTTTGGATAAGCCTCCAACGAGCTATTGACTAAATTCAATGCCTGATTGGTCCGGCCATTGTTAAAAAGAATCTCTACCAAGTTCAAAACATATTGAGAGTTTCCTGGATGGGCCTCAATGAGTTTTTCGCCTTCTTTTATTGCTGCATTTAAGTTATTTTTTCTGAGGTAGATCCTTTGTTTTTGGACGGTCAATTGCTCTGCCATGCCATAAAAATCCTCTGCCCGGTTTAGAGCTTCCAAGGCCTTATCTGCATCACCAATAGAAAGATACAAAGAGGCAAGATCAAGTATATAATTTTGGTTCTCCTCTGAGTTTGCCATAAGGCTCTCAAGAATACCGGCCGCTTTTTCTAATTCCCCCTGTTTTGTAAAAGCCTCTGCCATTACAAGGTTATAATATTTATTATCGGGATCTCCTGCCACTGCCTTCATGCCATATTCCATGGCTTCATCCACCCTGTTGGCACGAAGCAAAATCTCTGCGATTTTAAAATTGATGGCAGCATCATCCGGCTTGATCTCCCTGGCTTTTTGAAAATAAAAATAAGCCCTTTCAAAATCCTCCAAAATAAGAAAACGCTGCCCATCAATAAAAAGACGTGAAGCTACAGCTTCACTATGCTGCTGCTTTCTTTCTTTACGGGAAAGCTTTTCCTGCCCCATTAAAGGAATGGCAACCAAAAAAGCCAGGATGAACAGGGAGATATTTTTTAAATTAATTTTCACGAAATGTTTTTTGAATAAGCCTCTAATTGAGGCATTACGTTAGAAGTTGTTACATGGTTTTAGCAGAATGAACACCATGTCATACAAGCATCTTAATGCAAACTTAATGCCTGATTGATCTTTTTGACAAAATGTCAAATATAAAACCACAAGCCTTACAGAGGTAAACCTTAAGATTTGCCGGTACTTCCATAACCACCGGCACCACGCTGGGTTTCAGACAAAACCTCTACTTCATCCCATCGAATTTGCTCGTGTTGTGCGATTACCATCTGCGCAATCCGCTCTCCGTTTTGAACGGTAAACGGCTCATTGGACAGATTAACCAAAAGCACTTTAATTTCCCCTCTGTAGTCAGCATCAACAGTTCCCGGCGTATTCAAAACCGAGAGACCATGCTTGAAAGCCAAACCACTCCTTGGCCGGACCTGAGCTTCGAACCCCTCAGGTAATTCGATAAAGAGGCCTGTACCTATCAATCTTCTTTCCAGTGGCCCCAAGGTAATGGGGTCCTCCAAATTGGCCCTCAGGTCCAACCCGGCAGACAAAGGTGTTTGGTAGGCAGGAAGTGGGTGTTGAGACTTATTGATTACTTTAACTTTCATTCCTTTTTCTTTTCAACTGCGACCACAATTGCTCCAGTTTTTCTTTTTCTAAAAACAAAACTACAAGAAGAAAAACAATCACCATGGCATTTCTTAATATAAATTGGATCAGAGGAATATCAAAGTGTAAATAAAAACCCAAATAACTCAATCCAAAAGCAAAGAAAAGATAAAAGATACCCCTACCCACTTGATAAGGAATGAAAAAATATTTTTGCCCGTAAACAAAACAAATTGCTGACATGGTCAGGTAACAGGCTAAGGTACTTAATGCCGCCCCCATGTAGCCCAGTATTGGCACCAATGTGAAAATAACCAAAACGGTAACCAGCGCCCCAATCAAAGTTATATAAAATGAATATTTGGTCTGGTCGGTTAATTTAAACCAAATACTAAGGTTGAAATAAATACCAAGGAAGAGGTATCCAAACAAGAGTACAGGTACAATATACAAACCTTCACTGTAGCCCTCTGCTCTCAAAAATAAAGCACCCAACATATCCAAATTGACAGCTATGACGATCATTAACACACTGCAAAAGAGAATGAATGCGTGCATCACTTTGGCAAATAGCTCAGGACTATTTTTATCTGTGGATTGATTGAAAAAAAATGGTTCTGCAGCATATTTAAATGCTTGTATCACCAAATTCATAAATATAGCAAGTTTGAAGTTGGCCCCAAATACCCCCCCTGCCTGCCTGGCATTCAATCCTCCATAGAATCCATCCGGTAATACGTATTCAAATAATCCCCTGGAAAACACCTCGTTGGTCACCCCTGCCAACCCCATAAATAGGAGCGGTATGGCATAATGCCACATGGGCTGGATAAAAGCAAGATTGATCCCAAAAGTAAACTTACCGGTCAATTTAAAAAGGATGGGAAGCATAAGTCCATTTGCTATCAAATTGGCTAATAAAATATAATCCACACCCCAGGTTTCTTGATAAAATGCATCAATCAACGGCTTTAGCTTTTGTAAAATTTCACCTTGAGACACATGAAAACAAAACACAATAAAAAAGATGTTTAAGCCTACATTCATCAGGATGTTGCCTAATTTTGCCAAGGCAAAGGTTAAAGCCTTGTTCTCTTTCCTCAATTTTGCATAAGGTAAAGCCAACATGGCATCTATGGCCAAAATCCAAGCTACCCAGCGAAAAAGGTGTTCTCTGCCTTCATACCCCAAAGCCTCTGAAAGAGGAGCTGAGCTGAAGTAAATCAAAGCTCCCAAGCTTAATGAGGTAGTGATTAAAAGAGATTGGATTTGTGCATACACCTTTTGCGGGTCCAAGCCTTTCCCTGTGGCATACCTAAAGTAGGTAGTTTCCATACCATAGGTGAAAACAATATTCAAAAAAGCTATGAAAGCATAAATAGCCGTAAAAGATCCTAAAGCCTCTTTATCCAAATAAGCTGTATAGATGGGTAACAGTAAAAAATTAATGGTCTTACCCAAAATACTACTGATACCATAAACAGCAGTCTGACCAGCTAATTTTTTGAGTTGGCTCATTTTAAAAAAACAAAAGGGGAGTTATTCCCCTTTGAATTCCGGTTTTCTTTTTTCCAAAAATGCACTGGTTCCTTCTTTATAGTCCCCTGATTTGACACACCTTGCAAAGCTATTGGCCTCTGTCTGAAAACCGTTTTCTTCAGATGTATATACTGCATTGACACAATCCACGATCATACCTATGGCCAATGGGGCCTTGCTCATGATTTTACGGACAATCTCTTCTGCTTTTTCAATGGCCTCCTGTTTTGTAGGCATGATATAATTTACCAAACCCAAAGTTTTGGCTTCTTCTGCAGCAATCATATCACCGGTCATCATTAACTCATTGGCTTTTCCTCTACCTACCAAATAAGTAAGACGTTGGGTCCCTCCATAACCTGGTATAATACCTAAGTTGACCTCTGGCTGGCCAAACTTGGCATTAGCTGTCGCTATCCGCATGTGACAGGCCATGGCCAACTCACAGCCTCCACCAAGTGCAAAACCATTAATTACAGCAATGACAGGCTTGTGGCAATTTTCTATGAGATCAAAAATTTCCTGACCATTTTCAGCAAATTTACGCGCATTCAGTTCATTGAGCTCTGCTATTTCATTTATATCTGCGCCAGCAATGAAAGCTTTTTCTCCTGATCCAGTTATAATAACAGCCTTGATATCCTTGTTATCAGAAACTTCATTGAATATGTTCCTGATTTCTTCCAAGGTTGCTAAATTAAGAGCATTCAATTTCGACTCTCTATTGACAGTCAAATAAAGAATCCCATCCTTTTCTTCAGAAAGAATATTGTTGGTATCAGCCATAGGAATAGGTGAATGTTGAAACCAAATATACGAGCACTCCGTACATTAGCAAAGGGTTTCTTAGAAAAATCCTATAAGAACTCGACTTAAGGCTGATTTTCAGCCATTTTATACCTATCTTTTACAGTCCTTTATTATGCTAAATTGGAATAGGTTTACCTGTCAAGTCTTCCGAATTTTTATATTTTTGTGCCACATAGAAAATTCAACATAACCCATCAATATATGTCATCAAAAAGAAAAATAACCGTTGCCTATGGCGATGGTATCGGCCCGGAAATCATGAAAGCCACCTTAAACATCCTTGATGCAGCGGGGGCCCAACTGGAATACGATGTCATCGAAATTGGAGAACAGGTTTATTTAAAAGGGATCAGTTCCGGAATGGAGCCCAAATCTTTTGCTTCACTAAGAGAAACTAAGGTCTTCCTAAAATCTCCAATTACAACGCCGCAAGGTGGTGGTTTTAAAAGCTTGAATGTTACAACTAGAAAATCTTTCGGCCTATTCGCCAATGTGAGACCTTGTAAAGCATATTCGCCTTTTATCAAAACACACTTCCCAAAAACCGACCTGGTAATCATCCGGGAGAATGAAGAGGATTTGTATGCTGGTATTGAACACAGGCAAACGCAGGAAGTTTATCAGACCCTTAAACTGATTTCTAAGCCAGGTTCTGAAAAAATCATCCGGTATGCTTTTGAATACGCGAAGAAATACGGAAGAAAGAAAGTCACCTGTATGACGAAGGATAACATCATGAAGTTAGCAGATGGCCTGTTCCACAAAACTTTTGATGAAATTGCCAAGGAATATCCAGACATAGAAGCTGATCATAAAATCATTGACATTGGTTCCGCATTGATTGCAGAAAGACCGGAAATTTTTGATGTGATTGTCACTTTGAATCTTTATGGAGATATCATCTCTGACATCGCCGCCCAGGTTACAGGCTCAGTCGGTTTGGGCGGATCTGCCAATGTAGGTGAAGAAGTAGCCATGTTTGAAGCCATTCACGGGTCTGCTCCTGATATTGCGGGTATGGACATGGCCAATCCATCTGGATTGCTTAACGGTGCTATCATGATGCTTGTACATATCGGTCAACCTGATATTGCGGAGAAAGTAGCCAATGCTTGGATGAAGACCTTGGAAGATGGTTTGCATACCGGTGATATTTTTCAAGAAAATATTTCTACAAAAAAGGTCGGAACGCAGGAATTTGCTCAGGCTGTCATCGAGAGACTTGGACAAAAGCCAAGCAATATGATCCCTGCAATATTTGATAAGTCCTCCACCAAGCCACTGGAAATCAAATTAAGTCCTGCCAAAAAAGAGAAAAAAGAACTTATTGGAGTTGACGTATTTATTGATTGGGATGAGGACAACAGGAATCCTGATACCATTGGTGACCGCCTTAGGAAAGCCGACGCAAACGGCCTTAAACTCCAATTGATTACCAACAGGGGCGTAAAAGTATATCCCGAAGGAATGCCAGAGACTTTCTGTACAGACCATTGGAGATGCCGCTTCAAAACTGCTGAACAGGCAACCATCAGCCCTGAAGATGTATTAGACCTGCTCAATCAAATCAAAGACCTTGGCTTTGATTTTATCAAGACAGAACATCTTTATACTTTTGATGGTGTCAGAGGTTATTCTCTTGCTCAAGGGGAGTAATTCATTCATAACCAAAAAATAACCCGTCCTTTTAAGGTACGGTTATTTTTTTGAAATTTTATTCCCACTCAATCGTTGCCGGTGGTTTGGAAGAAATGTCATAAACTACCCTATTTACACCCTTCACCCTATTGATGATTTCATTGGAAACCTTTCCTAAAAACTCGTAAGGCAAATGAATCCAGTCAGCGGTCATACCATCTACAGATCCCACTGCCCTTAATGCGACAACCCGCTCATAGGTCCTTTCATCCCCCATCACACCTACCGACTGTATAGGAAGAAGAATCGCACCTGCCTGCCAAACCTGATCATAGAGTCCGTGTGATTTGAGGCCCTGTATGAAAATATAATCTACTTCCTGCAATGTTTTACTTTTTCCGCAGTAATGTCTCCCAAAATTCTAATCGCTAATCCTGGCCCTGGAAAAGGATGCCTTCCAATGATGGCTTCAGGAATTTCTAAAGATCTACCCACCTCTCTTACTTCGTCCTTGAATAGGGTATTCAATGGTT
Organism: Cecembia lonarensis LW9; assembly: GCF_000298295.1. GTDB lineage: Bacteria > Bacteroidota > Bacteroidia > Cytophagales > Cyclobacteriaceae > Cecembia > Cecembia lonarensis. Next base: position 14,228 of record NZ_AMGM01000041.1, read on the forward strand.
CCACAACAGAAAGCTTCATAAAATCAGGCAATCCGCCTACATTGTGGTGAGATTTGATCGTAGCTGAAGGTCCTTTGACAGAAACTGATTCAATCACATCTGGATAAATGGTCCCTTGTCCTAACCATTTTACTCCTTCAATTTTGTGCGCCTCATCGTCAAAAACTTCAATAAATACCCTGCCTATCGCTTTCCTTTTGGCTTCAGGATCAGTTAAGCCTGATAAGGCATCATAAAAGCGTTGCTTGGCATCTACACCAATCACATTTAGGCCTAAAGTTTTGTATGAATCAAGAACTTCTTCAAATTCATTTTTCCGGAGGAGGCCATTATCCACAAAAACACAGGTAAGGTTATCCCCAATGGCCCTGTGGATCAAAGTAGCAGCCACAGATGAATCTACCCCACCGGATAAGCCCATCACAACCTTATCATCGCCCAATTTAGCTTTCAACTCCGCCACTGTACTATCTACAAACATATCAGCAGTCCAATCTTGGGCACATCCACAAATATGGACTACAAAGTTTCTTATCAAATTCTTACCTTCTAAAGAATGGGTGACTTCTGGATGAAACTGAATGCCATAGGTTTCTTCCCCCTGAACTTTAAAAGCCGCAACTTCTACAGCCGGGGTGCTGGCAATTACCTCAAAACCATCCGGAAGCACCTTGATGGTGTCACCATGTGACATCCAGACTTGAGAACCATGAGTCATCTCTTTCAACAAATCATAATGCTGATCGATATGGGTAAGATTGGCCCTGCCATATTCCCTGATCTCGGAAGGCAATACTTCCCCACCATATTTCTGGGCCATTAATTGGGACCCATAACAGACACCTAAAATGGGTAATTTCCCACGCATGCTGTCTAAATCTATATCGGGTGCCCCTTCGTCCCTCACTGAACAGGGACTGCCTGATAATATTACGCCTTTGATGTCTGAAGTGATCTCAGGAACTTTATTATATGGATGTATTTCACAATATACATTGAGTTCCCTAACTCTTCTGGCGATGAGTTGTGTATACTGGGAACCAAAGTCGAGGATAAGTATCTGTTCTGCCATGCGCAAAGGTACACAGGCCCAAGAAAAGGAGAAAAGATTTTAAAGAAAATTCAAAAGATTATTTTGCGAAAAGCTGACAGCTTCAATCAGGCCAAAGGGAAAATGCCTCCCTGGGATTATAGATGAGCATTTTATCGATATCAGACTGGGTAAAACCCTCTTGAAGAAGTCTTGGAAGCAGTTGGTCAAACAAGCTTGAGTATCCTTTAAATCCACTTTGATCCTCTTCTCCAGGACTATACCAACCCGCATCGTGGGAAATCAGCACTCTATCCAAATCAATTTGCTCCTTGAAAAACTTCAAACGCTGAAAATGCCCCTCCACATCCCAAACTATACCATCTAAACTCACCCATACACCTTCTTGAACTGCTTTGCGATAGTTTTCAAAATCAGGCTCATTTTGTGCATGGACCCAAACAAAGTGCTTTAGATCCACTCCTTCCCGTTTCAAAAGTTCTATTTGAGCTTTTGCTGTTTTCCACGTACCTGTATGGGAAACTATCAATAGTCCCGTTTGCTTATGTGTATAAGCTGCAGCCAAAACCAGCTTTTCATCCACTGCTGACAGTACTTCTCCCTCATTTACACCGATTTTTATAAAGCCAGGTCTCACATCGGTACCAGCAATACCCTCTTTGAATTCAGCAATCCACCTACCAGCTAAATCTTCAACAGACAAATCACTTATTTCACCAGGTAAATATTTGCCATTTACGGCCCCATAATAGCCTGTATTGGTGATAAACTGCATCCCTGTTTTTTCTGAAATCATTTGTAAAAGCAGGGGGTCCTTTCCCAAGAAAGATGGTGTGCATTCCACAATGGTCTTAACGCCCTTTTCCTGAATTTCTCTGATGTAGGGAACCAAAAAGTCAACCACTTCTTGCCTGTCCCACCTATGATCCCCGGTTGAATCCGCTCCAATAAAATCAACTAAAACATGTTCGTGGACCAAGGTGATCCCCAAGGATTCCGGTTGAATTTCTCCGGAAATGGTAAGAATTACAGCTTTATCTTTATCTTTTGCAGAATTACAAGCCTGAAACAAAATAAATAGGGCTGCGTATAGAAAATGCTTTTTCATATGCCCTAAAATACCAAAACCTAATCAATTATCCTCAAGATGATTGTTTTCTCCTTGAAAAAGTGTTTCTATTTCGACAGCATTAATATGTTCTTCCTCTTCCAAGTATTTTGCAAAAACAGCTGTATTCCCATGGGTAAGATATACCTTCTCCGCCGAAGTCGCCTTGACGGCGGTGATCAGCCCATCCCAGTCCGCATGGTCTGACAGGACAAAGCCCCTATCCACAGCTCTCCTCCTGCGAGCACCTCTGACATTCATCCAGCCTGAACAAACCCCAGTCCGGAAAGGTGCGAATTTCTTTAACCAAGGCGTGCCCATAGCCGATGGAGGAGCAATGATCATAGCTCCCTGATAACTTGATTTTGGTATTTCCTGACTGACTTTGGGAACATCTAAAACCTGAACCTGATTGGCCAATAATGCCTGATTGGTATTCCAAATGGCACCATGAGCAAAAATATTTCCAATACTTGGATCTAAATGGTTCAATATACGCTGCGCTTTGCCCAAGGAATAGGCAAACAAAACCGAGTTTCTTTTATAGGCAGCATTGTCCTGCCACCAAGAGTTTATCTGATCAAATACCTTCCGCTGGGATTCCCAACGGTAGATCGGTAAGCCAAAAGTACATTCCGACACAAACTCATGGCATTTTACTGGTTCAAAAGGTTCAGAAAGTCCATCTGCTTCTAATTTGTAATCACCACTTACCACTGCTACCCTACCTTTATATTCCAACCTTATCTGTGAGGAACCAGGTATATGACCTGCAGGATGAAATGAAATACTCACTCCATTAATGGAAATCTTCTCCTTGTAATTTACTGTCTGAAGTGAAATATCTTCTCCCAGCCTGAGCTTCATGACTTCCCTTGAATGATGATGAGCGAGGTAGGCATGCATACCCCAGCGTGAATGGTCAGAATGGGCATGGGTAATCAGCGCTTTTTCAACAGGTCGCCAAGGATCTATAAAAACATTTGCCATTGGACAAAAAAGACCAGAAGCAGTCATTTTAAGCAGGTTATTATCCATAAGGCAATATGTATATTTAAATTTCCTCCAAATGCTTTCCAGGCTTTGGATAGCTAAGTCGGGCTAGCTTCTGGCCGATATGGTATTCGTCTAATCCACTGACAGTGACTGTTCCTAGCGCATTTAAATCAAGTGATCCGTCCTTACGGAGTCCTTTTTCATCCACCCAAACATGCTCTATTTCGCCAATCACCAATACAGTATCATTGACCTGAAGTGTAATATGCTCGATCAGTCGGCATCCCAGCTTGACAGGGCTAGGCTTAACAAATGGAGCATAAAATTCTAGTAAATATTCTTCTTCTATCCCTACAGCATCAAATTCTGAACTCTCATAACGGGCAGCAGTTTGATGGGCCTCTTTGAAAAAATCTTGGGTGACATGATTGAGTGTAAATACTCCTGTCTCCAAAATATTTTCCAAAGTGTGCCTTTGAACCGTATGAGGACGGAACAAAATACCCACTGTAGGAGGCGTAGCTCCAATATGAAAAACCTGTGAAAAGGGTGAAAGATTGGTCTGGCCTGATTTACTTTTTGTCCCAATCAGGTTCAAACTCTTATAACCTGAAAGGCAATTGATGAAATCTCTTCTAAAGAAAGATTCAGCCTCCATGATGGAGGTTTTGTCAAAATGTCTCATCATATAAGAATGGCCTCTTCTATGGAGTCACAGTATTTAATGTCCAAGAGGTGGATGATATTTTCAGGATTATTTTTTAATATTTGTTCTTTGGCTATCATAACCATTTTTTCAAACCATTTCTCTTCGGGCAAGATTTTGCGGTGCTTTTGAAGACCCAATTCCAGCATTTTATTCTTCCAATTGAGAAAATACCACTCCATGCTTGGCTGGTGAAATGCCCGGAGGGATCTTTTATCAAAAATAAACTTTTCAAATTTACCTGCTTCCACTATGGAGGAAATATGCTTGAAGGTTTCTTTGAAATCTTCAATAGGAATGTAATCTGCAAGTAGCTCACAGATAATCATCCCCTGGTCATCATTAGCGTAGACCCTGGCGTAGCGGGTTTCGAACTTTAGTTTAAAGTTATTTTCTTCTATGATATTTGCCGCAGTATTCATTATTGGTTAAAGGTTATTAGTGGAACGTACGGTTTTTATTATTCTTACCATTGCTCACTTCTTCCTTGAAGGAACCTAAATTCTCTTCTAGACGTATGGCATAGTCCATAGTGGTTTTTATCAGTTCCTGCTGGGACTGTATCTGCTCTTTTAACCTGGATAATTCTTTATTCATGTCTGCCAGTTTGACTTCGTATTCTTTTTTAAGCCTATCTTTCTCAAGTCTGGCCTTTTCTAATTCTTCCTTGAAAATCAAAAATGATTCCGGTGGAGTCCTCATAATCTCATACTTTAAACTTAGGGAGAATACCCTTAATATACTACACTTTTTCTATCCCTATTGTTTTCCCCTAGTGAAAATCACATTCCTTTAACGGAAGACATACCTCCATCTACATGTAATACCTGACCCGTCATCCAACTTGAATCATTGGATAAGAGAAACACTGATGCGGCGGCAATGTCCTCAGCTGTACCATATCTACCAATGGGATGCCTTTTGTTAGAAGCTTCCTTTTTATCTTCAGTACCCAATAGCTGAGCAGCTAAGGGAGTATCCGTCAGGGATGGGGCTACTGCGTTTACCCTAATTTTGGAAGGAGCCCACTCTGCTGCCAAGGAACGGACCAAACCCTCAACTGCCCCTTTTGCACTGGAAATAGAAGAATGAAAGCCTAAACCAACATTTACAGCAACAGTACTATACAAAACTACAGAAGCGCTTGAGGATTTTTTCAATCCTTTCATACAAGCTTGTAAGACCTTAACTGCTCCCAAAAGATTCACTTCATAATCCTTCTGAAAATCCTCCACAGTGAACCTATGGAAGGGTTTAAGATTGATGGTTCCAGGACAATATACCAAACCATCAATCACTTCTGGAAGCCCTTCTATTTGACTGAATGCTTCAGTTACATCTAAAATCTTTCCATCTCCACCAGTTCTTGAATAAGAATATACTTGAGCCCCTAAAGTTTCTAATTTTTCTTTTACTGATGCACCTATACCTGAATTGCCCCCTATGAGCACAATATATTTATTTTCCATACAACAACATTTTATTTATAAATCGATAAAAAAGTAAATTGTTTTAGCCTCTCCCAAAAAATTAAAAAGCCGGAATCAAATCCCGGCTTTAGTTGGTTTAGATTGTATTATTTTATCAAAGACTTAGGTATTTCATAAATTCTGCCCTTGTCTGTTCGTCTGTTTCAAATTTGCCTCCATAAAATGAAGTGACTGTAGAACTGCTCACATCTTGTATTCCTCTGGAAGAGACACACATGTGATGCGCATCTATTATAACGGCTATATCATCAGTACCTAAAAGCTCTTTCAGCTCATTCCCAATTTGCATTGTCAGTCTTTCCTGAACCTGAGGCCTTTTTGCAAAATACTGGACAATTCTGTTAATTTTAGACAGACCGATGACATTTCCATTTGATATGTAGGCCACGTGGGCTTTACCATATATAGGAACAAAATGGTGCTCACAGTTGGAAAAAAAGGTGATATCCTTTTCTACCAGCATTTCTTTGTACTTATACTTATTTTCAAAAAGTTTTACAACAGGTTTGTTTCTTGGATCAAGCCCACTGAAAATTTCTTTTATATACATTTTGGCAACCCTTTTCGGAGTACCCCTTAGGCTATCATCTGACAGATCAAGCCCTAAAACATTCATTATTTCTCTGAAGTGTTTTTCTATCAACTCCATCTTAAGATCATCATCCATCTCAAATGCATCTTCCCTGAGAGGTGTTTGATCCGATGTTCCAATATGCTCATCTCCTATTTCTTCAATACTTCTTGTGAATTCAAGATCCACTGTATTCGACAAAGTTTCTCTCTGTTTCATATAATCGAATTGTTAAATCAAATTTTAAATCAATTTTTACTCTTAAAATGTTCCATATAACCACAGCAATGTTTTCGGCTGTGGGGTTGAGATTTTTAAATTCATCGGTGTCTAAATTTAAATTTTTATGATCAAACTTATTCAAGACGTTTTCTTTGATGAGGTCGCTGAGTACCTTCATATCAAACACATAACCTGTATCGGGATCAACAGGACCATCCAATTTTACAATCAAATCATAGTTATGACCATGGTAATTGTAATTGTTACACTTCCCAAATACAGCCAAATTTTTTTCATCAGACCAATTTGGATTATGCAATCTATGCGCAGCATTAAAATGCTCTTTTCTAAATACAGATACTTTCATTGTTTATCAAACTGGGATATCTAATTTTTTGTTTAATTATTTACAAAATTCTTTAAACAAAGCTGATTATTTCCCATAATTTTCGTTTTGATTCCCCTCTTTCAGTACACAGCCTTAGAAACACCTTCACAATAGAAAACAGTTCCAAAAATCTGTTATTTGTCTTGTGCACCAAAATCAGTACTCAATTATATTTTTTTATAATAATCGACAGTTTATTTGCAAAATAAGTGATTTGGAACTTTTTTTGTTGTAAACCCATTACTTATTACGTAATGCGAAAAACAATCATCTTAATCATCCTTTTGGTTGGTGGGACCTTTTCAAGCAATTTCTTAGTAAACAGTTCTCCTTCCACAATATTGAAGGAGCTTTCGCTTGAAGACCATATCATCGAGCTGGTCAGCACCCACAGTTTAAATGCAGAAAAACCTCTCCCTAATAGAGATGTTTTGAGTTACGGCATCAAAGGCTATTTAAAATTACAGGAAGAAGAAAAAATTCTTGAAGGGAAGCCATTGACCGTTATTGATTTTACCCTCCCATCTTCTGAAAAGCGAATGTGGATCATTGACATGAATGAAGGCACTATACTTCACCATGGACATGTTTCCCATGGCAGAAATTCCGGTGATTTAATGGCCCAAAAGTTTTCAAATGTCAGTTCCTCTTACATGAGTAGTTTGGGTTTTTACCTCACAGGTGAAACTTATCAAGGTAAACATGGCTATTCTTTGAGGTTAGATGGCTTGGAAAAGGGGTATAATGACAAAGCCAGAGACCGTGCCATCGTCATCCATGGAGCAGATTATGCCAAAGAGGAATTTATTTCCCAAACCGGGAGGTTAGGTAGAAGTCTTGGATGTCCGGCCGTTCCTCATGAAATTGCTAGGGAGTTGATTGATCTCATAAAAGAAAGATCCTTACTTTTTATCTTCGGCCAAGATGAGGAATACCTCGATAAATCTGAGATCCTGAATGCTTAAAAAACGCTAACCCCTTCTTTGGATCAGCGCCTGATAGACTTCATTGTCCCTGTTGTAAATATCCCTCCTAAAAAATACACGACCATCGGAAGTTGTCCAGTAGGTGAGATATAGGATTACAACAGGGATTTTTCTATCTAGATTTACCACCTGCTCCCTGCTCTGCCTCATGGCAGAATTAATCCGTTCATCTGTCCATCCCTCATCATGTTGAAGCAGTAATTTTGCTAGCTCCACAGGTTTTTGAATCCTGATACACCCATAACTCAAAGCCCTGTCTTCTCTTTCAAATAAGGATCTGGCCGGTGTATCATGAATGTACACATGGTGCTTATTGGGGAACATAAACTTTACTAGCCCTAAGGAATTATGTTCTCCAGGATCTTGTCTAACCATGTAAGGAAATCCGGCTGCACTCACTTTTGACCAATCGACACTACTTGTCGGTACTTCCTGTCCAGAAAAAGTCAACAAGCGCATTTTTCTTTTGGCCATATATTGGGGGTCTTTGCGCATACCGGGAATTACTTCCTGCCTCAAGATGGAAGGAGGAACGGTCCAAGTGGGCGAAAAAACCAAATAGGACATTTGAGCAGAGAATTGAGGCGTAGAGTGAAAACTCCTCCCAACAATTACCCTTGAAGTCAGCACCGTATCCCTTTGCTGAATAAAATCAAACTGGAAGTTAGCCGTATTGACAATTATCAACTCCTGCTCTTTCAAATTATCGGGCAACCATCGCAGCCTCTCCAAATTTATGGAGGTCTTTTTGATCAGGTCCTGAGGACTTTGATTTAGGGCATAAATTGTGCCCTGCCCTATGACACCATCAGACTCCATCCCAAATTTAAGCTGTAATTTCTTTACCGCTTCTTCAATTTCAGCATCATATCCCTTTCCTTGACTTTCATAATCATTGGGCAGAAAACCCCAAAATGACAATCTTTTGACCACATCGGGGATAATCGGACTGTTGTCCCCAACTTTTAAAGACCTTGAAATCTTTAATTCTTTCCAACTTGATGTTTGTTCTATTTGAAACCTTTCAAAATCATTATATAACTGTCTCAGTCCTTCTCTCATCGGCCTGTATATGGTAAAAGAAGGGTAAAGATCCTGTAAGGCTCTCCTGATACTCCCTGCCTGTATAGCTGAACTTAATCTCTGGTCAAGGTACAAATCCGGTGCAGAACGTTGGATATTCCAAACCGTGCGAAGTTGCTCAGGATCCACTTTGCCATGGTAAAGATGGGAAGCCAACATCACAAAAGCATCGGACAGCAAGAGATCTAGCGCTCCCATATCCGCTCTGGATAAGGATCTGCCTTCACTTCTAGCTGCTTCATATTTCATGAACAGCCCATCAATTGCCTGTAAGTGGTAATCTGCCGGCTGAAGTCCATCAAATTTGGACTGTTGGATCTCATAACGCATCTCATAGGCCAACTCCAATAAAACAGTATCCTCTCTAAGCCATGCAACCTGAAAATCTCTTTCCGTATAAAAGCGATGGACTACAACAGAACTGAACAACATTTGACCCTGTACCAATGGTTTTTGTGAAGGATCTGTAGGTTCTAAAAAAGTACGTAAATAAAAAGATGATCCGTTTTGGGTACTGGTTATTTCTTGACCCAAAAGTGGAATCCAAACAAATAGTAAAAAAAATAAGATCAGATTTCTCATTGTAAAATATTTTGAGTGTTTCAATTTTCTTACGGATTATCCTTTTCCCTTATTTCTTCTTTTTCCAATGGATTGAATAAAGATCCAAACGGCGTTGCTCTAAGTTTCTCACACTACCCGCTTTTCTTTGCTTGGTCAAAAGGTCTAAATCCACATCCGCCACAATGGTCGTTTCTGCATTTTCAGAAGCTTGTGCTACCGTGGCATCATGTGGGAATGAAAAATCAGATGGAGAATAAATCGCAGACTGTGAGAACTGAATATCCATGTTTTCTACACGAGGAAGGTTACCCACAGAACCTGTGATGGCCACATAACATTCATTTTCAATGGCCCTGGCTTTTGCACAGATATTGACCCTTAAAAATGCGTTTTTTGTGTCTGTCCAAAAGGGGACGAAAAGAATATCCATTTCTTGCTCAGCCAAAATCCTGCCCAGTTCCGGGAATTCTACATCATAACAGATCAAAATACCTATTTTCCCTGCATCAGTATCAAACACTTTAATGCCATTGCCTCCCTGAAGTCCCCAATAGGCTGCCTCATCGGGGGTAATATGCAGTTTGTATTGTTTGTCTGTAGTACCATCCCTTCGGCAGAGGTAACTTACATTTCTCAATTTCTTCCCATCGTACTCCGGCATACTGCCAGCTATAATGTTAACATTATAAGAAAGCGCCAAATCACTCATTCTGTTCACAATCTCATCAGTGTAATCTGCTAAGTTACGGATGGCTTCTGAAGCATCCATATCATTAAACTCTGCCAATAAGGGGGCATTAAAAAACTCAGGTAACAAGCAGAAATCAGATTTGTACCCAGAAACTGTATCCACAAAAAACTCCACCTGCTGCATCAGATCGTCCACACTATTGAAACGACGCATTTTCCACTGCACTAGTCCCAACCTTACGATGGACTTTTTATTACCTATAAGCTTTTCATCCTTTTCGTAATAGATATTGATCCATTCTAACAAGGTAGCATAGGCCCTCGAGTCGGTATCTTCTGGGAGATATTTGGTGATCACTTTCCTGACGTGGAATTCATTGGCCAATTGAAACGAGAGTACCGGATCAAAAATTTCTTTACTCTTTACCAAGTCAATGTATTTCCTAGGGGTCATTTGATCTGCGTACTTTGAGTAGCCAGGAATTCTGCCGCCAGCAATAATAGACCTTAGGTTCAAATTTTCACACAGCTCTTTTCGGGCATCATACAACCTTCTGCCTAAGCGCATGCCCCGATAATCCTTATGAACAAAGACGTCGGTACCATACAAAGTATCTCCATCATTATCATGGGTATCGAATTTGCCATAACCGGTAATTTGATCATAGGTGTGGTTATCACCAAACTTCCCATAGTCTACTATCAAACTCAATGCAGCTGCTACTACTTTTCCATTATCCTCGATACATATCTGCCCTTCAGGGAATACCTTAAGCTGATTTTTGAGTTCCTGTTTGGTCCAAGCACCTCCTTGGTCTTTATAAATAGTAACCATGATCTCTCTGATGTCTTCATAGTCTGAAAGCTTGATATTCCTAAGTTTTAAGCGGTGCTCTAATTCTTCTCTCTGTTTACTCATAGCACAAAATTAACTAAAATTCGGCCAAATATTTTAATCTGAAAAATTTTAGCAACATCACCAAAACTTTAACTAAGTGAAAAACAATTCCCCCAGAAAGCTCATTTAATTTCCAGAGTTGATGTAAATTGGCCCAATTATAAAATAGGTTTCTACAGTTATGGAAAATGGTTTTCGGGAATTTAAAAAAGGTAAAATCAGTGAATTCTTAGAATTTTTATATGAAATCCTAAATCTAAAACTTTTTTCAATCGGAGACTCCGTCATGACAATTGGGCTGCTGATCACCTTGATAATATCCGTAGTCATTTTGTTTTTTCTTTCCGAATGGATAAAAAAACTTTTGGTCAACAGGGTTTTAAAAAGATACCAAATCGAGAAAGGTACCAGGCAATCTGTAGGCACCATAGTCAAGTATGTAATCATCATAGCAGGTCTGTTTTCAATTCTTCAGACAAACGGCATAGACTTGAGTGCATTTGGAATCTTAGCGGGAGCTTTGGGTGTTGGTATCGGTTTTGGTCTGCAAAACATCACTAATAACTTTATCAGTGGTCTAATCATACTTTTCGAACAACCCATCAAAGTAGGCGATAGAATAGAAGTAGGTGAAATCACCGGCGATGTCATTAAAATATCAGCAAGGTCAACCACCGTGGTAACCAATGATAACATCAGTGTCATTATCCCGAATTCAAAATTCATAGATGATCAGGTGATCAATTGGTCGCACAATGAATATAAGGTGAGGTTCAATTTTCCAGTAGGAGTTTCCTACAAAGAAGATCCGGAGAAGGTTAAAGAAGTACTATTGGAGGTCGCCAAAAAAAACCCCAACGTCTTGGACTCTCCACAACCCGATGTACTATTTGATGAGTTTGACGATAGCAGTCTGAATTTTTACTTGAGAGTTTGGACTTCAGAATATGTAAGCAAACCCAAGGTCCTGAAAAGCCAGCTTTACTTTGAAATCTTTAAAAGATTTTCAGATCATGGCATTGAAATCCCCTTCCCTCAAAGAGATATTCATATTAAAAGTGGGGCTGAAAAATTGAATAATTGATATTTTTTATATTTATTTACCATGTTGTAAGATTCACTTTTGCGACATGCCTAAAAAACTGATTTTCAAATATTGATAAATGAAGCGGCTGTTTTTTTTCTTATTTTTTTTCTCCATGACCCACTTTGTTTTTTCTCAAAGTTTTTACAGGTATAGATTTGAGGCACCCTGGTCTGTTTCAGCTTCACTAGGTCCCACTCAATATTTTGGAGAATTGTATTCCCTTTGGAAATATAATGAGGGAGTACAACCTGACTGGAATGCGAATATTGCGGTAAGGAGGGTTTTAGGCACTTATGTTAAAGCACGTGTAGAAGGCACTTACTATCAAATATCCGGACAGGATCCGCCCGCAGATCCCCGAAGTTTGAGACAACCGCGAAACCTTCATTTTCGGGCAAGGAATTGGGAAATGACTGCCATAGGGGAGTTTCATTTGAAACCTGTCAGACAGTACAACATCACCCGTCACTTTATCAATTTTTATGGCTTTGCTGGTGTTGGTTTTTCCACCAATGACCCTAAAGCTGAACTTAGAGGGGAATGGGTAGCCCTACGGCCTCTTCAATTGGAAAACAACCCTTACGAAAAATTTATCATTGTATTCCCAACAGGTATTGGCATGAAATACAAAGCCAATGTTTGGATGGACCTTATCTTGGAACTGAATTACCGTTGGACCTTGACCGATTACATGGATGATATCAGTGCTTTTAATGTGAGTGAGTTTTACCTTGATCTTGTCAGGGATTATGGCAGTAATGAGGAAGGTCCAAACCCGGACAGACTTAGACTTGCCATCAGAAATCCGGACTTTCTACGTGAAAATGGGGAACCCAATGTCCAGAAAATCTTGGATAACCGTGGAAGGGTCAGAAGAGGGTCTGGGCTTACTGAAAGGTTTGATGGTTACCTTTCTTTAAATATAGGTGTAGAATTATATCTTTCGGAGGACATCTGGGACAACTGGATATTCAGAAACAGAATCAGAGAAAAACGCTACAGGTTCTGGTAAATTGTTTCATTATATTTTCTCAAGCTTACAGTTTTTGATAAGAGGAAGATTAGCATATTAGTCCGGCTAATCCCGTTTATTTTTCTATTTTTGCAAGCAATTCTTCAAACACAAGACATTTATCCAAAAATGGCTGATTATAATTTTCAGGAAGTAGAAAAAAAATGGCAGGCATACTGGGAAAAAAACCAGATTTTCAATGCCCAAGCTGACAATTCCAAACCAAAGTTTTATTCTCTGGATATGTTCCCTTATCCCTCAGGGGCAGGGCTACATGTGGGGCACCCCTTAGGCTATATCGCCTCAGATATTATCACCCGGTATAAAAGACTGCAAGGCTTCAATGTCTTACATCCTATGGGCTATGATTCCTTTGGCTTGCCTGCTGAACAATATGCCATTCAAACCGGGCAGCATCCTGCCATTACCACTGCCCAGAATATCAATCGTTATACAGAGCAATTAAAAAATATTGGCTTTGCTTTTGACTGGGCCAAAGAAGTCAGAACCTCAGATCCACAATACTACAAGTGGACCCAATGGATCTTCATGCAGCTATTTGAAAGCTACTATGATAAAAAAGAAGATAAGGCCAAAAGTATTACTTCTTTGGTAGCTGTCTTCGAATTGTCCGGAAATGCGGAGGTTCTCGCGGTATGTGATGAGGATACGCCTGAATTTTCAGCCGCTGAGTGGAAAAGCTTTTCTGAAAAACAAAAGCAACAATTATTACTAAAGTACAGGCTTACCTACTTGGCTGAAACTACGGTCAATTGGTGTCCTGCCCTGGGTACTGTACTTTCGAATGATGAGGTAAAGGATGGCTTTTCCGAAAGAGGTGGCCATCCTGTTGAACGCAAGAAAATGATGCAATGGAGCATGCGGATCACAGCCTATGCAGAGCGTTTACTGCAAGGATTGGATGCTTTAGAATGGTCCGAACCGATCAAGGAAATGCAGCGCAATTGGATAGGAAAATCCATAGGTGCTGAAATGGTATTCCAGGTAAAGGGCCAAGATAAACTGATCAAAGTATTTACCACCCGAATCGATACCATTTACGGAGTAACCTATTTGGCACTGGCTCCCGAGCATGATTATGTCAAAGACCTCATCACAGAGGAGCAAAGGGCTACCGCAGAAGCCTATGTTGAAGTGGCCAAAAATAGATCAGAGCGGGATAGAATGTCTGATGTAAAGACCATATCTGGCGCTTTTACCGGCTCTTATGCCATCAATCCTTTCAATGGGGAAGAAATTCAAATTTGGATAGCAGATTATGTTTTGGCAGGGTATGGAACTGGGGCCGTTATGGCCGTGCCTGCCCATGACGAGCGGGATTACAATTTCGCCAAGCATTTTGGACTAGAAATTCGCCAAGTCATAGAAGGAAGTATGGAAAATGGCTCTTTCCCAGGAAAGGGAGGAACCATCATCAATTCAGACTTTATTTCAGGCTTGGAAATGAAAGTGGCAATGGATAAAGCCATTGCCTTTTTGGAGGAAAAGAAAATCGGAAAAGGGAAAATACAGTACCGTATGCGCGATGCCATCTTTACCCGCCAAAGGTACTGGGGGGAGCCTCTACCGGTTTTCTTCAAAGAAGGACTACCTTACCTCATTGATGAGAAAGACTTGCCTTTGGTTTTGCCTGAAGTGGATAAATACCTACCCACAGAAGATGGAGAACCCCCATTAGGCAGGGCTAAAAATTGGACTTACAAAACTGCCGATGGTGAATTTGCATTGGAAAAAAGCACCATGCCGGGCTGGGCGGGTTCCAGCTGGTATTTCTTCCGCTACATGGATCCACAAAATGAAGAAAAATTGGTTGATCCTGAAATCGAGAAATACTGGGGTGCAGTGGACCTGTATATCGGCGGTGCAGAACATGCTACAGGACACTTGTTGTATTCAAGGTTCTGGACAAAATTCCTTTATGATATTGAGGTGGTAAGTATCGAAGAGCCCTTTAGTAAAATGATCAATCAGGGTATGATACAGGGAAGGTCTAATTTTGTCTTTAGGGTTAAAGGAACTAATACTTTTGTCAGCCATGGTTTGAAAGATCAATTTGAAACTTCCGCCATGCATGTAGATGTAAATATTGTTCATAATGATCAATTGAATATTGACAAATTCAAGGCCTGGAGACCTGACCTTGAGGACGCCGAATTTATTACGGAAGACGGTAAATACATCTGCGGTGCCGAGGTAGAGAAAATGTCTAAATCCAAATACAATGTAGTCAACCCAGATGACATCATCGACCGCTATGGAGCCGACACCTTGAGAATGTATGAAATGTTTTTGGGACCATTGGAGCAGTTCAAGCCTTGGAATACAAATGGTATTGATGGGGTATCCAAATTCCTTAAAAAACTTTGGAAACTCTACCACGACCAACAAGGTAATTTCTCTGTTTCCAATGAAAAAGCAACCAAAGAGGAATTAAAAACACTGCATAAAACGATCAAGAAAACCCAAGAGGACTTGGAGAATTATTCCTTCAATACTTCTGTGGCATCTTTTATGATCTGTGTGAATGAGCTCACTGCCTTAAAATGCAACAAACGGGAAATTTTGGAGCCTCTGGCTATTATCATTTCTCCCTATGCACCGCACATCACAGAAGAGCTTTGGTCCATGCTGGGGCATCAGGATTCTATCATCTTCTCCAAATTCCCAGAATTTAAGGAAGAGTACCTGGTGGAAAACAGCCATGAATACCCCATCTCTATCAATGGCAAAGTCAGGGCAAAACTGTCTCTGTCTTTATCATTGAGTCGGGAAGAAGTTGAAAAGACAGCCCTAGAGGATGCAACCGTCCAAAAATGGCTGGAAGGCAAGACACCTAAAAAGGTTATTGTCGTACCAGGCAAGATTGTCAATGTTGTGGTTTAATTAAATCTGTTTCATAGATTGGGCCTGAGATAAAACTAAACTCAGGCTCATTTTATTAGAAGATGACCTACTGATTCAATCCCTATGAATAGATTCTTTGTACCTTTTGCGGCCATCATGTCTTCGGGGATATTTGCTTATTCTTATTGGAAGGAGTGGTTAGCGATCAGGTGGTGGGGAGAGCAAGCGGTCATATTTCCTGAAAATGAACAAGCCCCCTACTTCCACGCTTCTGAGGCAATTTATCTACAGGTTTTATTGGCTTTTGCCCTTGTTTTTAGCCTTATTTTCTTTGCTTCCATTATCTACACCTTCAAAAGAAATTGGAAAGCTGTGTTTTTTTGTTTCATGTTCAGTATGTTGGCAATCTTTGCTGTGATGGTCAATGGGGCGATTAAATAAAACTTTCCCTACATTTGTACCATGAATATAATCAACAGTACTGTAGTAGGTTTGACCTATGAATTGAAAGTCAGCAAAGAAGCTGATGAAATTGAATCAGCACCCTTCAGTGTTGAGGTTAGGGATCAAGAAGATCCATTTTATTTTATTTTTGGCCAAAGTGGCTTACCGGAGAAATTTGAAGAATTTCTTTTAGGCAAAAAAGAAGGGGAACAATTTAATTTTGTGATCAATTGTGAAGATGCTTATGGAGAAGCTGATGATGAATTGATTATGGCTTTACCCAAAGAACAGTTTACCAAAGAAAGAGGATTTGAACCTGGGATGTTGGAGGAAGGAAATTTCCTGCCGCTAATGGACGAACAAGGTTTCCCTTTACAGGCGAAAGTGCTCAAGGACTTAGGTGAGGAAATCTTATTGGACTTCAATCATCCGTTGGTAGGTTTTGACCTTCATTTTGAAGGGGAAATTTTTGAAGTCCGTGAGGCTACAGCCGAGGAACTTCAAGCAGGACAAATATTGGATGAGTAAAAAGATTAAAAATTGATGAATAACTGTCCCAATTTCAAAATTGGGACAGTTTTATTTTATAGGTCCGATTTCCCGGTCTCTTTCCCATTTAAGAAAAATCCTATCACCCGGTAAAAAAATTCTTTTTTTATCTTCTACCTCCCATGTTTTTCCATTTTGAAATTGAACAGTAAGCTGATTAAAATGAACCAAATATTTTTTTTGAATCACTTTGGCTGGCTTTCCCGAAGTTTTAAAAAGTTGTACATCAGATGGCCTGATAAAGATACTTTTTTTGTCCGGTATGGGGTTTAAATGACTGAAAAGCTTTGCTGCATATATATTTTTTGGTTTAGAAAAAATTTGCTCAGGATGGCCTTTTTGAATCAGTTTTCCTTTTTGGATCAAAACCAACTCGTTGGACATTTGAAGTGCATCATCCAAATCATGGGTTACAAATAATACGGTAATACCAAGTTTTTGGAACATTACCCTAAGTTCAGCGATTAATTCTCTCCTTTGAATGGTATCCAAACTTGAAAATGGTTCATCCAACAATAAAAGCTGCGGTTCAATACTCAGTGCCTTACCGATGGCGACTTTTTGTTGCTGACCACCCGATAACTGTCTGGGTAATTTATGTCTGAATTTTTCTAGACCTAAAAGCCGAAGTATTAGGTTTAACCTCTCTATTTTATAGGATTTGTCATAAAGTAAAAGAGGTCTGGCTATATTTTCTTCTACTGAGGAACTGGGATAAAGATGATAATCCTGATAAACCAGTTGTATTTCATCATAGCCGGGAATAAGCTGCTCTTTGGGATTTGAAATACGGGCACCATTCAAAAAAACCTCTCCAGTATTTCGGGATTCGAGACCGGCAACTATTTTTAGCAATGTACTTTTTCCTGAACCACTCTCTCCTATCACAGACACTACCTGTCCTTTTTCAAGTTGCAGGGAAAAATCCTTTAGCACAGGAATTTCACCATCATAACTTTTTTGGAGCTTATCAATTTTCAGGTAAGTCATTTATTATTTAAATCCTCTTGGACTTTTTTGGGTAAACTGTAAAAAATTAAATCGTAAGAATCATCTGCTAATTTCAAAATTAGTGAGTCTGACACAGAACCATCGCAACTTACAGTATTCCAGTGTTTTTTATTCATATGAAAACCTGGCTGTATACCAGAATATTTTTCCCGCAATTCAATAGCGATATCTGGATCACACTTAAGGTTGATGCTTTCAAAATGCAGCATATCTGTTATGGCAAATATTTTCCCTCCTACCCTAAAGCATAGGGTATCTTTATCAAAAGGGGTATCTTCAGTTGTTCCTGACTTGGATAAACAATAGTCTCTAAAATAGATGATATCCATGATAGAGATAAATTTAACCAACCGACTGATAACTAAAAAGTTTAAAGGACCCTTTTTATTATCCAAATAATAATAGCAGCTAAAAACATCAAAATAGATATTTTATTGATGCCATGCATCATCCGGATATTGAAATTAGAAGGTCTATTAGGATCAGGTTTTTGAAAAACCCGGATAAAATAGTTGGACACTTCTCCTAACTGAAAAAATTCTTTTAATCTACTGTTTGCCATGTGATTTATAATTCTCTTTTCAAATGGATGCGGAACCATCTGCCCTCACCTTCTCTAGTTTCTATATAACTGATGAATCATACTTCTGGTTCGATCCACATGCCATCTTTCCTGATGATTTCTATCAGCTCATCTACCGCCTTTTCGGATGGAACAGACCTCTTCACCACTTCCTTACCCTTGTATAAAGTAATTTTGCCTTTACCAGAGCCTACATAACCATAATCTGCATCCGCCATTTCACCTGGGCCATTTACAATACATCCCATAATACCTATTTTCACGCCTTTGAGATGATCTGTTCTTTTCCTGATCATGGCCGTCGTTTCTTGTAAGTCAAACAAGGTTCTGCCGCAAGATGGGCAAGAAATATACTCTGTCTTTGACATCCTCGTTCTGGCTGCCTGAAGAACTCCAAAACTTACAGAGTTATGCAACTTGATTTGAGCCAATACTTCAGATCGTTCAACACCATGATAAGCCTCCAAACCAATCATGATACCTTCTCCTAAGCCATCAACCAATAAGCCTCCCACATCCGTAGCAGCATAAAGCATAGTCTGATCTTGGGGTTGCTTGGGGTAATTTACCTTAATGACTACCGGTAATTGATTATGATTCTCCAGTAAATCAAAGAAAGCCCTTCTCAATGCCGGCATGTTGTGAAGGTTTTCACTGTGCAGAATGATTACTACATCTTTCCTACCTTCCAGTATTGGTAGTGCCACTGAAATTTGATGGTCCTCCAATAAAAGGAAATTCAATCCATAGTGGATTTTTTCTGCAGCACTAAACTCTTCCAAATTAAATGCAGGGAATTTATTGACCTGATCTTCAGAATTGAGCCAAATGGAATAATGTTGAATTTCCTTCATGCCATTGGGCAACATAAAAGGAATGGGGTTTGAACCTGAAAAAACATAATCAGTACCTTGGTCATTCATTTTCCATTTATCCAGTTCCGGTAAATAAAAATGACCAACTTGCTTCATTTCTTTTTCAGAAATTTGGGCTATAGCGGAAATATCGGCTATTACGCGAGGCACATTGGTACCACCAAAGTTGAATACCTCTAAAGTATCCCTTCTATTGTATTCAAAGGGTGAAATCGGGTAGTGATTGATTTGTTTTATAACCGTATGGTCCTTCCGGTTCACATACCTATCCACCAAAGTCTTGGCAACTGGAGCCTCGAATTCAGGATCTTCAGTTAGAGATACCCTCACTGTATCACCTAATCCATCCTCTAACAAAGTGCCAATACCAACGGCTGACTTAATTCTACCATCTTCACCATCCCCCGCTTCTGTTACACCCAAATGCAGAGGATAAGGTTTGAAACCTCCTTGCTCAAGCTTTTGAACCAAAAGCCTGTAGGCCTGTACCATTACCTGGGTATTGGAAGATTTCATGGAAATGACGATATCATGGAAATTTTCATCTTCACAAATTCTCAAAAATTCCAATGCAGACTCAACCATTCCCAAAGGAGTATCTCCATATCGACTCATGATCCTGTCAGATAAGGATCCATGATTGGTACCAATTCTCATCGCTGTACCATGCTCCTTGCATATCTTTACCAAGGGTAAAAATCTTTCCCTTATCCTTTCTAACTCTTCTTGATAACTTTGATCTGTATATTCGATTATTTCAAATTTCTTTTTATCCGCATAATTACCTGGATTGATACGCACCTTTTCTACAATCTTGGCAGCTATTTCCGCCGCATTCGGCGTAAAATGAATGTCTGCAACCAAAGGTGTATTGTAACCTCTATTTAGAAGCTCTTTTTTAATCTCCCTGAGATTTTCCGCCTCTTTGATGCTGGGTGCAGTAATACGGATCAACTGACATCCTGCATCTATCATCCTGATACATTGCTCTACGGATCCTATCGTATCCATGGTATCTACTGTTGTCATAGACTGTACCACAATTGGACTGTCACCACCAATGATTACATCCCCTACCTTCACAGGTATGGTTTTCCTTCTGGAATAAGAAGTAAGGCTATTGCAATAACGGATTTTCTCTAATAATGCTTTGGTTTCCATAAGATTATAAATCTCCTAATTGTGGTCTAATCACTATTTCTTCAACAACTGAAAAGGGCGAAAGGTTATAAGCAGCCCATACAGAGGCAGCAATATCTTCTACTTTCATAAATCGTTCGATCGGTATATCAACCCCCTCCCAACTGGCAGTATAAGTTGCTCCCGGTAAAACAGATGTTACTTTGATATTAAAATCTTTTAATTCTTGTCTAAGGCATTTAGTAAATCCCAGCATTGCCCATTTTGAAATGGCATAGCTTCCTCCATTGGCGTAAGCGGTTAATCCTGCTATTGAGCCAACAGAAAAAATATGCCCGGATTTTCTCTCAATCATATCTGCAGTAAAAGCTCTTGTCAGGTAATAAGCAGAAAAAAGATTAGTCTGCATCATTAATTCGAAATTACCTTCTGGCTCTGAATGTATAGCTCCAGGCAAAAATACACCGGTATTGTTAATCAAAACATCGGGAATCACAAGCTTCTTTACTTCCTCAGAAAATTCTACAACTTCTGTTTTGGAAGAAAGGTCTGCCTGCTTGACAAAAATTTTCTGATCAGGAAATTTATCCTTAAAGTCTTCTGCCAGAGCAGCTAAGTCATCTGCATTTCTGGAACAGGTATACACATCGAATCCTTCTTCCCCAAATCTATTAATGATGGCCCTGCCGATTCCTTTCGTTCCGCCGGTCACCAAAATACTTTTTGTCATTTGATTAGTTTTTTAATAGTTAGTGTAACAACTATTTACAGGTGACAAAGTTACATTTTTTTGAAAACTTTGCGAACTTAAACGGATAATCGAAGGACCACCTGAATTTTTTATTTTAATTTTATTTTCATGGAAACACAGGTTACAGATAGATTAACGCTTGCATCTCATTTTGTGAATAGCACCAACAGTCCAATTTTTCTTACCGGAAAAGCGGGAACGGGCAAAACTACTTTTCTGAGAAATCTGGCAACAATGACGCATAAGTCATATGTGATAGTTGCTCCTACAGGTATTGCCGCTCTCCACGCCAAGGGAGTCACAATCCATTCTCAGTTTTTACTGCCATTAGGAAGTTTTCTTCCCAGCAGGGAACCGGAGGGTAATTTCAGTAATAGCGGGCAAATTTTTACGCAATTTTCCCTGACAAGAAGACATACACTGAACGCGGCAAGAAAAAAAGTCCTAAGTGCGATAGAGTTATTGATCATCGATGAAGTAAGTATGCTCAGGGCTGATATTTTAGATGCTATTGATTTTCGATTAAAAAGTGTGAAAAGAAACTTTGATGTACCTTTTGGTGGAGTTCAGGTCCTATTCATAGGGGACCTTTACCAATTACCTCCTATTGTAAAAGACCAAGAATGGCAAATATTGAGAAAATTCTACAACAGCATGCATTTTTTTGAAGCCCATGCCCTGAAACAATCCGGAATGGTGTATTTAGAACTTGATAAAATTTTCAGGCAAAAAGATGAGGCTTTTATCAACATACTAAACAACCTGAGAGACAATAAGGCAACAGAGGACGATATCAAGGCACTCAACAAACATTTCAAAACGGAAGAAGAAATAAAGGATCTTGAAGACACGATAATCATAACTACACATAATTATAAAGCCGATGCCCAAAACCAAAAAGAATTACAAGCATTGAAAAGCCCATCCCATTTTTTTGAGGCAAAAATTGAAAAAGATTTCCCAGAGCATTTATACCCCTTGCCAAAAACCCTTGAGTTAAAGGAGGGAGCCCAAGTCATGTTTATCAAGAATGACAGCAGTGGAAATGGGGCCTATTATAATGGCAAAATGGCTAAAGTAAAGTCAATTGAAGAGGATGAAATAAAGGTGGTAATGACTGAAAACAAATTAACCTACACCCTTAAGCGTGAACTCTGGGAAAACAAAAGATATGTCATCAATGAAAGCACCAAAGAACTGGAGGAAGATATTATCGGAACTTTTGAACAATATCCAATCAAATTAGCTTGGGCAGTAACTGTGCATAAAAGTCAGGGGCTTACTTTTGATAAGGCTATCATAGATGTTGGGCAGGCATTTGCCCCAGGACAGGTATATGTGGCGCTTAGTAGGTTAAAGGGTTTGGAAGGATTGGTATTACGAACCAGAATCCAAAATGATGTCATTTATAGTGACCATGATGTAGCAAATTTCACCCAAAGCACCAAGAGCCAGGAACCACTACATGATTTATTGATCAAACATAGGAAAACTTACCTGGAAAAACTTGTGCTGGAGACTTTTCATTTTTTGGACCTGATGAAAATGACAAAGGACTTTTTCAAAGAAACAGAAAGTGGATTTGAATTTGAAGATTTGGAAATGCGGGTAGCCATGCCAACATTACTTGAGCGTTTTGAACAAGAGCTGGATAATACGCAAGTTTTCCAAAAACAGTTACTCTATTTGCTGAACCTTCAAGATGAAGCCAAACTTATCGAAAGGTTAGAAAAGGGAAGTGCTTATTACGGGGAATTGCTAAAGGAACAATTGAAAGCACTTTTGATTCATACAGCTGAAGTTGAGCGTTTTTCACAGACAAAAAAATACATAGAAAGTTTGGGCCAAATAGAATTACAGCTGTTGAAGAAAATGTCCCAGATCAAGAAAGTAAGCATTTTGGCTAGAGCCATACTTAAGGAGCAAACCATAGGTAAACTGGAAGAAATACAGCAGGAGATTAGGAGTTTGCGAATAGATTTGGTCACTGCAGCTAAAACCTTGGCCGCAAATAATCCTAAATTCCAGAAAAACAAAACGGGAAAAAAGAAAAAATCGGAGGATGCACCCAGTCTAAAAAGGGTTAAGGGGGAAACCTATGAAATCACCTACGAAATGAGTGACAATGGAGGAAGCATAGAAGATATTGCAGTACAAAGAGGACTCGCTGTTTCAACCATCAAAGGCCATTTGGCAAAAGGAATCAAAGAAGGCAGGATCTCCCTATTTACGCATATGGATGAGGCAACTTTCAAGCAAATAGCAGAAATTATAAAGAAATACGATGCTGATTTAGGGGCTATAAGACAAGAACAACCCGCTACTTTTGACTATGGCACCTTAAAGATGGTCGCAGCCCACATGGGGCTATTAGAAAACAAGAATTAAAATGTCTCCCTGATCAGAAAAGTACGGCGACCTAGGTCTTTGTCACGTCCTGATTTTACTTGACACTTATTTTATTTTTTTCTTTAGAATTCGACTCCCCCGGAGTCGGGATTCCCGAATATCAAAATTACCTCTCAACCCCGGGTTGCACCCGGGGCAAATAACCTACGGTATTGGACGCTTTCTGCGTCCGGAATCAGAAAAGTATGACGACCTAAGTCTTATTTCTTGTGTCTTGTATCTTGAGTCTAAAGTCTTGTGTCTAAAGTCTCGCTTCTCCCCCTATAAACGCCAAAAGCCGGTATCTCTACCGGCTTTTATAATAATGTGGCGGCGACCTACTCTCCCGGGTGTAACCCCAGTACCATCGGCGCTGCAGGGCTTAACTTCTCTGTTCGGGATGGGAAGAGGTGGGACCCCTGCGCTAGGCCGCCTAGTCTTGCTGTACCAGGTACAAAGTACAATGTACCA
>NZ_AMGM01000042.1 GCF_000298295.1 Cecembia lonarensis LW9
ACTTTACTCCGATTTCTCCCTTCTTGACTCTTGTCTCTTGTCTCGAAGTCTAACCTCTCGCTTCTCGCCTCTAAACATCACCTTTTCCCCTCCCAAGGGACAAAAACCACCTTTTTGGTGTCAAAAAATTCTTCCTTAAAGTAATCATCCAAGTGGTAAGTCACGTAACTCACTGGTCTTTCTTCCATTTCCTCATCCACATCTCCACCTTTCAATAAAAAGATGCCGTTGGGGAACTCATTGAAATCCTCTTTTCTGAATTTCCCCTTCACCCAGGGGTAAAAATTAGCAAATCTGGTCACTGCACGGCTGACAATAAAATCATACCTTCTGACCAAAGCCTCTGCCCGGGTTTGTTGTGCCTCCACGTTGGTTAGTTTCAGGGCCTTGGCTATTTCCTTCACTACCGTGATTTTTTTACCAATAGAATCAACCAAATGAAAATGGGTATCCGGAAACAAAATGGCCAGAGGAATCCCGGGAAAGCCTCCACCGGTACCAATATCCAAGACTTTGCTGCCCGGCTGGAAAGACATGACCTTGGCAATACCCAAAGAGTGCAGCACATGCCTTTCGTAAAAATGCTCCATGTCCTTTCTGCTGATCACATTGATCTTCTCATTCCATTCCTCATAAAGGGGCTGGAGCCTTGAAAATTTTTCTACTTGTGTTTCAGTAAGGTCAGGGAAATATTTTAAAATAATGTCCATGGGTCAAGATTTAACGGAGGCAAAAATAAGGAATAATTAACTCAAAAAATAAATTTAAACTTGAACCGTAAAAGTCAAGAAGACCAACACAGCATTTAACCAGCAAACTTACCTTTTAAATAGCAATCATTCCCTTATCCGTTAAAATTCGGGGTTGACTTTTGTTTTCTTTTGTAAACTTGTGGTTGAAATAATTTGATTTTAAACCATGTAAATGAATAACCCATCTATAACTAATCCTCTATCCGAGCTAAATTATCACTTTTAGTTTTTACTTTTTCATTGACGTAAAAACCAAGTTTTTTGCCTTTTTCAGCACCAAACTCGATAGCTGGCATGAAGTGAATCCCTCCATACAACCTACTGATTGTGGCTTCGGCAGCTGCTTCCCTAAAAGAATTGAACTCTCTTACAGGAAGTCCATAAGCCACTTCTGTAGAATCGTAAATGTAAAAAGGCTCTCCGAACAATTTGGTCAGTGCTTCGGCAGCTGCATTAGAGGCTACGCTGTGCCCACTGGTATGTTCAGGAAAAGGAGGAGTCTGCAAGGTCGGCAACCAATCCTCATCAATGTATTTGTTGATATAAGTCTCAGGCCTGATCAAAGCACTTCTGTACTTCTCATCCCAACAAGCAATAAATGCATCAAATAAGGCAATTCCGGTATAAGCCAATGTTTCCGCAGTTCCTTTCCAATCCTGCCCTGCAGATTTAGAGGCAATGGAAGCTATTCCCATCCAATGTCCTCCCGGAGTGATTTTCTTCTCCGCAAACATCACATGACCCTTGACATTTACCTTGTAGGGATTACAGTCCCAAAAATAGGCGATATCTTTTTGCTCCGGAGTCAAATTATTGACCGCATGAAATACTTCCTCTGCTTCTTTGAAAAACTGGCTGTCCGGTTCAGTAGAAAATGCTGTGGGCGGAGGAGATTGAAACTGATCTGCACTTTCCATTAAAAATGGGCGAATCTTATTCCAATGGGGCTCTATACCCTCCATATATGCCGGCGGCGTTGGTTGCCAAGTATGCGCTTCATTGGTAACCGTGTATTTTTCAAAAGACCTGCTCTCGTGATAATTGTCCTTTTTGGAATAGGCAATCACATGATCGGCTACTTGCTCGCCAAGTGCCACAGATCTTTCAAATACTTTTTTTGGTACACCTGCGGTTCTGATGGCCTTGAAGGCCTTTTCCTTATGCTCCTGAACCATATCTTCCGAAAAAATCATGGCCGTCCCAACTTTATAATAAGCAGCTAAAGCGGCTAATGGATAATAAATTTCCTCTTCAGTTTCAAAGTTCACTTTATCAAAACCGTTCAGCTGTCCCATTAAAGAAGTATAAGAGGGGTCTGCTAAAGCCGCCACTTCAAAGGCTGCAATAGAAGGATAGGCATAAATCCGGCTGGCCACCGGTGGGGAAAAAATATCATGTATGATGACATCTGTCAACTTCAATTGTGCAGCTATCAGGTACTCACCATCTGTAATGACATCCTGGTAATTTTTATTTTCCTGGCAGGCAAACCCTACGATCATCAGCAAGACCAGGGCAAGATTTTTCATTTTACTCATATTCTCAAGCAGTTACTCGGCTTATTTCTTCAAATTTAATAAATCCCTTTGTATTTGAGCAAACGGGATGGTGGGCTGGAGGTATTTTAGACCCAAAACTATGAAAAATCCATAAATATCAAACTTTAAACCCACTGAAAATCAATGATTTTTAGCATGTTTTGTCAAGGATTTAACCTGAAAACTACGGGAAAATCATTATTTCTAACGGCAATCAAATGTGCTTCCCCTTTAATTTCCAATTTTCTGACATACCGATATTCTCCCCAATATTGACGGGCCTCTAAGCCTAAAGGCAGCTGCTCAAAACCTGATGGCGTCCATTTCATCAATACCAAGGGTTGGGCCATTTTCCTCCCATAATCTGTCCTGAATCCAGAAAAATTGCCCACTCCCAATACATAGTCCTCTCCCTTAGATGAAAAACTAACAAAATCCCTGATCGGACTAAACTGTGCTTTCAAAGGTAGCGGAGTAATTTCCTGTTCTCCCTTGGGAATAAAAAGGGACTGAAATTCAGCAACCTCAAAGACCCTCGCCTGATTGATTTGCTCTTTTTCCAACAGGTCCTGAGGGGATTTCAATGCAGCATATTGCACATAGCTTTCATGCCTACGCTTAAGGTTTGGAATCTGTCGGATCAGGTCATCCCTTGTAGCAAAGGGAACCAAATGCCCTTCCATGTAATGAAAAACCAAAGGATCATCCTGTCCATTGCCATCAAAATCCCCATGATATAACTTAACAGGTTGTGGTTTGCTCGCTTTCAATTTACTGTTTAAGCCCAAATTTCCTAAGAGCAGGCCATTAAGTCCAGTATTCGTTTGGAGCGCCGATAAACCATAATACCAACCCGCTGGGGCCAATGGCTCCATTTCTGAAAAAACCCCATCTTGCTGCTGCTGATACACCCTGATTGGCATCCACTCCCCAGCCAACACCAACTCTGACTTGCCATCTCCAGTAACATCATACCAAAGCGCCTTTTGAACCATACCCGGTCTAAAATCATCCCCAAAATAGGTCTTGGTCATGTCTTTAAATCTTCCTTGCCCATCATTGACCAATAAGTACGCGCGGGGGATGGCCCCATAATTCCCTGTAACCACCGCAGCACCGACAAAAATATCCACATATCCATCCCCATTCACATCCTGAAAGGCTACAGAAGACGTGTTTTCTCCAATAGGAGGCAGTGAATTCATAGAAAACCTGAAGTTCCCCTTCCCATCATTCAAAAAGACCCTGTCAAAGTTGAAAACTTCTCCGGCAGCATATTCATTGCCTGCAGAACCCACATAGAGATCCAAGTGTCCATCTCCATTTAAATCTATAAATTCCGCCACAACATCCTCTGCCGTTTTGAGTTGCTCAAATACCGGGTTTTTCTGAAGGATAAAGTCTCCCTCAGACTGTTGTAAGAAAATAGCCCCAGCCTGACCTTTGGCACCTCCCAGATAAATATCATCCAATCCATCTCCATTCACATCCCCCACTGCCAATGCCGGCCCTTCCATGGCATAGCGCCTCGGCATTAAATACTCTCTCCTGAATTCATCAAAATCGGTGTTTTCCTCATGCTTCCATCCCAATTCAAGGGTCACTAACTCCAAAACAGTCTTACTTTCAATTTTTGGCAAAGCATCAGCCTTCCCCTTTCCTTTGACCAAGCGATGCTTGGTGTTGACCTGTTTTGTCCCAAAACTTTCTATTTGCCCAGCCCCCCAATCCACATAGACTTGCTCCACTTCTTCTGCCTTACCTAATCCAAAAGTCAATACCGTAGAAGTCCCGGACTGAAAACCACGGGAAGTACTCAGGGTCTGATGCAAGGTTTTATCCCCGGATTTTACCCACACTTGGGCACCTATCCCAAAATGATTGGCCTTATCACCGGCTAACTCAAACTGAATAAATTGGTGGCCTAATTTCTCGGAATTATTCCTGTAAATGAAAGCCTGTTGGTCGGTATTGTTGACCACCAAATCCAAATCCCCATCGTTGTCCAGATCAGCATAAGCGGAACCATTGGAATAACTCAATTGGTCTAATCCCCAAACTTCACCCACCTGTTCAAATACCAGTTCCCCTTTATTGCGAAAGGTGAAATTGGCCAGCTTCATACTGGGGAGCATATCTATTTGCCTTTGCTGAATTTCTATTTCGCTCAGTCCGGAGACAGGTGTCTGACTGTATTGTATAAAATCCAGGTCATTGGGACGCTTCACAATGCCATTGGTCACATGGATGTCCTTGTAACCATCATTGTCCATGTCAAAAATCAAAGGGGACCAACTCCAATCTGTGGCATAGGTCTCAGTAAGCAGCCCTATTTCACTGAATTTCCCATCCCCTCTGTTCAATTGCAGGTGGTTCCTTACATATTGGTCTCCATAGCCCAAACGCTTTTTGACATCAAAGACTTCCTGCTTGTCCTCTCCTACCGATTTCATCCATATTTGGGGATCTTCAGGCAACATGTCCGTGGTAAAAATATCCGGCAATCCATCATTATTGATATCCGCCAAGTCATTGCCCATGCTATAACGACTGGTGTTTTCTATGTATTCCTGCAGGGATTCTCTAAATGTACCATCACCCTGATTGATGTACAAATAATCGTCTTCCGTAAAATCATTGGAAACATAAATATCCATCCAACCATCTCCATTGACATCAGCGATCCCTACCCCTAAACCAAAGCCAAGGCTGGAGGAAAGAATGCCCGCTTCCTGGGTCACCTCTATCATCTTTTGATCACCCTGAGCAAGTTGGCTTTTGAATAGCTTATCTCCTCCTTTTTCATCCTGACCGCTAAACTTGGTGTCTGCATGTGAAAACACCTCAGGCTTTTTGATGGAATGGTTCAATAAATACAAATCCAGGTCCCCGTCATTGTCATAATCAAAAAAAAGGGCATGGGTAGAAAAGCCCTCAAAATCTATCCCATATGCCTCCGCCATTTCTGTAAAGGTGAGGTCTCCGTTATTGATGTACAGCTTGTTTTTCCCTTGTAGCCCCTTATAATCCCCTACCTGGCATACGTAGATGTCCAATAAGCCATCTCCGTTGACATCGGCCATGGTCACACCGGTAGACCATCCACCACCGCCATCCACTCCTGCACTTTGCGTGATGTCCTCAAACTGAAAGTTGCCCTTGTTTAAATATAGTTTGTTTTCCCCTTGATTGGAGGTGAAATAAATATCTACCCAACCATCATTATTGATATCCCCTAAGGCTACCCCTCCTCCATTGTAAAAGTAGAGGTACTCCAAGATGTTCATTTCCTCGGAAGAAACTAAATCATTGCTAAAGTCAATCCCTGTCTCTTTTGGGGAAAGTAGGGTAAACAGGGTTTCCTGCTTGGGAGTAGAACAGGAAACCCAAAGAAAAAACAATACTAAACTGTAAACACTCCTCATTTTTTAATCTTCCAGAATTCAAGGGCAGCATTGTTTTTGACCACCATCAGTGTCCTTTGCCCTCCAATTTCCAACTCATGCAAATCCCTGATATCTCCGTGCAGCTGCAAACCATGTTTCCTATTGGGGATGTATTCAAAGGTGCCATCACCCTTTCCATAGAGCACTTCTCCATAGCTTCCATCATATTGCCCTACCTGTGGCTGGGCTCCTGCCAGGTTCCCTGCCATAATCAGATCATCGATACCATCTCCATTGAGGTCAGTCACCAAAACACTATACATCCAACTTCTCTGCGCGGCACGGGGCAAAGGCAAAACCTCAAAATTTCCTGACCCTTTGTTAAGCATTACCGCAGAGGTAAGGAAATTCAGCTCCTGCATGATTGCATTTTTCAACTCTTGCGGAGTGAAAATGTCCTCCATAAACTTATCATTATAGGCACTGTACTTCAAAAATCGCTTCTTGATCGAAGGTACTTGCTGCTCCAATTGATGCTTTAACGTAAATGGCACATGCCGTCCTCCTTCTTTTTGTACAAACAAATGTTCCACAGAACCATTTTGGTCAAAATCATTGACGAACATCCTTATCGGACGCTCTTGTGTGGCTTTGAAGCGGGTATTCAATCCATGATTTCCCAGTACAAAATCCGGCTTGCCGTCCCTATTAAAATCCCCAATAGCTATCGCCTGGTACCAACCCCTGAACTGTTCCATTTCCGGCATTTCAATCTTTTCAAGCCCAGTACCTGTGTTTCTGAAAAAGGTGGGAGCCATCCATTCCCCTACCACCAACAAATCCTCTTTTCCATCTCCATCATAATCTACTACAGCGGCATCAGTAACCATGCCCAATTCTTTGAGCGCAGGTGCAAATTTTTCCGTTTCATCCCTGAAAGTGCCTTTCCCATCTGAAATCAGCACCTGTGAACTTGGATTCACGCCATAAAGGAAAGGAACCACCCTGGATCCGACAAAAAGATCTAAGATGCCATCCCCATCAATGTCTATCAAGCGCACGACCGAACTGGAATTCTTGAAATTATTTAATCCACTGTCATCAGCTTTGGTGAAATTTCCTTTTCCATCATTGAGATAGAGTCGGTCAGAAAGATCTAAAGCTCCAAATCCGGATTCATTGCCGCCCGATGTAACAAACAAATCCAAATGACCATCCCCATTGAAATCATGGAAAACCCCATGGGTATCTTCCGAAAACCTGTCGGTAAAAAAGGCGTCCTGAACAGATTTTTTAAACGTCCCATTGGATTGCTGAACAAATAATTCTCCTGGGAATCCTTTGGCTCCACCCAAATAAACATCGGCCAATCCATCCCCATTGACATCCCCCCAGATGGCTTTAGGACCCTCCATGGAGAGTTTATGATAGGTTAACCTGTCTCTATCAAAATCCACGAATGGGTTTTCTTTATGGGTAAAATCTAAAATCTTTTCAGCAGCTGCCAGTTCGAAAAATTGCCCATCAGGCTCCTCAAAGAAGATAAATCTTTCCGGAGCATCACTGGCCTCTTCCCAACTCAAGGTCAACATCTGGTTGGCCTGGACATCCTGCAAAAGGCTAATCTTTCCATCCGGCCACCTGACCTGAATTTCATCAACCAATTCCTTTTTCCCCAATCCAAAATTCAAGCGGTAATCTACAGAAGACTGAAAGCCCCTGTTGGGCATGTGTTCCTGATACAAAACCTCATCACCCAGCACCAAACGGACCTGAGCACCAATGGCTGAAGTATTAAAGTCCTTACCCTTTAATTCAATTTTCAAGAAATTATGATCGGGCAATAACTCCCTGCTCCTGTTTTTGAAAATGAGCACCTCTGCATTGACATTGTTGATCACCAAGTCTAAAGCCCCATCATTGTTCAGGTCTCCATAAGCCGACCCATTGGAATGAATGGGGTCTCCCATGCCCCATTGGTGAATTACATTCTCAAAAACCAGGTCGCCTTTGTTTTTGTAGGCATAATTGGATACCGGATTGATCGGCATGGGATCAATTAGCTTACGGTAATCTACCCCATCTTGGGAAATAATGGCCCTCTTAGTCTCCTCATTGTCAATAAAATTGAGGTAATCCAAATCGGTAAGGTCCTGATAAATTCCATTGGCTACAAAAATGTCCTTCAAGCCATCATTGTCCATATCAAACATGAGCGCCGCCCAGCTCCAATCTGTGGCTTCCACATTGGCCAACCTGCCCATATCGGAGTAAGTCCCATCCCCGTTATTGACATGCAGCATGTTTCGGGTGTATTGGTAATGGTAACCATGGGTCACATTGAACTGGAATTTATCCCAGCTTTCAAAGGTGGTGATTTGTTTGAGGCGTTGGGGCGGTTCGGGAAGCATTTCTGTGACGAAAATGTCCAAATATCCGTTATTATTGATATCTGCAATATCCGCCCCCATGGAGGCTGCCGAAGTGGAGCGCATATAATCCGTCAAACGCTCTGAAAAGGTGCCATCCTGATTATTGATATACAGGTAGTCCCGCTCAAAAAAGTCATTTGAAATGAATATATCCATCCATCCGTCCCTGTTCACATCCCCAATGGTAATGCCCAAGCCAAACCCGATAACCGAACCATAAATTCCAGCCTCTTCAGACACATCAGTGAACTTCCCCCCATCATTCCGGAACAACTTATCTCCTCCAACAGGATCTCTTCTCGGTCGTTCATTCTGCATCTTGTTAAAACTTCCGATAGCCTGATAGCTATTGTTCAGAAGATACACGTCCAAGTCTCCATCATTATCATAATCAAAAAAGACGGCATGGGTGGAGTATCCTTGGTCAGCCAAACCATAAGCTTCTGCCATTTCTGTAAAGGTGCCGTCCCCATTGTTGATAAAAAGCTCGTTTTGTTTGTTGTCCCCTTTGATATCACCGGAGTTACAAACATAAATATCCAGCAATCCGTCACCATTCACATCTGCCATGGCCACTCCAGTGCTCCAAGCACGGGTTCCTGCCACACCGGCTTCAGAGGTGACATCCCGAAATTTGAAATCACCTTCGTTAATATAGAGCTTATTTTCGCCCTGATTAGAGGTCAGGTAAATATCAATCAAACCATCTTTGTTGACATCACCCAAAGCTACCCCACCTCCATTGTAAAAATTCCGATAGGTAAAAATGTTAAACTTTTCATCGAAGCTCAGGTCATTTCGGAAATCTACACCGGAATGGGATGAGCTGATTCGTTCGAAAAGAAAATCACCTGGCGCCATTTCCTTTTGCTTACAAAATGCCAGTAAGCCCAAAAGGATACCTGATATAACTATGCGGGATTTAAGCCTCATTACTTTTTTTGGTCATGTCCGAAATGTCTTTAATCCTCAGGTCAAGCATTTCTACCCTCACGGTGGTCATATCCTTGACAAATACCCGGATCCACCGATTTCCATCAATCCTCACAAATGCCCTCACTGTCTTATTTTTATTGGTAACCTCTAAGAAACCTTCACCATACCAATCCTTCAAAAGTCCTAATACATCAACCAGAAGCTTGTCGTTGGTAAACTCTTCATTGTTCGGAAACCAGGAAGTATACTGGAACTCTACAGGCATAAAATAGAGGTGATTGTCTTCAAACTGTGGATAAAAATTCATCCTAACATCCTTCCCTGAGGGAACTTCCGGTTTGTATTCCACTTGTAAATAATGTGCTCCATTGGTAAGAACACCTTTTTTATTATGCTCCCAGCAGGTGCCGAAAAACTCTTTGCGATCCATTCCAAACCTTAAATCCAGAAACAAATCTTCTACCACCTTGCCTGAGGCCAACTCCCGTGCTTTCAACTTATCATATTCCGACTTGGGTTGGCAAGACAATGCCAATGCCATCAAACCGAAAATCAACACTTTATACTTCATCTTCTCAATGCTATTATTTCTCAATATCATCATAGGATTACTCTTTCTCTGCTATATGGAACAACAGTGGAAAATCATTGTTTCTTGCCACCAAAATTACTTGTCCATCTTTAGAATTCAAGACTTGGATATCTCTAATTTCACCTTGAACAAAGAACCCTGAATGGGAAGCCCTCCAAACATCCATCTCTCCGGATTGTTTTATGTTCAGGTGCCACCCATAACTCCCCATATTGATGCCAATCTCTGGCTTAATTCTACTTTGATTTCCCCCAAGGAACAAATGTCTGCCTCCTTCCATATCTTTCCAAAGCGCCATGGCATATACCGGACTGCTTTGAATTTCGCGCGGAAGTATCCTTTTGGCAAAGGTACCATTTCCTTGGTTGACAAATAGGGATGTTTCCAATACATGCACTTCCAACACCAAACTCCGACTTAAAACTTCCTTTGAAAACAAGTCTTCCATGCGCTTATCCTTGTAAATGTCATAAGTCAAAAGGTCTTTCCTCAAACCGGGCAATTGTTTCAATAAGGTCTGCTTGAGCAATAAAGGATAATCCTGTTCTCCCTCGTACAAAGTCAGAATCTGCTCCACACTTCCGTTTTGATCAAAATCATTGATGTATAATTTCATGGGTTTTTCGGAGGAAGCTTGTAGCCTGCTGTTTTTACCCATATTTCCTACCAAAATATCCGGTAATCCATCGCCCGTAAGGTCTTCTACCAATAGCCTGTTCCAAAGTCCTCCGGTTTGGGCAAATCCAAATGCTTCACTGTTGTTCTGAAAAGTACCATTGACTTTTTTGAATACCTTAATCGGCATCCACTCTCCGACGATCAACAGCTCTGCCTCCCCGTCTCCATCTAAGTCTCCAACCCAAGCATCAGTAGTCATTCCAAGATTTTTGAGCCCTGGAGCAAGGGCATCAGTTTTATCCAAAAACGTACCATCTCCCTGATTCTCCAAAAGCACCACATCTCCTGGAATGCCATAGGCAAAGGGAATGGTGCGGGTACCTACCAAAAGATCCAAGGCCCCATCCCCATTATGGTCAAAGGCTTTGACAAAAGAGGAACTTTCAAACCTATTGGGCAAATGTCCCTCCGTTTTGACGAAATTTCCTTTTCCATCATTCAGGTATAACCTATCCTGGTAATTGGGATTTCTGTTCCCAAATTCCAAGCTTCCACTCAGCACATAAAGATCCAAATGTCCATTTCCATTGGCATCAAAAAATACTCCCCCCACATCTTCGGCCAATTGATCTTCCTCAAAAACCTGAAGCTTTGTAAATGATCCATCAACCTCTTGCCTTAGGATCACTGAGGCTTGTCCTCTAGCTCCTGGAAAAAAGACATCGTCCAAGCCATCTCCATCAATATCTGCCAAAGTTACTTTTGGCCCCTCATTGGAAATCATGTGGAAGCGCAGGCGGTCCCTGTCAAAATCAATGAAGGCACTTTCCTCATGTTTCCAGGGAATTACTGAATGTGACGCCTTCAATAGGGTAACAGCAGGCACTTGCTCCCTACCATTTATCTTTTTGGCGTCTATTGGCTCAAGTGTTAATAATTGATTCGTTGGTACTTCATAAAGTATCGATGAACCTCCACTTGGCCATAGCACCTCTATGGAATCCAATTTTTCTATTTGTCCCAGACCGAAATGCAAGCGATGGTCTACGGAAGACATGTATCCTTTTACGGGGTTATGCTCCTGAAAAAAAATATTCCTGTCTTTGTAAAGCGTCACCTGTGTGCCAAACTGCCCAGAAAGGTCCAGCTGCAAATAGTTGTTACCATTCAACTCCCGGCTATTATTCTTGAAAATAAAAACCTCCCCTTCAAGGTTATTTACCACCAAATCCAAGGCCCCATCATTATTCAGGTCCGCATAAGCTGCCCCGGTGGAAAAGGTCAACTGATGCATCCCCTCCACTGCTGCAACGTCCTCAAACTGATAATCTCCAAGGTTTTTGAATAAATAGTTTCTTAAAGGTTTGGAGGGAAACTGATCAATCATGCTGGTGAGCAAAATGGAATCCCTTTTCAGTTGCCCTATTAAATTTTGGTTATTGACATAGTAATCTACATAGTCAAAATCTGTAAGGTCCTTAACGATTCCGTTGGCAACAAAAATATCCTTTAAGCCATCATTATCGGCATCAAAAATCAAAGCGCCCCAAGACCAATCGGTCGCATGAACACCCGCCTGTCTGGATA
The DNA here is from genome assembly GCF_000298295.1 of Cecembia lonarensis LW9. Lineage (GTDB taxonomy): Bacteria > Bacteroidota > Bacteroidia > Cytophagales > Cyclobacteriaceae > Cecembia > Cecembia lonarensis. Next base: position 11,842 of record NZ_AMGM01000042.1, read on the forward strand.
TATCTATGAAGTGGGGTATTTGGGTGCCAGGCTGAAAACCCAAATTTCTTTGAAGGGTATTACGGGTAAATTGATGAAAATATCCGGCCCTCACATTGGCCTGATACTTATCCCAATCTTCAAAAGGCGTCTTGGTCTTTACCCTGTTCAAAGTAGCCGGTAACATCTCTGTGACAAAAATATCCTGCCAACCATCGTTGTTCAGGTCAGCGATATCTGCCCCCATAGAACCCATGCTAATTTCGGTAGCCATCTCCTCCAAGGCTTCGGTAAAGGTGCCATCACCATTATTGAGGTATAGGTAGTCCTTTTCAAAAAAATCATTGGATACATACAAATCAGGCCATCCGTCTCTGTTCAGGTCAGCTACGGTCACCCCTAAGCCATAGCCTATGGCTGAACCATAAATCCCAGCTTCTTCACTGACATCTGTAAATTTACCTCCATCATTGCGGTAAAGCTTATTTCCTCCTAATGTATCCCTAGTATCTCTTTGCCCTATTCTTAGGTCATTGATCCCGACTGAGCGGGCAGAATTATTCAAGAGGTACATGTCCAAGTCCCCATCTTTATCGAAATCAAAAAATACGGCATGTTGAGAGAGTCCCTCATCTGCTATACCATATGCCTTGGCCATTTCAGTAAATGTCAGGTCTCCATTATTGATATATAATGCATTGTGTCTTTCTTCTCCGCCCAAGGGCCCTGATTTACAAATGTAGATATCCAATAAGCCGTCCCCATTGACATCCGCCATGGAAACCCCTGTAGACCAAATTCCGGGGACTGCTAGCCCTGCCTTTTCAGTAATGTCTTCAAATTGAAAATTTCCCTTATTGAGATAAAGTTTGTTTTCGCTTTGGTTGCCCGCTAAAAATATATCCACCAAGCCATCATTATTGATATCGCCCAGTGCTACCCCAGCCCCATTATAAAAATTCCGGAAGGTGTAGGGATTAAATTTTTCATCATAAACCAGATCATTCCTGAAATCAATACCCGTCCAGGACTTGTCCATCAATTCGAAAAGCTTGGGGCTTTCCTGTTTTTTGGTGCAAGCAGCAATTATCAAAAGATAAATAAATACGAGAGCGAAACGAATCAAGCCAGGTGATGAAATTAAGGTGATACTTTTTAAAATACGGAATTTAAAATTATAAGGTACAAACTAAAAAGAAGTGCACATATGTGCACTTCTCTTAAGATTATAGATTGGTTGCTGATTAGTATCCAGGATTTTGGCTCAAGTTTGGATTGGCCTGTAACTGATTTTCTGGAATTGGGAAAATGTTTCTGAACGGCTGAGAAGGAGCCTTCTCCCACCATGCATCATTGAACCTTCCAAATCGTATCAAGTCAGATCTTCTGTGTCCTTCCGCAAATAACTCTCTTCCTCTTTCTGCCAGAAGAATAGTGCCATCAATAGATGTAAGCGGAGCAACATTCGCTCTTTCTCTTACTTGGTTCACAAACTGAAGCGCAACCGCAGTATTTCCTTGTCTCCAAGCAGCTTCTGCTTTCATCAAAATCACATCTGCATACCTGAAGATAGGAAAGTCATTGTTCAAGTCCGGACCAATTCCGTTAGGAATTTCAAATTTATTCACCCTGGTACCTGCCTGTCTGAAAGCATTGGGTGCCAATTCATTGATATTAGGCGTGAAGTTGATTACTGGTCCATCAGGATCATTGTCTTCCACAGCATCATCCTCAATTGGCGTTACACCATCAGAAGCAAACTGAATACCTTCTCTCAAACTGCCTTTTCTTGTATCCCCATCTTCAAAGCTGTTGTAGAACTCTTCCAATGCCGCATAACCATTCCAAGGCTGCTCCTGCAAATCAAAGGTGAATTGAGAGTTGTAATGGAAAGTCATTTGATGGATGTTGAAACCTCCAGCATTGTTGGCATCATAAGGTACAGTAAACATGTTCTCCGGAGAGTTAGAATTATTCGCTGAGAAATTAGCAAAGAAATTTGGTGATAAAGAATACGGCCCTTCATTGATGATTACGTCCAATATTCTTTCCGCATCTGCCCATCTTGGTGTCCCAGTATATACCTCAGCATTCAAATACAATTTAGCAAGGATCATATGAGCTGTCCAATAATTCAAATTGGTACGTGTATTATTTTTTGTAAGCTGCTCTACATTTTCCAATATAGACCTTTCAATAAATTCGAATACCTCCTGTCTTGTATTTTGTTGAGGCGTACCTCTATCCGTTTCAGTAATGATGGGTACATTACCAAAATTATCAATGAGCAATAAATATCCGAAAGCCCTTAATACCTTGAGTTCAGAAACCAACTCTACCAAGTCAGGAAATTGCTGAATCAATAAGTTACTCTCAGCCACAATCCTAAATCCATAATTCCATGTTCCATTTAATGGCCCATCAACAGATATCCAGGTGTGCCTATGTGCCCTAAGCCATATTCCACCATCTTCCCAGTCAGCACCTTTTTGAGGGATAGACAGTTCATCAGAAGTGACTTCTTGAACTGCATAAATACCCCCATGAGAGCCATATCCACCCTGTCCACTCGCCACTACGGCACCATAAGCAGATTGTTTTAAGACTTCGATCAGCTCGGGCGTTACATTTGCAAGCAATTCTTCTTGCGTGATGCCCGTCAGCACCTCCTGCTCTAATTCCCAACAAGATCCCATCGTCATTGCGACGAGACCTCCCACACATAAAGTTTTAATTGATCGTAACATATTTATAATTGAGTTTATGTTATTTAAAGGTTACAGTTAATCCCATTGTCCAGATTCTAGGCAGGAAATAAGTATTTCTTCTTTCTATACCTGGTGCCAAAGGATCTCCATCACTTGTCCATCTTACTTCTGGATCTACACCGGAGAACTGCGTGATGGTAAATAGGTTTTGAACACCTCCATATACCCTAAGGTTATTCACATTGGCAGCACTTACAGGAATATTATATCCCAACTGCAAGTTGTCCAATCTCAAGAAATCTCCTCTTTCCAGATACAAATCGGAGAAGGTTGGTGTAGATGTAACCAATGGATTGGTCGGAGTGTTTCGGGTAATGACAGAATTCCATGTATTGGAAGCACCATCCGCATTTTCATAGAATCCTCTGAAGGAGTTGTAAATCAAATGTCCCCAGCTTCCTCTCGCCAAGAAATTCAAATCCCAGTTGCCATACACAAAGGTATTAGAGAAACCGAAATCTCCTCTAGGCAAAGCATTACCCAAGCGCTCAAACTCGTCTGGACTTTCTCCGGTAAGAATATACTCGCCACCATCTGTTAATCCAAGTAATCTTGGTCCATAGAAGTCACCGATTCTTTCACCTTCTTTATTCCAAATAATAGGGTTATTGTTCTGCCCTGGAGAACCGGGAACACCTCTACGGATTTCAGGAAGGCCAAGATCACCGACCCCGATATTTCCTATCCTAGCCCTGTTGTAAATGGTAAAGTTAAAACTAGGGGTCCAAAAAATACCATTGCCTAGATCCAAGTTATTTACACTGGCAACAAATTCAAAACCACCGGATCTCAAATCAGCCAAGTTGGCCCAAATAGATGGCGCTGTGTAGAAATTACCAGGAAGGAACTGGTTAGGAGCACCAACAGGCACTTCCACATTAAAGATCAAATCAGAAATGGTTCTTCTGTAGTAATCCATCTGACCGGTCACCTTTCCGTTCCAAAGACCAAAATCCAAACCTACTGTAATTTCTTGCGTAGTTTCCCACTGTAACTGAGGGTTGGGGTTTGAAAGCTGATTGATACCTACGAATGCTGAGTTGAACGGTTCATTCGGATCCAAAGGAATCCTCAGCCCGTTGCCAAAAATACCCAATGCCAAAGTTGGTGAAGGAGGTAATTGACCCACAACTCCGAAGGATGCTCTTGGTTTAAATTGGCTAAATACACCCATATCAAAAATTTGCGTAAAGTCCGCTCCCGCACTTACCGCTGGGAACAAACCTGTCTGATTATCTCTACCAAATCCAGAGAATGTCTCTGCCCTTAACGAAGCGGATAAGAAGTAAGTGTTGTTATAATTAAAATTAGCCCTACCAAACAAAGAGTTCAATACTGACCTCGTGGCATCAGAACCTAAGCCTGTTCCAGGACCAAATCTCAACCCACCAGCTGCCAGGTTATTAGGACCTTGATCAAATAGGAATCTTGTTACGGATACGCCAAGCCCTTTGTTTTCTTGAATTTGAGTTTCTGCACCTAATAGGAAAGTAAAGTTCAACCTATCAGCAATCTCATCTTCAAATCGAATGGTACCATTCCAGATGGTGGTATTAAAGTTTCTGACGTTTTGACCTGCTTGACCAAATCTACCAAAACCTGTTTCAAAATCCTGTCTGGAAAAGAATTGGGATTGTAACAAAGAAAGTCTATCCTGAGAAAATTGAGAAGCAATCGTAATTTTATCAGAAATGTCATATTCTAACCTGTAGGAATAAAGTGCAGATCTTACTTCGGTAGTAAAACTTTGCTGATTGATCAAGGCTACAGGATTAAAGAAATCAAATAGGGGTCTTTGGAAATAACCGCCAAATCTTTGTGCAGCTTCAGTATCTTCAAAAATAGGGGCTGTAGGATTGTAAATGGTAGCATATCTTACGGCTTCCTGATTCACATCCACTGCATCAGTACTGGTAAATGCCAACTGCAGGTTCATTCTTAACCTGTTGTTGAAAGCACCATGATTCAAATTGAAACGGGTGTTCAAAGTCTCTCTATTGGTTCCTTTAACAATACCATCGTTATTACGATAGTTAACAGAAGCCAGGTAGGATGTGTTTTCAAAACCACCTGTAATAGATGCGTTTACTGTACCATTAAGCGCAGTCTGTGTAACTTCTCTTCTCCAATCTGTATTAGATCCGTAGTTAACACCACCTCTGGCTAAAAACTCTTCAGCAGAAAGTACTGGTATAAAATTAGTAGGTTGTTCTGCCGTTCCGAATGTATTGATGGTTACATTGGAAACCCCTTTCCTAGCTGATCCTCTTTTAGTTGTGATCAAAATCACACCTGCAGCACCTCTTGTACCGTAAATCGCAGCAGCAGAGGCATCTTTCAAGACGTCAAAAGTCTCAATATCGTTGGGGTCAACAGCATCTAAGGTAGCGCCAATAACACCATCGATAACAATCAGTGGAGATTGGGATGCACCGAAAGAAGAAATACCCCTCAACCTGATTTCTGGAAGGGCATTCGGGTTACCGCCAGGTCTTACGACTGATAAACCTGCAACTTTACCTTGAAGTAGGGTCGCTGGATTTGGGAAGTTACCTCTGTTGAATTGTTCAGAGCCAACAGAAGTTACAGCGGATGTAATTTCCTTTTTATCCTGTGTACCATATCCGATTACTACAGCTTCCTGTAAACTTTGGATATCTTCCTCCAACTCAATATTGAAGGTACTTTGGTTGCCTATAGTTACTTCTTGCGCGGTAAAGCCAACAAAAGAAAAAACCAAAACTTGGTCTCCAGGCTGAACAGTTAATGAAAATTTACCGTCCAAGTCTGTCGTGGTTCCTCGGGTAGTTCCTTTAATCAATACGGTAACACCAGGCAGTGGATCACCAAGGGTAGCATCCAGGACTGTTCCTGTGACCTCCCGGCCTTGTGCAAATGCCGCCGAAATACTGAATACCGTCAATAAGGCAATCAGCGACAAAGCTTTAAATTTTTGTAAATAATTTCTCATAGGGTTTGTTGTTTTGAAAAAAACGAAATGGTTTCTATAGTTAATTTCAAATCTAAAATCATTGTTTAAATTTAATTTTGCAAAATTTAACAATTGGCCTATGCCTGTTTTGAACTTAAACTTGTTAACAGAACATTGGTATTTTTTTTCAACTGATAAAAAATTAGCGCAATTAATATGAATTCCGTAACCGAAAACGTTTGAACTTTTCGAATAGTTAAAATTTTTCGTTTTTATTAAAAAAGTGAAAATCCAAATAAGATTTTACGGGCAAACCAGAGAAAGCTGAAAATATGGACATACAAGGAGATTTGTAATATTTTTCGCCTAAACATACTTTTATCCTCAATTCCCTACCAATTGTATCGACTTTACTGTAGTGCGGGCTTATGTATTTCTAAAAACTTTTATGAAAGGACAATTTAAATCCCCTATTGAATAAATTGTCATCTTTCGATATATTGGTTACCCCATGTTCATAGCTTAGCTGAACACCGAAGCCTTTTTTGATATTTATACCAAACCCCAAAACAGCAGCAAAATCAAATCCGAGCCATAAATCCGTCAATGCACCACCTTTTAAGGTGACCTTATTCCCTGGTTCTTCAAACACCAAGGCAGAATTCAATAGGAAGGAGGGTTGTGGCCCCACAAAAACATAAAAGGTTTCGCCTGTTCGCAACTTTAATAACAAAGGAAAATCCAGGTAATCATTCCTCAAGCCGATAGCTCCCGCTCCTATGATTGGACTAGTCGCACCTTTTCTCGCAAATTGGATACCGGGTTCAAAGACCAATTTATCAGACAGCTCCAACCCTACGAAAGCCCCGGCATGGAAACCAAACCTAAATTCATAAAAATTAAAATCGCCTCCACCAAAAGTGGTCAGACTAGGGCCCAACCTTATTCCAAATTCGGTTTGCTGGGCAAATGATAAATGCATGCTCATCAAAAAGACGGAAAGTAAAGTAAGTTTTTTCATGGTGCCTTTTTTTAGCAAACTATTAAATTATATGTTAAAAAAACTAAAAATATAAAAATATTTTTCTGAACCTTCACATTACTATTTATCTTCGAGCTCTTGTAACTTTATACCATTGATCAGCAAGATCATAAAGCATTCAAAAGGATTTCACACTTGATTTTTATTCAGATGATGCCTGCTAAGAAGCCATTTATTTTCACAATCACCTTTTTGCTTCTCCTGATTTTTACGCAAGCACTCCTAGCCCAAGGGATTAGAGGAAAAGTGCTCAACGAAAAAGGAGAACCACTGCCATTTGCTTCTATTTATATCAGGAATATTGGAGAAGGCATACCTGCCAATCAAAACGGGGAGTTTGAATTAAAGCTCAGGCCCGGGGCCTATGATGTAGTCGCCCAATACCTGGGCTTTGCCACAGAGGTAAAAACAGCCCTTGTGCAGGAAGGCTGGGTTACCCTTGATTTCACTTTGAAAGAACAGGTATATGCCCTACAGGAAGTCACGGTAAAAACCAACCAGGAAGATCCGGCATTGACCATTATGAGAAAAGCCATTTCAAAAGCCAAATTCCACAGGCTACAAGTGCAGGAATACAGCATGATGGTTTACTTAAAAGGCACAGGAAAACTGACCAATGCCCCCTTTTTCCTGAAAAAAGAGCTGGAAAAAGATGGTTTCAAACTCAATGAGGCCTATACCACGGAATCTGTTTCCCAAATCACCTTCCGCCAACCCAACACTGTCGAAGAAAAGGTCATCAGTATCCGGACCACTGGTGATGACAATAACATCTCCCCTGCTCCTTACATTGCGACGAGTTTTTACAACCCAAAAATCAATGAGGCGGTCTCTCCCCTTTCCCCTTCAGCATTTGCTTATTACCGATTTAAATACGAAGGTTCCTTTATAGAGGGAGATGTGATGATCAATAAGGTCAGGGTCACCCCTAGGTCAAGAGGAGAGCGGGTTTTTGAAGGACACATATATATCATAGAAAATTTATGGGCTATCCATAGCCTGGATTTGACCACTTCTCTTTTGGGATTTCAAATTGGCATCAAGCAACTCTATCAACCGGTAGCAGAAAATGTATGGATGCCCTCCACCCACACTTACACCTTTAGCGGAAAGATTTTTGGGTTTGCAGGTGAATACCAATACCTGGCCTCCACCAAAGATTACCAAATCACCCTCAACCCGGACCTATTGGTTGAAACCAAAATCATTGATGAAAAGGTAGATGAAGTCCCAAAAGATGTGGTAAAGTTGGATAAAAGCCTGAGTACCTTGGAACAAATGGCCCAAGCGGATCAAATGACCCGCAAGGATTTCCGGAAAATGGTCAATGCCTATGAAAAGGAGGCCCAAAAAGAAAGGGAGGACTTAGAAGTCGTATCGGAAAGAACCTATAATATTGACTCCATGGCAACCAAAAGAAGTTTGGATTACTGGGACAGCATAAGACCTATCAAACTCACGGAAGAGGAAATCAGAGGTTACCAAAGGGATGATAGCCTAGCGGTAGTAGAAGCTGCAAAAACCTCAGAAGTCGATACTGTGGCCAGAAAATCCAGAAGGAAATTCAGCCCGGGAGATATTCTGACCGGAGGGCGGTACTATTTTGGAAAAGGAAGGTCCGCAGGATTCCACAGCAATCTCACAAGGTTTTCCTTTAATACAGTAGAAGGTTTCAAGTTTGGTCTAGCAGGCTTTTACAGGATAGAAAAATCCACCAAAATGGCTGATTCTGTTACCAATCATGTCAGGTCATGGAACTTCAGGCCAGAGTTCAGGTATGGTTTTTCCAGTCAACAACCTTATGGCCAACTTGAAATAAGAAGATCCGTAACACAAGGCCCAAAAGCCCATAGCTTTGGTCTAACAGGTGGAAAATATATTTTTCAGTTTAATGCCGACAATCCTATCTCTGAACAAGTCAATGCCCTCTATTCCTTGTTCCTGAGGCAGAATTTCATGAAACTTTATGAACAGGATTTTATCAAGGGTTATTTCTACCAAAGGTTCAATGAATCCCTGACTTACCGGGGAAGCATTACCTACGCGCAAAGGACCCATTTGGAAAATAACAGTGATTACAGTTGGTATAACCGCCCTGAACGGGTGTATACCCCTAATCAACCGGACAATGTTGAATCGGAACCGGGAACATTTCAAGACCACAGGGCCTTTATTTGGCAAAACTCTATTGAATGGCGTCCCGGACTGAAATATAGCATCCGAAACGGGCGCAAACGGCCCATCTTTAGTTCTGCCCCATTGGTCAACCTGCATTACACCAAAGCTATACCTTCTTTGGCCAATGATCCCTTGGCCGCAGATTTTGATTGGCTGGAAGCAGGAATTGAGCACTTTTTTAATTTTGGGGTAAGCGGTAAACTGGATTTCAACCTAAAGGCAGGAAGTTTTTTGAACAACAACCGGGTTTACTTTATGGATTTCAAACATTTTGGGGGTAACAGGACCATTTTTGCCAATATGGGTGTAGCTGCCAATTACCGGTTTATGGATTATTACCGCTACAGTACCCAAACAGAATATGTCAGTGCCATTGTACATTACCAGTTTAGAAAATTCCTGTTGACCCAACTGCCCATGCTGCGTTTCTCAGGTGTCCGGGAAAACATTTTCTTCAACTACCTCAAAACACAAAATTCACCGCATTACTGGGAGTTGGGATACTCACTGGATAACCTTTTCCGCATCTTCAGGGTAGAGTTTGGTGCCGGTTTTGAAAATGGCGATTACCTCAGAAGTGGTGTCCGCTTCGGCATCGCCAGTTTTATCAATATCAGTTTTGATGACTAAAAAAATCAAAGCCTGAAAACTATATAAGATCAATATTTTAAACACAAAAGAACACAACAGTCACAAAAGTCCTTCCAGTCCCACACCCTCTTTGAATCACCTTTTTTTGTCCCCTTTTGTCTCTTTTCCCGATTTTCGGGACAGGTTGTGGTTCATAAATCAATCATCTAAATAAGTGAAGAAATCATTCACATACGTTCTTTGGCCTTCATGGTAAAGGTTGATAACATTAAAGTTATACATAATTCCTTTTGGGGACTTTAAGAGTTTCATGTAACTGATCAATTTAGCTTCAGCTATTGGTGGAATATCATCTAAAGCTTTTAACTCCACGGTGATCAAGTTTTCAACAAAAAAATCACATCTCAATTTTGATTCAATAGATAGGGCTTTGTATTCAATGGGAATCCTGAGTTCAGATTGAAAATGCAAACCTCTATGCTCCAGCTCGTAAGCAAAACACTGGTGATAAACGCTTTCCAACAATCCTGGCCCTAAGTTTTTGTGGACTTCAATTGCAGCGCCGTTAATTTTGTAAGTAAGGTCTTTAATGATGGATTTGGTAGGCTTCATAAAAATCAAAGTTTAAAGTCAATAAAATCACAAACCGTATAACTATAAAGTTATTAAAAATATTTCAAAAATTTAAACACAAAAGGACACAATAGTCACAAAAGCTATCTAGTCACCCAAACTCTTATGAACACCTCTCTTTTGTCTCCTTTTGTCACTTTTGTGGTTCATTATAATTCTTTGCCTGAAACATGCTCATATTTTTAAACACAAAAGAACACAACAGTCACAAAAGTCCTTCCGGTCCCACACCCTCTTTGAATCACCTTTTTTTGTCCCCTTTTGTCACTTTTGTGGTTCATTATAATTTTGTAGTTCATTATAATTCTTTGACCGAAACAAGTTCTTTTCCTGTCACAAATGCAATAAGTAAGAATTTGCAAAATCGGTTTCTGTGGCTTATATTAGCACTTGTAAGGTTTAATATCAATCGAGACAGACAGCTTTTGGCTGTACTTTCTTTCACAGGGGCTTCATTGAAGCCTTTTTTGGTTTTTAGACTTTCATATTTCTCCCTATTTTAGCCCCATAATTTGCACTGCATGTCCTTAGAAGTAATCCAACTGAGTAAAATATACGGGCAACAAAAAGCTTTAGACAACATTTCCTTTAAAGCAGAAAAGGGGCAGATCCTTGGCTTCTTGGGACCCAATGGAGCGGGAAAATCCACCACCATGAAAATTGCTACCGGCTACCTATTGCCTGATGAAGGAGATGTGAAAATCCATGGACTATCGGTTTTAGAAAAACCCAAAGCAACCAGCCGTATGGTTGGCTATCTACCAGAGCATAATCCCTTGTACCTCGACATGTATGTCAAAGAGTTTTTATCCTTTATTGGTGGACTTTACAGCATGTCCGGTAAAACCCTTCAATCCCGCATAGTGGAAATGATCACCTTATGTGGACTGGAAAGAGAGGCCCACAAAAAAATCGGTCAACTCTCCAAAGGCTATCGGCAGCGGGTAGGGCTGGCCAAAGCGCTGATCCATGACCCAAAGGTGATTATTCTAGATGAACCTACCACAGGACTCGATCCCAATCAGTTGGTCGAAATCAGGAAACTTATCAAGGACATCAGCCAGAACAAAACCCTTATCCTAAGCACCCATATCATGCAGGAAGTAGAAATGCTTTGCGACCAGGTGGTGATCATCAATAAGGGAAAAATCGTGGCTGCTGACCAATTGAAAAACCTGAAACAAGCTTCCGGAAAATCCATTTTGCTTTTAGAGGTTGAAGAAAAGTTGGAATTGGAATGGTTTACACCGATCGGAGAGGTTTCTTTTCAAAATAAGGAACAAACGGCCATTCAAATCGCAGTGAATGATAGCCCCGAAGGCCGAAAGCAAACCCTGCAAGTGCTTCAGAAAAAAGGACTCACCCTACTCAGCATTCAGGTGAAAGAGCGCAACCTGGAAAGTATTTTTCACCAAATCACCCAAAGTAGTTAACGATGCGTGCCTTATACTGGAAAGAAATTAATGGTTTTCTCAGCAACCTCAGCGGCTACCTGATACTTTCTGTCTTCCTGGTTTCCATAGGACTGATAGTATGGGTTTTTCCGGATACTTCGGTTTTGGAATATGGTTTCGCCGACCTGGAACCCCTTTTCTTTTATACCCCTTATGTTTTTTTGTTTTTAATTCCGGCCATCACCATGAAAATGATCGCTGAGGAAAAAAGGTCAGGAACCTGGGAACTGCTCATGACCTCACCCTTATCCATCAATAAAATCATCCTGGCCAAATACCTAGCGGCATTAAGCCTGATTGTTATCGCCCTGTTACCTACCTTGATCTATTACTTCAGCATGGTGGAATTAGGCGAGCCTCGAGGCAATATTGACCATGCAGGTTTTTTTGGCTCTTGGATAGGGCTATTCTTGATAGGGGCTGTTTTTGCCTCGATAGGCATCTTGGGGTCTTCCTTGACCTCTCACCAAATGGTGGCATTTGTTTGGGGTGTTTTCATCTGCTTCCTGATGTATTTTGGACTCACAGCTTTGGTACAGCTCAATATCATGAGTCCATTGGCACTCTTTTTAGAGGAACTCAGCTTGAGTTACCATTACCAGAGCATGGCGAGAGGTGTGATTGATGGCCAAAACCTAGGCTATTTCCTTATGATGATTGTCTTGATGTTGGGCCTAACCGGAATAATCATTAGAAAAAAATGAAAAAAGGAAAGCTTTCTCCCCAATCCAAAAAACTGCTCCTGCTATTCGGCAGCATCCTGTTGATTTGGGCCTTTGTAAAGATTTTTCCTTTCCGGCTTGACCTGACGGAAGAAAAGCGATTTAGCCTGCACCCGTCAAGTATTGCTGTGTTGGAAGCCTTACAGGAGCCTGTGGAAGTGGAAATATTACTTACCGGCCAACTTCCTGGAGGCATGCGCCGATTGCAGCGCTCGATAGAAGAGACAATCCGTACCTTCAATGCCTATAGTCCTTACAAAATCAGCTTTTATTATGAAGATCCACTCAACCTTCCTGCAGATATCCGTGAGGACTATATCGTAGGATTGGCTGAATACGGGATCAATCCCACCAATTTATTCATTACCGAAGATGGAGGACAAAAAACACGATTGATCTTCCCGGGAGTAGTGGTAAGAAATGAGGCTTATGAAACAGGAGCCCTTTTACTTCAGGGGGAAAGGGGTATGGGGCCAGATGAAAAGCTGAACCTCTCCATAGAAAACCTGGAGTATGAACTGATTCAGGCCATTAGGAAAATCAGTACAGAAAAGGTGTTTTCCATTGGTATGACCATAGGCAAAGGAGAGATGGAGGAAGATGATGGTTTTGGCGTCGTAGAAGCACTGGTTGACCTTCATGAAGTCTTCAAAATACCCCTAGAACAGGCCTCCAAGCCAGAGGACCTAGATCCTTTTGATATAATTATTGTCGCAGGACCAAAGGAAAGTTTTTCTGATAAAGAAATTTACATCCTGGATCAATACCTGATGAAAGGCGGCAAGCTCATAATTCTTGTGGATGCCTTGGACTATGACATGGCAAAAGCTGGTGGAGACGGCACGGTGGCTTTGCCTTTAGAACATGGTTTGGATCAATTGCTTTTCAGGTATGGCATAAGGATCAACAGGGACTTCATTCAGGACCTGAACTTTGGTTACCACCCTGTGGTAGCAGGTTACTTTGGTGACGAGGAGCAAATCATTCCTTTGCCATGGCCTTTTTACATCGCTGCAGGCCGTATGGCTTCACATCCTATCACCAAAGGACTTGACCAGGTGATGTTCCGCTTCAGTAGTTCATTGGATACAGTTAAAGCAGATGGCGTAGTAAAAACTCCCTTAATTTTTGGTTCGGAGTATAGTAGAAAATTAACAGCACCCGTAAGGATTGCCTTTGAGGATATGGCCAAAGAACCCGATATGGAAGCATTTGGTCTGAGCAATTTACCCTTGCTTTATTTGTTGGAAGGGCGTTTCAACTCCTTGTTCAGAAACAGGTTCCTTCCAGATGGGGTTGACCGCAGCACCTACCAGGAAATATCTGAAGATGGAAAAGTCTTAGTCGCCGCTACCAGTAAACTATTTAAGAGCCAAAAGAGCTTTATGGACGGCAATCCTTTACCTATTGGGGAAGATCCATTTAATAATACGCAATATGCCAATAGACAGCTACTGCAGAATGCTGTAAATTATCTATTGGAGCCGGACGGCATCATGGCTACCCGTACCAAAACCCTTCAGATCAGGCCTTTAAACAAGTTAAAAGTCAGAGAGGAAAAAGTGAAATGGCAATTGATCAATACCATTGCCCCGGTAACTTTCTTTATCTTTTTGGGCTTGCTATGGGCCTATTTTAGGAAAAAGAGATTTTCATGATCTGTCGTAAAAAAACAAAGGTGACAGACTTTTGCTTTAACCTTTGATTATTTGAAGGATTTTTAAGGCCAAAAGGCTGCTTTTATAATTTTATTTATAAATTTACCCTGTTCAAATTACAGCAAAAACATAAGCCCTTTCTATATGAAATTTATTGTTTCTTCTTCTGCTCTTTTGAAGCAGCTTTCTGCCATCAACGGCGTAGTGACCACCAACCCAGTAGTTCCAATTTTAGAAAACTTTCTTTTTGAAATTAAAGATGGAAAACTGACGATCACTGCCTCTGACCTGCAGACTTCTATGATGACTGAAATCGAGGTAGAAGCTAAAGAAGACGGTAACATTGCAGTTCCTGCAAAAATACTGATCGAAACACTTAAAAATCTACCCGAGCAACCGGTTACATTCAGTATTGACCATGATACATATAGCATAGAAATCAGTTCAGATAATGGCCGTTATAAACTGGCGGGTGAAAATGCGACCGATTTTCCAAAAATTGCAGCTGTTACAAATGCCACGGCAGTGGATATGTCCACAGAGGTGCTGAGTTCTGCAATTAGCAATACCATCTTTGCTACAAGTAATGATGAATTGAGGCCTGCCATGACTGGGGTATACATCAACCTGAGTGCCACTAATGCTACATTCGTAGCTACAGATGGGCACAGACTTGTCAGGTACAGGAGGGTAGATGTCGCTTCTGCTGATGCGGCAAGCTTAATTATTCCAAGAAAAGCGCTCAACTTATTGAAGTCTACCCTTCCGTCTGAGAATGTTCCTGTTACTGTAGAATTCAATAGCTCCAATGCGTATTTCAAGTTTAACAGTATCAAAATGATCTGTAGATTGATTGATGAGCGCTTTCCGGACTACGAAAATGTCATCCCCGTTGACAATCCCAATCATATGACCATCGATAGATTGGACTTTTTGGGCTCTCTCAGAAGGATTGCCATCTATGCCAATAAGACCACCCATCAGGTGAGACTGAAATTGACAGGCAGTGAGCTACAGGTTTCTGCAGAGGACTTAGACTTTTCCAATGAAGCCAATGAAAGACTTTCCTGCGAGCATGATGGAGAGGATATTGAAATCGGTTTCAACGCCAAATTCTTGGTCGAAATGTTGAATAACCTAGATTGCAAGCAAGTCACTTTACAATTCTCTGCACCAAACCGTGCAGGCTTGATCGTACCTTCAGACACCTCAGAAAATGAGGATATCCTGATGTTGGTGATGCCGGTGATGTTGAATAATTACGTTTGATATTTAGAAACAAGAACCAAGATCCAAGAGTAAAGAGCATCGAAGTTTAAAGAAGAAATCAGAACTTGATTGATTCAGGAAAATAGGTATTTATAGTACTAAGTACCAAGATTTGATAAAAAAATAGGCTGTCTCATAAATCGGGACAGCCTATTTTTTTTATTTGGGCAGGGCCCAATAGCCACACATCAGGGTTTTCGTTTAGCCAATAATACTTCCTTTTTTGCCTTTTGCCACTTCGACAAGCTTGGTTCGACATGCTCACCACATCGCAGTGCATCGCTTTTGCCTTGGCTCTTTTTCCCTTTACAATCTGGCCCCCTAACCGTTAACCATTAACACTTAACCTTTAACCCTAATTACATCCTAATCTTCACAAAACGGATATTGGTTCTGTTCCAAGTATAGCACAAAACCAAATGCCCTGCTTCATAAAGCAAGGAAGGATAGGAAAACTCGTTGCCCTCTTTCCCAACTTCAATATCTATTTTAAATGGCCAAGAATCCCCATTATCCTCTGAAATGGCCAAGGTCATGGGGTATCTGGATCCCCAGTTTTTTCCTACAGGGTTATAGGCCAACGCCAAGGACTTTCCTCCCATATGGGCCACATCTATCCCCGAATTATTATTGGGAAGGTCAGTCAAGTACACCGGAGACCAAGTTTCCCCGTAATCATTGGAATCAGACCTGCCAATTTTTCCCGTCGATGTCCGCAAGAGCATATGTACCTGACCCGGACATGATTCCCATAAAGCTGGCTGTATCACCCCCTCTCCATTAATCAACTGCCGGTCAAGCTCAAGTGTGTCAGATTTGACCCAAGTCTTGCCATAGTCCGAAGAAGCATCCACAAAAGCATTCCAAACCCTGTTCTTTTCAATAGATGCGGGGGCCAACCAAGTTCCATTGGATAAGACGAGGACGTGGTTCCTAACGGGTCCTCTGCCACCCTGATCACCTGGCATAAGTTCTTCGGGATTTGACCAGGTATTGCCCAAATCATCAGAATGGATGTACCATGTTTCCCAATCGTCTATCTCTTTACCTACTTTGAAGTAAAGAAACAGTCTTCCTGCAGGATTTTGGAAAAGAACGGGATTCCAATGCGCATCATTTCTTACTTTGACCAATAGTTTGGGGAAAGACCAATTGCCAGGCCGCCCCTGGGCCATCCAAATGCCTACATCATCATTCTTTTCGTGGGTTCCCGCAAACCAAACCATCATATACCGACCATCCCCTAATACTTCAATGGAAGAAGCATGACACTGTTCAAAAGGCATTTCTCCCTCAAAAACAAACTCAAAATGCTCAATTCCGGGAACCACTTTACCAACAGAATCCGATTGGGCAAAAGCATGGGAGATGCAAATAAAAAAAGGGAAATAAAGAAGCAGCGTATTTTTCATGTGTGTCGAAGTTTATGTTAAAAATAGAGAAAATCAAACGCTTAATCAATGCAGATAACTGAATGCGTCACCCTGTGAATTTAAAATTTGGTATTTACAGAGGAGAGAATGACATCTTGTTTTCCCCGTCATTCTGAGAATTCAACATTTTCCTAAATGTTGAATTCTCAGAAGTAAATTTTCACCTTATATGCCAGACACTCCTTCCACCAATTATCCAAAATTTCCAGGCCAAACTCAGTAAGGTAAGCCTCAGGATGGTATTGTATGCCCATAATGGGAAGCTGATGATGGGAAAAAGCCATTACTTCACCCCGATCAGTTTCCAATAATACTTCCAATTCCTGAGGAAGGTTCCTGATCTC
Organism: Cecembia lonarensis LW9; assembly: GCF_000298295.1. Taxonomy (GTDB): domain Bacteria; phylum Bacteroidota; class Bacteroidia; order Cytophagales; family Cyclobacteriaceae; genus Cecembia; species Cecembia lonarensis. The sequence continues at coordinate 28,845 of NZ_AMGM01000042.1, forward strand.
AAGGGAATGGTATCGGGTCACATGGAATTGATGCGGTAATCTTCCCAGATAAGGATGTGCTCGTTTTTGAAAAACCTGATGGACTTTCCCATGCACCGGCTGCTGCCCTTTGACCAAAGAAGCCCCAAAAAACTGCCCCAATGCCTGATGCCCTAGGCAGATACCCAAAACCGGAATTTCATACACGTATTGCTCTAAAATAGTCATCAAGTTGCCCGCTTTATCAGGTGTTTCAGGGCCAGGAGACAAAACCAAGGCTTCCCATTCCCGGTCCAATAAAGTGGTAGGATCTACGTCGTTACGGACAATATGCAGCTCCATCCCCAACTGACGCAGGTAATCGGCCAACATATGGGAAAAGGAATCAAAATTATTAATCAGCAGTACCATCAGCACTTAAATTTACCAAAGTTTGTATGGACTGTACAGTTTTGGAAATGATCGGCGTATAATCATCCAGAAAACTGATTACAACCGGTGCCAAAGGTTGAATGATAGGATAAGACTTGGAATCTGCCGTCCACTCTTCTGTGATTTTAAACTCAAGGGAATCCGCTATCCATAAGAAAAAACTCAGAATGAAGGCAGTTTTCAAAACACCCAAAACACCTCCGGCCATATTGTCAACTGATCCCAAAATGGTAAAGTCCAAAGTCTTCTTGACCAAAAAGGCCAAAGCTCTGATGATGAGAACTACCCCCAAAAATATCATGATGAATGCAACAAAGGGTAACACAAAGGTCAGTTCCGTGACATGTTGGGCAAGTTGCTGGGCTCCCCAATCCATAAAATGAAAAGCCAAAATCAGCGCAACGATAAAAGCGACTACAGACAGAATGCTGATAAAAAACCCCTGTTTGTAGCCGCTGTAGGCTCCAATGGCCAAAAAAACCAATATGAATATATCTATTACTTCCAATACAACTTATGCCAGCAATGCTTTGACCTTTTGGGAAATCAACTTCCCGTCTGCTTTACCCGCCAAAACTTTGGTCGCAGCCCCCATCACTTTACCCATGTCTTTGGGCCCTTCTGCCCCGACTTCTGCAATTATTTTTCTAAGCGCTGCATCAAGCTCTTCTTCAGAAAGCTGCTTTGGCAAAAATTCATTGATAATTTCCAACTCAGCCATTTCTACTGCGAACAAATCCTCTCTGTTCTGCTCCTTATAAATACCAGCAGAGTCTTTCCTTTGCTTTGCTGCTTTGGTCAACAGTTTCAGTTCCTCCTCTTGGGAAATTCCACCGGTAGCACCTCCTTTGGTTTCTTCCAACAAAATCAGGGATTTAATGGCCCTTAAGGCCCTTAACCTGTCCTTGTCTTTGGCCAACATGGCTTTTTTAATTTCACTTTCTACACTTGCCTTTAAACTCATTGTCTTGTTCTTTGTGTTATAGGTGTAAATTTGTACAAAAATACCCTATAATTTAGGAAAATGACCAAACTCAGTGTAAATATTAATAAAATCGCCACCCTGCGAAATGCACGTGGCGGTAACAACCCCAATGTGGTAAAAGTGGCACTGGACTGCGAGCGCTTTGGGGCTCAGGGCATCACTGTTCACCCAAGACCCGACGAAAGACATATCCGGTACCAAGATGTTTTGGATTTAGCTCCTGTACTTCATACGGAGTTTAATATTGAAGGCTATCCTGATAAACGCTACATGGAGCTTATCAAAAAGGTAAAGCCTATCCAAGCTACTTTGGTCCCTGATCCACCGGATGCCATCACTTCCAACAGTGGCTGGGACACCATCACCCATCAGGAATTCTTGAAGGACATCGTAGCAGAATTGAAAGAAACTGGCACTAGGGTCTCTATTTTTATCAACCCGGATCCTAAGTTTTTTGAACCCGCTAAGACAATAGGGACTGATAGGGTGGAATTGTATACTGAACCTTATGCTACTTTATATCCTACAGATAAAGAAAAGGCAGTAAAACCCTATGTGGAAGTGGCTCACTTGGCCAAGGAATTGGGCTTGGGTCTCAACGCAGGACATGACCTGGACCTGCACAACCTCAAATTCCTAAAAGAAAGCATACCCTTTTTGGACGAGGTGTCAATCGGACATGCCTTGGTATGTGATGCCCTTTACTATGGATTGGAAAACACCATTCAGATGTACCGCAGGCAACTGGACCTGTAATAGCCTAATTATGGTTTAAACCGAATTATGCATTAGGTTTCGTAATAGAAGCTCTAGTGCATATTTCGGGTTAAATTTACTTACCTTTGTACCATGGAAAGTACCGAAAAAAAAGACATCAGAAAATTAAGCCTGGCGGAGCTTGAAACGTTTTTTATCGAACAAGGAGATAAAAAATTCCGGGCCAAGCAGGTTTATGACTGGCTTTGGAACAAGTCCCTCAAGAATTTTGATGACATGAGCAATATTTCTAAGGAAACCAGAGAAATGCTCAAGCAGAACTTTTCCATCAATCACGTCAAGGTAGACCTGATGCAGCATTCAGCGGACGGCACCATAAAAAATGCGGTCAAGTTGTTTGACCATAAAATCGTAGAGTCGGTTTTGATTCCTACAGAAAAAAGAATCACCGCTTGCGTGTCTTCCCAAGTTGGTTGTAGCCTTGACTGTAATTTTTGTGCCACGGCCCGATTAAAAAGAATGCGTAACCTCAACCCTGATGAGATCTACGATCAGGTAGTGGCCATCAAAGAAGAAGCTGAAACCTATTTCAATCGCCCACTGACCAATATCGTATTTATGGGTATGGGGGAACCTTTGCTTAACTACAACAATGTCATCGAGGCCATAGATAAAATCACCGCACCAGAAGGCTTGGGAATGGCTCCCAGAAGAATCACCTTGTCCACCGTAGGTATACCTAAAATGATCAAAAAAATGGCAGATGATGAGGTAAAGTTCAATTTGGCCATTTCCCTCCACTCAGCCATTAATGAAACCAGAAGCAGACTGATGCCCATTAATGAAGTCAACCCCTTGGAAGATTTGGCGGAAGCCTTAAAGTACTGGTACCAAAAAACTAAGAGAAAAGTCACTTATGAATATGTTATCTGGGAAGGCATCAATGACGATGAAAAACATGCCAAAGCACTGGCCAAATTCTGTAAAATCATCCCTTCAAAAGTAAATATCATCCAATATAACCCCATAGATGATGGCGAATTCAGGCAAGCTTCCCAAGAAGCAGTAGACATGTATGTCCGGGTACTGGAAGACCAAGGCATCATTGCAAAGGTCAGAAAATCCAGAGGACAAGACATTGACGCCGCCTGCGGTCAATTGGCCAATAAAAACGAAGTGGCCCAAATTCAATAATATCCTGAATACCTTATTAGGTAGCAAACTTTAAGCAGACCCAAATAAAGATTTCCCCTAGATTAATCTCCCTATTTTTTTGTATATTCTAATTTAATAGTTATTCTTGTTTGTGAAAAAATTTGAGGGGCAGCCCTCCTTTTTTTTTGCCAAAATAATAAAAACTAAATTTTCCATTGTTCGTTTTAAAAAAGCACACGAACTACTAGTTTAACTTAATTAAAATTGTTTTCAATGAAGAAAGTACCGTACATTATTCTTTTGCTCTTAATTCCATTTACTTACCTTTTCACATCATTTCAAAAAAAACCGGGGATCAATGAGCTGACTGAAAAAATAATCTCCATGATGGCGTATTATGTGGATGAAATCCCGGAGGAAAAAGTTTTTCTACACTTGGACAAAAACCTTTATGCTGCTGGAGATAACATTTGGTTCTCCGCTTTTCTTACTGCAGGAAGTCCTGATGTCCCATCTCCTCTTAGCAAAGTGCTTTATGTTGATCTTCTTGACAATAATGGTAACCTCCTCCAACAAAAAACAATAAGAATGGAGGAGGGGCATGGGTTTGGAGACATAAAACTCGATCCATTTACCAGAGAAGGATTATACCATATCAAAGCCTATTCCTATTGGCTGAAAGGATTTGGAGATGAGGCGGTTTTCCAGACAAGTATTCAAGTCATGGACCCTTATAACCTGAAATTTCAGCCTGAGGTAAGCTTTTCTTTAAAAGAAGAAGGTTTGAAAGTAAGATACACTGCTGAAATAAGGGCTGTTAACAACGCCCTTCAGGCTTTAGCAGGGGAGAATCTTAAATATGAGCTCCTTAACAGGGAAAAGGTCTTACAATCTGGAAATTTCGAACTTGACGCAGAGGGTAAACATTTCTTGTCCTTTGACCTTCAGGCAGATGAACTCAAGCAGGTAATGGCCTTGCAATTGATCCAAGAAGAAAATGAAGCCTACAGCATTTCCAGAAAATTTATTCTCCCTTTCCCAAGTTCCAGCTTGGATGTACAGTTTTTGCCTGAAGGAGGAGACCTGATCGCAGGTTTCAACAATAAAGTAGCAGTACGAGCCATATATCCTGATGGGTCGCCAATACAACTTAAGGGAAGAATATTGTCCGAAGACAATGAAATTACTTTTGAAACCAATGCTTCCGGTTTGGGACAATTCACCATTAATCCAAGCCTCGATAATAAAATCGGAGTAGAATTGGAAAGTAGTGCTGGGAAGTTTATCAAGCCACTTGGGGAAGTAAAATCCAAAGGCATCAACCTGGCTGTAGACAATTCCAACCCCAACTTACTCAATGTGCTTATTCAGGCCAAAGACTTTTTAGATATTTCACCGAGCGGAGAAGCTTTACTGGTTATTCATGCAAGGGGCCGGATAGGCTACATGCAAGTATTGGACTTACGGAATGGCGTAACCGGAGCAAGGGTCAATAAAAGTCAACTACCCAATGGAATCAATCAGGTGACAGTTTTCGAACCGGACGGTACGCCTATGGCGGAAAGATTGGCCTATATAGCTTTAGAACAAAATATAAATCTTGAATTGGAAGCAACAGAAGTTAATACTCGGCCAAGGGGTAAAAACTCCTGGAAACTGCATATAAGTGGTGAAGCTTTTGAAGGAGGCAACTATTCTATAGCTATCGTTGATGCCACCGAACTGCCGGGAGAGATAAACTCTAATATCATTTCCTACCTTAAGTTAGAATCAGAGCTTAAAGGGACCATCCATCAACCCAAACAGTTTTTCGGCAGTACCCGAGACGACGCAGGAATTGACCTCGTCATGCTTACCCATGGGTGGAGAAGATTCAACTGGCAAGATGTACTTGATGGCAAAATAGAAAACAAGAACTTCATTGAGCAAGGAATCAATATCACTGGCCAAATTACCCCAAAAAATGAAGGCAGAAGAGGGTTGACAGGCGGTCTTATCAACGTCTTTTCCAAAGGATCAACTGAGGATTTCTTAGCTGTTGAATTTGGAGAAAACGGGAAGTTCATCATAGATGACCTCGAATTTCAGGATACTACCTTATTGACCTTATCTGCCAATGACAGAAGACACAAGGAGCTGGTGAATCTAGCATTAGATCCACCGCTTTCTAAATATGCAAACTGGCCTGGTTTTAACCCTAAAATCGACCAATTTCAAATCTCACCTTCAGTCAGGGAATACCTCATCACCGCAGATAAGCGAAAAACTGCCGAGGCTTCCTATGGAGATGTCGGAGAAATCCAGATCGATGAATTTGTATTGGAGAGTCAGAAATTTGACCCTCTAGAGGAGCAGATTACCCGCATGTACGGGAAAGGGGATGCATCATTAACTCCCTCAGACATCGGTGGATTTGAGGCTTTCAGGGATATTTGGGAACTCCTTCAGGGAAGGTTTGCTGGTGTAAGGATCATCCCCGATCCATTATCGGGCGCCCCTTCCATCCGTATCCGCGGTGTGGGCTCTGTACAGGCAGGCACACAACCTTTAATCCTATTGGACAATGTGCCCATTGATGCCAGCTTTGCAAGTTCTATCCCACCCAGAGATTTGGCTGCAGTAGAGATCTTTAAAGATGCCGCAACTTTGGCAGTCTTTGGCGCAGGGGGTGCGAATGGAGCCATTGCCTTATATAGCAAACGTGGGGCAGGTATGGAGTCTGTTGGGGATGGAGTTCTCAATGTAAGGTTCCCGGGTTACTCCGTATCTAAGGAATTTTACATCCCAAGCTATAATAAAGAAAATTCTCCGGCTCCTGATTACAGAACCACCCTTTACTGGAATCCAAGAATCCAATGGACTGACAACAGTGCCAACATTGAATTCTTCAACAATGATGTGGTTCAAAAATTTAAAGTGGTCGTTCAGGGAATGGACCGTTTTGGTAGGTTGAGCTACCTGGAACAGGAGTTGTAAATCCTTAGAAAAGTTCCTCAAATCCCTAAGCCTTTTGGAGGTTTAGGGATTTTTTTATATTTGCTTATGAAAAAATTCATTTTTGCCCTACTCTTTACTTGGATAACGGGGCTTAGTATGGCCCAGGAACAAGGAGATTTCAGGATTCAGATTGGTCCTGACTACAAATTACAAATCAACGACTTGGGCGCCCATGCAGGACTTGAATACCTATTTGTGGATAGGTTTTCCTTGGCTCCGAGCTTTACCTATTGGTTCCCAGACTTCGGAAGAAGTTTTAACTTGAATATGGACTTGCGGTATTACCTCACCGAGGGGGTTTCGCAAATATATGTATTGGGAGGATACAACAACCTTTGGATAAATGCACAACCTGGCTTACCCGGAACTACCCTTTCACGGGCAGGAGGAAATTTTGGATTAGGTGCTTTTTTGGATGTGGCTGCAAATTTTGGATTAAATACTGAATTTAAGATCCAAAGTCAAAATACCCGACAACCTGTTTTGCGGGTCGGGTTGGTATTCAAGGTCGGGGGATACTGATAGGAACCAAACAGCTATAATACCTACTTCTTGCTGAATTCGAATAGCTTACGTTTTTCTTCTTTGCTCAAGCCATCATAGCCCTTTTCAGCAATTTTATCAAGAATCAGGTCTATCTCTTCCTGACTTGGCGCTCCGGAAGTACTAGGACTGCTTGTAGGCTTGGCATTGGCCTTTTCTGATTTATAATTCTCAGTAGTTGAGTAGGTTTTCTTACGGCGATAAGAAACCCTAACTTTCGGTTTTTTTTCAAGTAATTTTTCAAAAAATATGCCTATCGCCTGAATGGCTCGTCCCCAATCTTTTCCTTTGCGAAGTTGGGTGACATAAAAATACCCCATTGCCGCACCGCCTAAGTGGGCCAACTCTCCCCCTGCATTGCTTCCTGCTGAGTTCACAAAAGCAATCACCACATAAAAAATGGCGATGTATTTTATTTTGACAGGGCCAAGCAATAAGAGTTGAAAGGTAGTATTTGGCGCCAAAGTGGCTGCACCAACAACCACCGCATAGACCCCAGCACTAGCCCCAAGCATTTTGGCAAAAGGCAAAACCTCGGAAAAATGCGGTGAAATATTGTACATCAACACATAAAGGACTGCTCCTGCTAAGCCGCCAAGTATATACAAATTGGCCAGCTTCCTACTGCCTAGGTACTGGTCTACCAATAACCCGAACCAATACAGGAACAACATATTGAAGAGGATATGAAAGAGTCCTTCATGGAAAAACATATAAGTAAGGATGGACCAGGGCTGAACAATGTATACGCTCAAATCCGCAGGCATCATCAAAAATCCCCTAAAGCTTTCATACAGGTTTCCTGCACCAGAAAAGGTGAAGAAAACCCTAATAACCACCATCACAAAAAAGACCAGAATATTGATGGCCAATATCTTATACAGGCTATTGTTACTATGCCTGAATGCATTCCTCAAATTGTCCCAGAATCCTCCGTACATATTTTTGTCTTAATAGAAACTCTTTCTGTCTTTTCTCCAAAACCAAATCAGACCAGCCCCGATTACCAATCCACTCAAATGGGCAAAATGGGCTACGTTGTCCATTGGGTTGTTATAAATTACGTTATAAACTGTGTAAAGGCCATAAAAGAAGACCAAATATTTGGCTTTCACCGGCATAGGTGGAAACAATAAAAACAGCTGGGTGTTTGGAAACAGCATGGCAAATGCAATCAAAACCCCAAATAATGCCCCTGAAGCACCTACCATAGGTACATTGGACTGCATTTCACGGACAGTTATCAAATTGTCCTTGGCACGCTGTATCAAATTGGAATTTTCAGGATCCCTGCTGTAAGCATCTATAAAATCATATACCCCTGACTTGAAAAAAGCAGGATGATCTTTGACAAATGCACTGAATCCCTCCGGACTGGGATTACCGTAGAATTCGCTTATGGTATTATCCATTTGACCCATACGGTATGCGGTATATCCGGAGTAAAGTAAACCGGAACCTACTCCGCATACCAGCCATAGGGTCAAAAGCTTTTTAGGGCCAAGAAATTGTTCCAATAAAGGCCCAAAGATGAACAGCCCAAACATATTGCTGAAGAGGTGCCAACCGTCAGCATGCATGAACATGTAGGTCAAAAACTGGGTCGGCATGAACCTGTTGCTATGGATATAATAAAGCGCAAAAAAAGCCTTAAGCTGAGGCATT
>NZ_AMGM01000043.1 GCF_000298295.1 Cecembia lonarensis LW9
TTTTCTTTTGGGGTTTATTTTATAGGGATTTGAATCAGAATATCCATTGAACTGACCAACTATTTCCTTACTTTTCTGGACAGTGGCCTCTAACCCGTGGTATTGGATACCTTTTGTGCCCGGTAACAAAAGAGGATGGGGTTTCCCTTAGGCTATCCTCTTATTTCTTTCTCTCCAAACGCTATTAGGGGAATAAGAATAAAAAATCATACCGGAAAGGCATAAACCTTTACAATTCAGTCAAATTTCGACCCGTTATTATTTTAGTTTACAGAATTATAGGCTTGATAATAGTAACTTTTCTTCTTGACTTACTCTCAACATCCCATTTCAATTCGCCATTAAAGAAAACTTTTGTCACTTTTAATAAGAAGTCTCTACCGGAATATTTAAAAAATTCAGCACGAATAGTGTCACTTTCGTTTTCGTTCCACTGGATAACTGTTTTTTCAGAATCTAGAACTAAAAACATCAAATAAGTATCTTGGAACTCATGAGGAGGATCAACTCTAAAGTTCCTGGGCATGTCAAGATGAGATTGGATAAACTCCACCATACGTCCATCTCTTTCGTAAAAGACTTTAATTTTACTTGGATCAAGGTATCTTTCGTGATCGGGGTCTAGGAGGTCATTGCCTTCTTCGTCCAGAATTTTAAGAGTCAAAACTCTGTCAAGGGTAAATCCACCTATGGTTGGCATCTGTTCTTCATTTGAACAGGCACTGAACAAAAACAGCAGAACCAAAGGGAGAATATAGATGGGATTTTTCATAATCAATTAAATTAAGGAATAATATTAAATATCATAAATGTATTGTTATTGAACGAATAGGTGATTCCGTCTATAGTTACAGACCAGTTATCAAAATTGAAAAAGCCATTTCCATCTCCATCCCATCCCCAATTCATGTGTAATTTTAGATGGGTCGTTCCGGTTTCACAAAAAACAGTCCTTTGGTAGCCATCTGTGACCCACATACGACCGAAAGCTCCTGTTCCAAATAAAATAACAGGTCTATTTTGATTTAGATTATTCCTTACTGTTATAGAATTAAATGAACCTTTCTGTGCCGAAGAATAATTAAATGTATTTGTTAAGACAATTGGAAAATTTGCTTCCTGTGATACATGGGTCGCAAAACATGTAATGAGTCTATGTTGTGCAGGAAAAGCGTTTAAAATGTCTGACATCATTGTAGCAGTTTCAATAGTGCCTGTATTAGGAAGCATATTGTTGTAATTGTAAAAATTTGGATGGGAATGGTATTTCATTATTTGGCCGTAAGCAACAGAAGTACTTCCCGAATAAGCTCTACCGCTGCATAGTTGGGGACTACATTGAATTAAAGGCATAAATTGATTATATCCACAACTCTCACCCCATGTTGTGTTCATTAAAGGCCCAACTTGAGTAAATTGATCTTCGCATCCTCCACCTGGGTCACAGGGGTCAGTTAAGCTCATATTTTCTGTCGCGACTTGTCTCTGAATGGCACAGGGATCCCATAAATTAATAGAAGAAGAAGGACTTCCCACCCCCTCTAGATTAATCTCAGCATCAGGATTGTCCCGGATCAATTCTATAATCTCTTCTTGGGTCGAAAACCAATCAATCAGCCCCTCTGGTAAATCATCCTCAGCACTGAGTGGTATCTCATTATCGAAAGAAAATGCTAAAACAGGTACAAGCCTATCATCTGCTGAAATGATGATAAATCCACCCTCTTCATAATTAATGATATGGTAAAGTGCTTTATCTCCTTTTCCTAAAGGTGACTTACTCTCTTTAACATTTTTGTTTCCAAAAATTTCAACATCAAAGTTAACCTTGGTGGATTTCAATTGACTTTGTTTTTCACTTGTGTGTAATGGAAATTCAATCGTGGTTGCAATTATTCTTGCCTTTTCGATATCTATATAATGGATATCATTTTTTTCAAGATCTGCGGCTAACTCTATTGGCTCAAATTCTTGACAACTGAATGTAATCAAGCATAATAAGCCAAACACCTGCTTAGTAAAGTACCCGGACAGAATGTCTAAATATTTGCGGGGCGGAGGGGGGGGGGTAGTGATTATTTTCATGGGAAGTACTTGAAAATTTAAAAACTAAATCATTCTTAAGATATTAACTATTTTTCTAAAAGTCAAGATAAATTTTAAAAAGTTTTAGTTGACAATTACTATTTCCGTTTATCTCCTGCCTAACTTACCCACTATCTTTCCGTATTTACCCTCTCGTCCTTTACCCTTGTTTTGTGTCTTTTGTTTTCTTTTGTGGTTAAAATTTCATTTTAGGATTTGATCCGGAAATCGGGTTTACCAACAATCCAAAGGTGATTATTTTTCTGAACCACAAGAGTGACAAAAGTGAACAAGAGGAGGGCTGCATCAAGGTTTGAGATAGTATTGCTTTTGTGACTTTTGTTTTCTTTTGTGGTTGAATTATCTTCCTGAAGTAGTTTAAGGATTAATAGCGTACAAAATATCAAAATGTGATTTTTTTTGAACCACAACAGTGACAAAAGGGAACAAAAGAGTGGATGGTTGTCGAGAAGGCTTTGAATGGTATTACTATTGTGACTTTTGCGGGCTTTTTTGGTCAAAATTAATTCGCTCGCCAGAAGTAAGGCGTAAAAAGCACCAAAATGGTAAACAATTCCAACCTTCCCAATAACATCAAAAAGGATAAGAATATTTTGGTAAAAGGATCGAAGAAGGCAAAATTGTCCATTGGGCCAACCCTTCCTATCGCGGGACCTACATTTCCTATACTGGTTGCCACAGCCCCAAATGCGGTCAGCAGGTCGTAGCCCATCAAAGAAACTATTATTGAACCGATTGTAAAAATCATCAAATAGATCAACAGGAAATTCATGATATGCGTAATGATTTTTCCCGTCACCCTTTCTCCATTTATTTTAAGAGGGACTACCGCTCTGGGATGAACAATCCTTTTGAATTCCAACCAGGAGTTTTTGAAAAATGTCAGGTGTCTGATGAATTTGATGCCACCACTGGTAGAACCTGCCGAAGCACCAAAAAAAAGGAACATAAAGAATACCATGGTCAGACCGTTGTGATAAGAAGTGTAATCAGCCGTTACATAACCCGTAGTAGTAATCAAAGAAACAATTTGGAATAAGGTGTCCCGAAACCCTTTTTCAATACCTTCACCTGAATAGTAGACTACAGGAATAGTCAAAAAGAGTACCATCAAAATGACGACTGTAATGTAGGCTCTAAATTCGTCAGAATTCCAAACCCTGTCTAACTTTCCTCTGAGGCCAAAGTAAATTACCGTGAAGTTAGTTCCTGCAAGGAACATGAACACAATAGCGGTATATTGAATAAAAGGTGAAGTAAAGAAAGCTAGGCTATCATTCTTTGTAGAAAAGCCTCCAGTAGCCATGGTTGTTAATGCATGGTTTACAGCATCATAAAAGGTCATCCCTCCGATAAAATAAAGTACGCCTACGAGGATGGTTAGCCCCATATATACATACCAAAGTCTTTTGGCTGTTTCTTGAATCCTGGGGTGCAATTTATCTGAAGTGGGTCCAGGAGATTCCGCTACAAATAGCTCAATTCCGCCAATCCCCAAAAGAGGGAAAATGGCAACTGTCAAGACAATAATCCCTAAACCACCGATCCATTGGGTCATGGAGCGCCAAAATAATAGGCCTTTTGGCGTTGCCTCAATGTCAGTCAAAATAGTAGCCCCAGTCGTCGTTAATCCTGAAATGGTTTCAAAAATGGCATCAGGGATATCCATAGCCAGGTCACTTAATAAATAAGGAAGCATGCCAAATAAAGACATCAGGAACCAACTGACAGAAACGATTAGATAACCTTCTCTTTTGCGGATATTCTGGTCTTGTCTGGAGAAAGAAAAAAACATCAATGAGCCCACTGTAAAAGTTACAAAGGCTGATTGTAACATGGCATCAAGATCGCCTGTTTGAAAGTAATAAGCAAAAGCTGCTCCAGGAAGCATCATCAATGCAAAAAGCATCAATAAGGCCCCCATCACTTTTCCAATGGCTTTGAAATGGATCATAGATCAATGAAAGAGTTTTTCCAAGCTGTTTTTGGCTGCAGGAAGCGCCAAGACAATCACTTTATCGTCCATTTGTAGTACAAAATCCCCATCCGGAATAAAGACCTCTTCACCCCTGATTACCCCCGCGACAATGGCAGTTTCCGGAAAATGCAGGTCTTTGAGCGGTTTCTTGGTCACCCGGTTGTTTTTGGTGATCACATATTGGATTATTTCCGCATCCACGCCATAAATGCCTGATACGGCCTCTACCTTCCCTTTTCTCAAAAATCGGGTAACCTGATTGGCCGCTACCAATTTCTTATTGATCAGAGAGTCTACGCCTATGCTGTGGGAAATATGGATGTATTCCCTGGTATCCACATGGGCAATGGCCTTATATACGCCATGATTCTTTGCAGAAAGGGAGGTGATGATGTTGGTCTCAGAGGAATCGGTGAGGGAAATAAAGGCCTCCATTTCTTCCAAACCTTCCTCAATTAAAATTTCAATATTTTTATAATCCCCATTGATGACCAAAGTATCATTCAAACGTTCGGAAAGCCATTTGCAACGTTCCTTGTCTTTGTGCACAAGCGTTACCCTATATTCATTCTCCAATTTTAGAGCCGTGGTAAATGCCAGATCATCCCCTCCAATGATCATCACATTCTTGATCCCAACTTTCTGTTGTCCTAATAGGTCAACAATGGAAGAAACAGCCTTTTTATTGGAAATGAAAAAGACATGGTCGTTATTTCTGATGATGGTGTTTCCCCTAGGAATGATCGTCATCTGATCCCTGACAATCGCAATGATTTTGATATCCTCAAAAATCGGATTGTCCTTCATATCCGATATTTTCTTATTCACCAGGGTGCAATATTGGTCTAAGGTAAGACCCACCACATTCAATTTTCCTCCTTCAAATTCAAAAACATCTGTAAATGTAGAGTTTTTGATCATTCTGTAAATTTCATCACTACAAAGCATGCCCGGAGAGATGATATTGTCAATCCCCAGATTTTTGAAATACTGCTCATGCTCAGGTTTTAAGTAATCGTGATTTCTCACGCGGGCGATTACCCGCTTGGCTCCCAGCTGCTTGGCCAAGAGTGCTGCTACAATATTGGTTTTCTCCGAGGTGGTGACAGCCATAAACATATTGGCCTGTCTCACATTGGCATTTTTCAATATCTCCAGTGTAGTGGCATCACCTAGAATAGTCATGACATCCAAGTGGGAAGACACATTGTCCAGGACGTCCTTATCCAAGTCAATAAGTACAATGTCCTGATTTTCATAACTGAGTTGCTCAGCCAAATGGTATCCCATATCGCCTGCACCTGCTATTACGATATTCATGCAGTTAAAAACATTTTAATAAAAGGCTGTCGTAGATTTTTACAGTCCTAAAGCGCTGAAAAGGTAGTTGGTTTTTATAGGATGGCCAAAAAATAACGGATAATTATTGGCAGAAGGACTGTATGTAACGGCTAGTTTGAGAATTCCCCAGATTTAAAGCCGCATGCCAGTCTGTACAGGCTGCATCTGAATCGTTGGTTTTGTAGTAACAGAAACCTCTATTGGTCAAAACATCGGCATTATCCGGACTAAGGGTAAGGGCATAATTGTAATCCTGAATGGCTTTTTTAAACTGATTGGTTTTCAGATAACAGTTTCCCCTATTGAAATAATAAGCCCAGACCAAAGGGAAGTCTTCTCCATTGATTTTACTGTAGGCAATGGCCTCTGAGTAGGCTTCAATGGCTTCATTGTATCTATTTTCCCGCTGCAATAAATTACCCAAATAATAGGCCATTTCATCATCCTCTTGGAAGATTTCCAAGCCTTTTCGCAACACCTGTACTACCTTTTCTTTTTTCTCTTCCACTTGGCTTCCTGCCCTGTAAAAGTTTAAATAGGCCGCATGATAGGAAGGATCATCTTCAATTACTTTCTCCAAAATTTTTGCTGCAGTGGTATAATTCCCTTTGGAGATCATGTCCACAGCTGTATTGTTTACGACAAAGGAATTTTCGCGGACCTCAACATCCACCTCATAAATCTCCTGGGCAAGGCTGATATCAAAAAGGAATAAACCAGTGATTAAAAACAAATACTTCATGGAAGTTCAATTTAGGTAATTCTGTCAAGAATTAAACTTTTGGCTCCTTCAAAAAGTTCAGTCTAAGAGCTTTTTACCTTCTTCTTCCGGCAAAGCTTCAACCTCGTTTAATTTTCTTTGGATCACCCTTGTTCTGGTGCCCACCAAATTGTCCAAATCATTATGGGCCTCTGAAATTTTCTTCTGTGCCTTGGCAATGAGGTCTCCAAACTTCCCAAATTCAGTTTTAACAGCGCCCAAAACCTTCCATACCTCTGAACTCCTTTGTTGGATAGCCAATGTCCTAAAGCCCATCTGTAAACTGTTAAGCATAGCCGCCAGCGTAGTCGGTCCTGTTACCACAATTTTAAAATCCCGCTGTAAAGTCTGAGCCAAATGTCCATCCCTTACGACTTCTGCATAAAGGCTTTCCATAGGAAGAAAAAGAAGCGCAAAATCTGTCGTATGTGGTGGATGCAGGTACTTTTGACTGATATCCTGGGCTGCTTTTTTGATGGCTTTGAAGAGTTCTTGTCGGGCCGCTTCTATAAGTATTTTATCTCCATTGTCATAGGCATCTAACAGCCTGTAATAGGTCTCTTGGGGAAACTTCGCATCAATGGGCAGGTAAACAGGACCATCAGATTGGCTGCCCGGCATCTTTATGGCATATTCTACCCTTTCCCCAACACCTTTTTTTACCGCCACATTGTAGGCATATTGTTCAGGGGATAAGACATTTTCCAAAATTCCCTGCAGCTGGTACTCCCCCAGCACTCCCCTGCTTTTGACATTGCTTAAGACGCGCTTTAGATCCCCTACTCCGGTAGCCAGACTTTGCATCTCCCCCAACCCTTTTTGAACAGCTAGCAACTGATTGCTTACCAATTCAAAGGATTGCCCAAGCCTGGCTTCCAGGGTTTTTTGAAGCTTTTCGTCTACAGTCTCCCGCATTTTGTCCAGGCGTTCCTCAGTAGAGGCCAGCATGCGCTCCTGCTTGAATACCAATTCCTGAAATTTCTCCTTTTGAAGGGCATTGAACTCTTGGACATTTTGCCTGAAAATCTGCCCAAACTCTTTTAAAACCTCCGCTTGATCCTTCGCGTTGGCACGTAGCGATTCCATGACCATCGAAAACTGCTGGAGCAATCCTTGCTGGATTTCTGTCCGATTGGATTGCATTTGCTTCTCCAATAATAACCTGAACTCCTGTAAATTTTGATTCAGATCTAATTCCTTCTCTTTACCTGTACGCTGCTGGAAAATCAAATACACCAAAAGCAGGGTTTGAAGAATCAATAAAACAATAAGTAATAATTCATTGGGCATAACTGAAGAGTTTTGGAGGAGAAAGATAGTCCTCTTCCAGCTGAATGCCCAGAAAATGCAAATATTCTAAGACAGTTTCCGTCGGGATTTCTTCCATGGGCACATGTCCTGCATTTTCGAATATTTTTAAAGTTGCTCCAGGAATAGCGGCTTTTAAGCGCTCTCCATGACTTGGGGGAATCCAGCGGTCTTGGGCACCCCACATGATTAAAACCGGCATATTGAGCCTTTCGAAATCAATTTGGTAACTGCTTCTGCTGGTAAGTCTGTCCAATGTGGCTTGCCGGTTTCCTTCCCTTCTTATCAATTCATAATAACGGGTAATGTGTTTATCAGTAATTTTTTCTTCGTCATAGAAAACTTGTTGAAGATTCCATTTGAAAAGGAACCTGGGTGTACATTTCAATAAAAGTTTGTTGACAAGGGGGTATTGTGCCACTTTAAAAATAGTAGCACCGGAGTTTCTGGACCTGTTGGCATCATGGGTTGCTGTTGATGGAACAGGAGGCGCACCTGCAGCATCCACCAAGTTGAGACTCAACACCCGCTCCGGGTGATCAGAGGCTATTTTTAAAGCGACAGCTCCTCCCATGCTATTTCCTGCCACATGAAACTCATCCACATCCATTTGATCTGCGATTTCAAGGATCAAGCTTGCATAATCTGCAATCCCATACCTCCCCAGTTCATCAGGGCCGGTGAGGCCATGGCCTGGGAGGTCCATGGATATGGTCATGAAATATTTGCTTAGCTCTTTTTCCCAAGCCTCCCAGGTATGAAGAGAAGAAAAACTTCCATGGATCAAAAAAATGGCCTCACCTTCTCCGCTTACCTTGACGTGGACATTGATGCCATTAACCGGAAGAAAATAGGAGTTTTCGCTGGTATACTTAGCTACCAGCCGGTCCATTCCCAAGTCTCCTCTATAGCTCAGGGCAAGGGCTAAGAAAAGCAAGAGGACTATAGCAATTACAAACTTAATAAGGCCTGAAAGGATGGTTTTCATTCAACCAAAATAAGATAAAAAAAGGAATTTAGATCAAGTTGAAAAAAATAGCCTGAAAGGCAATCTCTCAGGCTATCCTTAAAAGCTTTAACAAGAGGTTTGCTTATTTATTTAAACCTCATTACTTTTCGTATCCAACCTAAATGACCCGGATTACGTGCTAAAAGAGAAAGTTTACCCCCCAATGAAGGTTTTGGCTTTTGTATTCATTTTCATTTCAGTTTTAGGCCTTGACAGTATGGCCCAGGTCAGGCCTGCATTAGGAGGTGCTACCAGGTTATTCAATAATGCTTTGGAAGAAATGGATAAAGGGGATTATGAAAAAGCCAATACCTACTTCAGACAAATTATTGAATCAGGATTGCCCATTTCTCCTGAAATGCCCTATCATTTTGCTGTGACTTTATTTGAATTGGGACAATATGATAACAGCTTAAATTTTGTCAAAAGATACCTTCAGATCAATGGCAGAAATGCGCCCAACTTTGATGCAGCAAAAGAACTGGAGCAAAAGCTTGAAGAGCCCATTAAAGCCATATTGGCCTGTAAATTTTGTAATAACCAAGGATACCGCATTTATGAATGCAGTACTTGCGAGGGGAAAAAGCAGTTAAATCAAGACTGTAGCCTATGTAAGGCAAGGGGTATGGTAGGCTGTAATCAATGCTTTGGCAAAGGAATTGTCACCAAAAGAAATGTTTTTAACCTGGTAGAATACCACGAATGCGATAAATGCAGCGGTGAGGGAAAACATTCCTGCCCAACCTGTGAAGGTAGCCTACAAGAGTTTACATCCTGTCGTACCTGTCAGGGAACTGGTATGGAAAATACCGAAGAAATCTGCAATCACCAGGCTGCACCGAGACACATGTCCATGGCCTTCGAACGGATTAAGGCGCTACACGCCAAGCACTAGGCATCACATTCATAAAGGTGGGTATAAACTTACTATCAGAGTTCTTCAAATTCTTTTAACTCCTTTACGAACCATTCCCTCATTCCAATATTTGCAGGTTTTATAATTTCATCATTCATCATATAGAAAGCGGTAAGCGTATTTTCTTTGTCGAAATTGAACCTTTCCCTTAGTCGGTTTTTTTCAAAAAAATTAGCTTCAGGGTCAAAGATAATGGGGTGTTTAAATTCATGGTTTTTTAAATATTCCAACACTTGTTCAGGAGAATCAGCTGACACATAGATCAAAACAGGAAAATCATAGGGTTCTACCAAGTCTATAAATGGAATGGAAAAAAAGTAAAGGCTTTTTGCTGCAATTACAATTTTCTTCTCTGCCTCCCACCAACTTGGATCAAATGGAATCTCTTCGGAAACTTCATAGGTCGGTAACTCTTTAAAAAAATCAATGGGATCATTTTTAGCACAAGCGGATAATAAAATGAACAGGGTGATAGCCAATAAATAATTTTTCATAACCGAAATGTTTAAAATTTAACAAAAACCAAAACAGGGTTATCTTGCGCTTCAATGCTCAAACCCTGTTTTTCAATGGCCTTTGATTCGTGCGCCAATACATCTTTGGCCTGTGCAATAAAGATAAGGTGCTCAACAAATAATCCTGCCAATTGAAAGAAAACAGGGTTATTGTCATTGCTGGTAATCCGTCTTTTTATATCTCCTGTTTTTTTATCCAGTACGAGCTGATGGTTTACCAATTGCATATCTGCCTGAACATTTACCCCGAAAAAGGCCCCCTCCTTAGTTTCAAAGTAATGAGAGGGAAAGGCAAAGCCATTTTTGCTGATCAGTTCAAAACCCTGCATCCAATCCAGGTCCCAATATTCATCTGGAATCCTGTATTTGCCCATCTCCAATTCATACCTTGGTGTTAGTCCATCTCCTTTTAATTCGTAAAGGGTTGGATTATAAAACTCATGATAAAACAATCCAGAGTTCGCAGTATTGAAATTTTGCTCTCCAACAGGCAATAGGTCATTGCTATATTCATTAGGCAATAATTCTTCCACTATATTTCCTTCGGGATCTGAAATCACTAAACGATGCATGACGATAGGTTTGTTATATCCCCCGCATAGGGCATAATTTCCATTAGGTAATTTGGAAAATGTGAAGGCCAGGTAATCCAAAGCTATTTTTTGGGCTAGGCTGAGTTCATGGTCAAATACCCAAATTTCTGACTGGTCTCCTTTTCCAATTAATATTTCAAGTCCCTGATCTGTGGCTATAAAGTCATTGATGTTGGGTAACATCTCAGGTCCTTCCCCTACTTCAAGGATTCTCCCTAGATAGTTTCCCTCCATATCAAAATGGTGGATGGCATCATTTTTTTCCTTGTCAAGGATAAAAAAACCTTTGTCATTGGCCCTAAGCAATAGGAACTCTTTTAGTAAATTGTTTTCCCTGGTCTCCAAAGGAATCATTTTTTCTATGGTATATGGATCTTTTGAAACTTTAATACTATTAAAGGTAATTACGCTCTTCCTATGTTGCTCTTGGATTTTTTCCTTGCAGGAAAGAAGCAAAACTGACGTGCCAATAATTAAAATGAATGCGGGCCAAAGTTTTCTTTTCATGGATATTATGTTTGACTCATCTAAACTAAATGATAAATTAAATAAAATTTAGGATTTTACCTAAAAATCTTGTTAGAATAATAATTCGTCATCCATTTGAGTTGCCAAGATTAAGATAACTCAAAGGGTCATGGGTTTTAAAAAGGGACACAGGATCAAATGAGCTATACTTTTTAACTAAAGAACCACTCTCATAATACCACGGGAGATTAAGGATTAAGATAATCTGGAAAAGCCGCCGTAAAGGTAGCTTTTTTTATATCCTTATTTTTCAATAAGAATTCAACCCCTCTCGGTGTTGGGAATTTTTGGGGATGCTATTATCCAGAGGCCACCGGGTTTTACCCGGGGTAAATACCATTGCATGGATTCAATCCCTTCGGGATTATGCCTGATTCCAAATTATGTAAAAGCAGCCCAAACTTTGATATAGCTTGTACCTGGGATTGAGAGATTAAATACCAACTGGCTAATGACCTCAGATGCCTATCCGGTAGTTTAAAAAGGTCAATCTTTATCCTCGCCCCCAACCACGAGGATGGTTGAAATCCCAAAATCCCGAAGGGATTCAATACCTTCAGGTTATTTGCCCCGGATGACAATCCGGTGGTAAAAAGAATGAAGGGATAATGGTTCTCCCAACCCCGAATGGGGTTGAATTATTGTATTCTGAATCTATCTACTATCGAAAATTGGATCTGAGACTTTTCACTTCTAATATCCCCGATTTTTATATCTTGCGCCCGACTATTTAAAGCCCATGAAAAAGCTCTCCTTCCCCCACCCCATGATCATTATGCTTTCTTTTGTTGCCCTGGCGACATTGTTGACTTACCTGATCCCTGCGGGTTCTTTTGATCGGGTCTTGGATGAGGCAACAGGCCGGGAGGTGGTAATAGAGGGGAGCTACAGGGTCATTGACAACCAACCTGTAAGTTTGGGGAAAATATTTCTCAGCGTACCGGAAGGCATAATTGAAGGGGCTGAAGTGGTGGTATTGATTCTGATTATTGGAGGGGCTTTTTATGTGGTGGACAAAACGGGCGCCTTTCAATCCGGGCTTGAAAGTCTGATCCACCGCTTTAAGAATGCCAAAGCGTACTTACTGGCACTGGTTGGAATGCTATTCGCCACTGCAGGAGCCTTAAACGGGCTTCAGGAAGAAATCATCGCCATGGTCCCTGTACTAATGATCCTGAGCCGAAAAGTGGGTTATACCCCAATTGCCGGTGTGGCCATTTCTTTGGGCTGTGCCCTCATTGGTGGGGCTTTTGGTCCTTCCAATCCTTTTTCAGTGCTGATTGCACAAAATTTCGCGGAAGTCCCTTTGTTTTCGGCTGGGCTGTATAGGATGATTTTTTTGGCTTTTGCCTTGGGCTTTTGGATAATTTATGTCATCCGCACAGGAAAAGACCCCAATCATCAGGAAAATCCATCCGAGGAAGTTCCTGATAAAATGTCCAAGTCACATTCCCTGATCTTAGTTTTGGTAGCCCTCACTTTTGGGATTATGATCTATGGACTGAGCAACTGGGACTGGGATTATAATGAAATGTCCGCCATCTTTTTTGCTATGGGGATGAGTGCAGGAATTATTGGGAAATTAGGTATCAATGGAACGGCCAAAGCCTATTCAGAAGGCTTCGCAGAACTGGTTTTTGCCGGGATCATCGTTGGTCTGGCCAGAAGCATTTACCTGGTGCTTCAAGATGGACAGATTATTGACACCATCATCTATGCCCTTTTCAATCCTTTGGAAGGATTACCTTTGGGACTTTCTGCTTTTGGAATGATGATCGCCCAGGCCATTCTTCATATCCCTGTTCCCAGTACTTCCGGTCAGGCAGTGTTGACCATGCCGCTTTTGACTCCTTTGGCCGATCTGATCGGCATGTCCAGGCAAGTGGTGGTATTGGCTTATCAATATGGTGCGGGCATCATGGATATGGTCACCCCAAGTAATGGGGGCCTGATGGCCATTCTGGTTGCCGCAGGAATTTCTTACAAAGATTGGATCCAATATGCCTGGAAACCCATTTTGGTAGTATTTACTATTGCCGCAATTTCAGTAGTGGGCGGTATTTTCTTACTCTGATAAAGAATATGATGGATGGGTTTATTCTTCCTGAATCATTGTTTAAATTCAAACTTTAATATTGACGAACCTAAATAACCTATGCGCATCAACGACCACCAACCATTGCCCCCTTATGTTGCCAATGAAGCCCGCTATGATAAAATGCCTTTTCGCCGCTGCGGAAAAAGTGGCATTTTATTGCCTCAGATTTCACTAGGTCTATGGCATAACTTTGGGCACAATGCAGATTTCAAAAATGCCCGGCATATCCTAAGGCAGGCATTTGATTATGGCATCACCCATTTTGACCTGGCTAACAATTATGGCCCACCTTATGGTTCTGCTGAAGAGAACTTTGGCAGAATTATGGAAAAGGATTTCCGACCTTATAGAGATGAACTCATCATTTCCACCAAAGCTGGCTGGGACATGTGGCCCGGGCCTTATGGTAATCTTGGTTCGAGAAAATACCTCATCGCATCCCTTGACCAGAGTTTAAAAAGAATGGGATTGGATTACGTGGATATTTTTTACCATCACAGACCTGATCCGGAAACACCTTTAGAAGAAACCATGGGGGCTTTGGACCACATTGTCCGCTCAGGAAAGGCCTTGTATGTGGGCATATCCCAATATTCCGCTGAGGATACCCTCAGGGCTTCACAGCTATTGAAGGAAATGGGCACACCACTTTTGATCCACCAACCCCGATACAGCATGTTTGACCGCTGGGTGGAAAATGGCTTATTGGATGTCCTGGGAGATGAGGGCATCGGTTCTATTGCTTTTTCACCACTTGAGCAGGGAGTTTTGACGGATAAATACCTCAAAGGCATTCCGGAAGACAGCAGGGTGGCAAAAGATGGCCGATACCTGAAAAAGGAGCAGCTTTCAGATGAGGTGATCGCTAAAGTGAAAGCCTTGAACGAAATCGCCAAAAAACGGGGACAAAGCCTAGCACAGATGGCCATTGCCTGGTTGCTGAAAGACGAAAGGGTAACCACCGTTCTGGTCGGTGTAAGTAAGGCTGAGCAACTTGCAGACAATGTAAAAGCTTTGGATAATATCCGTTTTTCCAAAGAAGAACTGGATGCCATTGAAAGCATCTTGAGAAATAAGTGACCTTGAATAATTACAGCCAAAAAAAGACAAGAAGTCTTTTATCATGGAAATAACATTGAACCACAAAAATAACAAAAGTTTAAAGAGTCAAACCGAACCCGATATTTGATAAATATTTGTTTATCTTTCTTAATGGGTTAATTTGAAGAGGGTTACAACGTCTAGTGAAATTCCTTTTGTTATCTTTTGTCACTTTTGTGGTTCAAATCAATCAACTAATTCAACTCTATTTCTCCAAATGAAGGGCTACTTCTGTTCCATTATTCTTTTTATTTTACTTCTTTCTTGTGGTCAAAAAGAAGAGGAAATTGTCCAAGTGGGGGTATCAAAAGCGGTAATTAATCCCCCTTTGGGTGCATTTATCGCTGGGGATAAACAAAACAGAAGATTTACAGGGGTTTTTGACAGTTTGTATGTCAAGGCTGCGGTATTTTATGACGGGAATGAAAGTTTTGCCTTGGTAACCGTGGACTGTATCGGCTTACTTTATCAGGACCTGTTGAAAATCAGGGAGAAAGTTGGCACAATGGACTTGGGTATCCCCTTTTCTCCCGAAAATATTGTCATCAGTTCCACCCATACCCATTCCGGACCGGATGTGGTCGGCTTATGGGGGGAAGATTATACCCAAAATGGTGTGGATCCGGATTACATGGATTTTTTGGTGAAAACTACGGCGGAACAAATCCAAATTGCAGCTTCCAAACTGGAAAATGCCAGTGCTAAATATGGAAGTACTGAATATGGCCATAATTGGGTAGCCAATATCTGTGAGGAGGAAATTGACCGCTCGGTGACTGTATTACAGTTTCTCAATGATAAAGGTCAGAATCTCCTTTCTCTGACGAATTTTGCCTGCCATCCTACCTACCTGGATGCGGTGTACAATGAAGTTTCAGCGGATTATGTAGCAGGCTTTTACCAAGAAATGGAAAAGCAACTCGGCGGTGAACATATCTTCCTGCAGGGAGCAATCGGTGGATGGATTCAACCCATTGATAAGGGTATTCCTTATACGGAAGTTCTACAGAGAGGATCAGGTTTGGCCAATGCAGCGGTTTCAGCATTGAAAGAAGGAAAAAACTTACAGTCTGCCTCCTTGTCCTTTCGGAATAAGAAGATTGATTTGCCTGTCGAAAATGAAGCTTGGCAGCAGTTGGCAGCTGCGGGGATTATCCAAAGAGCCATTTCAGAGGTACTTGAAACAGAAGTGGTTTGGTTTTCAATTGGGGAAGCCAATTTTGCTACCCATCCGGGCGAAACTGCTCCGGTTTTTGGACTTCAAACCAAGGCCATGATGCCAGAAGGCCCACAATTTGTTCTAGGGCTTGGACAGGATGCCTTAGGCTATATTGTCAAACCTGAATATTTTGAAGATCCTACTTTGCCACACGCTCCTTATTTGACCAGGATGTCTTTGGGTAAAGATACTGGGCACTACCTGATGGAGGTTTTGGAAACCTTATCCCAAGAGTTTCACTAGAACCTAAAGGTATATGCCAATTTGATATTAGTTCTGTCTTCAATGGAGAGAAATCGTTCTGTCAATCTAAACCAGTTGTGGTTATAGACAATGAAAAAAGTGTTACCAGGATCAATTACCCATGTAAAACGGCTGTTGGTTCCCAAAAATCTGGTGATGTTGTCGTACTGTACATTAAAATTCACTGAAACCCAAGGAGAAAAATCGTAGCCTGAAATCAGTCGAATAATGTGGGTATCAAAATTACCTTCAAGCAACCGTACTTGGGAATGGATCCAAGAGGCTGTTAAATTCAATCCTATTATTGGACGCATGAATATGTCTGCGGTAATATTGGTTTCAGTACCTGTCCAAAAGCCATTTTTTGAAAATACAAAGGAGCCTCCAATCTTTCTGAATGGTGCTGATTGTGCTGTGATGGTATAACCTAAATTGTAATAATTACCTACATCAATTACATATTCCCCATTCCTCAAGATGTCAAAAGGTCTATCCAGGAATTCATAGTTGTAATTGAACTGAAACTGTAATACATCTCCCGATTCAAACCTTAAACCTAAAAACCTGATTCGGTGATTCACAGTAGCAGGCCTCCAATCCATTTCCATAAGGTACTCGAAGTAATATTGCCAACTCAATTCTCTTATGAGTCCACTGTTTTTCCATAAAGGGCTATAGCTGATCGAAGGTTGTAAACGACGAAAGCCTACCCTAGGAGCAAAACCAGTTGCAGGATCATAATTAATTCCAAACTCCCTGTACGACATATGCGCTCTCCATGGCTCATTTGGAAAATTAATTCTCCCGCCCCTTACCGATCTGTCCCAAAGGTTACTCTCATCGCCAAAAAAATTCGGCGTATGACCCACAAAAAAGGCCTCAAATTGGAGGTTTTTATTTCCCAGAAACTTCGAAGTATTCAAACTAAGGTCCATGCCCAAAGTTTCGCGTAAAGGCAGGCTGTCTCCCTCAGTGTCTCTTCTGGTATATATTACACCGATGGTACTTTCATCAGAAATGTTTTGAACAATTCTGCCAACCGTAAAATTTTCAGCTTTCCTTTCACCCTGCGCTGCTGTGTTGACATGTACAAAACCAATATCTGTATCTTTTACGCGACCTATCATTCTTCCCCCATATCTTATTGGGATGGGCAATCCATCCTGAAGACCTATTCTTCTGCTGAAATATGGATTTGGAGAACTGGACGGGGCAAATAGAAAGATATTGGCACCTTCCAGAAAGAAGGCCCTTCTTTCTGGAAAGAAAAGTGGAAATCTGGTCAAATTGATCTGCCTGTCGTCTACTTCTGTTTCAGCAAAATCTGTATTGATGGTTATGCCAGCCTTAAGATTTGGCGTAATGTTATAATTCAGTTCTCCTCCAAAATTGTGGCTAAGTTCAGAAGTTTTAGAGCTTTCCAAATCTCCTCGTTGCCTGACTTGGGTACCTATGGCATAAGGTATGGCTTCCAGACCAATACCTTGATTGATATTTTTTAAGTTTACCAACTTTCCTGCATCTTGTGGCCTTTGGATACCTTGGTTTCTTTGAAAACCTGACCAAAGGACATCCTCATTTTTTCTCCTGATGGTACGAAGGAAATTGACACCCCAAGTATCGTTATTGGGATCAAAATTCAAGGTCATAAAGGGTATTCTGATTTCTGCCATCCACCCTTCGGCGGTTTTCACTACCCATGCCCGCCAAATCCCATCCCAGGACCGGTTGATAGAAGTCCCCTGCCCCACCCTCAAAATCCCATCACCCATCAAACCAAGAGGATTGATTTCAAAATAGAATGCAGAACGCTGATCATTATATGTATCCAAAATAAAGACAAAACGGTCGTCTGTATCCAAAGGAGCATCTCTTTTTCTCTGAAAAGCCTTGATTTTATCCGGTTCAGAATCAAAGAACTGTGCACTGATGTACAAGTTTTCATCATCATAAGCTATTCTTACCTCTGTGCGTTCAGAAGCAGGATTACCCGGTACAGGTTCTTGCTGAAAAAAATCACTGATAACAGCAGCATTTTGCCAGAAAGCCTCTTTGGTAAGGCCATCCAAATCAATAGTTTCCCCAGGTTGCATCCTATATGCTTCTATGGTTTTTTGAGCATGTAGATTGGAATATATTAAACAAAGGACAAGCAAAAGGAAAATACCGGTGTAAACTTTCACACCTCAAAAATCAACAAATAAAAATGCTTGACATTATGTATTTATGTTAATGGTGCCATCATTTTATAGAAATGAATTGAATTAAATCCCATTGTTAGAGTAATTCAGCAGAAATTAAGAACTTCACTTGTTCAAAAGGCGAAATTTAAAAACCATGGACTGGATAAAAGATTTAGATCATATCAGCAAAGAAGTAAATGAAAAATTTGGGGCTTTATCTAAGGAACAGCTTTTTGCCCAACCTGATCCAAAAAGATGGAGTATTGCACAGAACTTACAACACTTGATTCAGGTCAATGAAAGCTACTTCCCTATATTCAATCGACTGGAGAAAAGAGATCTACCACAGCCCTTTATTGGGAAAATTGCCTTTTTCAGAAACCTTATTGGAAATATGATTTACCAATCTGTCTCAGATGGCGGTAAGAAAAAGGTCAAAACATTTCCCCTTTGGGAACCCAGCATCCTGGAAAAAGAAGAGAATATCCTCGAAAAATTTCTTAAGCAGCAAGAAGCTTTAAAGCAGTGGATAGATAGGTTACAACCTTTCATTGAAAAAGAAGCTGTCATTCATTCCCCTGCCAATAAACTGATTGTATATACCCTTCCCAAAGCATTGGATATCATTGTGTCGCATGAAAGAAGGCATTTGGATCAGGCCTTGAATGTTAAATCTATTTTGGTCTTTTAGCAAAAAGCTTTGTTATAAAATCAAAAGAACCTAAAACTATTTTTGTAAATTTGGATATATCAAAAGCATATAGTCATGAAAGCTGCCTTGCAAGTCGATCTTACTTTCGAACAAATCCTTTCTTTGGTTAAACAACTATCCAAAAAAGATAAGATTAAACTAAGCAAAGAATTGGAAAAAGAAGCTATAAAATCGAGACTTGGAAATCTTTTAGAGACATTCCAAACGGAAGAACTAGATTTGGATACAATTACCAAAGAGGTAGAAAGCGTTAGACAGGAGATTTATGACAAAGGAAAGCTTAAGGGTAATTTTTGACACTAACATTTTAATTAGTTTCCTTATCGGAAAGAATTTATCGAATCTCAGAGACCTTATAGCGGATAGTAGAATTATTGTTATTATCACTTCGCAACTTTTAACTGAATTGGAATTGGTGACAAGTAGGGAGAAGTTAAAAAAGTATTTTCCTAAAGATAAAGTAACGGAACTCATTGATCTTCTAAAAAAAATAGGAGAAAATGTTGAAATAAAACCATTGAATAAAATCAACAGGGACCCCAAAGACAATTTCCTATTGGATTTGATAGAATTTTCCAATGCGGATTATTTAATTACAGGTGATAAGGATTTGTTAGAGCTTAATCCATTTAAAACAGCTATAATTATTAGACCAACTGAGTTTGAAAATATTTTGAATAAGCAAACCTAAACTTAACCTCTTTAATTTTAAGCAAGTTCTGCTTATCATTAGGATTAAGATTGATTGACTATGCCTTTTTATTCCAATAGAGACCTACAATTCCAACTGTTTGAAAATCTCCAAGTGTTGGAATTGACCCAATATGAACATTTCAAAGACCATTCTGTAGAAACTTTTCAGATGGTGATTGAGGCTGCAGCAAAGATTGCTGAAACTTCACTCTATCCTTTGCTGACGGAAATGGACAGAGATGAACCGCAATTGGTCAATGGCAAAATCCGGATCCATGCAGGGATGAAAAAAATTATCCGTCAATTCGGTGAGGATGGATGGATCAATGCTACTTTTTCCTATGATGAGGGAGGACAGCAACTACCCAATACCCTGCATATGGCAGCCGGTTTTATCTTTCAAGCAGCCAATTATTCGGCTTCGGTCTATCCATTTTTGACCACCGGAGCGGCAAACCTGATCCGGACTTTTGGTAATAAAGAATTAATTGAAACGTTTACCCCTAACATGTATGCGGGAAAATGGCAGGGAACCATGGCCCTGACCGAACCTGATGCAGGCTCTTCCTTATCGGATCTAAGTACAATGGCCCTTCCTACCGAAAAAGAAGGAGTTTATAAAATCAAGGGCCAAAAAATTTATATTTCTTGTGGGGACCATGATGCCTGTGAAAATGTCATCCATTTGATGTTGGCCAGAATCCAAGGGGCCCCGCTTGGGATCAAAGGCATTTCTCTTTTTGTGGTCCCACAAAAGCGAGTGTCTAACGGGGAATCCAATGATGTATTGACAGAGGGAGTTTACCATAAAATGGGTTACAAGGGTGCGCCTATTGCCCATTTGATGATCGGATCAAATGATGGCTGTGAAGGCTATCTTGTGGGAGAAGCCAATAAGGGGCTTTCCTATATGTTCCAAATGATGAATGAAGCCCGGGTAGGTGTGGGAATGAATGCCGCCGCCATCGGGACGGCAGCCTATTATGCCTCCTTGGCCTATGCCAAAGAAAGACCTCAGGGAAGAAAAATAGGTGATAAAGATCCTTCTCAACCTCAAATCCCTATCATACAACATGCGGATGTCAAGCGGATGTTGCTTTTCCAAAAGTCTATTACTGAAGGTACTTTGTCCTTACTTTTGTATTGTAGCAAATTGGGTGATATTGCCCACGCAGGTGATGGAAATGAAAAAGAGGAAGCCGCCCTCCTACTCGACTTTTTGACTCCGATTGCCAAAAGCTATCCTTCAGAAATGTGTTGCCTGACCACTTCAACAGCGGTACAGGTACTTGGTGGGGCTGGTTATACCACAGATTTCCCAGTAGAACAGTATTACCGTGAAGCCCGCATTCATCCTATCCATGAAGGCACTACAGGTATTCATGGATTGGATTTACTTGGACGAAAAGCCATCATGCAGGAAGGAAAGGCTTTAAAACTTTTTGTAAGGGAAATTTCAAAAACCATCCTTCAGGCCAAAGATATGCCTGCAATTAAGGGCCATGGAGAAAAACTTGAAAAATATCTACAAAGGGCCCAACAAACTGTAGGTCATTTGTTTACAAAAGTAGGGAAAAACCCTGAGGCCTATTTGGCAGACGCGACCCTATTTTTGGAATATACTGGAATCCTGGCCATTGCCTGGCAATGGTTGAAACAGGCCATAACAGCCCAGCAACAACTGGATTTGGGCAATGCGGAAAACGCTTTCTATCAGGGAAAAATCATGTGTCTGCGATACTTCTTTGAATATGAATTGGTGAAAATGGATGCGCTTGGAAAAAGGTTGATGGCCGAAGACATGCCTACTTTGGAGATGCAGGAGGATT
This sequence comes from Cecembia lonarensis LW9, assembly GCF_000298295.1. Lineage (GTDB taxonomy): Bacteria > Bacteroidota > Bacteroidia > Cytophagales > Cyclobacteriaceae > Cecembia > Cecembia lonarensis. Next base: position 21,133 of record NZ_AMGM01000043.1, read on the forward strand.
GGTTTTAAATTAATAGGCTTATTTCTGAATTTTTGGCCATCTATTAGTTATGTTCCATTTATAAAGCCATGTTTCGGTTTAAACAATATTTCTGGCCCTTAGGCTGTTGCTTGATTATATTACAATAGCTTGTATATATCAATCAACAACCCGTACCATGAAAAAAATATTATTAACTGTAAGCGCCCTTGTCTTTTTGTTCCATATTACCCAAGCGCAGGAAGAAAGGGAAGTCAAAATTGAATCTGCTTCTGTTACCAATGGGACTGCAATGATCAAAGGTACTGCTGTACCCTACAAAGCCACTGCGGGTACTATGCCGGTTTGGAATGAGGATGGTAAGCCCATTGCGACCATGTTTTTTACTTATTACGAAAGATCAGATGTTACAGACAAAAGCTCCCGTCCTTTGGTGTTTTCTTTCAACGGGGGGCCTGGCGCTGGATCTTTATGGATGCACTTGGCTTACACGGGCCCTTATGTGCTAAATATTGATGAGGAGGGATATCCACTTCAACCCTATGGGGTGAAGCAAAATCCACATTCTATCTTGGATGTGGCCGATATCGTTTACATTGACCCTGTCAATACCGGTTACTCCAGAATTAAAGACAAAGAAACCCCAAGGTCTACCTTTTTTGGGGTAAATGCTGATGTAAAATATTTGGCTGACTGGATAAAAACTTTTGTGACCAGACAGAATCGCTGGCCTTCTCCTAAATACCTGATCGGGGAAAGCTATGGTACTACCCGTGTATCTGGCCTGGCACATGAATTACAAAATGCGCATTGGATGTACCTAAATGGGGTAATTTTGGTTTCTCCAACTACCCTAGGGTTAGATAGAAGTGGCCCTGTAGCCAAAGCCAATTACTTACCGTATTTTACAGCCACTGCCTGGTACCACAAAGTGCTTCCAGCAGACCTTCAGGCCAAAGACCTGGATGAAATCTTACCAGAAGTGGAAAAGTACACCTTGAATGTGGTACTACCTGCTATTGCCAAAGGAGGGGCTTTGCCTGATGCAGAGAGAAAAGAAATTGCAAAGAAAATGGCCTATTATTCCGGGATCAGGGAAGAGGTTTTCCTGCAACATGCCCTGGCGGTACCTACCAGTTTTTATTGGAAAGAGTTGCTGCGTGATAAAGGATTTACAGTAGGCCGATTGGATAGCAGATACAGGGGCATAGACCAAACCGATGCCGGTGGAGCCTATGATTATGACCCGGCAATAAAGGCTTGGCAGCATGCTTTCTCACCCACCATGAATTTTTACGCCAAAAACATCCTGAAATATGAAACCGATTTGACCTATTACGTTTCTGGTCCGGTACGTCCATGGGACAGAAGCAATGACAATACGGGCAATCAATTGGCACAAGCCATGCTACAAAACCCATACTTACATGTAATGACCCAGTCCGGTTATTTTGATGGGGGAACTGATTACTTTAATGCCAAATACAATATGTGGCAAATGGATCCTGCGGGAAAATTACAAGATAGAATGAGCTTTAAAGGATACAGAAGCGGTCACATGATGTACCTGAGGGCTGAAGACCTTGCCAAGTCCAATGAGGATGTGAGACAGTTTATCTTAAAAACCATTCCTCCAAAAGATAAGCCAGCGAAGTACTGGTAAAAGGAGAAGCGAGAAGGTAGAAAGTATGATTTCGAATGTCGGAAGTTCGAGAAATAGCCAAGAAGGAGTTAAGGCCTTGAGGTATCCATTGATATAGATTTCTGAAAGGCATTTTCTCTTTTTTGAATTTTTTGGTATTAATCCTGCTTTCTCCTTTTGATTTCTTTTTGGATAAGCTGCAGTTCTCTACTGCTTTGGCCTGCTACTGATGTATTCTCTTCTGCCCTTCTGATCAGGTAAGGAATAACCTTTTCTACAGGACCATAAGGAATATATTTCACCACATTAAATCCATTTTTGGCAAGGCTAAAGGTTATATTATCACTCATACCAAATAATTGTGCAAAATAGATCCTCTCGTCATTTCTATCCAATCCATGCAACTCAATCAATTGACTGAGGTAATGATTGCTCTTTTCATTATGTGAGCCAGAAAATAACTCAAGTTGGTCAATACGTTCCACACAGAATTTCAGAGCAAGATCATAATCCCTATCTGTCGAAAATTTATCGGGTTGAATTGGACTCTCATAGTTCAATTTATTGGCTCTCTCCCTTTCCTTTTCCATATAAGCCCCTCTGACCAATTTAGCACCTAGATAATACCCCTTATCCTGAGCTTCTTGATAGGCAGCTTTGAGCCTTGCCAACATATCATGCCTGTACATCTGAAAAGTATTAAAAACTACACACTTTTCCCGATTGTACTTTTCCATAGCCTCATAAACCAATTCATCCAGAGTATTTTGGTACCATGAATCCTCTGCATCAATAAGAATTTTAGTGCCCTGTGAATAGGCTGCCTTACATAGCATATCAAGCCTTTCCTTTATTTTTTCAAAAGCTGCTTGCTCCTCTTTATCCAAAATTTCGCCCTCTTGAGTCTTGGTCAAAATATTGTAATCTCCCAGACCTGTTATCTTAATCGCAGCAAACGGAATATTGGCGTCAACTCCACTGATCTGGATTGTTTTAAGGATTTCTTCCAGTGTTTCATTATAAGAGGCTTCTGTGCCCTTACCTTCTAACGAATAATCAAGAATGCTTTTGACTTGGAATTGGGCGAGATTTTTGACGTTTTTTTCACAATCTGTAATGGTTTCCCCTCCGCAAAAATGCCCAAACATGGTCTTCTTCATTAGCCATTTGATCGGCAATCCTAGTTGGATGGCCCAATCAGTAAGGTTAGCACCCAAATGCACAATTCTATTGTTATTAAGTATCCGAAAAAGCCAATACATCTTTTTCAACTCATAGTCCGACCTGGAAGCATAAGCAACCTTTAAATCACTGAAAGGTCCCACTTTTTCTTCAAATGTTTTCATAGAATATCCGGGTTTACAATTCTAGGGTTAAGCTGTGTATGTGTTAGTAAAAATAAAGGATAAAAGACCGTCCTACAGTAAGACGGCCTTTAATATTTAAGTGATTTTAAGCAAGAATTTTCCAATAAATTCAGCTTTTGAATTTATTGGAAAATTTCAGATTTGGTTGTCAATCAATTTTTTAAAACTGAGTCATAAAATGACCTGACATCTTTAGTCATTTTGTCTAAAGATGGTTTATGAATGTACACCATATGCCCTGATTCATAGTATTCCATGGTGATATTGGGTTTCAAAGAAGGATCCAACATCATGTGGTCAACCGTATATTCCGTAGCAAAGAATGGTGTAGCCAAATCGTAATATCCATTGATAAATAAGACCTTCAGGAATGGGTTTTTGTGAATGGCCATTCTTAAGGTCTCTGAATTGTTCAGGTATTGGTTTTGAACATTGCTATAATTCCAAGGCCTTACCCTTGCTGTAAGGATTTCATAAGCAAGGTTGGTTTCAAATCCCAATTCTCTTCTGATATAATCATTGATGGCCATACTATAAGGACCATAAATGGCCTTATTGTAGCTGGGATCAAATTCAAAACCTTCGCCTGCGTGGTCATAGTCCAAACCTAAAATTCTGCCATCCAATCGTCCGACTGTTTGTTTTCGGTCACGAAGGAGTTCTTTGACAAATCTGCTGATCTGAATTCTATAATGGGTTTGGTCCAGGTATGTTTTTGAAAGACCAGTATATTGCTGGAGTTTGTCTGCAAGCTTTGCTTTATCAGCATCAGTCAATTGGTCTCCTTTCATCAACATGCTGGCATATTCTCCTTTGGCATACTGCCTTACTTCTTCAATAAAGGCATCCAAATCATTTACCTCATTAGGAAGCGCTTTATGATAAGCCGCTATTGCCGCATAGGTAGGCAGATACATGATATAGGGCAGGTCATGCCCCCTGGTAAAGTTGAGTGTTGCAAAATTTGTCACTGCACTTACCATAATGATTCCGTTTAAGAACATACCATACCTGTCCTGTAAATATCCAGCTAAGCCAGCAGAACGGGTGGTGCCATAACTTTCACCCGAAAGGAACTTTGGAGAATTCCAACGCTTATATTCTGAAACAAAGGCCCTGATAAAGTCTCCAACGGATGAAATATCTTCCACATATCCAAGGAACTGTCTTTTATCCTCTCCTTCAGCAGGTCTGCTGTAACCTGTTTCTATGGGATCTATAAACACGAGGTCAGATTTATCCAGCCATGTATTTGGATTGTTGATCACTTCATAGGGAGGCTTGGTTGCCTCTCCTTCATCGGTCATTTTAATCATTCTGGGTCCCAACCCCCCCATGTGTAACCAAACGGATGAAGAACCCGGTCCTCCATTAAAGATAAAGGTGATTGGACGGTCCTTAGGATCTGAAACATTTTTGAGGAAATAAGCAGTAAAGTAAAACTTTGCCTTATCCTTACCATCTTCAGAAGCCATATGCATAAAACCAGCAGTGGTCTTGTAATTCAGACTTCTACCAGGCACTTGAATGCTGTGGTCTTTTTCCGCAACTTCAAGTGAACTCATGATCAGCTGATTGGATGAGGGTGACGCTGAAATTCCCTGTGCGTAGGAAAAAGAGCCTGCAGCTCCAAAGAGAAGCATGCAGGCCAATACTAAACTAAACCGATTCAATGTCATCATTAACGATATGCAGGGTTTTGAACCATGTTGCGGTTAGTGAATATTTCCGAATTAGGGATTGGGAATATATACCTGCCCCTCTCCCCAATTGCATAGGTACTTGCACCGGTTGTTCTAGGGATATTGGTAAATTCCGTTATGGCCCTGTCAGTTCTTGTCATATCAAAGAATCTATGACCTTCGATGGCAAATTCAAACCTTCTTTCATCCAAAATCAGGTTGACCAATTCATTGGCACTTCCTGCTGCTGCATCTGCCAATCCCGCCCTATTTCGAACGGCATTAAGATCCGCCAAACCTCCTGTAATATTATTTTGGTTGGCTCTAGCCTCTGCCCTGATAAGGTACATTTCTGCAATTCTCAACACGGGTACATTACTCGCATTTTGAAGCTCATCGAATTTGGTGGAGTAATAAACACCACCGAAAGCTGGATTTAATGCGATCAAATCGCTTCTAGAATCTACACCTTGTCTTTCCAGTAATTCCTGAGCAAATGGCTGATGGAAGCTTAGACCTCCCCTACCTGCTAAGCTTGCTGGGAAGTACCATTGCCTAAATCCACTGAAATCCACAACGTTGTAATGCATTTCAAATATGGACTCAGCAGAGAAGTCCGTTCTGAAAATATCAGAAAAGGGTTCAACAAGCTCAAATGAAGATTGACTAATGACCTCGGTCGCTTTAGCTTCAGCCTGGGCCCAATTATCCAAGTAAAGGTAATACCTGGCCAACATGGCTGTGGCAGCAGCTTTAGTCAAACGAGATCTGGAAAGGAAATTACTTGCCCGCGTTGAAGGCAATAAACTTTCCCCCATTTCAAGATCCTGTCTTACTTGATTCCAAGTAGCTTCCAGACCTGCCCTTTCTTTAAAAGCATCCTCACTGACACCTATAGAAGGTTCTGTCTCCAGAATAACACCTAATTCTCCATATTTTCCGGGGATTCCACCGAAATATTTTACCAATTCAAAATACATCATTCCCCTAAAAGCATAGGCTTGACCCAGCATATCATTCTTTCTGCTTTCAGCTAATCCCGGTACATTAGGAGCAAAAGCAATGATGTTATTTGCCAAGTCAATGGTTCTGTATATCTGTGTATACAAATCATCAATTTCAGTATTGTCAGGAGTTTGCCTAAACTCATCTATCACATTAAAATTATCCCAGGTATCGATTGACTGTACTAAATCTGAGGCCAATTCACCTAAAGTCTGTACCCTCCAGTTATACACCAATTGTGCCTCATTATATAGGCCGTTTAAGGCAGCTTCCGCATTTACCGGATTGGCAAAGGCCTCACTTGTTGCAATTTGGAACTGAGGATCTTGGTCAAGCACATTACAACTGTATCCCAGCCCTGACAGGACAAGCAAACCTGCCGCAATTCCTTTATATATTCTATTTTTCATTTTCATCGCTTTAGAAAGTTAAGTTTACGCCCAAAGTATAGGTTCTAGGTTGTGGCATAACCGCAATATCAACACCGGATACCAAGTTGGATGGACTGGTACTTACTTCTGGATCCAATCCAGTATAATTGGTCCAAGTAATAAGGTTTTGAGCCATACCATACACACGTGCCCTTCCTATTCCCACTCTTGAAGAAATGGGTGAAGGAATGGTATATCCAAGACTTAGGTTTTTCAGCCTTAGGAAAGAACCATCTTCTACGTGTCTGGAAGGACGAAGATCGGCACTGTAATTTCTAGAAGCCATTCTGGGAACATCTGTAATATCACCAGGTTGTTGCCATCTATCCAATTGTTGCGTTGTATAACCTGTTGCGCGCTCTCCTCCATGTTCAAAAAAGAAGCGACCGTAATTTAGGGTATTATTTCCCTCACTAAACTGGAAGAAAGCCATCAAATCCCAGTTTTTATAATTTAGCGTATTGGTGAAACCACCCACGTACCTAGGAATGGCAGTGCCGAAAATCTGTCTGTGCACATTTGGGTTAAACTCTTCGTCTCCCATGGTATCCCAGATGATATCACCCGTTTGAGGGTCAACTCCTTCCTGAACATGTACCCAGAATGAGTTCAAAGGATATCCTTCCTCAACCCTTACATAATCACGGGTAAAGGTGGAGAATGGAAAGGCCAGTCGTGTCACAAGGTTGTTATTTCTGGAAACATTAAAGTTGGCATTCCAGGTAAAGTCTTGCTTTTCAATAATGGATGCATTGATACCCAATTCAAAACCTCTGTTCTGCATCTCTCCAAAGTTTTGGGTTAGAATACTGAAGCCCAATGATTTTGGTACAGGAACATTAAGCAAAAGGTCTCTCGTTTGCTTGTCGTAATAATCGAAGGTCAAAGTCAACCTGTCACTCCATAAACCTACGTCTAAACCAATGTTGAACTGTGCAGTAGTCTCCCATTTTAAATCAGGGTTGGCCAATTGATTAGGCGCAATACCGGGCGCATCTACATAAGAAGCCGGCCCTGAAGGTTGACCTACACCTCCCAAGTTAAGTCCTCCTCTCATTCCTCCCCAAAGTCCTAGGGCTTGGAAGTCGCCTATACCCCCTTGGTTACCTGTCAGACCGTAACTTGCTCTGATTTTCAAGTCAGAAACTGTACTCCTGAGATTCTCCATAAACCCTTCATCCACCATTCTCCAAGCACCAGCGATTGACGGGAAATAACCCCATCGGTTATCGGCACCGAATCTTGAAGATGCATCAGCTCTCATATTGGCTGTAAAAAGATACTTGCCTTTGAACCCATAATTTACACGGGTAAAGAAGGATGCAATACCCCATGAAGTTCCTGTACTGCTGGCATTTTTCACCGCAGCAGATTCAATCCTCTTAAAGGAATTGGATGGAAAACCCTGGCCGAAGGCCTGTGTTCTTAGGAATTGATTTTCCTGTAAAGTATTACCAAGAAGGATATTGATATTATTGTTGCCAAAATCCCTTTGGAAGGTCAATACATTTTCATTGATCCAATTGTTACTCCTAGTGACAAAAGACTGCGCGGATCCATTAAGGGCTGCACCTGCTGCCAAGAAGGTATTGAAATACCTATCTTCTTCAACCAAGTTATTATCGATGCTCCAAGTACTTCTGAAAACCAAACCGTCCGCTATTTCCCAATCGGCAAAAACACTACCAATAATACGGGTAGTTTTCATCAGGTAATCAGTTTCATTGGCTACGGCTACAGGATTTTCCCAGAAAGGTCTAAAATAAGTACCATCTTCATTAAAGACAGGGAAGTTGCTTGGATAGAAAAAGGCGGTAGAAAGTGCTCCTTCAATAGCATTTCCGTTCAAGGCCCTGTTTCGGGTATTCACAGAGTATGTAGCACTCGTACCGATTTTCAATCTAGGGGTCACCATAAAGTCAAGGTTCATCCTCGCACTGCTCCGCTCAAAATCAGCTGGCCTTACGAGACCCTCTTGGAAAAAGTTATTGGCAGAAACAAAATACTTGATCTTTTCATCACCACCGGCAACAGATGCGTCTAAATTCCTAATGGAACCTGTTTGAAAGATTTCATCCAACCAATTGGTATCAATCGCTTGGTCAGGATTAGGAAAAGGATCACTATAGGCTTGTCCTGCTGGGTTGAGCGCCTCCAAAGAACCAAACCTGTCCACCCAGTTGTTTCTTCTTGATTCATTTTGAAGTCTTTCAAAGGTTGGGCCATCTACTCTTAATCTATTTGGGTCTCTCCACGGTTCCGAAATTCCCGCATACATGCTGATATTAACCACAGGCTTACCTGTTTGTCCCCTCTTTGTAGTAATCAAAACCACCCCATTGGCAGCTCTTGCACCAAAAATGGCAGTTGCAGAAGCATCCTTAAGAATTTCCATTGATTCAATATCCGCAGGATTAAGGTCAGCCAATGGATTAACAGGCTGTCCAAATGTGGAAGCGGCCAAGTTGTTGGAAATAATTGGTACCCCATCAATAACATACAAAGGATCGGAATTACCGGTAATAGAAGTCGTACCCCTGATTCGGATATTCATGCCACCACCTGGCTCACCGGACTCAGAATTAACAACCACACCCGGAGCACGGCCCTGTAAAAACTGGTCTGGGGAGACAATGGGAACATTCTCCACATCCTTACCCCTAATGGAAGAGATGGCACTCGTTAGGGTTCTTCTGTCCTGCTCTCCATAACCTACTACGATCACCTCACCCAATGCTCTTGTGTCAGACACCAAGGTTACAGATACTTCTGATCTATTGGCAACCCTGATTTCTTGTGTATTATACCCAATGAAGGAAAACACAAGTATGTCATCCGGGGAATTGACAGAAATAGAATAACGGCCATCTATATCAGTTGCCGTACCCACGGTGCTACCCTTTACAAGGATATTTACACCTGGTATACCCTCAGGTTCATCTGCCGAAACCACCCGGCCCGTAACTGTTCGTGTTTGAGCATATATGCTTATTGCCGAAAGCAAGAGCATACATGTCAAAAGTAAAGTTTTTTTCATAGTGTGATTATTTTTATTAAACAGTACTAATGTCCAAACAAAATTCTTTAAATCACAACCACTTGTAAAACTATAGTGCAATAAATATAAAACTATATATGTAAAATTTAATCACCTAATAAAATATTTTTGTTATTATAATTTTATGACTAAATAATACATTATAAAATTTAAATTTTTAATCCTATAATTATTTAATATTTATAATGTTAAATATTTTCTTAATTTAATTAAATAAATTTTGGACTTTACAAAATTTTACCTTTTTAATCTTAACTCTAAATCCCTAGTCATCAGGTATTGATTCAATGCCGGAATTTCTTCATCTATCAGCTTTTTATACTGCACTTGAATATCATCCAACTGCTTTCTGAATACATTGTATACCTGAACCTGTTGATCGGTAGGCTTAAAATCAGCTCCAAAACCACTAACATCACTGGCCAAGGCAGAAATCCTACCATAAAGTTTCATTGGATTTCTAAAGGCATCTTCTCTGGCACCAGTTAAATGGATGTCAAACAATTCGCCCTCAACTTTCAGAATTTTCTCTTCCAGTTCTTTGATTTTCTGGGCCACTTCCACATCACTTTTTTGCGCCATCAGAAGCTCTTCCAATTCTTTCCGTATTTCTTCAATTTCATTGATAGTAACCACTACTTCATTCATGGCCGCGTTGAGTTTTAATGAAAACTCCACCTGCTTTTCAATATCTTCAATTGTACCAGCCGTATTGGGATCTTTGATGACCTCACCCGTTTGGCTGATTGTCTTTCCATCTACAATCAAGCGAATTTCATATTCACCAGGTACTACTCTAGGTCCAAACTGCCCCCTGTAAAGATCCAAATCCCAGGTAACCAATGGCCTAAACTCCCTTCCTTCTAATTTCACCCAAGGTTTATCCGGAGGTGCCACCAATAATCTTGGTTGTAGCGTAGGTTCATACCTTAAATCCCACCATATTCTATTCACCCCTTCTTTGTTATTCCCTTTCAAGGTTCTGATCAGGGTTCCATCTTTCTTTCTTATTTCAACCGATACATTTTCAGCAGGATTTTTCAAGAAATAATTGATATCCATCCCATAAGGAGGATTACTACCAGTGGTCATGGATCGACCTTCAGTTTTGATCCCTTGAACCTCATGGAACCGGTAAGCCGGACGCTGATCAAAAAGATGAACTTCTGAGGCTAACACTTCAGCACTCATTTCCCTAATGGGTGTGATGTTATCCAGTATATAAAACCCTCTTCCATAAGTACCTATCACCAGGTCTCTGAATTCCTCCTGAATGGTCATCCAATAGATAGGTGCAGGTGGAAGATTATTCCTTAACCTAAACCAAGTAGCACCATCATCCTTTGAAATATAAAGGCCTTTGTCTGTCCCAGTATAAAGCAATCCTTCCACGACCGGATCCTCTCTGGTGACATGTACGAAACTCGATTCGCTTTTCTCTATTCCACCACTGATTTTTGACCAAGTCTGTCCGTAATCTTCGGTTTTGTAAACATGAGGATCAAAATCTCCCAATTGATGGGCGTCAACGGTAAGATAGGCCCTGCCCGCTTTATGCCTTGAAGGCTCAATGCTTGAAATCGTTCCAAGTTCTGGTTTGCCTGGAATATTTTTTGTCACATCGGCCCAGGTTTGTCCACCATCTCTGGTCAAGTGAACCAAGCCATCGTTAGATCCTACCCAAATCAATCCATTTTCTAAATGGGATTCGGCTATCGCAAAGAGTACTGAAGCATCAAAGGTCATCAGGTTGTCGGTAGCAATGCCACCAGAAGATTGCTGATGCGACTTATCATTTCGGGTTAAATCCGGGCTGATGATCTTCCAGCTTTGACCATAATCTTCGGTCATATGTACAAATTGACTGCCTACATATACCCGCTTATGGTTGTGGGGGCTGATATAAATTGGAAAAGACCAATGCCATCTGTATTTTAAATCTGCAGGTGCCCAGCCATAGCCTGCTTCTGGCCAGACACGGACATCTCTGGCATGGCCAGTACGGAGATCATATACCTGTAAACCACCATCATAACAACCGGACCATACGATGTGATTATCCACTGGGTCAGGAATGGCCCAACCACTCTCACAACCACCCACAGCATGCCACAATCCTAATGGAATACTTCCCTGTCTGCTGTTACTTGGCCCCCTGTAAGAGTAGCCGTCTTGCCTATTTCCATAAACATTGTAAGGCACTTGGTTATCTGTCCAAACGTGATACATTTGGGCATTAGGGAAAACAAATTGCCTGTAAGTTTTTTGACGGTTTAATGTAAGTCCCATTCCCCCATCGTGTGCAACCATCATTCTGCTGGGGTTCATTGGATCCACCCAAATGTCATGGTTGTCACCTCCAGCTCTATAACCGGCCTCTTCAAGTGTTTTCCCTCCATCCTTTGAAGTACTGAACCTTACCGAAGCAAAATAGACTTCATTAGGATCATCGGTAGATACCCTAAGTCTGGTGTAGTAAGGTGCCCGCTCATTAATGGTATGATTGATCATGGTGAGTTCCCAGGATTCCCCACCATCTGTGGACTTCCATAATTGGGGACTGTCCATTTCAAATAGGGCATAAACCACATTGGGGTCACTGTACGCAATGGCAACTGAAGACTTTCCAACAGGATTTTGTATACCTCCCGGAAGTCCTTTATCTTTCATGGCTTCCCAAGTTTTACCCCCATCCTTACTTCTATAAATTCCTCCTCCGGGGCCACCACTGGTCAGTCCCCAGGTTTTGATATCTATAGACCAAAAGGCAGCAAATAAAATGTCAGGATTTTTTGGATTCATGGCCAGGTCACTGGCACCTGTTCCTTCATCTACAAAAAGGACATGCTCCCAGGTTTTTCCCCCATCCGTAGTTTTGAAGATTCCGCGTTCTTGTTGTGGACTATAAGTATGTCCAAGTGCAGCCACATAAACCACATCAGAATTTCTCGGATCTACTTCAATTTGGCTGATCCTGGCTGTCTCTTTCAGACCCATGTGTACAAAATTTTTCCCGGCATCTGTGGATTTGTAAATCCCATTTCCCATGGCATGAGCAGGTCGGATCAAAAAAGTCTCCCCTGTTCCTACCCAAACGTGATCCGGATTACTTGGTGCTAATGCTAGCGCAGAAACAGAAGAAATATCCTGATCATCAAAAATAGAAGTCCATGTACCTCCAGCATCCTCAGATTTGAACAACCCCCCAGATGCCATTCCCACATACATGGTCAAAATGTCCCCGGGAACACCCCTTACCGCGATGGTTCTGTTCCCATCAGGACCAATAAACCTAAAATTCAACTGATCCAACAACTTGGGATCATTTGGCTGTTGGGCCCACAAAGGGCTGATTAATAGCATGCAAATACATGCAAAAAGGCAAAACTGCTTCATAGTGCTTGATTTGGAAAGTTAATTACCAATCGGTGAAAGGGAGATTGGTCGGTTATAATAGGGATGTAACGAATATATGAATGTATTTTTTACACAAAGTCATTTAATCTGCCAACGGCTGCTTAATGATGTAAACGTTTAAAAAAATTTTTTAAAGGTACTTTTAATACCAGCGTTCCCAGCGGTACATATTCCTTTTTGCTACCCTTTCCCGATTGGACAATCTGAGCCATTCACCTTCCTGTACCCTGATCCTATACCCGAACAAATGGAAAAAGGGTTTGGCAAAAAATCGGGCTTTTTTCAAATTGACTTTGAGGACCATTTTGTCCTTGTGCTCCCAGGAAACCCCGGGCAATAAGGGCAACAGGTTATCGATTTTCAATTTCCTCAAAAATGCGGAAAGTTTAAGCGCCCAATAAGGAATACGATGAATAATAAAAAAACCATCACTACCCTGACTTTGGTAAAGTGGCATGAATATGCGACCATTGTAGGGGGACTTGATCGTTTCATGATTGTGATAAGCCAGGTCTGTCCCTTGATGGATTACCTGAAAACTTTCAAAGCCAGGCAACATTTTGAACCTGTCCAAATCCCCGATTTTATGCAGGTGCACAATTTCAAAGATCTTATGTAATTCTGCAGCACTGGCTTCCAAAACTTGATAGTGCTGTTTCCAATCTGGCATGTGCTTCTTCTTGATAGCCCCGGTAAATCTTAGTGTCAGGTAAATAAAAGCTTCAGTATGCCTGACGGCTGCTTCTTCCTGATGCTGTCCTGCTTCAAAACCTATCCCAACAAAGCCCTTTTGGTTGACATAGCTCAACATAGGTCCTTCTAAGTATTCTTCAATACCCAAAACAATTGGAACAGGAAACTGCATGGCAAACTTTCTGTTGATAAGGGCATCATTGATGGTAATAAAAGGATATGTTTTACTGGAAGTGGTATGAAAATCAATAAAATACACCGGCTCTTGATTCGTATCCAGAATATTCTGAATAAATGTCAATAGTTCTAACATTTCTTTTTCTTCCACCATTAGATTTTCTTTCAGTTTCAATTGGGAAATCCTATTGGTAGTCCAAACCCTATTCAGATCTTCATCGATAAATCTTTTCTTAGCAGCCAATGCGGGTAAATTTCCCACAAGCCCATAAATCTTTCCCCTGATCTGATTTTTACGTTCTTCCAACCTATTTAAGGTGTTTTGCAAAGCAATGACTCCTGCCGGTTCGTTTCCGTGGATCCCAGCAAAAAAAAACACCAAAGGTCCAGGAATAGTCCCTTCTATATGACCAATCACCCTTCCTTTTTGATTGGTATCAAGATATTTTGCTTCAATGGTTTCCATCTTTTTAAAGGTCATTGGAAGTTATGATTCCTATAAGCTTACTGCCTTTTACTACAGGAAGGCTATTGATCTGATACTTGGCCATCAATCCACGGGCCTCATCCAAACTGCTTTCATGGGAAATACTGATGATTTCTGTTTTCATCAAATTTTTGACACAGAAATCTACTTGTTCTTTACTGTCCAGGTACTTTTTAATATCTGTCCAAGAAAGTAAACCCACCAACTCTTTATCTCCCTTGACCACAGGCATATGATGAATATTGTTCCATTGCATCATATAAACCACCAATTCAATGGGGTCTTTCATTTCCACAGAAAAGATATCCGTACTCATCACATGATGCACAAGCTTTTGTATATTGAAAGTTGTCGTTACTTCAGGAGTTAAAACCTCCCATTCCGAAACAGGGATATCCTTTTCCTGATTCAGGTATAATTGAGCAGTAAGGACCTGTCTTGCTTCATTTTTTTTCTTTTTTTGACATAAATTCCTAAAACTATCCACCATCCATACCGCACCATTCCTCTTTTTAACCCTATTTTCTATCACTCCTAGGTATTTCTCAATATCAGCTTCTACTATCCCAACCTTCCTCAAGCCTTTTCTGGCCATAGGTAAAAAGGTATCCAAAAGCAATTCCTGTGAAGGCACATTCTTTCCTTTCCAGAAAAACTGTGTACCCATCCCATACCTGGCAGCCTTAAAGAAGTTGGCCTTGACCTCTTTAAAATCCATCTGCTCATGGATATTTTCATCTTGGATACCTCTGCCTTTCATCACGCCTATCCAAAAAGCAAAATTAGCCACTTGGTCTATCATCGTAGGACCGGAAGGTATATAACGGTTTTCGATCCGCATGTGTGGTTTACTTCCCCCAACCCCATAACAGGCCCTGTTCCATCGATATACAGTACCATTATGAAGGTTTAAAGCTTTCAATTTGGGAATTTGGCCCTGCTTGATCATTTCCATGCTATCCTGCTCAAATTCCGCTGTTAAAAGACTCCTAAAGCGTGAAATATTGTCCCTATAAATATCGGAAATGCTACCCCTCTGCCATTTATCTTCAAAGCTTACCCTAGACTGACTTTCGTTCAATAAAAAAGAATTGGTTCTTATATCCACACTTTGGGTGAATAGTGCAATCCGGGTCTCATGCCATAATTCTTTTCCAAAGAGTAATGGCGAGTTACAACAAGCTGCCAGAATGGGGCCTGCGATGGCCTGGGACCAATTGAACATGTCAATAAATTCGTCGGGATCAATCTGCAGGTGCATCTGCCAACTGGTATTACAACTCTCCAACATGACTGAATCATGCAGAAAACTTAGTTCATCCACCCCTCTGATATGGATATGAAAATCTTGTTTCCTTGATTCTTTTGCCGCTTCATTGAGTACAAAATACCTTTGAACAGGAGTCATATTTTGTAAACCGATATGGGAATGGGCCAAAGTAGGCAATATACCAGTCAGGATAATCTTAGAATCCTGCTTCGCAGCTTCCTGCTTGGCCAATGTCAATAAATTTCTGAGATTTCTGTGTAACTTTGAAAAACAGTCCCCTCTAAGTTCCAAGGGATCAAGGTTGATCTCTAAGTTGTAATTTCCGATTTCTGTAGTAAAATGAGGATCATTAATGGCTTCCAATAAGGACAAGGAATTGTTGTTTGGCAAAAAATCATTCCTCACAATACAGAATTCTTGTTCTGCACCGATTCTTATGGGTCCTTTTTCAACTAAACCATCTCTCACCATGATATCCAAGGCCTCTAAATCCCTGATCAAATGGTGGAAATAATTGGCCTTAGCCTTCTTTCCGGTCAACTTGGTTACATTTAGGCTTCCCATATCAGCATTTTCTTTAAGACAAGAAAATTAGTGATAATCAAACCTTTAAAACATGACAAAAATCAGTTTATAACCTAATAAACGTCGGGTTTCACCCCTCTTCATGAACCCCTTAAATCCCTTAAACTTAATGGTTTTCTTCCAAAATCCGACTTTCGAAATCCGACTTCCCTCTCGCCTTTTTCCTTT
>NZ_AMGM01000044.1 GCF_000298295.1 Cecembia lonarensis LW9
AACCCATTCTTCATTCCTAATTCTTCATTCTACATTTCCAGCCCTACAACCTGGCCCCTCACTAAATCAGTCCACTGGACTGATTCTTAACGTTCGGTCCTCTTTTTACTTGGCTCTTATTTTCCTGTCCTACATTCTCAACCCTCACTCCCCAAACCCCCATCCCCAAAACCACCACATTAAACCCCAGATGCTCCCACCAGCCTAAACTGTCCAACACCCCTCCACAGCTACAGGGAACCCTGCCAAATACCCTAGTAAGTACCAAAGCGATGTAGGCAGTAAATAAAGCCATCAAGATCACCGACAACCACAGTCCCCAAGACCTCCACCTGGACACCAAGAGCATCATCGCCACCATAACCTCCAATGGAGGAAGCCCATATAAAATCACCTCCGCCATCCATACAGGAAATACCTGATTGTACAAAGCAGCCTTAGTCCCATGCCAGTCCAACCATTTGCTAAGTCCTGTATAGGCAAACATCGCCGCCAGAAACAGGCAAACTACCTCAAGTTTCCAAGTAGTGGCATACGGTTTATTTTTCACATTACTGATGGATTGTCCCATAAAATTTAGCCTTTAAGTAGAACTAAATTAGGAACTTGTATATCGAAGCCCCAAAACACATGTGGCAAAAGTCACCTAAAGGAAATTTGTGATTTTTACCCCCCTTTTCTAAAAAAAATAGTGCTTAAAAAACCAAATCTGTCGCTTTTTTTAAGCCAAATTCCAAAAAGTCCCAAATGGAACCTGCCTACTCGCAACTTCTTGTTTAAATTATGGCAAAATCGTTTCTCCATGGTACTGTACAAAAGAAGGCTTCAGCTAAGAATGTATATGCTCCATCACAAACTGCCCTTGGACCCCTTATGCCGTTCCATGTTGGAATATGCTTTGCCTTTCAATTTCAAAAATGGCGAAACCATCAGGATACCAGGCAATAAAGAAATGATCTACTTTATCAATAAAGGACAGGTGATTGCCTATTCCAAATCCAATCATTTTCAATCCTGGCTAAGGTTGATCGGGCCGGATAGTCTCTTTTATGATTTTCAAATAGACCCCGAACACAGACTTCAGGCCCTCGAATGGCAAGCGCTAAGTCAGTTGGAGATCCTTGCCATTCCCTTTCAGGCCCTCCAGTCCAATATGCTCAATTTCCCAAAACAATGGGGTAAACTCATCAACCACCTACATCAAATAGAACTTGACAGGATCGAACACTTGGCCAATCTCCACGCATTAAAAAACACAGATAAAGTGGATTACATGGAAAACCACCTCCCCCATATCCTCCTACAAACCAAGTATGATTTTGCTGCAAAATTTTTGGGCATGAGCAGGGAATCACTCACCCGGATAATCAGTAAAAAAAATCACTTGCCTTCTATTTTTTAAGCATTTCTCAACAAAACCTGTCGCTTTTTTTACCGTTTTCCGTTGTCCCGCGGTTGCACCGTGGGATCACGGTTGGTGAGCTTGTCGAACCACTGGTATCTGAGCTTTCAGCTCTTTTTTAACCGCAATGCACCCAAAGTTTTTCGCAATGTGCGCCAACCTTCATGATGAAAAGTTCAACCTTACCAAGCTACTCATTCTTCACTTTTCATTCATCATTCTACATTATCACACCTCATCCATCGGTGGTTAAATTCAACTCCTACCGGAGTTGGGCGGACAGGGGACATAAAACCGGCTTCAGCCACCGGGTTGTACCCGGGGTAAATAACCTTCGGTATTGGACGCCTTCTGCGTCCTGATCCCCATACAGAACAAGACCTCCGAACCATCCAAGTTCCAAACACAAACCTTTTCCCTTTTCCTTTTTACTTGGCTCTTATTTTCCCACCCTGCATCCTGGCTCTGAGCTACCCCGTCCCGATAATTATCGGGATTCGGGGGTCCAAAAGGACATTTTCTTGACGCTCAGTCCTCTTGGCTCTTAAATCATTCCTCATTCTACATTTCAAACTCATCACTAATCACTCATCACTCATCACTCACCCCCCCTTGCCTTCTATTTTTTAAGCATTTCTCAACAAAACCTGTCGCTTTTTTCACCATTTTCTAGACTTTTTCACCAAAAACTATTGACTTATTTATTTTTAATTTTATAGATTTAATCAATTAGTTTCTTTTTCACCTTATTGAACTGACACATTTAGGGAATTTCTAAAAAGTGGTCAAAGGCTTATTTCATAACCCTTTGACAAGCTTTAATAGATTGTTTAACCGTTTGCTAAATGTGAAAGACTATGAAAAAAAGCAATGAGCTGTTGTCTGAATTGAAAGAAATTCTGGATAACATACAACACCTTCCGATGGAGATTTATCAGAAATTAAACCAATTGGCCTCTGTGCACATTTTTAAAAAAAATGAGGTCATTAGAGAAAAAGACTTACCCGAAAATGAAGCCCACTTTGTCATTGAAGGATCCTTGGCCCTTTTTGAAGAAGATAAAATCATCAGACCATTCTTCAAAGGACAGATAGCCTTTGACGCAGAAGCTTTCTACCAAAACAAAGCCAGCAAATATAAGATGATGGCCATATGTGAAACAATAACTTTCGCAGTATCAAAAGACAAGGAACAGCTTATACTGGATAAGCTCCCGGAACTTTCAGAACTCTCTAAGGTCCTTAAGAAAAAGTCAAAGGAGGACGATGATCATTGGTTGAAAATCTCCCAAATGCACTACAAAGATGCCATTCCCCTACTCAGAGAAAAACTGGGAGAAAACCTAAGCGTCCTGTCACGGAAACATATTGGCGACATCACCGGGGTAAACCCGAGAACCATTGACCGTTTCAACAAAAAAATATTCCTGAACAAAAAAAGCTTGGTCATCAAAACAAGAAATCGGCAAATCTTTAATTACCCCTTCGCCTCCGAAATACATCCTGACCATGAATTTGTTTCCAACCTCAATTGGGATTGGTTGGGAAAGATGAAATTACTCACACATAACAGGGACAAGGCCAAATTCCAAAAAATGCAACTTCACGCCCTGGCATGCAGACTTTTCCCCGAAGCCAGCTTTGAAGCAGTCAATTGGATTTCCAAATTATATGTGCTCTTCTTCTTAATGGATGATTACACCGATAAACTCCCCATTGGCAAAAAGGCGGAATTTTGGATGGGAGCCCTCAATTACCTGCTAAGCTTGACTTTAAATCTGCCCTCGAGTACTGAAGTGGATATCCCTGATACTTTTAAAAAATCCATCAAGTATCTCTTAAACAATTTGAAAATCCATGCATCAGACCAAAGCCTCAGCCATATTAAAGCAGGATGGGCGACCTACTTCAAATCATGTATCTGGGAAGCCACCAATGTGGACCTGATGAAAGTTCCGGATATGGACCAGTACTTATTACAAAGACCATTGTTTTCAGGAGGCCATCTTTCCCTCCAATTGATCCCTTTTACCATGGAAGATAGCCACCCGCATATTTACAAAGTATGGCCTAGCTTACAGGAGTATGTAAAATTGGCCTCCCAGCTGATCTTTATTTCCAATGACCTGCTTTCGTTTGAAAAAGAGAAGAAACTCAAAGATCCCCACAACTTGGTGCAGCTTTATATGCTTCATTTTGGCTATACGGAAGAAGAGGCAAAGAAGCAGGTACTTTCCATTCATGACCAAACATTGCTGGACTTCCTAAAATTAGATAGGCAGTATTTGGAGAGTTATTTTCCGGAAAATCAAATTCTGTTAAATACCATCAAAAAAATCAAATACCAAGTGGCTGGTGCGGTGGCATGGTCCGTCAAAGACACCCTCCGGTATACTGATTTTTAATTCTACATCAATACTTGGTATAATTGATGCCATTTTTATTAAGAAGTAAAGCATCATTAAATTGAAATTAAAAATGAAATATTTAATCGCTCGATTAAATGTGGCTTTATATTCTTTAAAAATGATTCATCTAGGACTACGAATTTTACTGAAACTACAAATGACTTAGAAGAGCAGCGGCGGACTGACGACGGTGCGGGCCGGCTCCGGCCTTGTGCGCGGATAGGATTCCGTCGTCTTGATCTTTTTGGTTACTTTTTGTATCAAGACAAAAAGTAACTAAAGGGTTGGGACGGTTAAAACCCCTTCTTGGTCTGAATTTATTTATGGGTTAAAATTCATCTATTAACTAAGATTGGATTTGAAAACAGCTGGTAAAGCGATATTTATTGAACAAAAGTTCAAAGAAAGACCGATATGTTTACTTACTTTTTCAGCACAGATCATGAACAGGAAGCGATGTGTCATATACCCAAAAGATATCCAAAGGATGACTGACAAATCAGAGCGGTATTCCCAGGATCTACTGCATAAAATCAGGATTTATTTCAATAAACAATCCCACCAATTCATTACCGTCAAGGAATTCTCCGAATTTTCCGGCATACCCCGGGATGAAATCGAATCTTACCTATAAACCGCAGCGGATCTGGGCTGAACGGGATTTCCCTGTTGTCCCGCGGCTGTGCCGCGGGACCATTGGTATTTGAGCTTTCAGCTCATTTTTTAACCGCAATGGACCCAAAGGTTTTCGCAAAGGATCGCAATCCTTATAATGAAAATTCAACCTTGCAAGCTCCCGTTCTTCATTTTTCATTCATCCTTCTTCATCCTAAAGCGATCCGGTTTCATTTCGGCGGCATATTGCGAACGAACTTCTCAGGAGTTGCTTGTGCCGCCCTGCCTTTGCCGGTCAGGCAGGCTCTGGGATCGCGGTGACCGCATTTAACCCCAGGTTCCTACCCTCCCAATTGGCCATCGCATTGAACCTGGGGCTAATAAGGGTTCAGCCCTGTTGGGGCTGTTCTTTATCCATAGTCCTGTCTGTATTGAAAAAGAAAGGAGTGCATTTACAGCTCGGAATTAGTGAAAATTAGTAAGCTCCGCGCCTAATTCTTTTTCCCTTGATGGCTTTGATCACAGAAAAACATAAAAATCACTAACCAACCTTAAATCAAACCAATTCGTGCAATTAGTGTAATTCGTGGACTTAATATTTACCCCGTTGTCCCGTGGCTGTGCCGCGGGACCAGGGTTGGTGAGCCTGCCAAACAATGATTGGTTGGCCTGTCGAACCACTGGTATCTGAGCTTTCAGCTCATTTTTTAACCGCAATACACCCAAAGGTTTTCGCAATGGGAGCCAACCTTAATGATGAAAAATTCAACCTTACCAAGCTACTCATTCTTCACTTTTCATTCATCATTCTACATTATCACACCTCATCCATCGGTGGTTAAATTCAACTCCTACCGGAGTTGGGCGGACCGTGTTCTTAAAACAGCTTCAACCACCGGGTTGTACCCGGGGTAAATAACCTTCGGTATTGGACGCCTTCTGCGTCCTGATCCCCATACAGAACAAGACCTCCGAACCTTCCAAGCTCCAACCCATTCTTCATTCCTAATTCTTCATTCTACATTTCCAGCTCTACATCCTGGCCCCTCACTAACCAACCCTTCATGCTGGCTCTTCGCTAAAATGATTCACAGAATCATTTTTTAACGCTCAGCCCTATTGGACTGATTCTTAACGCCTGCCTGGCGGACAGACAGGTTCGGTCCTCTTTTTACTTGGCTCTTAAACTCATTCTTTACTTTTCATTCACTCCTCATTCTACATTACCAGCAAACCTTCCAAGCTCCAACCACGACAACTTGACAACCTGACAACCACGAAATTCATTCCTCACTCCTCACTCTTCACTCAACACTCTTCACTCAGCACTCTTCACTCTACATCCCTCATTCTACATTTCCAGCCCTACATAACCCGACCGTCCTCCGACCGTCCTCCGTCCGTACTCCGACCATTCGCCGACTTTTCGCTAAATTCCAAGAATTCATTGTACTTTACCAAGCGTCTCATTTTGGCGGTTCTCACCACTCTAAAAGCCATCAGATATAAACCAAAATCCAAACCCTTTCTTATCAAAAAAATGCTTGAAACAGATCAATGGCCTGCTCCAAATCCTTTTTCCTCAAAGGCTTCTCAATAAACAGTTTCACCTCCTCAAAAGAATCCACCAATTCCCTATCCTGAAGTCTTACCGAACTGCTCAGTACCACCACCATAAAAGTACTTTTTATCTCAGGAGGTAAATCCTTAAAAACCCTCAAAAATTCCCAACCGGTACATTGGGGCATGTACAGATCCAGAAAAATCAATGACTTTTGAAATAAGCCAGATTGCTTATGCTGAATGTAATCTAAGGCAGCCTTACCATTTTCAAAACATTGTAAGGATGAAGGCAAACCTGCTCTTTGGATAATGGTCTTATGAACCAAGTTCAATATGCCATCATCATCTACCAATAAAATCTCATCAGGGAAGAACCTTATGTCCAACATCTTTTTCTCAGATAATTTATAAAATGCATTATTCGGTCTATAAATACTACTTATTCTTTAACCATTCAGGTTTAAAGAGTATTGATACTTTAAGCTAATAAAATTGATTTTCAAACAAGGAGTTAGTGGGCCGTCTAACTCCTTCGTGAATATATAAAAAAATCATTAGGTAAAGCGCATATGCCTTCAATTTTAACCCGCTGTCCCGCGGTTCCCGTTGTCCCGTGGCTGTGCCGCGGGACCACGGTTGGTGAGCCTGCCAAACAATGATTGGTTGGCCTGTCGAACCACTGTTCCTTGAGCTTTCAGCTCTTTTTTAACCGCAATGCACCCAAAGTTTTTCCCAATGTGCGCCAACCTTCATGATGAAAAGTTCAACCTTACCAAGCTACTCATTCTTCACTTTTCATTCATCATTCTACATTATCACACCTCATCCATCGGTGGTTAAATTCCAAAAGCGAAGCTTTTCAACCCCTTATCTAGTTTAATTCAACTCCTACCGGAGTTGGGCGGACCGTGGACTTAAACTAGCTTCAGCCACCGGGTTGTACCCGGGGTAAATAACCTTCGGTATTGGACGCCTTCTGCGTCCTAATCCTCCGTTGTCCCGCGGTCCAAAGGATATGTAGCGGTGAAATCAAATTATCCATGGCTTTCAGCCCCGGGCCGAATAGGAAACCGTGAATTCCTTGAGGATTACCCTATCCTATGTTATCTAGGGCCCTCGGCCCTATTCTTGAAAGCAATAGTATCCAAGAACATTCGCGGAAATTCGTAAGCTCCGCGCCTAATTCTTTTATCCCATGATGACTTTGATAACAGCAAAACATCAAGATCCCTAACCAACCTTAAATCAAACCAATTCGTGCAATTAGTGTAATTCGTGGTTCAAAGATTCCATTTCTTCTTCAGAACAAGACCCCCAAACCTTCCAAGCTCCAACCCTTTTTCCTTTTTACTTTTGCCTTTTTACTTTTGCCTTGGCTCTTAAAACCCTTCCTCACTCAGCACTCTACATCCCTCATTCTACATTTCCAGCCCTACATAACCCGACCGTCCTCCGACCGTACTCCGTCCGTACTCCGACCATTCGCCGACTTTTCGCTAAATTCCAAGAATTCATTGTACTTTACCAAGTGTCTCATTTTGGCGGTTCTCACCACTCTAAAAGCCATCAGATATAAACCAAAATCCAAACCCTTTCTTATCAAAAAAATGCTTGAAACAGATCAATGGCCTGCTCCAAATCCTTTTTCCTCAAAGGCTTTTCAATAAACAGTTTCACTTCCTCAAAAGAATCCACCAATTCCCAATCCTGAGGCCTTACCGAACTGCTCAGTACCACCACCATAAAAGTACTTTTTATCTCAGGAGGTAAATCCTTAAAAACCCTCAAAAATTCCCAACCGGTACATTGGGGCATGTACAGATCCAGAAAAATCAATGACTTTTGAAATAAGCCAGATTGCTTATGCTGAATGTAATCTAAGGCAGCCTTACCATTTTCAAAACATTGTAAGGATGAAGGCAAACCTGCTCTTTGGATAATGGTCTTATGAACCAAGTTCAATATGCCATCATCATCTACCAATAAAATCTCCTCTGGGAAGAACCTTATGTCCAACATTTTTTTCTGAGATAATTTATCAAATGCATTATTCGGTCTATATAAATTACTTATTCTTTAACCATTCAGGTTTAAAGAGTATTGATACTTTAAGCTAATAAAATTGATTTTCAATCAAGGAGTTAGTGGGCCGTCTAACTCCTTCTTGAATATATAAAAAAATCATTAGGTAAAGCGCATATGCCTTCATTTTTAACCCGCTGTCCCGCGGTTCCCGTTGTCCCGTGGCTGTGCCGCGGGACCATTGGTATCTGAGCTTTCAGCTCATTTTTTTTAACCGCAATGGACACAAAGGTTTCGCATAGGGTCCATAAGCCAGTTTAATTATATGTTGCAGTTACATTATACACGGCAAAAAAAGCGCAGCTTTTCATCCTCATTTATCAGTGTTGATCTGTGGTTAAAAAAATCCTTCCCCTTTAGTACCGATCTCGTCTACTCAAAGCTCCTCTCTTCATTCCTAATTTTTCATTTTTCATTCTACATTTCCTGCCCCACAACCTGGCCCGTCGCTAAATCCCGAAAGCAATCGGGACCAAAGGGATCATTTCTTAACGCAACGTCCTCCTATGTTATCAAGTGCCTCTCGGCCCTATTCTTGAAAGCAGTAATATCTAAGAACATTCCTACCTAAAGGCAGGCAAGTGCGGAAATTCGTAAGCTCCGCGCCTAATTCTTTTTCCCTTGATGGTTTGGGATTAAGAAAGCGCTCAAAAAAGATTTAAAAGGTCAAAATCAATAATATTCGTGCAATTCGTGTAATTCGTGGACCAAAAAAAAAGCGCAGCTTTTATCTGTGTCCATCCTCATCCATCGGTGGTTAAATTCAACTCCTACCGGAGTTGGGCGGGCCGTGTTCTTAAACCATCTTCAACCACCGGGTTGTACCCGGGGTAAATAACCTTCGGTATTGGACGCATTCTGCGTCCTGATCCCCATATAGAAATAACCTCCCAAATTTACCAAGCTCCAAACCTGTTCCTCATTCCACATTCTTCACCCTCCTCGGCCTCGGCTTCGCTCGGCCACCGGAAATCATTAAATAAAGGTAGGGTTTAAAATGTGGCTCCGCCACATTTTAAACCCTACCATAATCGGCAAATTTCATCTAATCTAAGGTTAATCTTTAAGCTTTAAACCCTTAAACTTTTCCCTTCCTATCTATATCTCTCAGTCTCTATGTCCCTAATTCCCAATGTCCCTGTTTCCTTTAGCCATTTCCAAGCTCCAACCACGACAACTTGACAACCTGACAACCACGAAATTCATTCCTCACTCCTCACTAATCATCCACCCTCCTTTTCCGCATAATCCGAAGCATCCGCAGCATCCGCATACTCATTTCCCTAAATCCTTCATTCATTCCATATTTGACCATGTTTCACTTAAAACCATAGAAATCATGGCAAAACAAACAGGAATAATTACACTCAATGGAAATGTAGGAAGACTAAACTTCTACAAAAACAGGGATGGCTATCAGGCCAGAGAAAGAGGCGGCATTCCCCGATCAAGGATCATGACCGATCCAAGATTTGCCCGTACAAGGGAAAACATAGCGGAGTTTAGAAACAATGCAGCTGCCGTCAAACTCCTAAAAGACACCATCAGACCGGCCACAGTCAGGATCTCAGACTCCAGGCTGCACCAAAGAATGGTCAGAAGGCTATTGGAAATCCTGCGCACTGACCCGGTCAATGTCAGGGGAGAAAGACAGGTGTTTGCAGGAGACTGGAGCCTGATCGATGGACTGGAAATGAATGCCCAGGCAAGCCTGACCTCTGTCCTCAGAACGGAAATCTCTCTGACAGACACACCGGCAGCGTGGGGAATCAGTATTCAGCCTTTCCAACCTTCCGATTTCCTCTTGGTACCTGAAGGAGCTACCCATTTCAGGGTCTTTATCGCAGGAGCATCTGTAAACTTTGAAACAGGGGACAGGTCCTTTGTTCAGGAGAATACCGCAGAACTGCCAGTTCTCGCTCAGGCAGCGACCATTGAACTGCAGATTGACAAAACCAATATTGCAGAACCTCATAAGGTCCTATTGGTTGGGGTGGAGTTTTTACAGATGGTCAACGGACTGCAGTACAATATCAATAATGGTATCAATAATGCAGCCGCCATCCTCAGAAGCGAAAACAGCTAAGCCATGAAACTCCTACTGCTCAGGCGGTATGGAAAAAAGGAAACCCGGGGCATCCTGTACAGGGACAACCGTCCCCTCTGCAGGACCCTGGAACCTCCTGCCGCCAAATTGGCCCAGCTTCCCTGCCTGCCGGAAGGGGAATACCTCCTCCAACTCGCATACAGTGAAAGTAAAGGTTGGTACCTCGTGCTCCACTGTCCGGGCAGGGCCATCAAAGGAAGGATCTTCCCCCTGTTTCAAGGACATCACTTCAGAAATCTCTGCATTTCCCCGGTGACTGCCTATAGGGAAAATGGCAGGTTCTCCAAACTGGCCTTTCTCAAACTGATGGACAAAATAGAAGCATGGACAGCTGAGGGAGAGGAAATAAGCATCGAGATACGGTCCCTACAAACCCAGACCATACCCAAACCATGGTCATCACAGAAGGTTTTATCGGCCTGATCCTGGGAGGGGTAAGTTCCTTACTCCTATCCCTGATCGCATATTTTCTCAAGCTCCTGGTGCAGGACATCCGGGACCTGAAAAAGGAACAGATGAACCTGCGGGAACTTTGCATCTGGCTGAAAGCCGAGCAAGGGCAACTCAAAAAAGAGGTGCAGAACCTCTTCAATCAAAGTAAAAATTAAATTCAGATCGCAAATGGAAACAATCGATGAATTGAAAAACCGCTGGAATGCCCCTACGCCACCATTCTTCAAAAAACTGAGGAACATTGGCCTGATGGTAGCCGGGGTTGGGGCTGCACTGATGACCGCCCCGGTAGCACTTCCTGCCATCTTGGTACAGGTGGCCGGTTACCTGGTCACTGCAGGTGCCGTCATCACCAGCATCAGTCAGATTACCCTTCCGCACGAACCCGAGGAAGAGTAATCAGGACAAAAAAAATGTCCCGCGAACCTTCGCGGGACATTACTATTTTTTTCTATCACCAAAGCCCTACCCTGTTACCTTCAACTTTCTCCAGCCAACGCCTGGCACAGTTCAAACCGTAAGTTTCTTATATCCAGATTGTTTAGATACTATTTACATTTATCAATCCAAAATCTCTTCCTCAATAGAACCAAATTCCCAAATCCACCAAGCTCTAACCCTTTTTCCTTTTGCCTTTTACCTTGGCTCTTAAACCCATTCTTAATTCATCACTCTTCATTCTACATTATCCCCCCCTTTTTCCTTTTACCTTGGCTCTTATTAATCCTGCCCTACATCCTGGCCCTGAGCTACCCCGTCCCGATAATTATCGGGATTCGGGGATCCAAAGGGGTATTTTCTTGACGCTCAGTCCTCTTGGTTCTTTCTTCCCGATCTCCCATCCTTACTAAAGCTTCAACCCGACAACCACGACAACCAGACAACAAAGACAACTTTTTCCCCATCATTCTTTAATTCATCACTCTACATCCTCCACTCATCACTCCTCACCCTCTCCCCTCCGTGAATCTCTCCCGTTACCCACGGGACAAGCTGTGCATCCTCCGTGGCCCTCTGTGTAATTAAAAAAATCCTTCTCCTTCAGAACCGAACTCCTCAAATCTTCAAAGCTCAAACCAGACAACCATGACAACCCGACAACTCCTCATTTTCTTCCGAAATCCGACTTTCGACTTCCCCCTTCCAACACCCTCTCCACTTCCCTCCTCATCACCTCAAAATTCCCCTCCACCGTAAACCTCTCCTTCACCAGCTCCAATCCCTTCTCCCCCATCCTCTTCCTCAGCGCTGCATCCAGGATCAAGGTTTTCAAGGACTTGATTGTATTCCCATATTAAATATAATGATCCATTCCATACTCCCAAAAACAAAAAAATCCGCCAAGCGGACTTTTTGAAATTGGTTAATACAATGACTTAATATTATAATAATTGTTCGGTAGAATGAATTAAAAAACCAATTTCCCAAACCTAAAAAGCTCCTACTTCCCGAAATCAGCCTTTCGAAATCCTAAATTCCTCACTCATCATTCTACATTATCCCCCCACCTTCCTCGCCAGCACCGCCTTCCTCTTCTGTGCCTCCGTAATCTTCCTGATGATATACTCCCTCCGCTCCAACAAATGCACCTGATAGATATAGATCAGGAAAATCAGGAAATAGACAAAAGTCATATTTTTCATCCTAACCATAATCCCGAAATTACTAAGGGAGCCTGCAAAAGCGATAGAAGCCAATAAAAAGGTAATCAAAAGAATCTTAAGATGAACAGGTGATTTCTGATAAGCTTTGATTGGATTCACTTTTTTCAATACAGTTCCTGCCAAAATCAGATAAATCAAATTCTCAAAGGAATTCAAAAAGCTTGTAAAATTATGCGCATCAAAAAAAAGTGGCCTAAATAAAAATGTAAAAACCTTTAGTGGATAAGGATAAGAAGACATATCTACGAATGACCTGCCATAACTGAGATTTGTACTCGACTTATTAAATACTGCCTCAATATTTTCGGTATTGATCTCATCAATTTTCAAAAACTCCAACACTTGACCATAAATCAAAAAGAAACCAACCAAAGAAAGGCTAAAAAATATCAATTTATAACTGGAATGAAGCTTACTATCCAATACAAGCATAAATGCCGTGGATAAAAAAACTATAAATGCCATATGAGGCCTAACGTGATACAATAAAATTAAGCTCAATCCAACTAAAAAAACATGCTTTCTTAAATCCCTAAGCCCATAAAAAAACATACTGATAAACAAAAAAACCAAGGCGTCCTTACCAATTCCTGATGACCAAAAATGCAAACTGGGTAAAAGGAGAATCAATGGCCATATTTTAAAACCATACAATTTGATAGGCTCAACTTTAAACAACTCCTCCCCTACCATATAAATCAAAATAAATGCCCAAGCTGAAACACTTGCATACAAGAAAGTACCTGTCCAAAAATCCAAACCCAAGACTTTTGAAAAAGGATAATTCAGAAAGAAAACAAAATTATTATGAGTCCCATAGGTTGAAAACCAAGTCTCAAATTCAAACTGTCTAAACCTGTCTCCAAGATTCCAATAAAAAGTAGTGTCTGTACCCTGGGCAAACCAACCATAATAGAAACCAAAAAGCACATGGTAATGGTACAATAAAATACTGAAATTAACCCCTTGGGCATTGGTTCTACTCTTGGCAAACTCCGAAATCATTACCAAGCTTAGTATATAAACCAATATGGAAAAGAATATATCAACCATTCCGTCTAACCAACTTGCCTTGAATAAATTCCAGATTTAATTAAAGCAAAAATACCAAACCTGAATACAAAGAAAAATCCGATGGAGTAAACCCACCTAATACCCGATCCGAAAAACAAAAAACCAAAAACTGTGATTAGTAGTAAAACACTATAATACATGACTCTAAAAGTATCTAAAGATCCCACCGCATTCTGAATTCTTTCTAATTCATATTTCTTTTTTACACTATGCTCAATAGTCCTTAAAATAGGAAAGGAAAATAATACGATTAAATAGGGTTCAATTCCAAAGTCCCAATCCATAAAAACCCAAACTACCAGATAATATTTAAGAACACATAAAACAAAATAGGTAGCAATATTCCATCTCGACCGTATTGTATTATGCAAATAAAAAAACAAGCGACTTAAACCTATATAGCCGCATAACAACAGGATCTTTTCAAGTGACAATAAACCAAAAAAGTAAACCAGATTACATATTATAGCCAAAAGAAGAATTCTTAAAGCAATTATCATTTTAAAATTACCTTGAATAAATGTGATATCCTCTTTTTCAATCCTGATATTGGGTTCCTTTTCTTTGTTAATGGTAATGGCATCATTTTCCATGTAACCAATTTCATAGATACTCATCCAGGCAATTAATACCAATATAAAAAGTACTAATCCTGGAAATACCTCTTTATTGTAGATCAAAAATGTAAATACAAAAAGATAAAGCGGGTAAATCCAAATGATGGAGTAAATTTCCAATTTATTCTTCAATCTCGAAAGATGGAGGTATCTGAATGGAATTAAGAATTTATACATATGTGATTTTCCAGTGGTCCTCTTTTTTTCTTTCCCAAAACCCTATTTTCCTCTTTTTAGTAATAATGTAAACATTCTTACAGGCTTTTGCTAATTGGAGGTCTTCTACATTATCTGTTGCCAAAGTTGTCTCTTGATAAAAATCAATCCCTTCTTTTTGTAAAGCTTCTAACTTATAACCTTGTAAATCTTTAGTAATATTTCCTGAAAATACCCCTTCAGCCGTCTTTTCTAAAGTGGTAGCAAGGTAATTTTTAAATCTTAATTGGTTTGAAACCGCCCTAACAACAGGATCAATAGAAGCGCTAACCAGAATCATGTCTGCTCCCTTTCTTTTAGCCTCATTGAATAACTCATGAATTTGAGGGTTTTCCCTATTCTTGAGAAACTCCCCAACAAATAGGTATGCTTCCTCATAAACGCTGGAAACCATCTCTCCTTTTAGTGTTCCAATTAAAATCTTTCTTATGTCAAACTTTAACCCAATTCGCTTAGAAGTAACCCAAATGATTTTGAAGGGTAAAGACAAAGCCAGCTTTATCTTCAAAAACTTAATCCTATTGTACTTTTTAAAATACCAAAGCAAAAAATCGTAGGTAGTATTTGAAAAATAGAGCGTTCCACATAAATCAAATAAATAGATCTCTTTTTTATCCATACTGTAATGCTTGATGGTAAACCTTCGCAGTTTCCTCCAATGAAAAATATTCAATAGCCATTTCTTGAATTGCTTCTGAATAATCTTCTTTCAGTTGCTTATTGACCCAATTCAGTATTTCTTCTTCTTTTGATTCATTAAATCCATCAAAGCAAAAAGCAAAGGGTTTATTTTTCATCAAAATATCCATATCTCCTATTCCAGGCGAAAAAATAACACTCAAACCAGCTGCCAAATATTCACCTACTTTAAGGGGCGCTACTGCCTGCATGGAAAAAGTGGCTTTTCTTAAAGAAATCCCTATGTGATAGTTTTTCAATTCACTTAGAATCAAGTCCGGAAAAACTGACTTAACTGTGATCACATTTAAAAATTGGGGGGACTCTTTCTTAATAAGTTCTTTGGCTACTTCGACTTGAGGGGTTAGTAGTGTCAATGAGGCATTAGGAATATAATCTTTTACATATTCAAATATTTGAATTACTTCATCCATTCTATACTGAGGCCCAATTGATCCACTATATACTAGATTACAACCGGTCTTTGATGATTTAATTTGATTTTCAGTGGATTTAAAAGTACCATTTCTTACAATAAAAACCTTATTTTTATCAAATCCATCCCCTGCTCTTTCCATAATAATTTCTTTAGCTTTTAGAGACCTACAAATTATAGATTTGCCTTTAATAAACCCTTCCTTCTCAATTCTCCTATACAATTTGTAACGCAAACTATTTTTTGATAATCCGCTAAAATCAACCCTTTCATCCTGAGAGAAACCATCCGCATCATATACAAGATCTACATTAGTTTTTTGAATAATGCCCTCAAATATACCCAAAGCAGTAGTGGCCCTTGGTATAATTACCTCTATCTTTTTTTCTTTTATGTAATTTTTGAAGAAAATTGAATCAAAGAATTTCGCCTTAAGGAGACTAATAATTGCAAATTTCCTATTGGTAATTATGGGTATATATTTTATTCCAGCTGTATCAAAAAACACCCTTCTTTGATCAATGATATCCCTATCTCCCCATATAAACTGTATGATATGGAATTCATAACCATATTCTTTTTGCAACTGATTAAAAATGGGATAAAAAAGGGTCTCTAAATAATTCACATTTGGCCCATCCCATGTTATGAAAAGTACTTTTTTCCTCTTGCTCAATGCTTTACCAATTAAAAAAAGCCACTTTATTTCACCAAGGATAATTGCTTGATATAAAACTCAGTCAAAGCTTTGGCATAAATCTCAACCGAAAACCTCTTTCTTACGTCTTCCTGCCCTCTTAATCCCATTTGCCTTCTTTCATCAGGATCCATTTCCACCATGGCTTTCATTTGGCCGACCATGTCATCATGATCGTTTGGATCCAGCAACAATCCTGTGTGGGATTTGATGATTTCGCTTGGGCCACCTACTTTGGTCGCCAAACTTGGCAAGCCCAATTGCATGGCTTCTGCCAAAGAAAGCGAAAACCCCTCTGAGAAGGAAGGTAGGATAAAGGCATCAGCGGCCATCAAAAAAGGATTGACATTGGCATGGAATCCCAAAAATTGTACTTGGGAATCGATACCCAAATTTCGAGAAAGAGTTTTGAGATTATCCTTTTCAGGACCTTCTCCAATGATCCAGAAATGCAATTCTCTTTCCTTAATTTCACCCTGAAGGGAGGCTAAAGCATTGATCAAACCATCAAGATTTTTGATAGCCACTAACCTGCAGGTAGTAATAAAGACAAATTGCTCTTTGTTGGCTTGACCTTTCAATTGTTTGATTAATGTATCTGTTTTTTCTTTTTCTTCCTCTGTCAACTCCAATTTGGGTTTCCCCATGGGGTAATAGATAACATCAACCTTCCGGTCTGAGGCTTCTCCCAAATTTATCAATACATCTTTGACCGCTTGAGATATGGCAATGATTTTATTGGCCCTGGTGTATGTCAATCGGAAAATATGCTTCCAGTAAGAATGATGATTGGGAAAACCCACCTCCTCTCCTATTCTCAGTGGTACACCTGCCCACCAAGCTGCCCAAATCCCATGGAAATTCCCTTCCCCATTGGAACAATGCACCACATCCGGTTTTTCTCCTTTGAAAATCCGAACTAGTTTCCGGATCAGTTGAAAGTTGGGGATTTGGGGATTCTCATTCAGTACTATCACTTGAAACCCCATTGAGGATAATAGTTTACTAGTCTGCCCTCCCTTACCCAAAGCCAAAAAAATCATTTGAAAATCAGGATAGTTCAGCATACCATCGGCTGTCAACTCCATATGCTTTTCTACCCCACCGAAATCCAGTTCTGTGACTATTCTGATTATTTTCATTACAATTTGATTGCTTCTTTAATATAATAAGAATCCTCTATCTCATAAACAGCCTGTTGTCTGTCATCTGCAAACCATCTTTTCGGCTTAATAACGATTTTGGCGGGATTGCTATTCAGCCTTGCCGCCCACCAACTGAAGGTGCTGTTGGCGATGATTTGATGTTTGCAATTTTTCAACAATTCAAATTCCAAATAATCAACCGACCCAATAATATCAGAAACAAAAAAAGAATCCTTTAAAAATGGAAGATTTTCCTTTACCCAATCCGTGTCATCAGAAAAGATAAAGAAATTAGACTTTTCTATTCTGTTACCGATAAAATCAACCGCTGCCGAGTAGTAGCTTGGTGGCAATAAGCCATAAAAATTTTTAAAGTGCGCTACCTTTTCATAATCTCCCCTTCTAATATGTATGCCTACAGAATCGCTGTTCTTTACCTTCTTATTAACTGTATTAAAATCCTTTGTTTTAAACTTTTCTTTTAATGTTATTTCATCCGAGATTTTATCAATATAATCCTCATAGTATTTTCTATTCCCCCATGACCCTCTCAGGTATAAATTGTTTTTCCTTGGAATATCTTTGGATTCCAAGGCTTTTTCCAAAACCAGTTCGTGATAAAATTCTGTATGAAATACCTTATCGAATTTCAAAGCATAATCCGAATTTAACAGCTTAATGACTTTCCAGGGAAGGTGCTTTACTTTGATGTTAAACTTATCTAACACAAACTCCCTATCGGGATCATTTTTATAAATATGGATATCAGATGCCAAAAACGAATTATGCAATTCAGACAATTTTCTACCCAAAGCGTATTGATAAATTTGATTGCCTAATCCACCCATAAATTTCATAATAATCATTTCAAGCCTAACTTATTGATAAAAAAACGATAGACCCAAGGTACCGATAATTGATAGGTGTCATAATACCCCTGAATAATGCCGAGTTTCTTGGCTAATGGCAATTGAAATTTAGATTTATTTTTTCCAAACCTACTTTTGATAAAGGTTCTGAGTACCAGATCCAAAAATTCGTAGATTTTGGGTTTCTTGATTTTTTCTTTCAATTCCGGAAAAACCTCCACATGCACCGGTGTACATGAATAAATACCAAATTGCAATCTTTTAAGGTAATTTAGGTTAGATTTATTTTTACTGGTCAAATGGTTCAGTTTTAAACTGGGTGAAGTACCAGCACTCTTTCCCAATAAAATCGCAGAATACACAACTTGACTATCTCCTCCACTACTCAATGATCTTCCTTTCCTGTCTGTGGCAGTCATTCTTCCCTTTTCCACAAATCCCAAATAAGCATTCGCCACTTCCTTGGTCAGGCACATACCTGTACCCGGAGGATAATATGGCATCCAAATTCTTTCCGTACCGAATTGGACTTTATCAAAAGCCTTTTCCTGATAATAGGCCTTAAAATTATTGAACTTTGAGGGGACATCTTTATGAAACTCTACTTTAATTATTCCCGGTCCCCACACACCAACTTCAGGATATTGTTCTCTCAAAGCTAGGAAAGAAAGTAAATAATCACTGCTTAGTTCGTTGTCATCATCCACACAAACAATAAGATCTCCTTTTGATTTTTCAAAGCCGGATTGCCTTGCAAAAGTCAAGCCCTGTCTCTTTTCTACCAGTAGTTGAAATGGAAAATCTGTAAATTCTCTTTCCAGAATAAGTTTCCAATTGTTTTGACTATTATTATCTACTAAAAGGTATTCAACTTCACCATTTTGAGGAATCTTTAATTCTGTTAATGCCTTAAGCACTTTTTTGATAATCCATTCATCAGGATTATAAATGAATACGACAATGGAAATTACAGTCATTGAATGTGCCGAACCTTTTTATACTAATTTGTTATTTTTCGATAATTGATTATCAACAATTATCGCCAATTCAGATTTCATTGATTGGTATCCATTTATTTTCTCCACAATGAATATCTATTTTGAAACTCCCTCTCCAACAACTAAAAATGGATTTTCCATACTAGTTTCTCAATTGAACCCACATCAGCTTCTTTTCTTTTAAACACCAAGATTTTCTGTATATACCAGCAATCTAAACCAGTTTCGGCCCAAAACTTAATCCTAAATCTTCTTAAAAATAAAAACCCGAATTTTTCAGAATTTTTCCGCCAATATTAAGCATACTATTCATTGACATGGTTCTGTCCCCTATGCCACAGAATTGCTGCAATAATGCATACAATAGTATCTGACATCTTTGTCGGCTTCAAAATTAGATTTTAAGCACGCTGTTCCTCCAAATCTTCCGCTACTTCCAAGTAAAGCATTGAATCAAATTTAATTTCAAGAACAAAATACTTCCAAAGACTGGATATGCTGAATAATTTTGAGAATAAATTTACAAGTTCTCCTCCTTGATCCATACCCCATCTATACCAAAAATATTACTTACACCCTTCTCTTGAAAATTAATTAACCAAGCACCTAATCCATATCCATTATCAATTACTAATGTTGGGTGAAAATTCTGATATAAATGTTCAACGATTTTGGAAGGAGTGGAAAGATTTGTCACCTTTTCTTCATTAAAATAACTCATACTAATATGTGAATTTCTTTTCCTTCAATAATCAGTGGTTTTCGGGAATCTACTTTAAGTTTTTTCAATCTTGATGTATGTTCATCAATTGATATTTTTCCAAACTGGTAATCGTAAAATAAAATTTTATTTGATTTCAACCTAAATTCCCACCTTAGCTTTTTGATAATAGCATCTTTTTTTTCCCCAATTAAGATTAAAAAATATTTAAAAAAAAGATGTTTTTTAAAATACAAGAGTAGATTGAATTTTAATGAACCTGAAAAATAAAGTGGAATAATAAATTTTATAAAGAAGTAAAGTCCAAACCTTTTTATTGCCAGTATTGAGATTTCCAATATCAGCTTTTCTAAATAAATCCTTTCAAACTTCTTGGATTGGTAAAAGTCTAAAACAAATTTTTTTAAGGAAGTAAAATTTTCTGAATTGAACACGGAATGGCTAACATGTTTACTTCCGGAAAATTTTTGCCAAGTCCAGTCCGGTTTATCCAACAATAACCCTATTTTTTCAGCAACGCAATATGCCTGAAAATTAAAGTGCAAATCCTGAAAACCACGGATAGCTTCATCCCAACTCAATTTATTTCTTTCAACAAATTCTTTCCTGAATAGAACTGAATTAACTACCCAAGGTGGATTCATTAGACCAAATCCTTTATAAAACTCAGGAATCACCACCAATGGAGAAAAAATAGAAACAGAATAAACTCCATCCTTTGAAATTCTACCATCAGCAACGACAAAATCTAAGTTCAACTTTGCCAAGACTTCTACTCTTCTATAAAGTAGGTCAGCCTCCATTAAATCGTCAGAGTCAAACCACTGTATATATTCTCCTTGGGCTAATGAAAAGGCATAGTTTCTACAAGTATTTCCTCCTTTGGGTAGATCAGAAGGCCTTTTGAATAACTTTATACGATCGTCGCTTTCAGCAAATCTTTTCAAAATATCCCAAGAATTGTCTGTACTATTGTCATCTACAATGATGCATTCCCAATTATTGTAATTCTGGTTGATGATAGATTCAATAGTCTCATTAAGAAATTGGCTTTTATTATAATTTGGAATCAGAATTGAAATCAAATTTTCCACGCTTAAATAGAAGAAATGAATTTATATTTACCTGTAGTAATTAAAAGTTGATTTTTCATACCTTCAAAATAAGACTTCGTGTACAATACTCCATTTTTTTTCAATAGTTCAGTTAATTTATTAACAGTATCAATTTCACCCTTTCTATTGGTATCATCAATTAATATGATAAAATCAACTTGTTGAACAGCAATTGATTCAATTAAAGTAAAAATATCAAATCGAGAATATCTTTCTGAACCAAGTGGGCCATCTACCAAATAAAAATCAAACTTCTTCGAACTGTAATCACTAATATTTTGATATGAATTGTACTCGAATTCTTCAAATCTCCTTTTCACCAATTCATGTTGATTGATTTTTGAATTCGGAAGTAATTTATTAGAACTTAAAAAAAAATCTATCCATGTCTTGTCGTTCTCTAAAATTAGATGTTCGGCATCCATATTGTATTTATCGTTAAATAAAGAGATGAATTTGGATGATTCACCTAAGCCAAACTCTAAAATCGATTTTGGTTTAGCATCTTTCAAAACACGAAAGAGGACATAAAAAAAAGAATAATTCCCTGCCCATCTTCCAGGACTTATTGAAAAATTATTTAATTCTGGACATTCTTTAATTGAGTCATGGAAAACTTCTGCCCATACCAATTCATTGGTGTTTTTTATGATTTGAGTTTGATTCTCAAAATTCTTTTTAACTAATTCCTTTATTTTTTTCAGCATTGGTATTGTTAATATTAAAATTTAAAAGTATCGGCATAAAATTTTCTCTTAACTTTTCTGCTCCTTCCCATAAATTCCTATTCAAAACTTTAAAAGAATAAACAGCCTTTATGTAATCAGCAACTTCATTGTTTACCTCACAATTAAGATTGATATTATAATCTCCAGGAGCTAATGAAAGGCTATCAACTTTAAAAATAAATTCATTGTACTCGTAAAGCTCCAATTTATCTTCTTTTATATTTGAACTCAACCACGCGACCCTTCTATCATAAAGATCATTGATCCCCAAGTCTATCCTCCAATTGAAAAAAGACTTGTTTATTTGTCGCTTGATTTTTAATTTAAAAATGGTTGCTAAAAATGGAGTCAGAAAGTTCTGGATAGATTCGGAGCTCTCCTGTTCTACAACTAACTCGCAGAAAATTAAGTCTCCATTTCCTTCTCTTATGGTATAATTTTCAAGATTTTTAACCTTTCCTAAATTTCTTTTAAAATATTTTCCAATAACTTTGGATGTATCACTGAATAAATCCAATCTTCCTTTATCTAATAAAACAGATTTTGGACATAACTTTTCTATAGAAGTAAGATTATGACTCACAAACAAAATAGTCCTTCCTTGCCCTTTACTTATATCCCCCATTTTACCAATACACTTTTTTTGGAACTCTGCGTCCCCTACTGCTAATACTTCGTCTACTACGAGAATCTCCGCATCAAGATGGGCGGCCACCGCAAAGGCCAAACGCACATACATGCCAGACGAATAACGCTTTACAGGAGTATCCAAATACCTCTCTACACCAGCAAACTCAACAATTTCATCCAATCGCTTTTTTATTTCCCATTTCCTCATCCCCAAGATGGCCCCATTCAAAAATATATTTTCCCTTCCCGAAAGTTCTGGATGAAAACCGGTTCCCACTTCTAATAAGGATGCTACCCTACCTTTTATTTTAAATCCTCCTTTGGTAGGAGAAGTAACCCTGGAAAGGATTTTCAAAAGTGTGGATTTACCTGCCCCATTTTGACCGATTATTCCCAAAGTCTCCCCTTGCTCTACTTCAAAGTTAATATCCTTCAAACTCCATACAATATTGGTTTCTCCTTTTTGAGTTTGGTCATTTGTTTCTCCAATCCTTAAAAATGGATCCTCCTTACCTAATATTTTTGTTTCCCACCAACGCTGTACATCTCCTGAAATGGTGTTAGTACCAAACTGCCCCAATTGATATGCTTTGGAAAGGTTTTCAACTTTTATTGCTCTAGACATTTAATAAATGATTATTTATTAATTTTTAGAATCTGCTCTTTTAATAATTTTCCTAAATGTTCTTTGTTCAATTCTTTCAACAAAATTCTTCTATTATGTTCAATTTCTTCTAAGGATAAAAATTTCGAAAAACTTTTTTCATTTAACTCCGACTCATAACAAAAAACTATGATTCCAATACGCTTTAGATAATGATAAAAAGAGTTTTTTTCACTTAAAAAAATTTTAGAACCAAACCATAGCAATGCAATTGTATTACCAATAGCTTGTTGACGTTTATTGTTAAAAATAGCTACGCCAACAGAATTTAAAACCGAATTGTACACATGTAAATCCATAAAACTTAATAACGGATTGAATTTATTTTGAAATATCCTTTCACCTTCGATCAATAAATATTCTATATACTCTGGTTTGCCATAATTTAGTGGGACAATAATATTCATATTATCTAGATGATATCTTTTGATTTTATGAAAAACATCCAAATGATTCATGGTATTAAATCCCGAATTCCCAATCAACATGTTGGTCTTCGGGAAAATAAATGGTTTGTCTATTTCTACAATAATTTCAATTGGAAAATACCAAAAAGAAAAATAATTCTTTCTTTGATTTATCATTTTAGAAATCTGATCAAACTCTTCTTTAAAAGAGCTGCCTAAATAGTTAATTCGTTTGAGGGCTTTTTGTTTATATTCTTTTTTTGATAAAGGCAGTTTTTGATTAAATAGACGATAAAAAGGTCTAACTTTTTCTTTAATACTTTCTTTTACAGAAACTTTTCGTAGCGGAAATTTCCTAAGTGTAAGCTTATCTAGCAAAACCCGGTCATTAAAATATATTGGGTCTTTATAGATTTCAAAACCAAAACAAAGCCAAACAACAGTTAGTGATTCAGGAAGATGAATCACAAAATTATAAAACCGAGGTGATAAGCTATGCAATATAATAATTGCCCCTTTGGGTAAACTTGATATGATAAGAATTAGATGCTCTTGATTGGTTATTATAACAAAATCACTTTGACTAACATGTTTCAACTTTTCATCTAAAGAATTTGGTATGACATAAAAAATATTTTGACCAGGAAAACAGAATTCAAATTGCTCAATCGCTAAATTTATAAATTTTTCATCTTCACAAAGATGAATGATATCTAAGGATTCTGCCATAAAAATCTTTAATAACTTTGATTATTTTTTGTTGTTCTTCTTGTACCATTTCAAAATATAAAGGTAACCGCACTAAGGTATCTGTGAAAAAATCAGCATTAGGTAAATCTAATTTCTTATTATTTTTTAAATAGAATTTACTCTTATGCAAACTTATATAATGAAAAACTGCATGGATTTTTTGCTTTCTTAAAAAAGCAATTAAATCAGAACGAGTTTCTAATGAATCACATATTAAATAAAACATATGGCCATTATTTGAAGCATATTTTGGTATTTTAGGCAATCTCAACTTTTCTTGATCATCTAGGAATTTTAATCCGCTATAATATGTATCCCAAATCATTTTCCTCTTTTCTTGAATAGCAGTTAAATTTTCTAATTGAGCCCATAAAAAGGATGCTATAATTTCAGAAGGTAAAAAGGAGGAACCAATATCAATCCAACCGTATTTATTCACTTCACCTCTAAAAAAAGAAGCCCTATTAGTTCCCTTCTCCCAAATAATTTCTGCACGTTCTAAAAAATCATTTTCATTTATAACTAATAAACCTCCTTCTCCCGAAATCACATTTTTCGTTTCATGAAAGGAAAAAGTAGCTAAATGCCCAATACTACCCAATGGTTTGCCTTTGTAATAAGAATCAATTGCTTGAGCAGCATCTTCGATTACCACCAAATTGTACTTTTGAGATAATCTCATTACCTCATCCATATCAACTGCAACCCCAGCATAATGCACAACTACTATCGCTTTGGTCCTGGGTGTTATTAAAGCTTCAAGCTTATTAACGTCAACATTTGGATGAAACTTCTCTGAATCAGCGAAAACAATTTTTGCACCTTGTCGAACAAAGGCCAAAGCAGTTGAAACAAATGTATAAGACGGTACGATTATTTCATCTTCAGGGCCACATTCGATTAACAATGCACACATTTCTAATGCATCTGTACAAGAAGTGGTCAATAATGCTTTTTTAAACCTGTACTCTTTTTCAAAAAAAGATTGACATTTTTTAGTAAAAATACCATTACCAGAAATCTTTCCTGAACGAACTGCTTGTTCAATATACAGCATTTCTTTCCCAGTTAAAAAGGGTTTATTAAATGGAATCAAAGGATTACTCTTTTCTGAAATGATAAATGTACTTTACTTCTTCAATTTTATCAAAACCCATTTTCAAATGAAAATTAAATGAATGTAAATTATTTAAAGAAAATGGACTTTTAATCAAGTCTATATTTGTCTCATTCGCCAAGTAAGCAAACGATTGGTTCCAAAGATTATTACCAATTCCTTTACCTTTCATTAATGAACTAACTCCCGTTAAAGTAAAAAAACAAATTTGGTTAATTAAATCTAGTTTTAACAAATGAATGCCTACAACTTTATTATCTATCTTCTCTAAAAACAACCCATCTGAATAGGATTTATTTAAGGCGTTATCTACCCATATTCTATATAATTTCTTAGTTATTTCTTTACCTACGAGTTTTTCTCGACTGAATCGAGAAACAACAGAAATTTCTTCTGCAATTTGATAGCTTCTTGTTAAGTCATCTCCTTCAAGTTCATTTAAAAAACGATAATTACTACTTAAGTAGTCATCTTTATTAATTTTTTTAGACATTGTAAGTATAGTATCCATTAAATCTAAATTGGCTTTACTTACAAGATTATTTGGCAATAATTGATTATTTGAAATTAAATATATTAAATCATACTTTCTAGCTTCAATTAAAAACTTATTATAGTCAAAACTCTCAGTATTATCCATCAAAATCTTACCAACTTTCTTATTGAAAAAAGCAGAATCCCAAGTCATTTCAATAATTTGACTCATATAATTATCAATTAAATTTTCATAAACTACTTCTAAATTCAGTTTTTAGCTTATTAAAAAATTACTATTTTACTGCAATAACCCAATAACCTTGTGTTTCTTTATCCGTTTTCGGCCATCTTCTATCCAAATACATTGCCAATTTTTGATTGTTATTTATTAATGGTTTAAGAACGACTCTTAAGAGTTTCTTTTTTAAAGAGTTTCCATACATTATTCTTATTAATTGGTAATTTAGTTTAACAAACCAATTAACCCAAAAACCTGTTGAAGCTTCAATTTCAATATTGGTAAATCCTGCTTTTTCAAACATATATTTGAGTCCGAATTCAGTATATCGAAAAAAATCAAAGGGCTCTTCATGAACATGCCACATAAAGGGAACTTGCAAAACAAAAACACCTCCATTTTTTAATATTCGGAAAGATTCATTTACAAATATTTGGGGTTCACAAAGATGTTCCATTACAGAAAAAGACACA
Source organism: Cecembia lonarensis LW9 (assembly GCF_000298295.1). Lineage (GTDB taxonomy): Bacteria > Bacteroidota > Bacteroidia > Cytophagales > Cyclobacteriaceae > Cecembia > Cecembia lonarensis. The sequence goes on from NZ_AMGM01000044.1 coordinate 26,345, forward strand.
ATTGTATCAGCAACTTCATTATTTATTGGGAAATTTTTATTTAGGTCTGCAACAATATCAGCTTTAAAATCATGCAAAGTTTCAGTCCAATCAACTCCTATATATGAATCACAAAATTGTTTTAAATAGACTTCATATGGTTTAGTCCCACAACCTAAATCATATAAATCCCCTTTAAAATACTTTGAGTATTTAATTAAAAAATTATCTGAAATATCATAAATTATCCAGTTATAAAACTTTCTGTTATTATGATAAAATGAAGGCTTTTTCTTCATTAAAGTCACTTTATCTTAAATCAAATTATTTACTAATTATATTAAAATCGATGATTTCTTGCATTCTGTTGAGAGCTATATGTCTATTTTACTTTTAAAAGTATCTAAGAAAAATCCTAAAGTTGAATATTTTATCCGATTTTCCCAAGCAGCTGGTGATGGGTTACTATTCGGATAAATTACCTTTTTACCAAAAATATAGTCTCCAAGTTTTGGTCTAATATCAGAATCAATCACTTTTTCTAAATCCGTTTGGCTTAAGACTTCCAAAACATTCTTTCCATGATATGCAGAAAAATTGAGCATATTGGTACTTTCCCTTATGACACCGTGGTTAACAGCCTGCCATTGAGCTCCCCCACGCCATAAATTATTATATAAAATTTTTGTTTTACTTTGAAATCTGTAAACTATTTTATCTTCTAATAAATTCTTCCATTTAGCCCGATAATGTTTGAATTTTGTAGTTAAAAATGCATCGCCAAATGTTCCTGATATTATTATAAAATTTTTATTCCTAGAATTTATCTCATTTTTTATTTCAAAGATATTTTTTGACCACCTAATATCTCGAAGCCCCATCCTACCACAGCAAAACAGAGTATCTTTTTTTATCCAATCATCACTATCATATTCTTCACCATTTAATCTCTTTACTTCAATATCAAGTTTATTGACGGAGCAAAATTCTTTTACCAACTGGTAATTTGGATCACCTGAAAGTGCCACAATTTCAGCTTTCCATGGCAACAACAATAAATTAAGACTATCCTTTCCACCTGTCAAAATCCCAAATGTTGTATTTGGATAAAGATCTTCTAACCTCCTTATATCCTTTATCAATGCTACTGCAAATTTCTCTATAAAACTATTTTCAGAAGTAATTTTTAATTTTTGTAGTTTTAAAGGAGCTCCTATTCTTTTGATATATTTATCTACACAAATTTCAGGTGGTAAATAACTATCAATTATTCCATTATTCAAGTATAGATGAATTTTGGGATTTAAATCTAGATTGCCCTTTATCCGCAGAAGGTTTAGGAAAGAAAAACTGTAATAATCTTTCCATTTGTAAACGGGATAGAAGCACTCTTCTCCAATAATTCTACTGGATTGAAAAACATCAGCACTTGCATCATACCATATGTCACCAATATTTAACTTATCCGCTTTTTTAATAATTACCCCATTTTTATTAGTAATCATCACGCTAATTTAAATTAAATTTTTCTTATAAAGTTTTAAAAGACTCAAACCGTATCTATAAAATTCTTTTCGGTTTTATTAAAAATTAGAATTCCCAGTATCATAGATACAATAGCCACAAAAGCACTATATCCTAGTAATGTCCAAGAAAACATCCCTTCTCCCAAAAATGCATATCGGAATGTTTCTATAATTCCGGTCATAGGATTTAAGGCAACAAGATGCTTATATTTATCCGGGGCGGAAGAAAGCGGATAGATTACTGTTGTGGCATACATCAGCAACTGCACTCCGAAATTGACCAAAAAAGCCAAATCCCGGTATTTGGTGGTCATGGCCGTAATCATTAGTCCCAAACCCAATCCCAAAAATGCCATCAACGCTAGCAATAAGGGGAAAAACAAGGCAGCCCAAGTTAGATATATTTCGGATCCTTGAACAAAAAAGTAAAACCATACCCCCATAAATAACAGGAATTGTACCCCAAACCGAATCAAATTTCCTATCACGATACTTATAGGAACAACCAATCTAGGAAAATATACCTTTCCAAAAAGCTGTGCATTGTCACGAAATACCGTAGAGGTCTTAATTAGACAATCTGCAAAATAATTCCAAGCTGTTATTCCTGCAAGGTAAAACAAGAACTGAGGCAAACCATCTGTGCTTAGTCCAGCCAAGTTGCCAAAAACAAAAACAAAAACCACGGTAGTAAATACAGGTTGGATAAAAAACCACATTGGTCCCAATATAGTCTGCTTATAGAAAGACACGAAGTCCCTGCGTACCATCAGGACCAATAAATCCCGAAAATGCCAGATGTCCTTTAATGGAAGTTCAAACAGCCCCCTTTCAGGTGTCACTTCCAAATCCCACTCTTCTTCTTCAATTTTTACCATTCAAAGATTTTAATTTAGTTGACAAATAAAAGATACTCTTATATAATCTAGGCCAGTTGAATAAAATCTTTTCCCTAAGACTCAGGCTAATTCCCTCAGCTTCTATTAATTTCTGATAGTCCTTAAGCTTATTATCTTTTGGCTGTCTAGTGACCAATTCATGTGCTGTATATTTTAAGTATCCTATTCTTGAAATTTGTTCAACACTCATGTTTTTAAACTTCTTATAAAAAAAGAGGCAGTCTTCATAGTTCACATTTTTAAGATGGTTTTCCTCCCAATGTACCAAAACATCCTTCGAAGAAAAATAGAACCAGGGTACAAATTTCCCAACTTCAATAAAATAGGCGAAGTCTTCATGAAATCGAATGGACTCAGGAAATGCTACTTGTTTGGCTATATTAGAATTAACAATCAAAGTAGAAGTCTGTGCAAAACAGTCACCATTGATGGTAAAATCAAAAAGACTTTCACCTTGTCTGATAGCTCGCGATTCTCTAAAATACTTTCCCTTTCGGTCAATCACCCATGCGCCTGAGTAGATGGCCTTGGCCTCTGTCTCTTTTGTAAATTGAAAAGCATTTTGAAGTCGGTCTGGAGACCATCCATCATCTGCATCTAGGAAGGATATATATTGCCCAAGTGCATTTTCAACCCCAATATTCCGACAAGCGCTGGGGCCTTTAGCCCTGTCCTCAGGTCTTTGAAAGACTTTTAGCTTTGCTTTACTACTTTGAAGTTCTTCCAAGGTCTCCCAAGTCTTGTCTGTGGATCCATCGTCCACAATAACCAATTCCCAATCAGAAAAACTTTGCTGCTCTATCATTGATACCGTCTGCCTGATAAAATCGGCACAGTTATAGGTTGGAATAATGATGGAGAAGAAAGGCTTCATTTGAGAGACGAGATGCGAGAAGATAGAAGTGATACTCAGCAGATAGTAAATCCTTTGTTAAAAATAAGTTTATAATTGAATTTTGAACCTACTTTGTACTTTGTACATCAGAATTTTGCTTTTATCCCCTTTACCCTATATTCTTCAATCAAATCCAAATAAACCCGCTCTTGCTTAGCCGCAAGGGTTTTGATATCGAATTTTTCAACACCTAGCTCAAAGGCCTTTTCTGCCAGTTTCTTGCCTAGCGCTAGATCCTGAAGTAAAATTTCTGTTTTTTCAACTAGACTTGGGACATCTCCTAGTTTACAAATTAAGGCATTAACTCCATCCACCAAATTTTCCGTGATTGATGGGATATCAGTAGAGATAATAGGCAACTTACAGACCATGGCCTCGATGACCACTCCAGGAGAGCCTTCGAAGTGAGTGGGAAACCAGAAAATATCACAGGCTTTGAGTATCTTAGGCATATCCAACCTAGGTCCAAGGAATTTAATCCGATTTCCATGCTCCAATTGCTTGGCTCTTTCTTGATAATGCACATAGTCATATCCATTCCCCACCACAATCAGGTAAAGATTAGGATACTTCTTTGCCAATATTTCAAAAGCTCCAAACATTTCTTCAAAGCCCTTGCTGCGCACCACCCTAGAATTGGAAACAAGGAATACATCCCCAACCTGACATTCAGGAACAATCTCTTGCTTAGCTAGAGGCTCTGCATTCAGGTAAAAATCCATGTCACGCCCATTTTGCACCACCACCATTCGGTCAATGGGAAGGTTTAGATAGCGGCTATTTGGTTCCAGAATACATTCTGCCACTGAAATATATTTGTCAGCTTTTTTGGCAGTCCATCGGTCAATCATCCGAAATATTTCCAGTTTAAAGATCTCTCTTTTCCGGAAAAGCGCATAACGTTCTTTGCTGTAGGTATCATTCAATAAAGAACAAATCAGTGGAATTTTAAACTTGGGAACTGCCAACCGGCAAATGATTTCCGAATTGAAATGGGTGGCATGTATAGCATCTGGTCTTTCTTCTTTGATCAATTTGTTGAGTTTTTGAATAGCCTCCCTCACACCAAATCGCTTATTAATATCAAAAAAAACATGTGGTATGTTTTCTTTTTCAAATTCCTTTTGTAGCCCATTGGCTGCTTTATACAAAATACAAACAATAGGTTCTGTATGTTTAAGGTTTTTTACAACTTCGTAAATGGAAAGCTCTGCTCCACCCACTGAAATTGTGTCAATTACAAAGAGTACTTTCTTTTTCAACTTAAATTAAGATGGGGTAAAAATATTGGTTTGATTTTTTTGAAAGCTATTAAACTTCTTTTGAAGTTTTTAAATAATCCCTTCATTTTATTTTGATAGGTAATTCTAAATGCTTTATTTTTTGGTTTAGGCCTAACAATATAAAGCAACTGGGTAAAAGCAAAATTCCATAATAAGTCGGGAATTTGTTTCAAAATAAACTTCAAATAGCTCCTTGAATTACCTAAGATGATAAATCTATAAGGTTCCATAATCGGGAAATTGGAAGCAATACTTGATTTTAGCTTTAGCAGGTAATCCCAATTCAACCGGCGTTCTTCTATATGATGATAAAATTTCAGGTCTTCATCAAACCAAATATCGTAACCTAAACACTCTACGGCAAGGCACATTTCAGTATCTCCTCCTGCCGCCAAGGTATTCCCTTTTCTAGAAGTTAGGACTGTTGAATAGTTTCTATTAAGAAGTTCCTGAATAGCTGAAAACCTAAAAAAGCAACCTGCTCCATACAATCCCCATCCTTTTGGTAATGGACCATTAGATTTTGCCTGCGATCCAATGGCATAAGTGGATTGATAAGCATCAAACCAATCCGGTTTCTGAACATAGGAGGGCAGTAAGCCCATACCTCCCAATGCTCCTATACTCAAATTTTCCTCTAAGATCTTCACTCCTTTGGATAGATAGTTTGGGAATAGTTCGTTATCATCATCACAGATCAAAATGTATTTATAATTAACTGCTTCAAAAGCCATCCAAAGAGCGAAATTTTTTCCTGGCTTTGGACATATTAATACCTGAGTACGGATATTGGTTTTTTCAAAGTAAGTCTCTGTATATTCTTTCGTGCCATCATCTGAGGCATTATCCATGAGGATAAATTCCCAATCACCAATAAAATCTAGTTTGCTGATGGCTTCAAAAGTTGCTGGCAACCTGTTTCTCCCATTGTAGGTACAACAGATAATGGAAACTCCAATTGGCTTTTCTTTAATTGCACCTTTCAAATCTGTTACCATTACTTTTGCTGGTAAAATGCTATCAATTTTTTCAATCCTTCCTCTAGGGGCAACAACTCCCTATTCAACATTTTTTTCATTTTAGAAATCTCTGGACATCGTCTCGCCATATCACCTTCCTTAAGTGGTTCATGGTGAATGATTCTGGAGGAAGAACCAGTGATTTTCAAAATAAGTTGGGCTAATTCCAATACAGTCATCTCCTTATCACTGCCCACATTGATAATTTCATTGATGGCTTCAGTGTCAGTAATCGCTTTGATACAAGTTTCTATATTGTCATCTATATAGCAAAAAGAACGAGTTTGGCTTCCATCCCCATAGATCACAATGTCCTCCCCTGTGAGTGCCCTTTTCAAAAATCTAGGAACCACAAAATCCTCACTTTGATTTGGCCCATAGGTATTAAAAAACGGAAAATGGTGTATTCTAGACCATATTCCTGGTAATAACTCCTGCAATACGCCTCTGAGATATTTTTGACAATGGCATAAGGCAACTTCGAGTTCAAAGGCGTGGTATGTTCCCTTTGTGGAATCTCAAAAGGCTCTCCATATACCTCTGAGGAACTGCTGTAAAAGATTCTTTTTACCCCAGTGTTTTTGGAAAGCTTTAGGATGTTTTCCATTCCTTTACAGTCATTCAATACTTTGAGTGGGTTGTCCAAGGTCCGCTGTACGCCAACAACTGCTGCATAATGAAACACATAGTCAAACTGAAACCTACCAAATACAGGTGCAATATCCGAGTAATCATTGACGTCACATTTGATAAAACCCACATTCTCTATTTGCGGGATTTTAGAAATATGTCCTGTGGAAAGGTTATCCAGGATAATGATGTAGTTTGATGGATCAATTGCTAATTTGGCTGCTAGTGCACTGCCTATATTCCCTGCACCTCCGGTGATTAAATAGTTCATGATTATCAGTTTGAAATAGTACTTATTATTTGATTAAAAATAAATTCAAATGCTGGTTCAAATTCATTATTATTCACTCTAAATACCTCCACTCCACTTTCTTTTAATATTTCAAGATGAGCTTCATTTAACTGCTTGGTTTTTTCCAAAAGCTTTTCGGCTTCAATGAAATCATATTCAGCATAAAATCCTTTCATATTTCTTTTCCTTTCATATGCCGTTTTTAAGTCCGTATCCAAATAAAAATAAAGATCGATATTTGGTGCATTTTGCAAAAAGCTTGTCATTTTTGGATTTAGCCTTCTTTGGTGAGAAATAATATGAGTAGAATGTTTTCCGTATCCTTCACTTAATAGTAAGCAACTCCATTTTGTGTGATGATTGATATAATAATAATAATACTCAGTCAATATTTTAAGATATTTGCAGATAATTTCTGCATCTCTTGGAAATTTAATAGCATGCTCTGAGTTTTTTTTAAAATCCTGAATGTCTAAGTATAAATCTATGTAGGCTTTTTGGGCCCCTTCTTCTGCAGCATGAATGATAGATTTATTGATACCAAACGAATCAATATTCCATCTTTTATAAATTCTTAACAGTAACTTATTGAATTCATTTTCCTGAATTTTCAAATCTTCCCAAACTGGGATATTTTTCAACAGTTGATCCCATTCAAAAATCGGTGCAGGATAATACCCTAATTTTTCTTTGAGCCTTAATGCCAATTTATTAACCATAAATGACTTTCCAGAACCAGGGATACCACCAAATTCAATAAGCCTTAATCTTTTCAATTTCTAAAACTTTTAAAATACTCAATTGTCTTCACCAATCCTTCATTCAATTGGATATTAGGTTGCCAATTTAATTTGGATTTGGCTTGGCTGATATCCGGTTGCCGCTGCTTGGGATCATCCTGGGGCAGGGGCAGGTGCTGAATGGTGCTTTTACTGCCAGTAAGCTGAATGACCAATTCCGCCAGTTCCAGCATGCTGAATTCGGCCGGGTTTCCTAAATTGACGGGTCCAGTAAAGCCTTTTTCCGTTCCCATCATTTTATACAAACCATCCACCAGATCATCTACATAGCAGAAGCTTCGGGTCTGATTGCCGTTACCATAAATGGTAATGGGTTCATTTCTTAAAGCCTGCATAATGAAATTACTCACTACCCTCCCATCATTGGGCTGCATATTAGGACCATAGGTATTGAATATCCGAACAACTTTTATATCCAAATTGTGCTGACGGTAATAATCAAAGAATAAAGTTTCAGCACAGCGCTTGCCCTCATCATAGCAGGCACGGGGACCTATGGGATTGACATTGCCCCAGTAGTCTTCTGTCTGAGGATGGATAGCCGGATCTCCATAAACTTCAGAAGTACTCGCCTGCAGTATGCTGATTTTTAAGCGCTTTGCTAAGCCCAGCATATTGATGGCTCCCATCACAGAGGTTTTGGTAGTCTGTACGGGATCAAACTGGTAATGTACCGGACTAGCTGGGCAGGCCAGGTTATAAATCTGATCCACCTCCACATAGAGCGGAAAGGTAATGTCATGCCGGAGCAGCTCGAAGTTTTTATGATCCAGCAGGGCATGGATATTTTCCCTTCTTCCCGTAAAGAAATTGTCCACACAAAGCACCTCATGCCCCTCTGCGATCAGTTTTTTACACAAATGAGAGCCTATAAACCCGGCTCCTCCGGTAACGAGAATGCGTTTCATAAATTTTGAATTGATCTAAAATCCAAACCCATGTCCTTTCCCATGGCCAGGACCGTTTCCAGTCGTTGGGCTGAAAGGGTATAAGCACCTTGCTCCCCAATCGTATGGGCATGAATAAACAATACTTTCTTTTCTGCTTTGGCCCTTTCCATCAGGGGCTTTAACTTTTCCACCTGGGGCAGTTCACTTTCATCTATACTGATGGAGTAATAATGAAAACCCGGTCTTTTCTTTAAAGCTTTTTCTTCATACCCCTCCCCTAATGGAACCACACTTCTGCTGACCTGAAAAGTAATCCTTAACGCAATATCCATTATCCTGTTTTTTTCCCCATAAGGATAAGCAAAAACCTTGGGACGAATATCGATAGCCCGGAGTGCATCTACGTTGGCCTGAATTTCCTCCTGCCAGTATGACCTGTATCCATTGGATTGTATATAAGAGTTGGCAGGGACATGCAGCTCCCCATGTGCCCCAATCTCATGTCCTGCTTCCTGGATTTCTTTCAGCCAAGCTTTTTCCTGTTCGCTGAGTTTTCCGACCCCAGTAAGAAAAAAAGTCGCCTTGGCATCATATTTATCCAACAAAGGCAATATCCCAACCCATTGTTCCAGGTAATTATCATCGAAGGAGAGGCAGATGCCAGGTTTCTGTTCACTTTCTTTGCAAGAAAAAAATATTATTACAATGAATATCAAAAAGATGGGCTTCTCTAATTGAATTAATTTCACTTCTTTGAAATTTGAAGCTTAAGGGTATTTACTGATTTAGACTTCCCTCCAAAACTTTCCTTCCATTTAACCAAACCACAATTAGTTTGACCTGTTTCCGGAATATGTGATACCCCCATATTGAAAAAGGATTTATCAGAAAATTCCTCCTCAATTAAATGGCTCAACAGGTAATCCAGGCATCTTTGTTTTTTCCCTAAAGGTAAAGCAGCCGTGTACTGTAAATGGGCCGATGTATCAGTTGAAAATATTAAAGCGCCACCAAGCATTTCATCCCCAGAAAAAACAGCAAAAAACCGAATGTGATCAGGGAAAACCGATTTCAAATACTGAATTTCTTGAAGGGAATGGGCTGGTTTTACACCATGCTGTTTTTCAAGATTGGGCACTAATATCTTCTCCCAGAAGGATTTCAGATCTGAAGAGGCTCTTATTTCAAGCCCCTTCTCTATTGCTTTTTTTCTTCCCCATTTTTTCCCCCTATCTGTTACTCTGTAAGGAAGTGAGGTACAATGATGGACAGCAGTAAAAACAGATTCACCTCCGCAGATCTGAACCGCAAGCTTTAGGTCTTTTTGTGATTCCTTGGCGAAAAAATCCGGCACCATTCTGATTTCCAATCGCTCTATTCCCTGATTTTGATAGAATGCTTTGGTATGTTTAATAATTCCCTGTATATCCTTTAATCCCAATCCATCAATCAAAATCCATCCAGCATAAGTTAAACCTCTATGGGAAAATATAGAATTTTCCTCTTTCTCAGCTGGTAATATGGCCACAGGAAAATCTTCATTATAAATCACCAAAGAAGCATCCTCAAACCTGTCCCCATGGTATTCCATAAATTCCCTGCGGTGCAGAAAGGTGCCATTGATACTGTTATCCAGTACCATATCCCAATCCTTTTTTAAATCAGACTGGTATGGTTTTATGGAATACTTCAATTCCTTTGACAAAAAAAGTTCTGATAGTGCTAACATGAATCTCCATTCAAAAAGTACAAGTTCTTCAATACAAATCCATTCAAACTGTAACCATTTTGATGCATAAAAAATACCAAAGGATTTGTTGCTCCATTCTGAAAATCAAAAGTCTCATCTTCCACTACCACCAATCTGGGCCGGTACCGCTTCCAATCCAATCCTTTCAAAACTTCCAAATCATGTTCCTCCGCATCCACAGTCAATAAATCAAAGTCTTGGGGGGCATGGTACCTATCCAGAATTTCTGTAAGGGTTGTACTCTGTATCACCTCTTCCTTAACTTCCAAGCCTTCTTGTTCAAAGTCACTCAAAAAACGGGCATCAGTAGTGGATAAAACATTGTTTTGAACCTGATAAAATATTCTGCTAGAAGCAATATCTGAAACCAAGGCGGGGACAGCATGGTCTTTAGGCCTAAAAAA